>JAZNUM010000001.1:0-22161 GCA_045592325.1 Candidatus Egerieisoma sp.
TTGGGTAGCACAATAATGGCAGCCGCATATCCGCTCTCTCCACGAAAACGGGTAGCGGCAAGCAGTACAGCGGCCATCCCTAATAATATGATGATGCTGGACGAATTGACGGTCAATATAAAATCATCGTATCCCATCTGAATATTACCATTACACTTCGGCGCAAAATTACGTAAAAATCAGCAAACAGAACTATTTTTCGACGATTTTTCATTGAGTATATGTCTGGAAAAGGGTAACAAAAAATCCCGTAAAACCTTGATTTTACGGGATTTGTCTAATTTTGTCCGCCTTTTATCTTCGGCGTTCTGCGGAGAGGGAGGGATTCGAACCCCCGGAACCTCTCAGTTCAACGGTTTTCAAGACCGCCGCAATCGACCACTCTGCCACCTCTCCTTCCGCTTTGGGATTGCAAATATAGGAACAATTTTTATTTATGCAAAAGAAATCGCTGAAAATTTTCAAGATTAATAAAAAAATGCACTTAAAGCATATTGCCGGAACATAGTACCTGTACATTCTGTATGATTCGCAACAGTTAATTCACAATTTCACCGAATCTTAACAATAACTACACCATATGTTAATAAAAATAAAGAAATGAAGTTATAATTTCGCGTTTGGAAAGCAGGACCTAGACTATAACCTCACAGAAGATTATTTCAAGTTAAGGTAAACAATCAATATTGTTTGCGGTTTATTTACTAATAATCTTAGGATTTATGGGTAACACAGATTTCAACACCGAGATCATTAACCTGGAGCCGAGTCTGACAAGATATGCTTACAGCCTCACATCAAACATGGAGGATGCAAAAGACTTGGTTCAAGAAACTTATTTCAAGGCCCTTTATAACCAGGACAAGTTTGATGAGCAGACCAATATCAAGGCCTGGATGTACACCATCATGAAGAATACTTTCATAAATGATTATAGGCGCAGAGTGAAAAAACAGGCTATATTCAATAAAGACGTCCAGGAGTTCGTCCTCACAAGCCGTCCTGCAGAAACCAACCCTGAGAGCGACTATAATTTCCGGGAACTTACAGCAATGGTCAATTCTCTTGAACCGGAATTCAGGATTCCTTTCCAGATGCATGACAGTGGATACAAGTATCAGGAGATTGCCGATGAACTTGGCCTGCACCTTGGAACCGTAAAGAGCAGAATCCATTTTTCCCGACAGAAACTGATGGAAAAAATCAAGAAATAAATCTATTGTATACCCTTGAAATATATAAAGGTCGGGAAGATCCCGACCTTTTTTGTACTTGTATGGTTCATCCTTATTTCTCCTCCATGAAAAACTTTCTCTGGAAAATAAGCATATATACTACCGAAACAGATATGCATGCATCCGCAAAATTGAATATCGGGCGGAAGAATATGAATGGTTCTCCTCCATAAAAAGGAATCCACTCAGGCAGAACTGTATCAATGATTGGAAAGTAAAACATATCTACAACCTTTCCGTAGAGGAATCCTGCATAGCCCCCGTCTGGAGGAAACAGTTGTGCTACCTGTGTATACGTTGATGCACTGAAAATTTCTCCATAAAAAAGACAGTCAATCACATTTCCAATAGCACCAACCAAAATAAGCGAGAGCCCCACAAGAACACCTGCAGGTGTTCCCGCCCTATTGATCAGTTTTCTCAGATAAACTATAATGAATCCAATGAGTACTACCCTGAAAAGGCTCAATGCAAGTTTGCCCAATGAACCGCCAAACTGCATTCCAAACGCCATTCCGTTATTCTCTATAAAACAAATCTGGAACCAATTTCCAAAGACCGGGATACTCTCCCCTATTGTCATATTCAATTTTACAGCAAATTTTATCGTCTGGTCTATTACCAGCAACAAAACTATCAACAACGAAATACGGCTACCCTTGGATAACTTCATTACTGTCTCTTGTTTTTAGCCTCTACACTCAGAGTTGCATGAGGAACCAGCATTAATCTCTCCTTAGGGATGAGTTTGCCTGTTTCCCTGCATACCCCATAAGTCTTGTTTTCAATCCTTACAAGTGCAGCCTCCAAAGACTGGATGAACTTGTATTGTCTTTGTGCCAACTGGCCGGACTCCTCTTTTGAAAGCGAAGATGCGCCCTCTTCAAGTACCTTGAACGTTGGTGAAGTATCCTCAACTCCATTGCTGGCACTATGGGTAATTGCAGCCCTCAACTCCTCGTAGTCCTGTTTTGCAGACTCCAGTTTTGACAGGATCAATTCTTTGAACTCCTGCAATTCAGCATCGCTGTACCTTACTTTCTCTGTATCCATAACTGTTTGATTTAAAGTTACAAATTTAATAACTTAATTGAAATGCGCAATACCTCGTCATCGCCCCACTCAACTTCATCCGCGCCTTCAAGTTTGTCTACAAGTTCTATATCCTCGCACAAAGTCTGTCCACATACATATTCTGAGAATTCCTGCAAAGACTCAGATACATCTTCCCTTTTCTCAATCTTTACCTCCACTTTGTCTGTCACTTCAAAATCCTTGCCTTTTCTCAAATTCTGGATTCTGTTTACAAGTTCCCTTGCTACACCTTCCCTTCTCAATGAATCTGTTATGGTTATATCCATTGCAACTGTAAGTTTACCCTCTGTTGCAACCAGCCAGTCCGGCATATCTTCTGAAGTAATCTCATAATCCTCTTTTTCAAGGATAACTTCACCTGCTGCCAAAGCAAACTTGTAGGTCTCTGACATCTCAATTTGTGTAATGTCACTCTGTGAGAACTGGGCAAACGCTGCAGCAATATCCTTCATCATCTTGCCGTACTTCTTGCCCAAAGTCTTGAAATTAGGTTTTATCTTCTTGGTAATTAAACCTTCTGTATTGGTTATAAATTCAACTTCCTTAATATTTACCTCACCAAGCACCAGGTTCTTCACCTTCTCAAACTGCTCCTGAATCTTATGGTCAAGTACAGGAATGATGATTTTTGCAAGTGGCTGCCTTACCTTAATGTTCACTTTCCTTCTCAATGCAAGAATCATTGATGAACTCAATTGTGCCAAAGCCATCCTCTCCTCAAGGTCCTTGTCTATATATTTCTCCTCAACTTCAGGCATAAGCACAAGATGAACCGAATTCTCAGCATGCATTCCTGAAACGGCGTTAAGGTCGAGGAACAGTCTCTCCATAAAGAATGGGGCAATTGGCGCTGCCAGAATTGCCACTGTCTCAAGGCAAGAATACAATGTCTGGTAAGCGGCCAGTTTGTCCTCTGTCATTGAACCGCCCCAGAAACGTTTTCTGTTCAAGCGCACGTACCAGTTGCTCAAATGGTCACACACAAAATCCTGTATCTTTCTTCCTGCAGTTGTAACATCATAATCCTCGTAGCAAGCCTTCACATCCTTTATGAGGCTGTTAAGGTATGATATAATCCAACGGTCAATCTCAGGACGGTTCTCTACAGGCACCTGAGGAGCCTTGTTGTCAAACCCATCTACATTTGAATACAATGCAAAGAACGAGTATGTATTGTACAATGTCCCGAAGAATTTTCTCTTAACCTCATCCACACCTGCAAAATCAAACTTGAGGTTATCCCAAGGCTGTGCATTTGTAAGCATATACCATCTCAAAGAGTCAGCACCGTACTCATCCAATGCCTTGAAAGGATCAACCGCATTGCCAAGACGCTTGCTCATCTTGTTTCCAACCTTGTCAAGTACAAGACCGTTTGAAAGCACTGTCTTATATGCAACCTTCCTGTTCACCATTGTAGAAATTGCATGAAGGGTAAAGAACCATCCGCGTGTCTGGTCAACGCCCTCTGCAATGAAATCTGCAGTCTGGCCGAACTGAGGTTTTCCAAGATTCTCCAACCCCTCCTGTGCAAAAGGCATTGCACCTGAATCAAACCACACATCAATAAGGTCCAGTTCCCTCTTCATTGGCTGGCCGCTTGGGGATACAAGAATGTACCCATCCACATATGGTCTGTGAAGATCTATCTTTTCATAGTTCTCCTTTGAGAAATCCCCTGGAACAAACCCCTTATCCTTCAATGGGTTTGACGCCATGAAACCTGCTGCAACAGATTTCTCAAGTTCGTTGTAAAGTTCCTCTGCAGAGCCTATGCACATCTCCTCCTTCTTGTCTTCTGTCCTCCAGATAGGGAGTGGAGTACCCCAATAGCGGCTGCGGGAAAGGTTCCAGTCCTGAAGGTTCTCAAGCCATTTGCCAAAACGGCCGGTACCTGTACTCTCTGGCTTCCAGTTGATGGTTTTGTTCAAGGCAATAAGTTCATCCTGCACTGCAGTAGTTCTGATAAACCATGAATCCAAAGGATAATACAATACAGGTTTGTCTGTCCTCCAGCAATGAGGATAGTTATGTGTATGCTTCTCTATCTTGAATGCCTTGTTGGCCCCCTTCATCATAAGACATATTACAACATCCAATGTCTCTGCGGCGGCAGCAGCCTTCTCGTCATATACTTTATTTACAGTGAACTGCGGATCGTATGCATTCTTAACCCATCTCCCCTCGTACTCCTTGTAGAGTTCCACATCCACACACTGTTTTACAAACTCCTCATCAAGTTCATCCATCATATAGAACTTGCCGGTAAGGTCAACCATAGGGCGGGTCTCACCGCTCTTGTTTATCATGAACAGTGAAGGGATACCTGCAGCCTTGGCCACAAAAGCATCATCAGCACCAAAAGTAGGGGCAATATGCACTATACCGGTACCGTCCTCAGTTGTTACATAATCTCCAGGAATAATGCGGAAAGCCTTCTGGGAAGCATCGCTCCATTTCCCTTTCTCATCTACAGAAACAGGTTTTACCCAAGGTATCAGCTGCTCATACTCCATACCCACAAGTTCAGGTCCCTTATACTCTGCAACCACTTTAAATGGAACAAGTTTGTCGCCAGGTTTGTAATCCTCAAGGGCCAGTTCCTCAGCCTTCTTGTTGAAGTGCGCATACAGCAGGCTCTTTGCAAGAACCGCTGTCATCTTCTCACCTGTATATGCATTGTATGTCTGAACAGCAACATAATCAATCTTAGGGCCCACGCAAAGTGCCACATTTGAAGGGAGTGTCCAAGGGGTGGTTGTCCATGCAAGGAAATAAGGTGTACCCCACTGGGCCATCTCTGCCTTAGGGTTCTTTATTCTGAACTGTCCTACAACTGTAGTATCCTTCACATCCCTGTAGCAGCCCGGCTGGTTCAACTCATGGGAACTCAAGCCTGTACCGGCAGCAGGAGAATATGGCTGGATTGTGTAACCTTTATACAACAGTCCTTTTCCATAAATATCCTTCAACAAGTGCCACAAAGTCTCAATATACTTGTTGTCATAGGTAATGTACGGGTTATCCATATCCACCCAATAACCTATCCTCTCTGTAAGGGAAACCCACTCCTTTGTATATTTCATCACCTCCTTGCGGCAGGCGCTGTTATAGTCGTCAACTGAAATCTTCTTCCCGATATCCTCTTTGGTTATACCCAACATCTTCTCAACACCAAGTTCAACAGGAAGACCATGAGTATCCCAGCCTGCCTTTCTCTGTACAAGGTAACCGCTCTGGGTCTTGAAACGGCAGAATGCATCCTTTATTGCCCTTGCCATCACATGATGTATTCCGGGCATGCCGTTTGCCGAAGGAGGTCCCTCAAAGAAGATAAATTTCTTTGCCCCTTCCCTTGCCTTTAATGTATTTTCAAAGCACTGTTCTGCTTTCCATTTCTCAAGCACACTGCGATTTATCTCTACTAAATCCAGATTTTTATATTCTGCGAAACCCATTATGAGATTTTAATTTTAAATTTAATTCGCAAAGATAATACAAATTATATCTCCAAACCGATAAAAAGTCCTATTTTTGGGAAAAATTGATTTATTATGAACCTTGGCGTATTGGACATCATAATCCTCACAGCAATTGCAGCAAGTGCTGTATGGGGTATATTCAAAGGATTTGTGAGACAAATTGTAAGCATACTGGCACTTTTACTTGGAATATGGTGTGCAGCCAGATTTACCGCAACCCTCTCTTCTGTGGTAAAAGAATGGCTGTCGCTGGAAATTGCACAGCAGACCCTGCATATAATATTGTTCGTTGCAATATTCATTGTTGTAATGATTCTTGCACATTTCATTGGCAAGGGAATAGAGAGCATCATAAAGCTGAGCATGCTGGGATGGCTCAACCGCCTGATGGGGTTCCTGTTCGGAGCCTTCAAGGCCATAATCATCCTCAGTGTTGCCGTATATGCCATTGAATATATAAACGGGATATTGGACCTGATTCCATCAAGTTACCTTAACGGTTCGGAAGGATACGGGTTTCTGAAACATTTCGCCCACAATTTTTTCCCTTATCTGAAAAATTGCTTTTCTTAAAAAAAATTGTCGGGATAAAATTTACCCATACTCTGGCATAATATTCCCCACTGGCGCATTTTTGCAGAAAAAGCATCTGCATGGCACACAGTTCTTCCATATTCCAGCACCTTGCGGAATTTCCGCAATGGTCACTCCTGAACCGTAATATAAAGGTAAAGCAGCACTACAAATATGATTGTGGGGCTGCCTGTCTTGCTTCAATTGCTGCATACTATGGGATATGCGCCTCCCTTGCCAGAATCAGGATGGTTTGCGGATGTACTCCGGAGGGAATATCAATACAAGGAATTGTAGATGGTGCAACCCGGCTTGGACTGAGGGCTAAAGGCCTCCTTTCCAAAGAAAAGGATACCGGCAGACTGACTGGGCTCCAACACCCATTCATTGCACACATAACGGAAAACGGAGGTTACCTCCACTATATTGCAGTATATGCCGTAACCGGGAAATACGTCAAGGCCATGGATCCCGCCGACGGAAAATTTGTAAGGATGGATCCGGATGAATTCCAAAAGAAATGGTCGGGCTACATAATCACCATTGCTCCCGACAACGGCATCCAGACCGGAGAGGTTAAGGAAGGATATTGGGAACTTCTGTCAAAACTGGCAGGAAAGAATGCAAGGGAACTGGCCATTGCATTCTCGGCAACTGCAATATGTATGGCAGCATCCATATCAACCACCTTTCTTCTTCAGCAGATAATAGACAATATCGTTCCACAAAGGGATAGTGCCCTGATGTGGGCGGTATGCACAGTAATGCCTCTTCTGATGTTCCTCTCCCTCTATCTGGGCTACATTGCTGCAAAACACATTATAAGATGCAGCATACAGATGGAAGGTTCACTGGTTGCTTCCTACATTGAAAAGATATTCAGTCTTCCGCTCCGTTTTTTTGAGAGTTATACACCTGGCGACATATCCTCCAGGAGAGACGACATCCGGATGATACGTGACTTCATTACCGGTAATGTCATAGGAATTGGCACAAGCGCAATTGCTATAGCCGGTTCTCTTGTCATAATGACCTTCTACAACACCCGGCTTGCAGGGGTTACGGCCATGTTCATCCCCCTGTACTGGATACTGCACAAAATATCATACAGGATGAACGGCAGATACGGCAGGGAGATTGCCGTATCCAATTCATCCTTTGAGTCCTCCCTGCTTAACGGGATTGCAGCCTCTGCCTCCATGAGACACTACAATGCCATGGAACTTGTTACAGACAAGATAGCTTCTGCCCACATTGGTCTAATGGAGAAACTCCAGCGCTCTGCAGACACCATTAATCTGCTTCAGACTCTTGTACAGGGTACTTCAAAGACGCTTCTCTGCATAATTGTCATCTCCGGTTCATACGCTGTACTTGACGGGGAAATGACTTTGGGAGAACTCGTAGGATTCTATTCCCTCTGTTCATTCTTCACTGTTCCTGTAAATGACCTCATAGAAGGGAGCACCTCCATGGCAAAGGCTAAGGTTGCATGTGAAAGGATATCTGAAATCCTCTCTCTGAATGAAGACGAAGGGAGATCCGGCAAATTGGATCCTGCAACTCTGGATGGGAACATACAGATAAGGGGGCTCCATTTCAGGCATCCCGGAAAAGCGCCTCTGTTCTCCGGATTCAACGCAACTCTTGAATCAGGTTGCATAAATATGGTAGAAGGGGAAAGCGGTTGCGGGAAAAGTACCCTCATGCACCTGATTATGGGGGATTATGTTCCCGACAAAGGTGAAATATCCTACGGAGGAATAGCCCTGGAGAAGTTTGACAAAAGCCGATGGAGAGATATGATAGGATATGTGGAACAGCGTCCGCACATGTTGAATGCAACAATATTGGAAAACATTACCCTTACCGACAGGAATCCCGATACTGGAAGAGTACTTGAAATCTGTCGGGGACTTAAAATGGATAAGATGCTGATGGAATTCCCTCAGGGGTTGCTCACTGAAGTGGGAAGCAACGGTGAAGGATTGTCGGGAGGAGAATGTCAGAAGATATGCATTGCACGCGCCTTGTACAAGGGTGCCTCAATATTCATATTTGACGAGGCTACATCTGCACTCGACAGGCATAGTGCCGGATGTGTTGTGGAATGCATAAGGAAACTCAGGGAAAAGGGGAAAACAATAATATGCATCTCCCATAAAAAAGAGGAGAATCTAACCGCAGACAACGTTGTATCAATTTAATGAGTATACTCAAAGTGGTAACCTACGCAGCACTTATCGGTAGGGCTAAATTTTATCGTTTATGAGAACAGATGTATTTACTGATTGTCATGCAAATGAATTGCAGTTTGTAATGGGCGGTACAACTGCCGTCTATGAATTTGACCTGTGGAAATACTTCAAAAAGGCATTCGAATTCCTAAAGGAGTATCACCAGGAAATAATAAGGGGATTGAAGAAAGGATGGAACAATTTTTGAAAAAGGAGGAATTATGGAGACTTTTGTTGAAATAGACAGCTGTACTGCCGCCGGAATATTCGGTGGGAAAGACAAGAATACGGCAAAACTTGTAGAATTCATTGCTGAATGCATAGGCAGTATAGCAAAAGCCTTATACATGATAAACAGATTCAGGAAACTTTTTACAAATCCTGCAGCCGTATATTAAAAAACAGGCGGGCCACTACACAATTTAGTGGCCCCATTTGCCATTTTTATATAACTTTGCAACTATGGACTTATGTAGGATATCAGCATTGTTGTTCTCTGCGCTTCTATTGTGCCAGAGTTCTTTCTCCCAGACAAAATGGACACTGGAGCAATGCATCAGTTATGCCAAGGAGAACAATCTGCAGGTAAAGCAGATGGTGATGGAACAGCAGCAGGCTGAGAACAATATTCTGGCTGCCAAACTGGAATATATTCCATCTGTGAATGCTTCAATGGGACACAACCTGAGCTGGGGGCGTTCGGTGAACCTGAATGACCTTGAAATTGTGGAGAACAAGCTCTCTCAAAGTTCATCAATGGGGCTTTCTGCCTCTCTCCCACTATTTGAGGGATTCAGGAAACAGAATAACATCAAAAGCAATATAAAGCAACTTGAAATGGCCAGAGCAAATACGGAAGAGCTCAAGGACAACATCTCAATATCGGTTGTTAAGGCATATCTGCAGGTTCTGCTCAGCAAAGAGATTGAAAAGTGTGCGGAAGAGAGTTACAAAAGCGTTTCCATGCAGGTAGAGACTGCTGGAGAACTTGTTGACGCCGGTAGCCAGACATACAGTTCCCTTCTGGAAATCAAGTCACAGCTTGCCAATGAGAAACTGCAGCTTGTCACTGCACGGAACAACACTGCCGGAGCACTGCTGGAGCTTACCCAACTGCTCAATATGGAAGAGGTTAAAGACTTTGATATAGTTGCTCCCGACTGTACGGTTCCACATATGGATATAGAGGAAGGTGACCTCCAGGAAATATACAGCACCGCACTGGGTATGCCACGTATACAAAAAGCACATCTTGCATTGCAGCAGAGCCAGTTGCAATATAAAATCCAGAAGGGGGCGGCACTCCCTACCATTTCTTTCAGTGCAGGGTACAACACTTTTTACAGCGACAGCCAGAGAAGTGCATACTTTACACAATTCAACAATAACAGGAACCCGTCAATGGGATTCAGCCTGAGCATTCCTATCTTCAATAATTGGCGCACCAATACGGCAATCAGGAATGCCAGATCAAATGTGGAAAATTCAAGGATTGGTGTGGAGATTTCAAAACAAAACCTCAAAAAGGAAATACAACTGGCCTACAACGATGCTCTCAGCAGCTTTACCAAGATGAAGGCAGCAGCAGAGAACATGGAAGCGGCTTTGGAATCTTTCAAGCTTACTCAGGAGAAATTCAATCTGGGAATGCTTAACGGAACCGATTATTCAACAGCCAAAGCCAATCTTTCCAAAGCGGAATCTGAATATCTCCAATGCAAATACCAGTATATATTCCAACGCAAGATTCTGGATTATTATAGAAACATTCCGTTAACCCTGTAATACAACCTTCTTTTAAAATGGCAAAATCAAAAAAGAAAATACTGCTGGCTGCTTCTGCAGCAATAATAGTACTCCTTATAATTATTGGACGCAATAATAGGGCTGAAGGGATTGAAGTTGTTCTGGAAAAACCATCCATTGGATCTATTGTGGAATCAATCCCTGCAAATGGCAAAATTCAGCCTGTAACAGAGGTAAAAATCAGTCCTGATGTTTCTGGAGAAATTATAAAACTTAATTTCCAGGAAGGAGATGCCGTAAAGAAAGGGGAACTTATCCTTCAAATAAAGCAGGATGTATATATCTCAGCAAGGGACAGGGCTGAAGCATCCCTGAATGCTGTAAGGGCACAATACCTGCAGCAGAAGGCTCAGGTAAAGCAGATTGAACTTACCCATAACCGCAATATTGCATTGTATGAGAAACGCACAATATCTCTGGCAGATTATGAGAAATCATGTGCAGATTACGAAATAGCCGTAAGCCAGCTGAAAGCCGCAGAATACAATGTACTGAGCGCAGAGGCTTCACTTAAAGAGGCAGAAGAGAATCTTGTAAAGACAAATATCTATGCGCCAATGAGCGGTACCATTTCAAAATTGAGTGTAGAGATTGGAGAACGTGTTGTAGGAACTACCCAGATGGCAGGAACTGAGATGTTGCGCATTGCCGACCTTAACCGGATGGAAGTACTTGTTGATGTAAATGAAATAGATATCATACGCCTTTCTGCCGGTGACACCGCCTCTATTGAGATTGATGCATACCCCAACAGGAAATTCGCCGGAGTGGTGACACAGGTTGCCAACTCGTCCAAGAATTCCGGAACGGTCACAACAGACCAGGTAACCAATTTTGAGGTGAAGGTAAACATTCTTGCCGAATCATATGAAGATCTTGCAAAAGGAAATGCAATTCCTCTGAGACCAGGTATGAGTGCTTCCGTTTCCATCAGGACAAGTAAAAAGGATAACATAATTAAAGTACCTTTGCAGTGCATAACTGCAAGAAGAGGGCTGTCCGACTCATTGGATATGGTTGACAGGACAACACAGAAGGTATTTGTATACAACAGCGAAAGCGGTACAGTGAGCGTCCGCAGCATAGAGACAGGTATCCAGGACATGAATTGTATAGAGGTCACCTCAGGGCTTGACACCAACTGCCACATTGTTGTAGCACCTTTCAGCGCCATAAGTAAAGATTTGAGGGAAGGGAGCCCCGTAATACAAACCAAACAGTAATAAAATGGACAAATTCATACTGCTGATAGAGACAGCAACTGATTCATGTTCAGTTGCCCTTGCCAAAAACGGGCAGATTATATCCGAAAAATACATAAACGAGCCAAAGGCCCATGCCAGTGTCCTCGGCGGATACATCACTGATATCCTTAAGGAAAATTCATTATCCATGCAGGAATGCAGCGCTGTGGCTGTGAGCAAAGGGCCGGGATCATATACAGGTCTCCGTGTTGGAGTATCCTGCGCAAAAGGATTGTGTTATGGAGCAGGCAAGCCACTTATCTCTGTGTGCACATTGGCAACCATTACCAGAATGGCCATTGACAACAGGCTCTATACCGGAGAAGGTGATTTTACTGTTGTCCCGATGATTGATGCCAGACGCATGGAGGTCTACACCGCAAACTTTAATTCAAAAGGAGAGCAACTTACCCCTATAGAGGCCAAAATTCTTGACAAGGAGAGTTACGCAAAAGAATTGGCGGCAGGACCGGTACTTTTTACCGGAAACGGTGCTGAAAAGTTCAAAGAACTGATATCAGACAACCCCAATGCATTCTTTGCCCCCCAACAGCCACATGCATCCGGAATGAGGGTAATTGCCATGGAGAAGTTAGAAGCCGGTGAATTTGAAGACAATGCCTATTTTGAGCCATTTTATCTTAAGGACTTTGTAGCGGGCAAACCAAAGAAACTGCTGTAAAGCAGAAGATATAACAAACAAAAGAGAGAAGAAAATTCATCTTTAAAACTGAATCCCTCCCAAATCAGCGGTTTGGGCCCCTCCCGTTCACGAGACCACGGGCGGTCACGGTTTTAAAGATGAATTTTCTTCTCTCTCTTGTTTATCTGTACCTGCAGTTACTTCACAGCCTTTTTGATTGCAGCCTCAATCTCTCCCCTGCGTGTAAGGTTACCCCTTTCCACTATATCTCCCTCTTTATTGAAAACAAACATATAAGGTACTGTTGCAACATTGTATGTGGCAATTGCTGTTGACATTGCCCCTTTACCGTCACATACACTTATCCACGGAAGTTCCTGCTCCTTGACTGCGGTTGCCCACGCTGTCTTGTCTGCATCAAGGCTTACCTGATAAACCTCAAGCCCTGTTGATCTGTATTTCTTATAGAGCTCTTTCAGGTCATTGTTGAACATTTTCTGGCTTGCCTCTGTAATTGTCCAGAACATAAGTATGAATGGTCTTCCTTCCAAAGATGACAATTCAACATTCTTAGCATTTATGTCGGGAAGAGAAATGTTAGGAAATGACTCCTCTCCTGCCTCCGCAATCTTTCCAGCCAGAATAGTTGCATTCTGACCATTCTTTATCTGCTCTTGCAGTGATTTGAGGTATACAGAGCCCGGATATACGGTATTTAGTGAGTCATGTACCCTCTGCATAAGAAGGAAATCATTCTCGGCGGAGAAAACAGACAACTGGTTTGCAATTGTCTGGTATAATGCCTGCACATTTGCAAAAGCATACGGGTTCTCCATTATCTTTCTTATTGTCTCCTGCCTGTATTTTACATACAGTTTGCCCAATTGTGAATTAAGTTCGCCTACAAGTTTTTCATTCTTATTGTTGGCTGCCTCAACCAGTTTTGAAGAGATAGTTTCAAATTGAGCTGTAACAGATGACAACGCATTGTCATATTGTTGAAGGAGCAAAGACTCCTCAGATCCCTCAATGGCAAGGCCGTTGCCCAATGTATCAACCTTTACCGACACTTTGTCTCCAGGTTTGAGGATCAGTGATGCCAACTTCTTGCCGTTATACATCAGATAGTAGAAATTGGGAGTCCCAGAGGACATCACTATCTTTCCTTCCATATTGCATCCGGCATCAGTCTTGAGTGTATCAACTATACGTAACTGATTCACTGCCAACTGCGTAACAACAATATCCCTATTGGCTGCGCCCTCAATATTTGCGCTGATTGTTGCCGAGTTATTTTTTGAACAGCCTATTGCCATCATGGCTGCAAGGCCCATTATGATTACTCTTTTCATATACTATAAGGTTGAAAATGCTTTGGAAATACTCTCTGCGGTCTCCTTGAATTCGTCGGGACTAAGGGAAACCTTCTCTTTTCTGAAATCCAGGTCCTGCTCACTCTGCAATGGTACAAGATGGATATGCGCATGAGGTACCTCCATACCCAATACGGCAACACCCACTCTTTTGCTTGGAACCGCAATATCAATTGCCTTTGCAACCTTATTTGCAAAATTCCACAGACCGGCATATGTCTCTGCTGGAAGATTGAATATGTAATCTTCCTCCAATTTAGGTATCACGAGTGTATGCCCTTTTGCCAATGGATTGATATCCAGAAAAGCATAGTAATTCTCATCCTCCGCAACTTTGTACGAAGGAATTTCACCGTTTACAATTTTTGTAAAAATGGAAGCCATATGCATCAGATTGAAATGTCCATAATCTCAAACTTGATGATGCCACTTGGAACATTCACCTCTACCACTTCACCCTTCTTCTTTCCAATAAGCGCCTTCCCGATAGGTGTCTGCGCAGCAAGTTTTCCCTCCTTGAGGTTGGCCTCACTCTCACCTACAATTGTATACTCCATAATTGCACCGTTTGCAAGATTTTTAATCTTAACCTTATTGAGCAACTGTACCTGATCCGTATTGATTTTGGACTCATCAATAACACGTGCATTTGCAATAATGTCCTGCAACTGCGAAATCTTGAGCTCAAGAAGGCCCTGTGCCTCTCTTGCCGCATCATATTCTGCATTTTCAGACAAATCTCCCTTATCCCTTGCCTCTGCAATGGCTTTTGAGATTGCAGGTCTCTCTACCGAAATCATGTGGGCCAACTCAGCCTTCACTTTCTCAAGACCCTCTTCTGTAAAATAATGTACTTTACCTGACATAATTATATAAAAAATTAAAAGGAATCCCGATGTATTCGGGACCCTTCCTCTTTTGCAAAGATAATATAAAAATCTAATTTACACTAATTTTCCTTAAACTTTGGTTTAAGGATTTCTGAAAAGATTACAGCATCCTTCGGATTGTTCCTGAATCTCTCCTTCAAACTCTCAGTTTTCTCCCCGCAGCCATTTTCATCTTCCTGGAAGATTGTCTGCTGCACCGGTTCAACATTTACGGCTACCGGCTCCACTTTCTCCTCATACACCGGTTCTAACTTCTCTTGAGACATCGGTTGTTCCTGTTGGAGATCTTCAAACTGAAGTTTCTCCATAAGGCTCTCCTCTTCCATTTCCTGCACCTGAGGCTCCTCCTTCAAGCCAAGCAGTTCATTGAAAAGTTCCTCAATCTCCTGTGCCCTGTCGGGTTCAGTTTCCCCATCCTGTACAAACTCCTCATATACCTGCTCCTGCTGTTCGGGCTGCCGCATAGCAGCATTACGTTTGTTTTTCCTCTTCTTCTCCATAATGGAGGAGATTACTGGCACCACAAATGTAAGTAATGCCAACAGAATACCAAGAATATCAGAATCTGCCAAAAACATAAGAACCTATCTCAATTTTTTCACCATTTTATCTTTAAGGAGTGAATATGCAAAATCCTTATCCCTCTGCAGTTGTTGTTTCAAATCGTCAAGAGATGGGAATTTTTCCTCCTTCCTTATTCTCCCGACAAATTCAAGCTTAATGTCGAGACCGTAAATATCCTCCTCAAAATTAAGGATATGTGTCTCTATTGTCCTTTCATTACTCTCCCCAACTGTAGGCCTGGTACCTATATTGCATATACCAATGTAAACCTTTCCCAGCACCTCAACATATACAGTATATACGCCATCGGCCGGAATAAGTTTCAGAGGCTCATAAAGTTTCATGTTGGCAGTAGGGAAACCTATGGTCCTCCCCACTTTCTGACCCGATACCACTACCCCTTTCAAGCCATACCTGTAACCGAGGAAATCATTTGCCTTTTCAACGTTTCCATCCTGCAACAAGTTCCTTATCTTTGTGGAACTTATGACATTTTCATCCTGGATAAACTCACTTACCTTAACAATCTTTATTCCCACCTCCTCTGCAATGGCCATCATCTCCTCATGCGAAACCTTATCGTGTCCGAAACGGTGGTCATATCCTATAATCAGGGTAGAAACATCATATTTGTCCTTGAGATAATCCTTCAGGAACTCTCTTGTGGTATTGCGACTGAACTCCTTGCAGAAAGGAATGGTGATGAACTTGTTCACCCCCAATCCTTTTACAAGAGCCTTCTTCTCCTCAATGGAATTCAGCAGTCTCAGATTGTACGCCTGCTGCTGCAACACATTCCTCGGATGAGGCCAAAAAGTTATTACTGCACTTTTCTTACCCTCCTGTGCAGCAATGCTGCACAAGAGAGAAAGAACCTTTTTGTGTCCTTTGTGTACTCCGTCAAAAAAGCCTGTTGCTGCTACAACCATCTTACCAACTCAAAATCTTGTCTGTGTGGAAGTTGTTTATTCTTGGCATACATTCTCAATGCGCTCTGGTATGCACCGGTCTTGTCCGGTACTATCTTGCACTTGTAAGTTGCAACACCATCCTTGCACTCCTTAAGTTTGTACTCAAATACCTCTTTAATGCAAAGTTTGCCTTTTCTGTTATGCTCTGCAAGAAGAAGTTCAATTCCTATATCCTGAGGGTCAACCTCTCCTACTGTCAATGTTATTTCAGCCCTATACTCATTATTCAACAACAATGCACCTGAGACATTATCCACATTTGAAGATGAAACTACCTCAATCATAGGCCACTCTCTCCTCATCTTCTTCTTCCAGTCTGCAATCTCCCTTGCCATGGCAAAATCTTTTGCAACCATCTTTGAAGATCTCTTGGCCAGCGGCAGATAATATTGTCTCAAATAATCCTCCATCATACGGTTGGTTGTAAAGTTGCATGCAACGTTTGCAACACAGTTCTTGATGGTCTCAATCCATGGGCTTGAAATGCCTCTCTCATCCTTGTCGTAATACATTGGGGCAATCTCTCCCTCAATGATATTGTAGATAGTAGCAGCATCCAATTCATCCTGGAAGCCCTGGTTGTCGTATGATCTCTCCATAGGAAGCATCCAGCCTGCACCCTCCTTGTATCCTTCAACCCACCATCCGTCAAGTACAGAGAAGTGCATAACACCATTCATTACAGCCTTCTCACCTGAAGTACCTGAAGCCTCAAGAGGTCTTGTAGGGGTATTCATCCATATATCAACACCCTGTACAAGATGTTTGGCAATTGTAATGTCATAGTTAGGTACAAATACAATCTTACCAATGAACTGAGGCATCTTTGAAACCTCAACAATATGTTTGATCAGGTCCTGGCCAGGTTTGTCGGCAGGGTGTGCCTTACCTGCAAACAGGAACTGTACAGGATGCTCAGGATTGTTTACAATCTCATTAAGTCTCTCAAGGTTCCTGAACAGCAGGTGTGCCCTCTTGTAAGTTGCAAAACGTCTTGCAAAACCTATAGTAAGTACATCATCCCTCAAAGTCTCCTTAATCTTCACAATCTGTGCAGGAGAATAGTGGTTTGCTGCAGCAGGATTGGAAATCACCTCCTTAACCTTTGCAATAAGTTTTGATTTCAACACAGTTCTGATGCTCCAGATCTTGTCATCAGCAACTTTTCTAATTCCATTGAAACAACTCTTGTCATAGTGATGAGTCTTGAACTCCTCACCGAACACCTCAGCATGAACCTCTTTCCACTCAGGTGCTGTCCATGTAGGGTAGTGAACGCCATTTGTAACATAACCCACGTGATTTTCATCAGGAAGATAACCTGGCCACAAATTACCAAGAATCTCCTGGCTCACCTTACCGTGAAGCCAGCTTACACCGTTTACCTCCTGGCTTAAGTTTGCAGCAAGATTACTCATAGAGAATCTCTCTCCCTGGTTATATGGATCAATCTTTCCAAGAGCCATCAATGTGGTCCAGTCTATGTTCAATCTGCCAGGATAGTGTGAAATGTAACTCCTCAACATATCCTCTGGGAATGCATCATGACCAGCAGCAACCGGAGTGTGGGTTGTATATAGTGAAGATGCCCTTACAACCTCAAGAGCCTCATCAAATGAAAGTCCCTTATTCTGTACATACTCCCTGATTCTCTCAAGACCAATGAATGCGGCGTGACCCTCATTACAGTGATAAACCTCAGAGTCAATACCCAACGCCCTCAAAGCCCTGATACCTCCAATACCAAGGAGCAACTCCTGTTTCAGGCGGTTCTCCCAGTCTCCACCATACAACTGATGGGTAACTGTCCTGTCCTCAGGAAGGTTCTGGTCAATATCAGAATCAAGAAGATAAAGGTCAATCCTACCTACAGCCACTTTCCATACCCTTGCATAGATGTTTCTGCCAGGGAATGCCACTGAAACTGTAACCCAGTTGTTGTTTGCATCCATAACAGGAGTTGCAGGAGTTTTGGTAAAGTCCTGTGTATCATATTTGGCCACCTGCTCACCTTGTGCAGAAAGCTGCTGTGTGAAATATCCGTATTTGTAAAGGAAACCAACAGCGTTCATGTTCACATTCATGTCACTCGCCTCTTTCAGATAGTCACCGGCAAGAATGCCAAGACCTCCTGAATAGATCTTCAACGAAGTGTCAAGGCCATACTCCATACAGAAATATGAAATCTGAGGAGTAACAGGTTTTGACTTGCCCTCCATATATTTCTTGAAGTTGCGGTATACAGCATCCAGTTTTACAAGAAAAGCCTCATCTGAAGCAAGTTCCTTGTATCTCTTAAGGTCAACCATATCCAGCATTGCAATAGGGTTGCCGTTTGCCAACTGCCACAATTCTGCATCCACCATCTGGAACAGTTCAATTGCATCCTGGTTCCAACACCACCACAGGTTCTTGGATATTGTATCCAGGTGTTTCAATTTTGTAGGAAGATCCTTATTGATCAACAGTGTTCTCCACTCTGGAGAATTCACTTTAAATTTCTGATATGTCATATTCTGTATCTCTTTAATTTGTGGAAATGCACCTTTTCTCTCCACCACTTTATCAAGTGCAGAAGAGTATGCTTCCAAATAATATTTAACATTGTTTTCCCAAAGGGCTATTCTTGATACCTCTTTGGCATTTTCACTATAATTGCTGCGCTGGGCATCATCCAATGATGCCATATCCAAAATTCTCAAGACCACACCCTCAACCACAGTATCATAATTGGAGTCATTCCTTTCTAAAACCTCAATACCCGGATGACCCTCTTTGCAATAATTTCTCACCCAAAGGCCGAATCCTGCCAATGATGTGGTTACTGTAGGCACCTTGAATGCCAAAGACTCCAGCGGTGTATATCCCCATGGCTCATAATATGAAGGGAATACTGTAAGGTCGAGGCCAATGAGCAAATCATAATACCCTACATTAAAAATACCGTCATTCCCATTCAGGTAACTTGGGATGAACACTACTCCTATGTTGTCATTTGCCGCATCAAAGCCATAATATCTCATTTTGCCTGAAATGGCATCATATGCAGGTTCAACAAGATAATGTGTAGAATTTGTTGTATATGAAGCATTGCCCTCACCTTTCAACTTAAGGGCCAATTCCTTGTCTGCACCACTGCTCCATGCAGGAATCATCACAAAAGCCAGGATCTTCCTCCCTTTGTAACCGCTGTTCTTTATCCTGCCAACAGCATCAAGGAAAATGTCAATGCCTTTATTCTTATACTCGTATCTTCCGCTGATACCTACGAGCAATGTATCATTTCCATATTCAACACCATGCATTGCAGATGCCACCCTCAGCAATTGGGCACGGGCTGCATCCCTGCACACGCCAAACTTCCCATCATCAGGAACAAAACTGTTGTCAAAACCATTTGGAGTAATGACGTCAACCTCCCTTTTTATAAACTGCCTGCACTCCACTGCAGTAAGGTCACTCACGGTGGTGAACACATCTGCATTGTTTGCTGCAGCCCTCTCCAATGAATGTTTGGCCATAACATTGAACTGTCTTGCCTTCTCTTCTGCATCATACTGGCTGAGGGAATCATATAAAGGCATATTGTTGCATGCCAGACACCTTCCCACAACGGTAGCATGCGTAGTAAAGACAGTTCCTACAGAGAGATTTCTGCTCTTCAAGTACAGCACACCGGCACCCGTCATCCACTCATGGAACTGGGCAATCACTTTATGGTGCGGCTGAAGATTGAAGTTGACGAAACTCTCAATCACTTTACCTGACGCATATCCGAACAGCGCAGCTTCTACATAATCCCATTGTCCGCTCAAAGAATCAACACCAAAACTTTTCCACATCCCGGTGAAGATCTCATCCTTTTTTGATACGAACGATGAAAAGTCAACAAGAATTGCTATCGGATTTCCAGGTACATTCCATCTTCCCACTCTAACTCTCAATCCCTCCGAAGCAGCCTCCTTCTTCCATGCCCTGAACAGGATCGGATCTTCGTTGAACTCAGGATTCTGAGTCTCATCCATCCATACATCCGGACCAACCATAATATGGTTCCGGCCATAGTCTCCGGACATGTTCAAAGCCTTGGTTGCTACAACTGTGTGTATTCCACCCACTTTGTTGCACACTTCCCAGCTCACTTCAAAGAGATAATCGGGTTTCTTAACTTTCTCAATTACCATTCTTTTCCGTTCTCTTTTTTAACTCAAATTTGACCCAAAAGGGCAATTATTTGTCCTTTTGAGTCAAATTCATCGCACTTTTACTATTAATTTATTTCTTTTTAGGTTTGTTATTTTTCTTTTCTACTCTCAACGCAAAATCACTCAACACATTCATATAGTTGATGAATGCCTCGTATGGAGTGTCATACGGATTGAAGTATTTGTGTACTGCACCATCCGAGAAGAATTTTGTACACATATAATAGAAGTGGTCACTCTCCTGCAATTTCCTGAAATCGGCAAGAAGTTCCTCATCTTTTGCAGCCATCACTCCTTTTTCGAGTGAGTAAAGTTTCTCAAATGCCTCGTTCTGGAGCTCATTACCCAACCATGCACTTGTATCTCTCTCCTCATCTGCCCATGAAATTGCATATGGAACATGAAGAGGTGCCACAGGCTGGTGCATTGCAGCCGCCTCAGAAGGGGTACAGAATTTGAGTTCTGTATTTGCAAGAACTGCCTCAGGCAGTGCTCTCATGAACTCAAAGATACCTGTAGATGCATTCTGGTGCTCACCAAATGTCTCATAATCCATAAACAGGTTAATGATGTCGGCCTCTTTTGCAGACTCTGCCAACCATGCAGCATACTGTCCGCTGGTTACATTGTTGCTGGCAAATCTGAACGCAATGTCATCACTGAGGTTGAAGTTCTTCAGAAGAAGTTTCAATTTTGGATTAATTGCATTTGTATAAAGGAAGCTAGGGCTCTTCCATCCAAGGATATGTTTTGCACCCTCAGTAAGCATTGTATTGAAGCCCATATTTGCTACTGCCTCACCAATTGCATCTGAATAAATCAACTCGGTGTTTCTGAAAGCCTTTGGTTTTACACCAAAGTGTTTCTTTATTGCAGCACTGTGCTCTTTAACCTGGTTCTTGAACTCTTTCTCAGATTTCAATGAAGCAAGACTGTGAGAATATGTCTCCGCAAGGAACTCCACACATTTTGTAGAAGCAAGTTTCTTGAAACTCTCAAGTACCTCAGGAGCATACTGCTCAAACTGCTCCAATGCTGCACCTGAAATTGAGAACGCTACCTTAAAGTCCTTTCCGTGTTTCTGGATAAGTTCATAGATAAGTTCATTCATAGGAAGATAGCAACGCTGTGCAATCCTCTTGAGGATTGTTCTGTTGGCAAACTCATCAAAATACTGAGAATCATTGCCTATATCAAAGAATCTGTACAATCTGAGCCTGTCTGGCTGATGCACTTGAAAATAAAGACAAAGTGACTTTTCCATATATATTATATTTTTTATTTATTTCTACTTTAAGTTATCTATAGCCTCCTGATAAACATCTATCATCTTGAGGGCGGCATTCTCCCACTTGAGGTTATTTACCTCCTCAACACCGCACCTTGCACTCATTGATGCAAGCGCAGGATATTTCAGCAGGCCATAAATTGCATCAGCCATTGCATCAATGTCCCAGAAGTCTGTTTTAATGGCATAGTCCAAAACCTCTGCCACTCCCGACTGTTTTGAGATGATACTTGGCACATTTGATTTCATGGCCTCCAACGGAGAAATACCGAACGGCTCAGAAACTGACGGCATGATATAGACATCTGAATATGCAAACATCTTCTTCACATCATCTCCACGCAAGAAACCTGTGAAGTGGAACTTGTCTGCAATACCCAATTTTGCAACACGTCTGATGGATCTGTTCATAAGGTCACCGTTACCGGCCATTACAAACCTTACATTGTCACATTTCTTCAGAACCTTGTTGGCAGCCTCAATGAAATACTCAGGACCCTTCTGGTAAGTGATACGTCCAAGGAAAGTTACAATCTTGTCATCAACTCCCCTCTT
>JAZNUM010000002.1:0-58466 GCA_045592325.1 Candidatus Egerieisoma sp.
GTAAGCACCTTTTCTGCCTGTGAACGTACCGGTTCTGCCTCAAGTATTGCAACACGGTCGTTGTATTCATTCAGTTTTACAATCAGATTATTGTACTGCGGTGAATCATAATCCGTACGCTCTGCAAGTTCCCCGTTTATCTTTCCAATTTTTTCGTGCAGTTCAAACAACTCATTGAAGGCAGTAAGGGCCTCATCAATCACACTCTTGTCCTTGGCGTGTTCCATCTGCTGCGGCAGATACCCCAGAGTGAGCCCCGGAGGAACCATAATCTTCCCGGAAGTTGGGGAATTCAACCCCAGAATAAGCTTCAGCAGGGTGGATTTTCCTGCTCCATTCTTCCCGACAAGTCCTATCCTGTCGTTGTCTGTAATATGAAAATTTATATCATTCAGCAACGTGAAACCACCGAATGACACATTTACATTATTTATCGAAATCACGGCAAACCAATATGCTTAATTCATACAAACCATATAGCGGCAGCCCCACTGCCATAAGGGTGAAAGGATCACCGCTTGGGGTTATGAATGCTGCAACTACCAGCATCACCACAAAAGCGTGCTTGCGGTATTTCTTAAGGAAACTCTTGGTGAGTATCCCAATTTTTGAAAGGATTACTGCAAGTGAAGGCATTTCAAACACAACTCCCATTATAAGGATCATCCATGTGAACATTGAAATGTAAGATTGCAGCGAGATCTGGTTGGCAACCTCATAACTCACCTGATATGTTCCAAGGAATCTGAGCGTAAGTGGAAATATAAGATAATAGCCAACAAGTACACCCAAAAGGAAAAGGATTCCCGAAAATGCAAATGCGATCTGCGCAGCCCTCTTTTCATTATCATATAGGGCAGGACTCACAAAACACCATAACTGATATATGATAAACGGCACAGCCAATACCAGCGCAAAGTAGAATGTAGTGCTTATATGGATGAAAAACTGGGCCGACAGATCTATGTTAATCAGTTCAAGATTAAATTGAGGGAGAAGGGGGAGATTGAACATTGCAAGCACTTTGTCAATCATCCTGTACAGGATAAAATCTGAATCAATTGGGGCAAACACCACAGTATTGAATACAAAATCCTTTGCCATAAAAATTGCACCCATAAAGACTGCAATTACTATGGCAGACCTGAAAAGCACCTTCCTCAGTTCATCAAGGTGCTCCCAAAATGTCATCTCCTGCTCAGCCAATTACTTTTTCTCCTCTGATTTCTCGTCCTTGGTTGAATCGGCATTGATTTCATCCTCAATGCCCTTTACACCATCCTTGAAACTCTTTACACCTTTACCTATACCATTCATGAGTTCAGGAATTTTCTTACCGCCCCAAAGGAGCAGAACTATTAGGGCAATAATGATAATCTCACCGGCACCAAAACTGCCGAACAAAAGCAAACTTCTCATTTTATTTAAGTTTAAAAGTATTTTTCCATTATTTGGGCAGCATAGTCAGGAATCCTGCAAGGTCTCCTGGTATCTGCCTTTATGAATCCAATCACCACTTCACCCTCTGCCACTGTTGCCCCTATCTCTGCAGGAAGTGTCTCAGGGTTCTGTGAACTCTCCTTCACAATCCTTGTCTTTATCTTCATTTTTGCCATCGGCATGCTCTCCACACTGGAAATTATCCTCAATGTCTCTCCCATCCTCGATGGAGTCTTGTATGTGCAGAAAGTTGACACTACAGGGAGCATCACCCCCCTTCCCTCAATCTCACTTATGGGAAGACCTATCTCCTCAAGCATCTTTATCCTCCCATACTCAAAATACCTTATGTAATTTGAGTGGTGGACAATTCCCATAAGGTCTGTCTCATAGTATCTCACCTCTATGTTGCACTCTGTCTGTATCATTGTCTGTTCTCCTTAATCCTTTTGAACAATCTGCAAAGTTCTCCAATCCACAATACCATTGATGTTCCTGCAATGATTGCAGCCCAGTGCTCAAGGCTCAATGGCTCAGTCCTGAAGAATCCTCCGCCAAACTGTATTATTACAATCTGCAGAACCAATATGAGTACTGCAATTACAACGAAGTTCCTGTTCTCCTTCAGTTTGTAGAATGCAGACCTGTTTCCTCCAAGTGTCCTTGCATTGAACATGTTCCAGAACTGCATCATCACAAAGATAGTAAAGAATACCGAGAGTTCATAAACTGATACAATTCCATCTTTATTCATATATACAAGGATACCCAGCAATATAGCCAGGAAGACAAGTCCTACACCAAATATATTGGCCATCATTGACTTTGAAATGATGAAATCGTTTATCCCCCTTGGCTTCTTCTTCATTACCTCCTTGTATGAAGGTTCACTTGCCAGTGCCAAGGCTGCAAAAGTATCCATAATAAGGTTAACCCACAACATCTGGGTAACTGTAAGGGGGAATTCTATACCTATGAAAGGTCCAGTTAGTGCTGTAAACAGTGCTACAACATTAATTGTCAACTGGAACTGGATAAACTTCTGTATGTTCAGATAGATGGAACGTCCCCATCTTACAGCAGTTGTTACACTTGCAAAAGAATCATCCAAAAGGATGATGTCACTTGCCTCCTTTGCTACAGCAGTACCTGTACCCATTGCCAATCCTACATCTGCATAATTTAGTGCCGGGGCATCATTTGTACCGTCTCCTGTTACCGAAACCACCTGACCGCTTTGCTGGAGAAGTTTTACAAGCCTCATTTTGTCAGCAGGTCTTGCACGTGACATCACTTTAATGTTCAGGGCTGCTTCTGCTGCTGCGGCATCATCCAGTTCCGAGAATGCTGCTCCGGTAATATGATTCTTTTCCAAAGTATCTCCATCTTTCCACAATCCTGCCTGGCGGGCAATTTCAATTGCTGTAAGTGAGGTGTCTCCGGTTACAATCTTTACTGCAATACCTGCATCTGTACACTGCTTCATTGCAGCAGGGACATCGTCTCTTATGGGGTCTGCAATTGCAACAAAACCTTTATAGTTGAACTTGTTTCCGTTTACAAGCGAGGCAATATCCTTGTCTGCATCAAGGAGAGGAATTTCAATTGATGCAAAAGCGAGTGACCTCATACCCTTCTGCTGAAACTCCTTCACCTTCTCCAGTTCATTTACAACATCCAGGTTGCCGCACTTGCTGAAGATGATTTCAGGTGCCCCTTTAATAAGTAGTGATACTTTGTCGGGAAGATCAAAATCTGCAATGGTTGCCATATATTTCCTCTCAGTGCTGAAAGGGAGTCTCTTTACAACCTTATATTTCATACGGAGATCTTCATAGGAAAAGCCGTTGGCTGCCAGATACAGCAGCAGCGCTCCCTCTGTAGGGTTTCCAACTGCAGAAAGTTCCCCGTTACTGTTCTTCTCAAGCAACGCTGTTGAATTAAGGGCAATATCACGGGCAAAATCTTCACACGCAGCACCTGAATAATACTGGACCAACATCTTGTTCTGGGTAAGTGTACCTGTTTTGTCTGTACATATTACTGTAGTTGCACCCATTGTTTCGCAGGCATGCATTTTCCTCACAAGTGTATTTCCCGCAGTCATCTTGCGCATACTGTATGCAAGACTCAGTGTAACACTCATTGCAAGTCCCTCAGGTACAGCCACTACAATAAGGGTAACCGCTATCATGAAGAAACTGAGCAATAATGTCAAATTTTCCAACGAGAATGAAAATGTAAGGATACCTACCGCATAATCTCTGATAACCAATGCAAGGAATGTAAGACCGGCAACAGTAAATCCTATCTTCCCGATAATTCCGCTCAGTTTGTCCAACTGCCTGTTGAGAGGAGTCTTTGCACCTGTAAGTTCTGCAGCCTGACGTGCAGTTTTACCAATCTCAGTGGCATCTCCCACTGCAGTAACCTCCATAATTCCGTCTCCTTCAGTGACTGTTGTCCCCCTGTAAATGAAATTGGGCGAATAAGTTCCGGTAAAATCCTTTACCGGAATGTGGGTTTTCCTGGAAGATACCGACTCCCCATTGAGTGATGATTCATTTACACTCAATTCCATAGTCTCAAGGAGTTTGCCGTCTGCAGGAATTTCATCTCCTTGGGTTACAATTACAATATCCCCTACTACCAGTTCATTCTTTGGGATTTGGGTTACGGCTCCATTCCTATACACCTTTACCGGAACCGTGTCATTTATCCTGTTAAGAATATCAAACTCTTTTCCGGCCTTGTACTCATTTATAAATGAGAGGAATGTGGCAAGAAATACTGCCAACAGAATTCCAAGGCTCTCAACAATTGATCCGTGGAAATATCCTGTAATAAAGGAGAGTAAAGTTGCAAATAGCAGCAGTTTTATTATAGGATCATTGAATTTTCCCAATAACAATTTAACCCAACTCTCCCTTGCCGGGGGGGTCAGGTCATTTGCGCCATGTTGTGTTCTGCTCTCAAGAACCTGTTTATCTGTTAATCCTCTATATTGTTGCATCCTAAAATTATTATGTTACATGCGCCGGGACACTGCAAAAAGCAAGCCCCGGCACTATGAAAACAAATTAATTTTTAAACAAAGAAGCAATTCTGTTATGAAGGTTCTCAAGTTTTGTAGTTGCATCAGACTGCTTCTTCCTCTCCATGGCTACAACATTTGCAGGTGCATTGTTCACAAACTTCTCATTGGAAAGTTTGCCGTTAACCTGTTTGAGGAACTTCTCATAATACTCAATCTCAGCCCTCATCTTTGCAACCTCCTCCTCTACATTAATATGTTCATTAAGCGGAACAAAGAATTCGCTGGTCTTTACCATAAAGTTTGCACCCTGGGCATCTGCATCAAATGCTTCAACTGCAGTTATCTTTGAAATGTTTGCAAGTTTCATTATTACTGCATCCATAGAGTGGTTGTATGGTGTCTTGGCAAATATCTCAAGAGACTCCTTAGGAGAAATCTGTTTCGATTGCCTGATATTCCTCACATTCATAACAATTTGTGAAGCATTCTCAAATTGTTCAAGAAGTGCGGCATCATACTCTTCTCCAGCGGCAACATTCTGGAACATGATTGTATCGCCAGGTTTACGCTGTTCCAGATTCTGCCACAACTCCTCGGTAATGAACGGCATAAACGGATGCAATATTCTCAGGAGTGAGTCAAAATAACCCTTTGTGGCCTTGTAGGTCTGAGGATCAATTCCGGCACCATATGCTGGTTTTACCATTTCAAGGTACCATGCACAGAAATCGTCCCAGAAGAGTTTGTATATGGCCATCAGTGCCTCAGACAATCTGTATTTTGAAAGGAGGTCCTCAATCTCGGCACTTACTTTGGCAAGCATTGCATTGAACCATTTAACTGCAACTTCTGCACTCTCCGGTTGCTGCGCATTTGCATCCACATTCCAGCCGCTGACAAGACGGAATGCATTCCATATCTTGTTGTTGAAGTTACGGCCCTGCTCACACAATGCTTCATCAAATAGGATATCATTTCCTGCAGGCGCAGAGAGCATCATTCCCATACGTACAGCATCGGCACCGTATTTTGCAATCAGTTCAAGAGGGTCAGGTGAATTGCCGAGCGACTTGGACATTTTGCGTCCAAGTTTGTCCCTTACAATACCTGTAAAATATACATTTCTGAATGGCATTGTGCCGTTGTACTCGTAGCCAGCCATAATCATTCTGGCAACCCAGAAGAAAATGATGTCCGGACCGGTTACAAGATCACTTGTAGGATAATAATAATTGATCTCCTCATTTCCAGGATTGCTTATACCGTTGAACAATGAAAGTGGCCATAACCAAGATGAGAACCATGTGTCAAGGGCATCATCATCCTGTCTTAGATCCGCTATTGTTATATTTTCATATCCAGGGATGGCTTTTGCAAGTTCAAGAGCCTTCTCTGCAGTTTCTGCAACAACAAATTTCTCTTCACCTTCAGCATTGTCGGGAAGGAAATATGCTGGGATGCGGTGACCCCACCAAAGTTGGCGGCTGATACACCAGTCCTGGATATTGTCCAGCCAGTTGTGGTATGTGGTCTTGTATTTTACAGGATAGAATTTGAGTTCATCGTTCATTACAGGTGGAAGTGCAATGTCGGCAAAATGCTGCATCTTCAGGAACCACTGCATGCAGAGTCTTGGCTCTACTGCAGTATCGGAATTCCTCTCCGAGTATCCAACCTTGTTCTGGTAATCCTCCACTTTCTCCATAAGCCCTGCAGCCTCAAGATCCTTCACAATCTGTTTGCGGACATCCATACGGTCCATACCTATGTACATTCCTGCAGCCTCACTCAATGTTGCATCTGCATTGAAAATGTCTATTGTCTCAAGATTGTGGGTTTTGCCCAGCATGTAGTCATTGGTGTCGTGTGCAGGGGTTACCTTGAGGCAACCTGTACCAAACTCTATCTCCACATATCTGTCCTCAATTACAGGGATTGAACGGTTCACAAGAGGTACAATCACCTTTCTCCCTTTGAGCCATGTATTTTTTTGGTCTTTGGGATTTATGCACATTGCAGTATCACCCATAATTGTCTCAGGACGGGTAGTGGCAACAACAGCATATCTCCTGCCGTCTGCATCCCTGTGCAGTATCTGGTGTTTTACTGCAGGGTCAAATGGATCTGAAGGGTTGAGTGTAACTGCTCCCGACTCTTCACCATCTGTACAGCCCGGCTGCTCATCTACATAGTATCTCAAATAGTAAAGTTTGCTCTTTTCATCCTTATATATAACCTCTTCATTGCTGAGTGCTGTCTGTGCTTTAGGATCCCAGTTTACCATTCTGAGACCACGGTAAATCAGCCCTTTGTTGTATAGGTCAACAAATACCTTTATGACGCTGGAACTTCTCTCCTCATCCATAGTGAATGCAGTCCTGTCCCAGTCACAACTTGCACCAAGTTTGCGCAACTGCTTGAGAATAATTCCACCATGCTCGTTTGTCCACTCCCATGCGTGCTTGAGGAACTCATCCCTGGTAAGGTCACTTTTCTTTATTCCCTGCTCTGCAAGTTTTTTTACAACCTTGGCTTCAGTAGCAATTGATGCGTGGTCAGTACCCGGTACCCAGCAGGCATTTTTACCCTTCATTCTTGCTCTTCTAACCAAAATGTCCTGAATTGTGTTGTTCAACATGTGTCCCATGTGAAGTACACCAGTTACATTGGGTGGAGGTATAACAATTGTATATGCCTCTTTATCATTTGGTTCTGAGTGGAAAAATTTATTTTCCAACCAGTATTCGTACCATTTGTCCTCAATGTTGGCCGGATTATATTTTGCTGGAATTTCCATATTTATAATTACACTTTAAAAAGTTATAAAAACAGTTTAGCATGCAAAGTTAATTAAATAAAATATGATGCAAAATTCTATTTTAAAGAAAAAAGTTAGTACATTTGCTTGTTAAACTTTAATTGGAAACTATAAACCTATACGAGAAAGCATAGATTGATACAATTATGACAAAAAAATTAAAGATTGTTGTTCTGGCCAAGCAAGTGCCGGACACCAGAAATGTCGGTAAAAATGCTATGACACCGGAAGGAACAGTAAACAGGGCAGCACTTCCGGCTATTTTCAACCCAGAAGATATGAATGCTCTTGAGCAGGCATTGTATATTAAAGACCAGAATCCGGGTTCTGAGGTACTGTTGCTCACAATGGGACCTTTCAGAGCTGCGGACATTATCAGAGAAGGACTTTTCAGAGGTGCAGACGGCGGAGTCCTCCTTACAGACAGGAAATTTGCAGGTGCAGATACACTTGCAACCTCATATGCCCTTTCACAGGCAGTTAAGAAGATTAATCCCGACATCATCCTTGCAGGACGTCAGGCAATTGACGGTGATACTGCACAGGTAGGTCCACAGGTTGCTGAGAAACTTGGCATACCACAGGTTACCTATGCTGAGGAGATTCAGGAGATTTCAGATTCAAAAGTTGTAATCAAGAGAAGGCTTGAGAGGGGTGTGGAAGTTGTTTCATGTACCCTTCCATGTCTTGTAACTGTACATGCTACTGCGGCACCATGCCGTCCTCGTCACGCCAAACAGGTTATGAAATACAAATATGCAAGAACAGTTACTGAAGATACTGCAGAAGGAGCAAACTATCTTCTGTCACTTGCAGACTACCCTTATCTTAAAATTACCGAGTGGGGTACCGCAGATGTTGGAGGAGAGGACAGCAGTTACGGTATGGCAGGTTCACCTACAAAAGTGAAGAAAGTTGAGAATATAGTATTCCAGGCTAAAGAGGCCAAGAAACTTACCGCCTCTGCAGAGGATATTGACTCTTTGATTTCAGAACTTCTTGCCAACCACACTATTGGATAACAGATTCACTAAACATAAATTTGATTGAAAATGAATAACATTATAGTTTTTTGCGAAACAGATAACGGCAAATTGTGCGATGTGAGCCTGGAACTTCTTACAAAGGCAAGATCTTTGGCACAGACACTCAATTGTGATTTGGAGGCGCTGCTCATTGGATATAACGTTGAGAATCTTCAGAATGAACTCTACCAGTATGGTGTAAAGACAATTCACCTTGCTGATGACAAACAACTTGAGTTCTTCAGAACACTTCCTTATGCATCAATAGCAATTTCACTTTTCAAACAGGAACAACCTCAGATTGCACTCTTTGGTGCAACCTGCATAGGACGTGATCTTGCACCTAGAATTTCAAGTGCCCTGCACAGCGGTCTTACTGCAGACTGTACATCACTTGAGATTGGTGACCATCAGGATACCAAAGGCAATAAATGGGACAATCTTCTATATCAGATACGTCCTGCATTCGGCGGAAACATCATTGCTACTATTGTTAACCCTGAGCACAGGCCTCAGATGGCTACAGTTCGTGAGGGTGTAATGAAGAAGGAGCCTCTTGCAGCCCCAGTACAGGGAACAGTAAAGAGAATAGATGTTAACTCAATCCTTACAGATGCAGATTACGCAGTTGAAATTATTGAGAGACACATTGAGGAGAAGAAAATAGACATAAAAGGTTCACAGATAATAGTTGCCGGCGGTTACGGTGTAGGCAGCAAGGAGAATTTCGCTTTGGTTCACGAACTTGCAAAAGTATTGGGTGCAGAGGTTGGTGCTTCACGCGCAGCAGTTGACGCAGGTTTTTGTGAGCATGAGAGACAGATTGGCCAGACTGGTGTTACTGTAAGACCTAAACTTTTCATATCAGTGGGTATTTCAGGTCAGATACAGCACACTGCAGGTATGGACCAGTCATCCATGATCATCTCAATCAACAATGATCCTAATGCCCCTATCCACCAGATTGCAGATTACTCAATCATTGGTGACCTTAATGATGTATTACCTAAGATGATTGCATCTTATAAAAAACACAGCAAATAATTATGGCAAATTTTTATAGAGATAATTCAGATTTGAAATTTCAGTTCAAACATCCTCTTATGGATAAGATTGTTGGACTGAAAGAGGATAATTTCAAAGATTTCGGCAAATATGATTATGCTCCTGCTAACGTAGAAGATGCAATAGATTCTTACGACAGGGTAATGGACATCATTGGTGGCATTTGCGGTGAAATTCTTGCCCCTAATGCAGAGCAGGTTGACCACGACGGACCTGTATGTGCAAACGGCAGAATCACTTATGCAGCAGGTACACAGCAGAACCACGATGCCCTTACACAGGCAGGTGTATATGGACTTGCTCTACCAAGGGAGTATGGCGGATTGAACTTCAGCATGGTTCCTTATGTAATGGCAGCAGAACTTGTTTCAAGGGCAGATGCCGGATTCGCAAACATCTGGGGACTACAGGATTGTGCAGAGACAATATATGAATTTGCATCTAAAGAGATTAAGGATGAGTTCCTTCCAAGAATCAATAAAGGTGAGACATGCTCAATGGACCTTACTGAGCCGGATGCAGGTTCTGACCTTCAGTCTGTAATGCTTAAGGCTACCTGGGATGAAGAGAAACAGACATGGTTGCTCAATGGTGTAAAACGATTCATTACCAACGGTGATGCAGACATTAAACTTGTACTTGCAAGATCTGAAGAGGGTACAACTGACGGCCGTGGCCTTTCATACTTTGTATATGACAAAAAATGGGGCGGAGTAAACGTAAGACGTATTGAGAACAAACTTGGAATCAAAGGCTCCCCTACTGCAGAACTTGTATTCAAGAATGCCCCTGCAAAACTTGTTGGTGACAGGAAACTTGGACTTATCAAATATGTAATGTCACTTATGAACGGTGCAAGACTTGGTGTAGGTGCCCAGTCTGTAGGTTTGTCGGAGGCTGCATATAGAGAGGCTTTGAAGTATGCACACGAGCGTGTACAGTACAAGAAGGCAATCATCAATTTCCCTGCAGTTTATGAACTTCTTGCAGTAATGAAGGCAAAACTTCAGGCTTCAAGGGCAATCCTTTACGAAACAACAAGATTTGTTGACATGTACAAGGCCTACAATGCAATTGCAGAGGAGAGAAAACTTACCCCTGAGGAGAGACAGGAGAATAAGAAATACAGCAAGTATGCAGACATGTTCACACCTGTACTTAAGATGATGTCTTCTGAGTACGCAAACCAGAATGCGTACGACGCAATTCAGGTACATGGCGGTTCTGGCTTCATGAAGGAGTATCCGGTAGAGAGACTCTACAGGGATGCAAGAATCCTTACCATTTATGAGGGTACTTCGCAGTTGCAGACAGTTGCAGCAATCAGATATGTTACCAACGGTTCGTACCTTGCAAAAATACGTGAGTATGAGGCAATGGAGTTCAAACCTGAGTATGCACCACTTAAAGAGAAACTTGTTGCAATGACTGCACAGTATGAGCAGGCTTGTGAGATGGTTCAGGGTAAAGGTGAGGAGTATATAGATTTCCACGCAAGAAGGCTTGTGGAGATGGCTGCCCATATCATCATGTCATACCTTCTTATCATAGATGCACAGGTTGATGAGTCATTTGCAAGAAGCGCAGAGGTTTATACAAACAAATCTGAGGCATGGAACAACGAGAGGGCATCATACATTGATGCCTTCAAACCGGAAGATCTTGCCGCTTTCTCAGCAATCAAAGATGAGTATGTAGCAGAAGAGAACTAACCTCTTCCCGACAACAATAATAGAGGGCGTCATCATGACGCCCTTTTTTGTTTATAGTATTTTGTAGCAGTTGCCCCATAAGGATGCCACTGTTTTTATACAATCGGTCTTGTAGTTTTTTTAGTATCTGTTTCTGTATGTTGCCCTGTCTCTTTACGGCTAATTTGTTCGTATGAATTTTTAAAATCGTACTCAAGCATGCCGCAAACATTACAGCGGTATGTAATTCTATATACCTTAACTCTGTATGCTATAGAATAATCTTTATAAAGGGTTGTAGTGGTTGTTTCAGTATGTTCCTTTTTATCGCTTACAGTAGTATATGAAGGTCTTCCATTTGAATACTTATATGTTGTTACAATGTATGTCATCCATTTCTTTTCATCTTTTGCCACATCCCTTACTTTTACCTTTTCATGGTCATACTCAATGTATTCCTTCCAGAACTCTGTTTTCAGCTCTTCAATTGTATACATCTCCTTACATTCAGGGCATCTGTCATGAGGAATTTTGTCGAGAAGAGGAAATGTAATGAATTTAAAACTCAACAATGCTGTAACTATATTGAATAACATGAAAATTGCAACCATACCGCGGCATCCCAGAACCACTATCCATACATAGACACATATAATTGAAACAACAGCAATAAATTTGAACAATTGTTTATTGGAGAATTTTTTTAGTACATGCGGATAATGAATCAGGTAACCTACTACAAATGCCGGGAGCATTGGTGTAAGCCAGTACCACACCAATACCATAAATACCATAATAATTGCAAGAAATACAAATACTATCTTCCCTATAATTCCGTTGAAAGAAAACTCCGGACCATTGTAGATTGAAGAATCAATCATTCTGCACAATGCATTCCTCCCCATTATTAATTTTCTGAAAGGAAACATTTTTGCAATAAGTCTGCTGTCGGTTTCTTTCCATTTCAGAAGTTCAGAATTTCCCTCCTTGTCAAAAATCAATACAGGCATATGCCGTCCTTTGTCCCCCATTACCCTCAGAGAAGTGAACTCAGCTATCATTTTGTCTTTTTTGTAGTATACATATAGAGCTGGAGATGCTTTCTTTTCAATTTTCTCTAAAGATTTGCCTAAGAATTTCCTGTTGAATTTGCTCTCAAGAATATGATATTTTCCTGCAGACTGAGAAATGATGTGCCTTCTTATTTTCCCTGATACCTGCGGCTCCATATTGTCGTGTTTGATTTTAGCCTTTGTGCCATCATCAAATACAACATCATATTTGTACGGATATCCTTCACATTTTACATTTGATACAATCTCAGATTTCTTGGTTGAAGGGTTTGTGGCCTTGAAATTATAACCCAATTCCTCTATAGGAATCAATCCCCTTATGCCAGATTCACTCTCTGCCCAAAAAGCATACCTTTTATTATAAAATCCTATAATTTTAACCTTTTCACCTTTTTTTACACTACCTATTATGGAATCTGTATAAGCCAATTTGTATATATTGACGTTTGAAGGTGCTTCTATTTCATCCAGGATCTTTACTTTATGCCTTACAGAAAAGGAGTTGGCCAAATGAGCCAGAATTATGAGAACGATTGCAACTTTACAAACATTCTTGTGGGAAAACAGTTTTTTACTTTTCATAAGCCTGAATTTATAGTGAAACATTAAAGTGCTGTTTGGCAAACTTAAGGTATCTTAAGAAAATAATTGTATAAGGCCCGTATTGAAATTACTTTCACAAATATACAAAATTTAATTTTAGTATCTTTGCATCAAAATGTATAGTTTATAGGAAATGTACAAAATAAACATTATAGGAGCCGGTAATGTGGCTTTCAGAATGGCATTGTTCCTTCAGGGGGCAGGTCACTCCATAGAATGTGTGTATGCCAGGGATATGGAAAAGGCTGAGAAGATTGTAAGGGCATTAAAAAGGGGGAAAAGTGATGTTGTTGCTGTAGACAATATGGAGGACATTCCTCATTCAGATATTACAATACTGGCAGTAAGCGACAATGCAATTATGCAAGTTGCTTCACAATTGCCCCACAAAAATGATTTTACGGTTCATACCAGCGGAGCAACACCAATGAGTGTCCTTAGTGATGCAGGACTTACAAATTGCGGTATTTTCTATCCGCTTATGACCCTTAGCATGAACAAGGATATTGACATAAGACTTGTGCCGTTTCTTCTTGAATACTCCAGCGACAATGGGAAGGAAATTCTTGTAGATATTGTAAATTCTTTAAAAGCCGAATATAAAATTTGTGATTCTTATAAAAGGCTACAGTTCCATACTGCTGCAATTTTTACAACAAATTTCATTAACTATTCCCTTTCTTTGGCATATGACATTTCTCATCCGGATTTTGTATTTCTTCTTCCTAGCGCCATTGAGAGTGTACGAAAAGCTTTTCTAAACACTCCGGCAGTGTCCCAGACAGGACCGGCCAAACGGGGAGATACTAACACTATAAACAAACATATTGAAGTACTCTCTGACGAGAAATTTGCAGAGCACCTTGAGGTTTACAAATTCCTTACAGAAAAGATATATAAGAAATATAATACAGATAAGTGATTATGAGCAATTACAAGACTAAACTGAAAAATATCAAAGGATTTGCATTTGATGTGGATGGCGTATTTACAGACGGCAGCGTTCTGGTTATGCCTGATGGAGATCTTTTGAGAATACATAATGCAAAGGACGGTTATGGGGTAAGATGGGCATATTTGTGCGGTTATCATATAGCAATAATTACAGGCGGTTATTCTGAATCTGTGAGGAAAAGGTTCCAGGGGATTGGAGTGGAGCATATATATTTGAAATCAAGGGACAAATTGCCTGATTTCTATGATTTCTGCAACAAATGCGGCATTTCTCCAAAAGAGGTTGCATTCGTAGGTGATGATATTCCCGATATCCCTATCCTGAAGGAGTGCGGTCTTGCAGTGTGCCCTTCAGATGCAGTTCAGGAAGTTAAGGATGTTTGTGATTATGTGTCGTTATACCCGGGGGGGCGCGGATGTGTGAGGGACCTTATTGAGCAGGTCCTCAAGATTCAGGGCAAGTGGGAGTTTGATGCCTCTTTATATGCCGGAAAATTCGGTCAGGGAATGGATGATCCTAAAAAATAGTGCATTATGCTTAACGAATTGCTCAAAGGCAAAAGGATTGTCCTCGGTTCCGCATCCCCCCGCAGAAGGGAACTTCTTGCAGGATTGGGGGTTGATTTTACCGTTGATACTGGTAATTCATTTGAAGAGTCCCTTCCCGACAATATTTCCTTTACCCAGATACCCGAGAATATGGCCATAGGAAAATCTTATGGATTCCATAGGGAACTTGAGGATGATGAGATACTCATTACTGCAGATACCATGGTGCTTTGCAGTGATGAGATAATGGGTAAACCTTCAGACAGGGATGATGCAATACGGATGATTGCAAAACTGGTTGACAACAAACATAAAGTGCTTACCGGTGTGTGTCTGAGAAGCAACACCAAAATCATTACATTTACAGCATCAACAGATGTCCATTTTGGACATCTTTCTGCAGAAGAGATTGAATATTATATAGATACATATAAACCCTACGACAAGGCCGGTGCTTATGGTGTACAGGAGTGGGTTGGGTACGCCGGTATAAGAGGGATTGAGGGTTCTTTTTTCAATGTAATGGGGCTCCCTGTCCACATGTTGTACAATAAACTTAAGGAAATGGCCTTATAAGGTCATTTCCTTTCAATATATTCTCCGTTGGCGGATACCTCCCCATTGTCAATCATTTCCCGGAGTACTTGCAGGTAGAATTTGTATTCATCTGCCGCTATAGTTTCAATCTGCCCAATCTTCATCCTGCCATTTTTGCCGAGCAGTTCCAGAATATGCTTCCTTACAGCCAATTGTCGGGAAGAGAAATTTGAATTGTTCCTGTTCCTTATACATACATCACATATTCCGCAGTCATCTTTAACCTCCTGGCCAAAGTAGTCTATAAGCATCCTGCTCCTGCATACGCTATCCTCCTTAACGTATGAAATGATACTCTCTATCCTTTTCTGATATAGGTCTTTTCTCTCCCGGTATCTCTTTTGGGATATGTACAGGTTTGACTCAACAAGCCTCTCATAGTTCATGATAATGAGAGGTGTACGCACTTTTGGAATATATTTGATAATCCTCAGCCCCGAAAGTTGTTTCAGTTTTTCCTTAACCCCTGCAGGTGAATCCATTGTTACCCTGGCAATGTACTCTTCATCAATAGGGGTCAATCTGGAGAATAATGCAGTATATATCCTCAGAATGGATTTTATGAAACTGTCAAGTGCCGGATTGTCTATCTGAACTTTGTAGAGTTCATCCCTTCCAACTGCAAACATTATTCTTGACGGGTTGTCAAGTTCATCCGTAAGTTCCCAGTACCCCTCCTGTTCCAGGTATTTAATTGCATAATAGGCAGAAACAGAGTTGAGTGAATACTTCTTGGAAAACTCCACAAGATTGAATTTGTTCACACTCTCCTTCCCCTCTTCATAAGGAATGTTGAGATATATGAAGACCTTCTGGTAAATCTCCTTTATGTACTGGATGTCAGGAAAAGAAATTGTATGTATCTGCCTGAGGCGGGAAATGTCTGTACTGTTCCATAACATTGTGGCGTATGAACGTTTCCCGTCGCGTCCTCCCCTCCCCGCTTCCTGGAAATACGCCTCAAGAGAATCCGGAAGGTCATAATGGATTACAAACCTCACATCTGGTTTGTCAATACCCATCCCGAATGCATTCGTTGCAACTATTACCCTTGTCTCTCCTTTTATCCAGGAATCCTGCTTGGCATTGCGCAGTTCTTTGCTCAACCCCGCATGGTAAAAGTCCGCAGTTATGCCATTTTGGCGCAGAAATGATGAAATCTCCTCACATCTTTTCCTCTCCCTCACATAAACGATTCCAGTACCCGGCACCCCATTGCAGATCTTGAGCATATTGCCAAACTTATCATCCACATTTCTAACCACATATGAGAGATTCTTCCTCTCAAATCCAGAAGAAATGACATTAGGCTCCGAAAAATTCAGTATCCTCATTATATCCTCAGCAACTGACTTTGTGGCAGTGGCGGTAAGGGCAATTACCGGAACATCATTTATCAGTTCCTTTATCTTGCTGATTTCCAGATATGCAGGACGGAAATCATACCCCCATTGTGAAATGCAGTGCGCCTCATCCACAACCAGGAAATTGATATCCATCTTCTTTACCCTCTCCCTGAATATTCCGGTATGGAGCCTTTCGGGAGATACATAGAGAAATTTATAATCTCCATAAATTGCATTGTCCAGTGCTGCATCAATCTGGCTGTATGTCATTCCCGAATAGACAGCCAGGGCCTTAATACCCTTGTTGCTAAGGTTTTGCACCTGATCTTTCATTAGTGCAATAAGGGGTGAGACTACGAGGCATATGCCATCCTTTGCCATTGCAGGAACCTGGAAACATATAGATTTGCCACCTCCTGTAGGCATTAGGGCAAGTGTATCTTTTCCTGCAAGAGCAGAAGAAATTATCTCCTCCTGCATGGGCCGGAATTCATCATATCCCCAATATTTCTTTAAAATCCCCTTAATCATATGACATTTTTACTCCCGACAAATTTATAATATTTTTGGCAAACATTTTGATGATATGTATTGCGGCAGATTGTACTATTTTAGTTATATTTGCCAACGGTAAAAAGTGAATTATAAACTTTATAAAACAATATAAAATTATGTCACAAGTAGATTTAAGCAAGTACGGTATTACAGGAGTGAAAGAGGTTTTGCATAACCCTTCATACGATGTGCTTTACGCAGAGGAAACCAAACCTGGTCTTGAGGGTTTTGAGGTTGGTCAGGTTACAGAGTTGGGTGCTGTAAACGTTATGACAGGCGTTTATACAGGCCGTTCCCCTAAAGACAAATTCTTTGTAATGGACGAGACTTCCAAAGACACCATCTGGTGGACTTCAGAGGAATACAAGAATGACAACAAGCCTGTTACAAAAGAGACTTGGGCTGAGTTGAAGAAAATTGCACAGGATGAGTTATCAAACAAGAAACTATATGTAGTAGATACTTTCTGCGGTGCCAACGAGAACACACGCATTAAAGTGCGTTTCATTATGGAGGTTGCATGGCAGGCTCACTTTGTAAAGAACATGTTCATCCGTCCTACAGAGGAGGAACTTGCAAATTATGGCGAGCCTGATTTTGTGGTTCTTACCGCTTCAAAAGCAAAAGTTGAAAACTACAAGGAACTTGGTTTGAACTCAGAGACTGCCGTAGTATTCAACCTTACAGAGAAAATGCAGATTATCATCAATACGTGGTACGGCGGTGAGATGAAGAAAGGTATGTTCTCATACATGAACTATCTTCTTCCATTGAAAGGCATTGCTTCAATGCACTGCTCTGCAAATACCAACAAGGCTGGTGAGACTGCTATCTTCTTTGGCCTTTCAGGTACAGGCAAGACAACTCTTTCAACTGACCCTAAACGTGAGTTGATTGGTGATGACGAGCACGGCTGGGATGATGACGGTATCTTCAACTTTGAGGGTGGTTGCTACGCAAAAGTTATCAACTTGAGTGCAGAGGCAGAGCCAGATATCTACAATGCAATTAAGAGAGACGCCCTTTTGGAGAACGTAACAGTAGATGCAAACGGCAAGATAGACTTTGCAGACAAGAGTGTTACTGAGAACACACGCGTTTCTTACCCAATCTACCACATCAACAACATTGTAAAACCGGTTTCAAAAGCACCGGCTGCTAAGAAAGTGATCTTCTTGTCAGCAGATGCATTTGGTGTTTTGCCTCCAGTATCTATCCTTACTCCAGAGCAGACCAAATATTACTTCCTGTCTGGTTTTACTGCTAAATTGGCTGGTACAGAGCGCGGTATTACTGAGCCTACTCCTACATTCTCAGCATGTTTCGGTGCAGCATTCCTTTCACTTCACCCAACCAAATACGGTGAGGAACTTGTTAAGAGAATGGAGCAGTCAGGTGCAACTGCATACCTTGTAAATACCGGATGGAACGGTACTGGCAAACGTATCTCAATTAAAGATACCCGTGGAATCATTGATGCTATCCTTGACGGTTCAATTGACAAGGCTGAAACTAAAGAGATTCCATTCTTCGGATTTAAAGTTCCTACAGCACTTCCTGGTGTTGACTCAGGCATTCTTGATCCAAGAGACACTTATGCTGATGCTTCACAGTGGGAGGAAAAAGCAAAAGATCTTGCCGGCAGATTCATCAAGAACTTCAACAAGTTCACCGGAAATGAGGCTGGTAAAGCATTGGTTGCTGCAGGTCCACAATTGTAATCCCTGCCGACAATCCGCATAAATAATGGAGATCCACCAAGGGTCTCCATTTTTTATTATATCTCAACATACCACTAACGAATCAATACTGCCCCTCAATCCTATACATAAATTATTCCTTCATATAAAATGAGTATTTTTCAGAATTTTCCACTACATGGAATAAAGGTCAGGTTCCACCTTCCACATGGCTTGCAACCTCTTGCATCTGTGCCTGATTCCCTGACTCACAGATGCCCCAGTTTATCCACGAAGAGGCATCTGTTCAGACAGACGGGAATCTTACGGCACATCTGCAATGGTTGCATACGCCGTTCCAGGAGTCACCTGACCTTTATTCCCTTCCGTTGCAAATTCTGTAAATCAATCATTTATTGGTCCGCACATTCAGGGAGGGAACAAGTACCTGAGTGATTTCACGGAAGAGGCGGTAAGGGAGGATGAAAAACTCATCGTCTCGTGACGGCGTGTGTCTGACGAATGTTGGACATCCTTAGGATGGCTAAAAATGAGGAGTTAGCCGTCAAGATGATTTTTTCAGCCGAGCAGCCTCTGACGGGCATGAACGAAGGTACTTGGTTCCCGCAGAGAATGTGCAGAAGAATTGAACATTAAATTCATTAATGGAAGAGCTTTGTCGGGAATATAAAAAAGGTTGGCAATCATATATACTGTTGCCAACCTCAATTATCTGTCGGGAAAATGGTTATGGGATCAATTGGAAGTTTTCCCTTGCGTATTTGGTAGGCCTGTTGTCGAAATGCCACCACTCTTCATCTATTGTAAGAAAGCCGCTCTCAGTCATGATTTTTCTTAATAACAGTCTGTTATCAAGTTCCCTCTTGGTTATTATACCTTCATCCAGAAGTTGTTGTTCAATATTTACTCTACTGTGGTCTGCAAAACAATCATATTCAGCTCCCATTGGGATAGGATGGCCGGTGCAGTCAATTATTGTCACGTCCACAGCATTTCCAAAATTATGGTTTCCACCTCCTCTGGCCGGATTTGCAACGAAATCTTCCATATCAGTTCCTTCTACGCTGTCCCACATCTCCTGTTGAATACTTACAGGGCGTGCTGCATCATATACAATCAGATTAAGATCAGGTCTAATGGATTTAAGGAGTTTGTTTGCCTTTACAAGTTTTTCAGCAGTTTCCGGCAGCATGAATGCTTTCCTGACATCTTTGTAAAGTACCTTTCCCATAAAATTGTATGGTTTTGCATAAATAAGATCAACTGCAAATGTTGAATCAAGATCGTGAATGTCAACAAGGCCCATTGCCCTCATCTGTGCTTCCTTTGGGGAGTCTGCCTCCTGATTTGCAACATGTTGGTTGCAGCAGGAACAAATCACTAATATTAGTGATAAAAATAATAAATTTTTTTTCATAATTTTGAATTATTAAATATTAATATAATTTAAAATCTGTTTTTGATGATGTAAATTTAAACATAATAATTCATTTTTTGTTAACTCTTAAAAACATTGATATGAAAAAAGTAAATTTCAAAAAACATCCGGTCACTTTGTCTGGAGATATGCCCGAAGTAGGGAAAAAAGCACCTCAGTTTGAGTTGGTAAAAACAGATCTTGCCACTATAAATTTAAATGACTTTAAGGGCAAAACTCTGGTACTTAATATTTTCCCTAGCCTCGATACTGGGGTTTGCGCAACAAGTGTGCGCAAGTTCAACCAGTTGGCATCACACATGAAGGATACTCTTGTCCTTGCTATTTCCAGAGATCTTCCTTTTGCTCATTCACGTTTTTGTACAGTAGAAGGAATTGATAATGTAATCCCTCTTTCTGACTTCAGAAATGCAGGATTCTCCCATAATTATGGTGTTTTAATGGAAGATGGTCCCCTTCAGGGACTTTTAGCAAGGGCTGTCCTTATAATTGATCCTGACCAGATTGTAAGATACGTTCAACTTGTCCCCGAAATAACTCAGGAACCTGATTATGATGAAGTTTTGAGACATTTATAAAATCACGACGTGATTTTGTACAATTATTTAATATTCAATATATTGCTAAAGCGGTATTGTGATCAATTCCAATACTGCTTTTTATATATATTTGATTTACAAATTATTGTACAAAAATGCGACGTGATTAAAAATGAATTAAATTTGTAAAAAATATTTTATGGATTACAGAATGAATGGCAGGTCCTCCCTTATTCTTGAGGGTGGAGGTTTGAGAGGTGTGTTTACCTGTGGTGTACTGGATAATTTTATGGAGAGGGGAATCAAATTTCCTTTTACTATTGGTGTGAGTGCTGGAGCGTGTAATGGTTTGTCATATATGTCAGGACAAATGAAAAGGGCCAAATATAGCAATATTGACCTTCTTGGCAAATATGACTACATTGGTCTGAAGTATTTGTTTACCCAACGGAATATAATGGATTTCAATTTGTTGTTCAAGAAATTTCCTGAAGAGATCATCCCTTATGACTATGATGCATATGCCCGTTCAGAAGGAAGATACGTTATGGTTACAACAAATTGTCTTACAGGAGAACCCAATTATTTTGAGGAGAAAGATGACCCAAATAAGATAATGGCGGTGGTAAGGGCTTCAAGCAGTCTTCCGTTTGTATGCCCTATATCATATGTAGACGGAATACCAATGCTTGATGGCGGTATTGCAGATTCAATTCCCCTGATATTCGCAAGGGATAAGGGATACACCAACAATCTTGTAATTCTTACAAGAAATAAAGGTTATAGAAAAAAGATCTCAAGATCAGACCTGGTCCCCAACCTGTTCTATAGAAAATATCCTCATTTGGTAAAGGCTATTGTATCAAGGAATAAGAAATACAATGCTGTTCTGGATATGATTGAATCCATGGAGGAAAGAGGTGAAATATGCGTTATACGCCCACTTAAGCCAATTGAAGTAGGAAGAATGGAGAAGAATATCAGCAAATTAGAAAATTTATATAGAGAAGGATACTCACTGGCATCAGATTTAACAATAAAATAACATTACATTGTTAATATTTGTAGAAAATTAAGTTAAATTTGTATGTTGTATAAAAATTGATTGTATATGCTTACGCAAATTATAAACGGAAAAATCCATACTCCACAAGGTTGGTTGAAAAATGGATCAGTCATTATCAATGATAACAAGATACTCGAGGTTTCAAATTGTGATCTTGCTGTTGTAGGGGCTAAAATAGTTGATGCAAGAGGAATGTATATTGTTCCGGGTGGCGTTGAGATACATGTGCATGGCGGTGGAGGAAGAGATTTTATGGAAGGCACAGAAGATGCTTTCAGGACCGCTGTTGATGCACATATGCAGCATGGTACTACAAGTATATTCCCTACCCTATCCTCTTCCAGTATCCCGATGATCAGGGCAGCAGCACAGACTACAGAAAAATTGATGGCCGAGAAGGACAGTCCGGTCCTTGGACTCCATCTTGAAGGACATTATTTCAATATGAAAATGGCTGGAGGCCAGATTCCTGAATATATCAAGAATCCTGACCCTAATGAATATATTCCGCTTCTGGAGGAAACTGATTGTATAAAGAGATGGGATGCTTCCCCTGAACTTCCTGGTGCCCTCCAGTTTGGAAAATATGTTTCTTCAAAAGGAATTCTTGTTTCAGTTGCCCATACCCAGGCTGAATTCGATGATATAATGGCCGGTTATGAAGCAGGTTATACCCATGCAACGCACTTTTACAATGCAATGCCAGGATTCCACAAGAAGAATGAGTACAAATATGAAGGTACAGTTGAGTCAATCTATCTTATGGATGATATGACAGTAGAAGCAATTGCTGACGGCATCCATGTACCTCCTACCATTCTCAGACTGATTTATAAAGTGAAGGGTGTAGAAAAGACAGCCCTCATCACTGATGCTCTTGCTTGTGCAGCCAGTGACAGCAAGACCGCTTTCGACCCAAGGGTTATCATAGAGGATGGTGTATGCAAATTGGCCGACAGGTCTGCATTGGCAGGAAGTATTGCTACAATGGACCGCCTAATCCAGACAATGACATTCAAAGCCGAAGTTCCTTTGTTTGATGTATGCAGAATGATTTCTGAAACTCCAGCAAAAATAATGGGAGTTTATGACAGAAAAGGATCTCTTGAAAGAGGAAAGGATGCAGACATTCTTCTTCTCGACAAGAATCTTGATGTCAAGGCCGTATGGGCAATGGGAAAACTTGTAAAAAACTTTGAGTAGAACTATTATGCTTACACAAATTATAAATGGAAAAATCCTGACAGTCAATGGCTGGTTGGAGGGTGGCTCCCTTATATTGAGTGATTCAAAAATTCTTGAAATTGCCAATAGTGATCTTCCGAGGGTAGGCGCAGCAATTGTTGACGTAAAAGGAGACTATATTCTTCCCGGTTTTGTTGCAATGAATATCCATGGAGGTGGAGGACATGCCTTCAAGGAGGGTACACGGGAAGCATTCGACACTGCTGTAAAAACACACCTTAAACATGGTGCCACTACTATCTTCCCTACTGTCTATACAGCCAAGACCGAGAAAATCTATAAATCGGCCGAAGTTTGTGAAGAGATACTTAAAGAGGGAAATTCACCTGTAAAAGGACTTCATATAGCCGGACCTTATTTCAATCCACAAATGGTAAAAGGATTTCCGGGGGCCAAGGATCCCGACAAGGAAGAATATTTGAAAATACTTTCAGATATACCTTTCATTAAAAGATGGGATTTGTCTCCAGAACTCCCTGGAGCATATGAAATGGCTAAGATTCTCAAATGGAAAAATATTGTTCCAGGCATTACTCATACACAGGCAGAATTTGAGGTTGTGCGAGATGCATTTGAAGCCGGTTTCTCACATGTGTCACAATTGTACAACTCAATGCCTGGTTTCCACAAAAGGGGCGAGTACAAATATGAAGGTACAGTTGAGAGTGTGCTGCTCCTTGATGATATGAGCGTAGAGGTGATTGCTGACGGCAAACATTTGCCTGCAACCATATTGAGGCTTGTATACAAACTGAAAGGTGTGGATATGATGTCCCTGGTTACATGTGCGTTGAAATATGCCGACTACAATGGTGAACTTGAAGCCGATTCAGATTTCATAATTGAGGACGGCGTCTGCAAACTTAAAGACCACTCTTCTTTGGCGGGAAGTCTTGCTACAATGGACAGAGTTGTAAAAGTTGCCGTATCAGCAGGTATTCCATTGGAAGATGCTGTGAGAATGGCCTCTTCAACACCGGCAAAAGTAATGAACTGCTATGACAGAGTAGGTTCACTTGAAGAGGGTAAAGATGCAGATATAGTATTGATGAATAAAGATCTGGAAGTTACAGGTGTTTGGTCTCAAGGTATCAGATATGAGGGTTAATCTGGTTGCCATATTGATTCTTCTTGGTATGGCTTCTTGTTCATCACCACTTGAAAAATCTGTATTGACACCATTGACATCCAAAGAACTTGATAAAGTTGCTGGGAAAGATATTTCTTTCCTCGCAACTTATTCTATTGTTGAGGAGAAGTCAAATTATATTCACACTCCTGCGGACTCAGCCAGATGGAGGGACATAACTTATAACAGACTTCACTCCTATCTACAAACAATCAGGAGTACTGAACTCAACTCGCCTCTCTTCACACAACTTAGAGACAAGTGGGAAAAAATGTATCTTTCCAACAATTTTAAAGTTGACAGTCTTATCACATTTTGGAACGGTTACCTGAAAAATAATTCACCAGACTCTCTCTTGTCCTTGACATTTGGAGGAATTGAAACAGAGAAGATCAGAAACAGGAATAAGGGTATTGATACTATGGTTAAGGCTATTATCAATATCAGGACTCTCCGCACGCCTGTAGATTCTGTACTGATCCTATATTCTTTATCAAGAAAGGAGGATTCCCCAATATACTATTTCCCTTTTAACGGACAATTGAATTATATCAGGCACAAGAAAAAAGTTAATGGTAATGTATCACTGAAAGTATTTCCATATCTTCTTCCCGACATAAAACAGCTTCTTGTGAACGGAGATTCCTCAGTTGTTCTTAAATACGATATTCTATCTGTTTATTCAGGCGGAAAATGTTATAACGCAGATTCACTAAAAAATGATCTTCCCAAGAGTCTCCTCCATTATTTAGATGCAAAATCAGAAGCAAATAAAGATATGGTATTTGATGAACAATATTATAGGGAAAAGATAATCAGAGAACTTATTAACCCTTCATTCCTGTCACAAAGTGCCTACATAAAGGTTAATGCTGAGGATTATTATAAAGGAATTGATTCTCTTGTATTCAATTACACCAATCTTAACGGTGACTTATAAACTTTATTATCAGTAACAACCATATCCAGTGGCTGGTCAAAAGGTTCGCATGGTATATTCCCTACTATCTGGAATCCGAATCCCAAACCAATCTTACAGCACTTCAAGGAAGGAAGCAGTTTGTCATAGAACCCTTTGCCACGTCCCATCCTGTTACAGTCAGCATCAAAAGCCACTCCCGGTACAATGGCAAGGTCTATCTTTTCAGGAAGAATCACTTCTCCCTCCGGTTCCATTATACTCTGATATCCGAGGTTCATTTTATCAGGCACATATTCTTTCAATAGAAGTATCTCTCCTGAAACTACAGGAAGTACAACACGTTTCTCCCCTTCCATCCTGTTGCTTAGAGACTCGAGTAGCAGAGATGTATCCACTTCGTCTGGAAGAGAATGATATAGGAGGATTGTCTTGGCTTTGGCCACTTCCTCCAATTGGAGAATTTTATTCTGGATAATGTGGGACAATTCTTTCCTCTCTTCCATTGAAATTGAATTCTTCAAATTCCGGATTCTCTTTCTGAGTTCCTTTTTGAGTGAATGAATATCCATATTACATAAGGAATGAATTGATGAATGGCCTGATTCCTGCAAGGAAGAATTCTACTGCAATTACCATAATAATGAGCCCCATAATTCTGAGCATGACATTTATTCCAGTCTCACCAAGATATTTGACTATCCTAGTAGAGAACGCAAAGATTATATAACTGAGAATAAGTACAATTACAACTGAAATTACAAAAGCAATCTTCAACGGGATGGTTGAAGCATCCTCCATCAGTACAATTGCATTGGTTATTGCTCCTGGACCGCACAGCATTGGAATTGCCAAAGGGGTAATTGCAATATCTTTGGCAGCCTTGTGTATTTCATCTTTTCCACCCTTTATTGGTGAAAGTCGGGCATTGAGCATGTCAAATCCTACAACAAAGAATATTGCTCCTCCAACAATTCTGAAACTGTCAACTGATATTCCAAAAAATTTGAACAGAAACTGTCCTGAAAAGGCAAAACCCAAGAGTATAAGAAGTGCAGCAAATACTGCCCTACTTGCAATAAGAAGCTTTTCTTTATTGCCTATTTGTGAAGTAAGACTCAAGAAAACGGGAAGAATGCTTATTGGATTTATGAGAGTAAAAAATGAAGTAAAGACCAACAAGGCGTAAGAGATGATAGATTGCTGTTCCATTTTATGACAATATAATACAATTCAGATGATTTTTACTTATACAACGCAAAAACTTTGCGCTATAAAGATAGTAATTATTATATTTGTATAGGAATAAATTTTATGGTATGAGTAATTTTTCCAACGCGGTTCTAAGACATAAAACAATTGATGCATGTCTGAGAGACACTACACACAAATATACTTTGCTTGACCTTATCAATGCATGTACCGCTGCAATAAAAGAGAAATATGGGGCAAAAGTGGGTTCCAGATATAAGGTATCAGTAAGATCGCTCCAACTGGACATCCAGATAATGAGGGATAAAAATAAAGGATATGGTGCTCCCATTATTGTTTATGAACATAAATATTACAAATACAAGGACCCTAATTATTCCATTGAGAAATCCAAACTTGGGAAAGGCACTCTCTCACAGGTATCAGAACTGATTGCCAACCTGAACCAATACTCATCATTCAAGGAACTTTCCAAACTCAGAAATATTTCGCAGATTCTGGAAGAGGAAATTGATTCTATACTCCAGAAAAGGGTTAGTGTAATTGAAAATGAATCAAGAAAAGATCCTTTGGGACTGGAATATTTTGACACTATATACGATGCAATCATAAACAGGAAAGCACTCTGCATAGGTTATTTTTCATCAAGGTCCAACAATATTATGAGCATTATCTTCTACCCTTTCTACCTTAAAGAGTATAAAGGAAGATGGTATGCACTGGGCTATAAGGATGGGCTCAATGGTGTTTATAAACTCCCTCTTGACAGAATAAGGGACTATTCATATTCAATTCTTCCTTTCCCATCGGAATACTCCTTTAATCCCGACGAATATTTCCATGACATTATTGGTGTAACACGATTGTCGGGAGAAGCAAGGGAAATAAGATATCTTGTAAAGAACAGGCTTGCTCCATTTATAAAGAAGAATCCGCTTCATCATTCCCAAAAGATTGTATATCTTCATGAAAATGGAGATATGGAGTTTACTATAAGAATAATACCCAACAGAGAGTTTTATAATCTGATTTTTGATTATCAGCCACATATCCAGGTAATTTCCCCAAGGGAGATAGGGCTCCAGGCAAATGAGAGGGTGCTTGAGCTTGTATCTCAATTGCCGGATTATTCATTGAACAGACAGAAAGAAGAAAATGTACAGGAAGATTCTTGGGACAACGGAGAAAATTTATTTTCAAACTTATAGCATATGAATTCAAATACCAGAACAATTATCAACTTAAGTACCTGGGAGAGAGCAAAAAGTTATGAGTTTTACAGGAACTTTCCCAATCCGCAGGTTTGTATCACAGCAGAAGTAGAATGTACAGCTGCTTACATGGATTGTAAAGAGAACAACACTTCATTCTTCCGCAAATATGTGTATGCCATACTCCGTTCAGTAAATGATATTAATGAATTGAAATACCGCATTGAGGTAAAGGATGACGAGGAACATATAGTGTTATATGACAAAATTTCCCTGTTGACTCCAATTAAAATTAACGGCAGCGGCGAATTTACAACAATAAAGGTCCCTTACCATCTTACATTTGAGAAATTCAATGCCGTAATGGATGAAATTATAGATGGACTGAACAAAGAGATTGCAGAACCATATTATCAGGAAGAGGACAGTGAACAAAGGGGATTCTGTGATGTTGTACTTGTAAGTGCCCTTCCCGACCTTCACTTTACATCAATTTCCCCTACCCAATCTTGCAGTCACGGATCAAGAAAACCAATAATAAATGTAGGAAAGGCAGTTATGAAGGAGGGGAAGATGATGATGCCAATAGCAATTGCATTCCATCACGGGTTGTGTGACGGTTTCCATATAAGCAATTTCTACAGCAAAGTTGAAGAATATCTCAAGAACCTGTAGATTATGGACCAGCCAAAGATAGAGAGGGTGCTGCGTCTAATGATGATGCTTACATCCAACAACAGATATACCATAGAAGAGTTGGGGGAGAAACTGGAAGCCTCCCCCCGCACAATATACCGTTATCTTGACACATTTAAGGAGGCTGGTTTTGTAGTGTCAAAAAAGGGGAACTATTTCAGGCTCGACAGGAAGTCGAGATATTTCAAGGATATCTCACAACTTGTCCACTTTACTGAAGAGGAGGCATATATTCTCAACTCTGCAATTGAGAGTCTGGACCCTACAAATGCCATAAAGCAGAACCTCAAGGCCAAACTCGCCTCAATTTATGATTTCAAGATGCTGGCAGAATGTGTTGTTAAAGGTGATAACGCAAGGAATGTAAATGCCATTATAGAGGCAATAGAAAACAAGAAGCAGATTATCCTGCACAATTACACCTCTGCCCACAGCAGGCAAGTGTCTGACCGCATTGTGGAACCAATGTCATTTACAACAAATTACATTCAGGTGTGGGCTTACGAGGTATCATCGGGAAGAAACAAACTGTTCAAACTCTCCAGAATTGGAAAGGTGGAAATTCTTGATAAAGGGTGGGAATTTGAGCAGGAGCATAAGGAGGGGCTGATGGACCTGTTCAGGATTAACAGTTTTGAACAGATACCTGTAAAACTCAAACTTGGAATAAGGGCAGCATCTCTCCTGGTAGAGGAGTACCCTCTGGGAGAAAAGTACATCTCCCCTCTTCCCGACGACCCATCCCATTTTATCCTTGATACCTGGGTTTGCGGATATGAAGGTGTGGGAAGATTTGTCCTTGGGTTGCTGGATGACATAGAGATTATTGAGGGTGACGGGCTCAAGGCATTCCTAAAAGAGAGGATGTCTCTGGCTAAATATTAAGAAAAAGGGCTTCAGATTACCTGTAGCCCTTCTTTTTGAATTCCATTTTAAGTTTCTTCAGATCATCATCTGCCTTTATCTTGCAGATAATCCCTTTTACCAGAGTGTCCAAATTCTTCCCTGGAGAATAGTCTGCAGGGCAAACATAATCGCACCTGTCCTGGTTGAGAATCTTCTTGGCAACATCCCTCTTCCTCTCATTCTTTGGTTCATATACTGCAATGGTGTTGCCACCCATCTGTTTTATGAGTTTCATACAAGGGACATCAGTCTCTCCGTCTCCAAAATAAACCATATTGGTAAACGGAACCCTTTTCTTTGAGTCAGGCATCGATTCATTGATCTTTACAGAATCCCTTATTGTAAAGATTCCTTTGTTTATCTTATACAGGAACTGGGTCTTGTTGGTATAGTTTACTGCAGCAGCAGGCCACTGGGCATCTCCGTTTGCATCATAGTAATATGAACTTGCAAAAATTGTCTTGAACTCATCTGCAATTGGGGTACCCTCTATCATCTCCTTCATTCCCGACGAATTTATGTAGTGCTCCACAATTACACCGTGATCCATTCCAAAATCACTTATCCTGCGGAACCACTCCTTTACCCCATTGAACAGTTTCACATCTTCACCATATTTTTTCAGGCTCTCCCTCTTGATTGGAATTCCCCTCTCCTTTGCCTTTTCAAGCATCAGCAGCATATATACAAGGACATTGTCTGAATCCTGTGCTTCAGCCATAACCGAGGTCTGTCCCCAGAAATCCTCTTTCTTCTCTCCCACACTCTCAATAAAGGAGTACTCCTGCATGTTGCCCGCGGCAAGAGTGCCGTCAAAATCATAAATAAGTGCCACAATTGGCAATTTGCTCCTGGTCCTCATCAATTCAACAGTTTGTATTGTATGCAAATTTAACAAAAGCATTGTACATTTGCCAATAATTAGAATAATAAATCATGTGGGTTTTACTGGCATTTACATCAGCCTTCTTCCTGGGGTTCTATGATATTGCAAAGAAGAAATCTCTCAACGGCAATGCAGTACTTTCTGTACTGTTCTGCAACACATTGTTCTGTGCAATCATATTTTTGCCCTTTATATTGATTTCTGCAGTCTCACCCCAATCTGTTGAAGGGAGCATTTTCAATGCCTCCTTGCCGTCCTTATCCGGCAACGGAGTTCTTATTTCACCGCTTAAGGCTCATCTTTTCATTATACTCAAATCATTCATAGTACTCAGTTCCTGGATAATGGGATATTATGCCTTAAAACATCTGCCAATCACCATAGCCGGACCTGTTAATGCCACCAGGCCAGTTCTGGTGCTTGTTGGTGCAGTATTTCTTTTTGGAGAAAAGTTAAATCTGCTGCAATGGTGCGGTGTTGCAGTATCTTTGTTCTCCCTGTTCCTGCTGAGTTTGTCGGGAAGAAAAGAGGGGATAGATTTTACAAAGAACAAATGGGTATATGTACTCTTTGGAGCAGTAGTCATGGGGGCAGTCAGCGGATTGTACGACAAATACATTATGAAGCAGTTGCCGCCTCTGTTTGTACAAAGTTGGTTCAATGTGTATCAGGTAGGGATAATGGGTACTGTACTTTTGATAATGAAAAGGTACACAAATACCCGTCTTCAGTGGAGATGGTGGATTCCAATGATCTCCATTTTTATCTCCATTGCAGATTTTGCATATTTTTACTCCCTATCATACCCTGATTCCCTCATAGCAGTAATTTCAATGATACGGAGGGGAAGCGTAATTGTATCATTTACTGCAGGAGCGTTACTTTTCAGGGAAAAGAACCTCAAGTCAAAGGCAATTGACCTGGTACTTATTCTGATTGGGCTGGCTCTCCTGTGCTGGGGAAGTATCCTTTAAGGCACTTTATTTCATCTTCCTGAAATGATAGAACATCATTGATGAAGAGATAAGGCATGCTATGGCATCTGCAGCCGGCATACTGGCCCAAATGCCGTTCAGGGAGAAGAATTGCGGAAGAATATACATTAACGGGAGAAGTATCAGAAGTTGCCTTGTAAGGGAGAGGAAAATGGCTGTTCCTGCATAACCTATACTCCTGAAGAAGTTTGATGTAACCATCTGGAATCCTACTATAGGATAAAACATGAAAGATATTCTCACACCCTGTACGGCTGTCTGCACAAGTTCCCGGTCAGATGTAAACATCATTACAAGCGCCTTGGGAAACAGTTGTCCAATGAGAAAGCCTGTGGTGGTTACAACTGTGGCACACAATATTGTTGCCATAACTACCTTTTTGAGTCTGTCGTAGAGTCTTGCTCCAAAATTGTAACTGGCAATGGGCTGCATTCCCTGGTTCAGCCCCATTACAACCATCATAAAAAGGAAAGTGAGTTTATGTACAATGCCATATGCAGCAATTGCCATATCCCCACCATATTGTTTCAGCCCCTGATTGAATATTATTACTACAAGGCAAGCGGTGGAATTCATAAAGAATGGGGACATTCCAACAGAAAGAATCCTCCCGACAATTAATTTGCATAGTCTGTATCCCCCTTTCTGGAAATGGACAACATGATTTCTGTCGCTCAATACATATATTACCCAAGCCAAAGAGATGCTTTGTGCAATTATGGTAGCAATGGCAGCCCCCCTTATTCCCCACAGATATATGAAAAGGGGATCAAGTAAGGCATTTATCAACACTGTATATATTGAAGCGTTCATTGCCTTTTTGGGAAGACCTGTAGCCCTTAGAACTGCATTAAGGGCAAAATATGTATGGGAGATTATATTTCCTCCAAGTATAACCTGCATATACTCCCTTGCAGGTGCAATTGTATTCTCACTGGCACCAAAGAAATAAAGTATAGGATCCAGAAATGTGAGGACACCAGCCATATACAATATGCCAATGATGAAATTGAGTGTAACAACATTCCCCAAAACTTTCTGGGCCATATTGTAGTCTTTCTTTCCTAGAAAAATTCCGATATTGGCAGAGGCACCCACTGCAATGAGGGAACTGAAGGCGGTCCCCAGGTTCATAAGGGGAAAAGTGAGGGCCAATCCGGCAAGGGCATATCCTCCGGCAAACTGACCAATGAATATGCTGTCCACCAGATTGTACAACGAGTTGCAACTCATTGCTATAATTGACGGAACAGCATACTGCACAAGCAGTCTGCTTATCTTCTCTGTTCCAAGTTCTGTAGGTACGCCGGCTTGCATTTCAATTACTTAATCCATCCTTTGCTGTAAAGAACATCTTTTATAATTTTCACACACCTCTCAATTCCCAGCAAGGAAGAATTCAGACACAAATCGTATGATGCAGCTGCACCCCATTGTTTGTATGTGAAATAATTGTAATATGTCTCCCTTTTTGAGTCACTTTTCTCAAGAAGATCCAACATCTCTTCCCTTGTATATTTTTCCGCATCGGGAATCTTGTTGCACTCAAGAAGCCTTTCTACCCTGTCTTCTCCCGTTGCAGTTATAAATACATTGAGACAGGCATTTCTCTCCCTGAGGATATAATCTGCACATCTTCCAACAAATATTGCTGATTCCCTGTTTGCAATATGCTGGATACACTCACTCTGTATCCTGAACAGTTCCTCCCTGCTTATTCCCGACGAAGTGCCGTATTCTGAATACAGGGACCCCATTATTCCTGAAAAGAATCCGGATATGAACTTTGAACCGCGCCTTTCATCAATATTGGCAAAAATCTCCTTACTCAAACCGCTCTCCTTTGCTGCAATATCCAGCAATTGTTTGTCATAGAATGGAATACCGAACTCCTCCGACAACCTTTTTGCTATTTCAAGTCCGCCTGCACCTTTCTGGCGGCCAATTGTAATGTAGAATTTAGTTTCCATTGTCTATACCTTTTTTAAATTTCTTCAATTGGGAATAAAGCATTGTAAATGACACCATACTTGAAAGGGCATCTGCTACAGGCATACTCATCCATATTCCGTTTGCCTGGAAAAAGTGAGGAAGTACCAGCAGACATGGCAGCAAAAATATCAGTTGCCTTGTCAATGAAAGGAACACTGCCTTGCCGGCCATGCCGACACTCTGGAAGAAGTTGCCCGTTACCATCTGGAACCCTATTATCGGGAAGAATGCAAAGACAATCCTCATTCCTGATATTGAATGCTGTATGAGGTCCTCATCAGTTGTAAAAATCATTACAAGTTGCCTTGGAAATATCTCCGCTACAAGAAAGCCGAAGGTCATGATAACAGTAGCACAGAGGATAGTAAGTTTCAGTACTCTGTCAACCCTGTCATATTGTTTTGCACCAAAGTTGAATCCGGCAATAGGCTGCATTCCCTGGTTGAGTCCCATAACAATCATTACAAAAACAAATGAAATGCGGTTTACAATTCCGTATGCACCTATTGCAAGGTCTCCTCCATGCCTCTGCAATCCCTGGTTTATGAGAATCACTATAAGACATGCTGCAGTATTCATGAAGAACGGTGCCATTCCTATAGAAATAACATCCTTTACAATTCTTGTTTTGAGTTTGTAGATTCCTCGCTTAAAATGAATTACAAGTTTTTTGTCGGAGAATATCTTTGTAATCCACACCAATGCAATGGATTGTGCAATGATTGTTGCAATTGCCGCCCCCTTTATTCCCCAGTCCAGAACATATATGAAAATTGGATCAAGCACTGTATTAATTACAACAGTATAGATGGTAGCCATCATTGCCTTTTTAGGAAGCCCGGCAGAACGCATTACTGCGTTCAGACCCAGATACATATGAGTAATTATATTTCCAATGAGGATAATTGTCATATAATCCCTTGCATATCCTATTGTATTTTCACTGGCCCCGAAGAAATATAGAATGGGGTCCAGAAATGCAAGAAAGACAACCGTATATACCAGTCCAATTATTGTATTGAGAGTTACAACATTACCCAATACCTTCTGGGCCATTTCATAGTTTTTCTGCCCCAGAAGCATAGAGATTGTTGCAGACGCACCTACACCCACCAACGCTCCAAATGCTGCTCCGAGATTCATAAGCGGGAATGTAAGAGCAAGTCCAGCAATTGCAAATTTGCCTACTCCATGCCCAATAAAGATGCTGTCCACCATATTATAAAGCGAGGATGCTGTCATAGCAATAATTGCCGGAACAGCATATTGCCTCAATAACCGGGACACTTTTTCGGTTCCCAATTCTGTGGGAACTCCTGCTACTGCCATATACTTTTGATTTAAGAAACCTAACTTACAAAGTTAACTAAAATAAAAGATATATAGGAATTAATTTTTAAAACCCGGTCCCCGAGTTAAGTCGGTCCCCGAGTTTTAAAAAATTAAGGGCTACTTATGTAACCCTTAACAAATATATATTATTGTACCTCAATTTGTTTCTCAACAGGCTCCACTTTGTCGGGCGTTTTCTTGGGGATACAGATATCCAAAACGCCGTTGTTCACTTTAGCGCAAATTTTGTCCTTATCTACATTTTCCGGCAAAATGAGATTCTGTTGGAATTGAGTGTAAGAAAATTCCTTTCTCAGGTATCTCCCTTTTTTGTCTTTCTCTTCTTTATGCTGCTCCTGTTTTACAGAGACGGTAAGAAGATTGTCATTGGTAACTTTAATGTTGAAATCATCTTTAGTAAGGCCCGGTGCAGCAATCTCAACTTTAAAGTCTGCATCTGTCTCAATAATGTTTATTGGAGAAGAGGAATGAAGTCTCTCTACCCAATCGCTCCCTATGAAATCGTTGAAGATTGAAGGAAACCAGTTCTGATTCTTTTTGGTTGGTAACATATCCTGTATTTGTTAATTGTTTCCTAAACAACAACAAAGTGGAGCATATGTTCAAAGAGGAATGTATCAGTATTGGAATTGGAGAATTCCCACTCCATATTTATCAAATACAATCTCTACCTGTTCGTATGGATTGAACTTCCCGAAAGGTATCTCCCAATGACGGAAAAATTCTTGTGGTAAATTTATATTTACCGATGATATGCTTTGGGAGAAATCAACTGCAATTATTACAACTTCACTTGGCGCAGAAGCGGCATTTGCAATTGTATTGCCTCCCCTATGGAATGAGTCATCAAACTCTCCAGGAGTGAATTTCCTGGCAAACACAAAGCATTTACCGGTATCAAAAGATGGATTGTTGAAGTTTGCATATTGGAGGTCAAAAGTCTCACCACAAGTAATGGACTTGCTTGATGTTGCAAAAGAGAACATCTCCCTATATATTCTCAGAAGTTCGGACTCTTTCCTGGTGAGGGCCGAACTTGAATTTGAAGGGTTGTGGCCAATTGTCTTCAACAATCTTACTACAGAAGGGGCCGAGCACCAGTCAAAAATGGAAGTTCTACCATCTTTGCCGCTGAACCCCTCTTCAAGCATACCGGATTCTCCAACCTCCTGCCCGAAATAAATCATAAATGGTGCTTTGTTGAGCATCAGTGAAACTGCCAATGAAGGGATTGCCTTAAATGGATCCCCCAAATTGAAATCGGAAGCAATCCTCTGTTCATCATGATTTTCCAAAAAATTCAGCATTCTGTCCTGTTTATCGTCAACCGCTTGCCAACATCCGGTAACTGCAGAAGCGGAAGGTCCCCATCCTCTTCCCGACAAATTTTGAGAAATCCCTTTCAAAGTGTCATATAATCCAACCTTATCATACAAGTAATCAAAACCTCCTCTATACATATATGAAGAATATTCAGATGGATTGTAAACTTCCGCAATAAATTTTATAAGGGGATATTTCTGTTTAACCTCCCTTATGCACCATTCCCAGAATTCTACAGGTACCAGTTCCGCCATATCACAACGGAAAGCATCAACACCTTTGCCTGCCCAGAAACAGAGGATATCCTGCATCATGTACCATGTTTTGGGTATAGGATTGAAATGGCCGCTTTTGCCATTGAGATAATCTACCCCATAATTCAGTTTGACCGTCTCGTACCAGTCATTGTCTGTAGGGGCAGAAGTAAAGCAGTCATTTCCGGTTGCCTTGGCTGGACGTTCATTGTATGTCCCACGGGAAAACATTTCTCCAGGGATATAATAGAAATTATTGTCGGGAGAAAAATTATTCTGATTATCACCTATACCAAAATCTTTGGCCCAATAAGGTAATGAATCGGAATTGTATTCCCTTGCAAGATGATTAGGGACAAAATCCAGTACTACCTTAAAGTCCGCATTATGGGTGCGCAGTACAAGGTCTTCAAATTCCTTCATCCTGTTTTCCACAGAATCAGCCAGATAAGGGTTTACATCATAATAATCTTTTATGGCATAAGGAGAGCCGGCAATACCTTTTACAACTGAAGGGTTGTCCTTACGGATCCCCCAATCTTCAAATGACTCGCACGTAGCATGTTCAATAACTCCGGTATACCATATATGAGATACACCCAAAGATCTCAGATGCTCAAATACAGCATCATTCACCGACGAAAATTTGCCTGTACCATTCAAATGTAAAGAGCCGTTGGGAATACAATTTTCATTTGTATTCCCAAAGACTCTAAGCAACATCTGGTAAATGATAATCTTCTGCTCCATAATGGAGAAGCCTGTGATTACCAGTTAAGGATTTTCTTGAAATCGTACTCCTCAGGATTCTTAACATATTTCTTTGCAGCCTCATACTCATCTGGAGTGATGTAGTTGAGAATATGGTCAAGAATCTGCTGTACCTTATCTGTGTGGATATTAACTCCACGAGGTGGGATCTTGCCGGTTGCAGGATCCTGCATATCTTTAAGGTACAATGATTTGATATTACCGTTAAGGTCGAGATATACCATACATCCTGTTACACCCTCAGTAAAGAGTTTGTATACACCCATACCCAACTGTGAACAGTACATAAGGTCGTAACCTACTGGGGTAACGCAACGCACCTCGTAACCTATCTCTACAGGACGTGATTTAACTGAAATGCCCAATGATTTAAGTTTGTTCTCAACCATATCGTTGAACATCTGAGCCTTTGAAATCTTGCCCAACTCAGGGTGACCGTGGTCATCGTATGTAAATTTGACGCCACATGACAAAAGTTCATCGTGTGACAACTCATGGAACACACCCTCAGAAATCATGATTGCTCCGTGAGGAACACCCATAATCTTTCTCTTTAGAATTGATGAAATGGCAAGGTTGATGATCTTCTCTGCAGTGATTGTAGTCTTGTTGAACATCTCAGGAATTACAATCATAGGATAGTGGCAAGATGCACCAATACCCAAAGCAAGGTGTCCAGCCGAACGTCCCATTGCAGAAACTATGAACCAGTTTGCACTTGTTCTTGCATCCTCATAAACAGTAGCGGCAATCTTGGTACCCTCTGCTTTAGCAGTGTGGTATCCGAAGGTTGGGATATTCTGTGGAAGAGGAAGGTCGTTGTCAATAGTCTTTGGCACGTGGATGTTGGCAATAGGATAATTCTTCTCTGCAAGGAATTTTGCAATTCTGTTTGCAGTTGAAGCAGTATCGTCACCACCTACAGTAACCAAAAGTTTGATATTGTTGTTTACAAAGAAATCAAGATTGAAATTCTCTTTGAAATCTGTGTCAGAAGGTTTGAAACGGCTCATTACCAAATATGAACCACCTCTGTTGAAAATCCAGTCTGCACAAGTGAAATCCAACTCTGTATAATTTGGATCCGGTGAGAACAGTCCTTTATAACCGCCATGCAGACCAAGTACCCTATACTCATTCTGAAGGAAAGTCTTGGCAATACTGCCCACAACTGTGTTCATTCCTGGAGCAGGACCGCCACCTGTTAAAATTACAATTGATTGTTTCATTTCTTAAAATTTATTTCCTGTTGTTATTTCTTTTGCCTTTATCGGGCCGCAAATTTACATTTTTATTAAAAAATTACCTATTTTTTAGTTATTTTTGTTTGTTAAAATGGTAAAAAGTGAAGAAATCAGAGGCTAAAATAAGAATAGCAGAACTTACTGCAGAACTTGAAAGGCATAATCATAATTATTATGTCCTTAATTCTCCAGAAATTACAGATTTCCAGTATGACCTCCTTATGATGGAACTCGTGGAACTGGAAAAGAAATTTCCTGAGTTGGCATCATCAGCCTCTCCTTCAAATAAAGTTGGAAGTGATCTGGCCCCACTTGAACAGTTTGCCCAATTTCCACACAAATATCCTATGCTCTCACTCTCCAATACATACAACATTGGGGAGATAGAGGATTTTGCAGAAAGGGTGTCAAAAGGGACATCACTCCCCTTCACCTTTTCATGCGAACTGAAATTTGACGGAACCGCAATTTGCCTTACATACAGGAACGGCACCCTTTTCCGTGCACTTACAAGAGGAGACGGAACCGTTGGTGATGATGTTACCCGGAATGTGATGCAGATACCGTCAATACCAAAAAAACTGAAGGAAGGTACCGGCTATCCATACGAATTTGAGATCAGGGGTGAGATTTATATGCCATACAAGGCTTTTGGCAAATTGAACCTGCAAAGGGAACTGGATGAGGAACCTCCTTTTGCAAACCCCAGGAATGCGGCATCGGGTTCACTGAAACTGCTCGACCCTCAGGCTGTGAAGGGAAGAGGGCTTGAATGCACACTGTATCATCTCCTTACAGATGAGCCGGTTGCAGCTGAACATACCCAATCCCTGAAGATTGCAGCCTCATGGGGCCTTCCGGTATCGGAGCATATACGTGAGTGCAGCACAATTGAAGATATAGAGCAGTATATTGCCTATTGGGATACAGAAAGGAAGAACCTCCCTTTTGCAACTGACGGAATAGTTATAAAGGTGAACCAGATACCGGTGCAGACATCCCTTGGATATACAGCCAAATCGCCAAGGTGGGCCACTGCCTATAAGTTCAAGCCTGAAGAGGCCCTTACAAAGCTTGTGTCCATTGATTATCAAGTTGGAAGGACTGGTGCTATAACACCAGTTGCAAATCTTGAACCGGTACAGCTCAGTGGGACAAGGGTAAAGAGGGCATCACTTCACAATTGGGAACAGATGAAACTCCTTGACATTCATATTGGAGATTATGTATATGTTGAAAAAGGTGGTGAGATTATCCCAAAAATTACAAGGACAGCTCCTGAAAAGAGGGGATTTGACATAATTGAAGTTGAATTTCCAAAGAATTGTCCTGTTTGCGGCACACCGCTTGTAAAAGATGAGGAGGAAGCCAAACATTTTTGTCCGAATACTGATATGTGTCCGCCACAGATAAAAGGGAAATTCATTCATTTTGTCGGGAGGAAAGCAATGGATATCAATGCCGGGGAGGCAACTGTAGAGCAACTCTACAACAAAGGTTACATTAAAGTGTTGAGTGATTTGTATAAATTGACAAAAGAGCAGCTGCTAACCCTGGACAAATGGAAAGAAAAATCTGCTGAAAATTTCCTGAAGTCAATTTCAGAAAGCAGAAAAATTCCTTTTGAAAGGGTCCTGTTTGCACTTGGAATAAGATATATAGGTGAAACTACAGCTAAAAATCTAGCACTGGAGTTCGGTTCAATACATGCAATTGCAGGTGCTACACGTGAACAGTTGCTCGCAACAGAAGAGGTGGGAGAAAAACTTGCAGACTCAATTCTGGCTTACTTTAAAGATGAAAATCATCTTGGAGTTATTGCTGAACTGCAGGAAGCCGGATTGCAGATGAGGACCGACAGATCTGGAAAAATCATTGATTCTGAAGTGCTGAAAGGGAAAACAATTGTAATATCAGGCAATTTTTCCATACCGAGGGAAGAAATGAAGACTCTTATTGAGAGGCACAGTGGAAAGGCAGGCAGTTCCATAAGCGGCAATACTGACTATCTTGTTGCCGGAGACAAGAGCGGACCGGCCAAATTGGCAAAAGCAGAGAAATTGGGAATTAAGATAATTAGCGAAGAAGAATTCTTTAACATGATAAATTAATACAGTAAAATATGAAAGAAACAATATTGGCACCGGCCATTTATTATACCGGAGTAAACGACAGAAAAAAACATCTGTTTGAAAACAACTGGCCACTCCCCTACGGAGTGTCATACAACTCATATCTTATAAAGGATGTCAAAACTGCACTGATTGATACTATAGAATACGGCAGCAATGACAATTACCTTAACCGTATTGAAAAAATACTTGACGGTGCATCCCTGGACTATCTCATTGTAAACCATATGGAGCCTGACCATTCAAGCATGATTGAGTGTGTGCTCCGCCGCTTTCCGCAGGTAAAAATTGTAGGGAATGCCCAGACCCATAAAATCCTCAAACTTTACTTCAATATTCCCGACAGTTCACTCATGGCTGTTAAGGACGGAGAGGAACTCGTTTTGGGCGAACACATCCTTTCATTCCATCTTATTCCTTGGGTACACTGGCCAGAAACAATGGTTACATACGAGAAGACAACCGCTACCCTCTTCTCTTGCGACGCATTTGGCGGTTTCAGGACGCTGGATGGAAGCATTTTTGATGATGAGAACGACTTTGAAGCAGACTATAAAGGGGAAATGCTCAGGTACTATTCAAATATTGTAGGCAAATACAGCGCTATGGTTCAAAAGGCATTTGCCAAACTCCAGGGGGTGGAGATTAAAATGATTGCCCCTTCTCACGGACTCATTTGGAGAGGCAATCCTTCCAGGGTGCTTGAACTATACAGCAAATGGTGCAACTGGGAATCTGAAGATGGCGTTGTAATTGCATATGCAAGCATGTATGGCAACACAGCCCAGATGGCAGACCACATTGGACATCTGCTTGGCAACAGAGGTATAAAAGTAAAAACATACGATGTGTCCAAAACACATGTTTCATACATTTTGTCCGACATATGGAAATACAAAGGGCTCATACTGGGAACTTGTGCATACAATGCACAGATGCACCCAATGATGGAACACTTGTGCAATGAAATTAAACTGGTTGCCCCAAAGAACAAAATTCTCTCTATCTTTGGAAGTTCAACATGGAATGGTGCCGGAGTGAAAGCGCTGGTAAAATATGCTCAGGAAACAAACATGGAAACAGCATGTGAACCATTTGAAATAATGGGATCGGCCGGTATAGACAAGATTGAAACAATGGCTGAAGAATTTGTCGGGAAATTCATGGAGAAATACAATAAATGATTATGGCAAGAATTGATGATACATATAAAGTTGAAATTACTGTAACAGAAAAGGATACTGCAATTGCTCATAAATCCGGAGGTTTGCCGGTTTATGCAACACCTGCAATGATTGCTCTTATGGAGAATGCTGCATTCAGCCTGCTTAAAGCAGAGGGAACAGACAGTGTGGGTACCCAAATGAATGTCAAGCATACCCGTGCATGTCTTGTAGGAGCACATGTATATGCAATTGCAAAGGTTACAGGCTGCAATGGCAATTGGGTAAATTTTGAAGTATCGGCCTTTGACAACAAAGGGGAAATAGGCTCAGGGGAGCATACTAGATATATTATTGATTCCCAAAAATTTATGGACAAATTAAATAAATAGGTAAAATTGAGGGACCTCTGGGAAGAAATATTGGAATTCTACAATTGGATTGTCAAATTCATAACAGTGGATATCTGGAAACTGGAACTTGATGATTTTGGCCGTGCAAAAAAGAAATTCCTGAAATACCTTAGAGTTGCAATTATAACTGTAAGGGAGGCTGGCATCAATCATCTTGGACTGTATGCCTTCTCCTTGAGTTTTTTTACAACAATGGCTATGGTCCCTTTTGCTGCAGTAGCTTTTGCGGTAACAGACGGATTCGGCCTTAAGGGAACGCTTCAGGATATGTTGCTGGAATATTTTTCTGCAAACAAGGAGATTGTGCAACTTGTCATACAATTTGCCGAGAATATTGTACAGATAAGCCAGCAGGATGCTTTTGGTCTGATAAGCCTTTCATTCTTTATAGGTACAATCCTGTGGCTTATACTTAAAGTTGAACAGTGTTTCAATGTAATATGGAAAGCAGAAAGGGGAAGATCAATCGCCAAACGTTTTCTATATTATTTTGGAATACTGATTGTAGCACCACTTGTAATTACAATGTTCCTGTCAGTTACATTGCTTGCAACAAATATGCTCAACAGTTTTGGCTTTGATTTCAAGTTTTTCAATCTGGCAGGCGTATTTATACAATGGCTGGCTTTTTATGGAATCATAACACTGTTCTTTACCATCCTGTACAAATATGTCCCTAATGTTAAAGTCAAGTTTCCGGCAGCGTTTTTTGCTTCATTGATTTCTGCTGCTGCATTTGTGATATGGGAATACCTTTATATGGAGACACAGTTGTTTGTTTCAAGGCTCAACTCTGTTTACGGTGCATTTGCTGCAATACCGTTGTTCCTTATATGGATGAATGTAAGCTGGACTATAATTCTTATTGGTGCCGAAATATCTCACGCATACCAATATGAAAACAGTTATACATCGGATGATGATTTCCAGAAACTGGAAAAAGAGGTAATTGAAAAAATTAATTTATGATGAATGGTGTAAAAATAAATATGGAACTCTCTGCAAACGCTGTCAATTTTATTGATGATGCAAAATTGCAGAGTCTGCTGAAGGAGACAAAAGAGGATCTTCCCCGCGCTAGGGAACTCTTCAGAAAGGCTCTGGACAAGAATCCCCTCACAGTGGAGGAGACAGCCATATTGCTGGCAATAGAATCTCCGGAAGGGCTTAAGGAACTCTTTGAGGCTGCAAGGGAACTTAAAAGGAAAGTTTACGGTAACAGGATTGTACTTTTTGCCCCACTATATGTTGGAAACCATTGCGTGAACAACTGCAAATACTGCGGATTCAGGAGAGATGCCAAGGGTATAGTCCGCAAAACCCTAAAGCATGACGAACTGGTTGCAGAAATTGAGAATCTTGAAAAATATGGACACAAGAGACTTATCCTTGTATTTGGTGAATCACCGGTATATACCCCAGAATTTATTGCAGAGAGCGTACGTACCTGTTACAAAATAAAGGTAGGGAACGGTGAGATAAGGAGAGTAAACATTAACGCCGCACCCCTTGATGTGGAGGGTTTCAGGGTAGTGAAGGAGGCTGGAATCGGGACATTCCAGGTATTCCAGGAGACATACCACAAGGAGACTTATTCACAATATCACCCGTCGGGAGACATAAAAGGTGACTATATGTGGAGATTGAATGCTATGGACAGGGCCTTTGAGGCTGGAATTGATGATATGGGAATAGGTGCCCTCTTTGGACTCTACAACTGGAAGTACGAGGTGCTGGGACTTGTTTCCCATGCACTTCACTTGCAGAAGACTCACGGAGTGGGACCGCATACAATAAGTTTCCCAAGAATCAAGCCTGCGGCCGACATGAATCTTGATTTGCCATATGAAGTAAATGATGATGAATTCAAGAGAATTGTAGCAATATTGAGGCTTGCTGTCCCTTATACTGGTCTTATAATGACAGCAAGGGAAAGCGAAGCAATAAGGGATGAGGTGATTCAGTTTGGTGTTTCCCAGATTGATGCAGGTACTAAACTTGAAATAGGCGGTTACAAGAACCAAAAAGGTAGCCAACAGGATATCAACAAAGAACAGTTTGTAATTGGAGATACACGTGAACTTGATGATGTAATGCACTGGCTTCTCACCAAGGGATATATACCAAGTTTCTGTACGGCTTGTTACCGAATGGGAAGAACCGGTGAACATTTTATGGAGTTTGCAATACCAGGGTTCATAAAAAGATTCTGCACTCCAAATGCAATCATCACAATGGCCGAGTATCTTGAGGACTATGCATCAGACAAAACAAGGGATGCAGGTTACAGACTGATAGAAAAAGAACTTGAAAATATGCCCGAGAGTGCCCAGAAAGAGAAGATTATTGCTAATTTAGAGGCTGTAAAAAAAGGTAAAAGAGATTTAAGATTCTGATATGTTTACGGAGCAGGATAATGAATTGATTCAAAAGGAATTTGAATCATTGAGGATTGCCAGTCTGAAAAGATGTGCAACCCAGGAAGAATATGAAGATGTAATAAGGGCTTTTGAATTTGCAAATGAGGCCCACAAAGGGGTGCGCAGACGTTCAGGCGAACCTTATATTATACATCCCATTGCTGTTGCCAAAATTGTTGTACAGGAGATAGGCCTTGGTTATAAATCAATTGTAACAGCACTGCTTCATGATATAGTTGAGGATACAGAATATACTGTTGAAGACATAGAGAGACTATTTGGTGCAAAAGTGGCTTCTCTTGTTGACGGACTTACCAAAATTAAGTCTGCTATGGACAATAAGCATAATTCCCAAAATAATGATGAGAAATCCATGCAGGCTGAGAACTTCAAGAGAATACTTCTAACACTGAATGACGATGTAAGGGTTGTTCTCATAAAGCTCGCCGACAGACTCCATAATCTCCGTACTATAGGATCAATGCCTGAAAGGAAAAAGGACAAGATATTGAGTGAAAGCATGTATATTTTCATTCCTCTTGCCCATAAACTTGGCCTTTACAGCATGAAATCCGAAATGGAGAATATATGGCTCAAATACAGGGAACCTGACTATTTCAACAACATTACAAAAAAAATTGATGCTCTTATAGAGGAACGCGGAGACTCAATCAACCAGTTCATTGCTCCAATAACACAGTCTCTGCATCATGAGGGGTATAGGTTTACAATAACAAAAAGGACAAAGACCCCCTACTCCATATGGAAGAAAATGGAGACCAAGGGGATACCTTTTGAGCAGATTTATGACCTGTTTGCAGTAAGAATCATCTTTGAACCCAAGGATAACATATCAGAAAGGAAACAATGTTGGGACATCTATTCAATCATTTCAGAACACTACCGTTCCAAAATGGACAGAATCAGAGATTGGGTAAGTGTGCCTAAATCCAATGGATATGAAGCACTTCATTGTACACTCATGAGTCAGAACGGTAACTGGGTAGAGGTTCAGATCCGTTCTGAGAGGATGAATCAGATTGCAGAGAAAGGTGTTGCTGCCCATTGGAGCTATAAAGGAGTGAACAAGAGTGAGACTGAACTGGACAATTGGCTTGCAATGGTAAGGGGTGTTCTTGAGAATCCCGATGTGAGTGCATTGGAATTCCTGGATAAGTTCCATGAAGGTCTCCTCGCTTCCGAGATATATGTGTTTACCCCAAAAGGTGATTCAAGATCACTGCCTAAAGGGGCTACAGCACTGGATTTTGCCTATTACATCCACAGTAAAATAGGTAACAGGGCAATTGCTGCAAAAGTCAACCACAGACTTGTTCCCCTTTCCCATGAGCTCAAAAATGGAGACCAGATTGAGATCATTACAGCAGAAGCACAGAAGCCTCAAAGGGAATGGCTTGATTATGCCCATACACCTAAGGCTAAAGAGATAATATACGATGCCCTGAAGGCAGATATAGAAGATGCAATCTCAAAAGGTCAGCAAATACTCGAATCTGAACTTGCCAAATTGGGAGTTAAGGTTCAGCATAGGGTCATTAAGAAACTGTTGATTGAGTATAATCTCAATAATAAGGATGAACTCTACAACAAGATTGCAACAGGAGTTGTCAAACTTAACGACCTTGACAAGATTCTGAGAAAAAATAATGAAAACAAGTTTGTAAAATATTGGAAACTGCAGTTCTTCTCATCTGATGTGAATGAAGAGGATGATGACTCAAACGAAGCAGTAGACAAAATTGAGAAGAAACCTGCAATTGACAAGAAAAAGGATTACCTGCTTAAGGAAAACTATGACAATACCCTTACATACAAAGTTGCTGATTGCTGCAATCCAATACCAGGTGATGCAATTGTAGGTTTTGTAGATGACAACAATAATGTTATTGTACATAAGAAAGTGTGTCCTAAAGCAATCTCCTTGGCTACAGTTCAGGGAGAAAAAATTGTAAATGCAAAATGGACAAAACACACATTCCTCTCTTTCCTTGCCAGAATAGCCCTAAGAGGTATAGACAGGATGGGCATTGTTACAGAAATAACACAGTTCATCACACTTGACCTAAGTGTTAACATCAGGAAAATACACTTTGAAACGCATGACGGCATATTTGATGGATATATAGACCTATATGTCCATGATGCTCAGGACCTTGAAATGATAATGAAGAGGATAATGCAGGTTAAGGGAGTTGAAAGTGTGACAAGAACAGATGTAAAAAAAACTGAAGCATAAAATGAATTTGAGAAAAAACATAATATATAATTCAACAATACTGGTTTTGGCTGCAGCATATCTGCTCAATGCAAGTTCATGCGCCAGCACCAAAGCAGCCCCTACTGGTGGACCCAAAGATACTATTCCACCTGTGGTTACAGCCTTTCTTCCTGCAGAAAATACAACTTCCTTTCCAATAGAAAAAGGTGAAATTACCCTTACTTTTGATGAATATGTCCAGATAAAGGATGCAAATAAAAACATTATACTGTCACCTCCCCAAAAGAAAGCAGTAAAGACCAGGATTAAAGGTAAAAATGTTGTAGTTTCCTTTCAGGAGCCTTTGGATACAAATCAGACATATTCTCTCAATTTTGGAGCAGGAATAGTGGACAATAATGAGGGTAATCCCCTTTATGGATTGTCATACAGTTTTTCAACTGGAAAATATATTGATTCATTGATGTTGAGTGGTACTGTTGTTGATGCATTCTCCTTATTCCCTATAGAAAATGCAACAATAGCCCTCTATCTGGTTGCAAAAGATTCAACAGTAATCACTGACAGACCGGATGCCATAGCGAGAAGTGACAAATGGGGATATTTTACTGTCAGGAACCTCAAACCGCTCCCTTATCATGTATTCGCCTATACAGACGGCAATACGAACAACAGATATGACCAGGGTGGAGAGCAGATTGCGTTCCTTGACACAACAATTACACCAACCAAGGTGATGAAAAAAGATTCCCCTGAACTGCAATATTATGATCCCAAAGATACTCTGGCCTGTCTACAGAGACCTTCGGAAATGACATTGAATCTGTTTACAGAGAAATCACCTATACAATTTATAAAAGAGTACAAGAGATTTTCAAGGAGGGGTATGGGTATAAGGTTCAATGCAGAAAATGCGACAATTGATTCTATTGGAATTAAAGGTATAGGAAAAGAGAGGCTGGTAACTCAAAATAATATCACAAATGACAGCCTTACAGTATGGATTAAAGGGGGAAACAAAATTGCTGATACTTTATTGTTTTCTTTGAAATACCTTAAAACAGACTCATTGGGAAAATTGTCTCCTATAGTAGAAAATCTCAAGATGGTTGCCCCATATGAGAAAAAGGAGAACAGGAGAAGAGATAAATCTTCTAAAGATGATGAGAAACGTAAAGACCTACTTGAATTCGACATTTACGCCAACAACAAGAGTGTTGAACAGGAGGGTATAGTATTGGAATTCAAAGAGCCTCTCATTGATATTAATCTTGATATAATAAGTTTCAGGATGAGAAATCCCAAAATGGTTGAAAGTGATGTCAAATTTACCGTAGAGCAGGATATCCCACAAATAACAAGGTACATTATAAAGCCGGAAATGCAGTTTGAAAAGGGAAATGATTATGAAATATACTTCCCGACAGCTGCATTCAGGGATATTAACGGCTATACAAATGATTCTTCCGTTACAAAAATATCGCTACCTACAGATGACAATTTGAGTTCAATTACTTTTGAGATGAAGAATGTTGATGCAAGATATATTGTAGAACTGGTCAATCCTTCAAGATCTCAAGTTTTCAGAAAATATATAATTGACAATGATTGTGACCTTCTCTTCCCGTATCTGTCAGCTGGTGATTATTCATTGAGGATTACTGAAGACAAGAACAAAAACGGGATTATAGATACAGGTGATCTCCTAAAAAGAAAACAGCCTGAAAAAGTTATGCTTTATAGTCTTGATAGCGGGAATGACATTATAAATATAGCAGAAAGGACAGATCTTGTACAGAGTATTGATCTGCGGAAGATGTTTGGAAAATAATATTAAAATGAAACATATAAGAATTATTATATTTATTATAGGCTGTATTCTGATCTCTGCACAAGCATACAGCCAGAATGTAAATACTGGAGAAGAGGCCATCCTTAAGGAATTTGACCACAATTCATTTTCCCAGGCTCAGACAAAAGTAAAGGACAGCACAGTGCTATACCAGCACCTGATAGGTATCAAATGGGGGTATGTGATGTCAAATGTATCTTTCAGCCAATCCGGAAAGCATAAAGGGTTCTCTTCAGCCGAAAATTTTGGTATATATTATACTTATCTTCACTCAATGCTGGGCAATATGCCTTATTTCGGCATTCAGATAGGATTGGAAACAACGCAGATGGGATATACACATGTAACTGAGATTGCAGAGAATGTGTATGAAGAAGCGGAACAAAAATATTCAGCATTGTCGTTTCCACTTCTTGCATTGTTCAGGTTTGATGTTTCCAGGATAAGATTAATGCTTGGAGCAGGTGGATACGGCTCTTATATTTACGACACTTCATTGCCTGACGGCATCCCTGAAACTACAAACAAAATGGGATTTGGACTTATGGGGCAAGGAGGTATAGCAATTAAATTCCATCCTGTTGAACTTCATCTTGAAGCCAGCTACAAATATGGACTCACCCATTTTGTAGATCCTGAAATTTATTCAAGTGAGTATTGGCTATATACACACCAGAACCAACTTCAGATTTCAGTTGGATTACACTATAATCTTGGCGGCAAATATTATAAGAAGAAAAGACAATGATCAGTTTTAAGATAGAAGCAGGAAATGTTACAATTGGAGGACAAACTCCAATCAAAATACAGACAATGTGCAACACTTTTACCCAGGACATTGCCAAATCTGTTGCACAATGTGAAGAGATGGTAGAGGCCGGTGCGCAACTTATAAGACTTACCACACAGGGTATCAAGGAAGTTGAAGCGCTGAAAGAGATAAAATCCCAATTGCGCTCCAAAGGTATTGATGTTCCTTTGGTAGCAGATGTTCACTTCAGTTCAGATGTTGCAATAGAAGCAGCAAAAGTAGCTGATAAAGTAAGAATAAATCCCGGCAATTTTGCCAAGGAACACTCTGTAGCATGCAGCCAGTTTGCAAAATTTATAGAGGTATGCAAAGAGCATAATACTGCTGTAAGGATTGGTATAAATCATGGATCCCTTGGTGATAGGATCATAAATTTATATGGTGATACTCCTTTGGGGATGAAAGAGGCAGCAATGGAATGGATCCAATTGTGTGAGGATAATGAATTCCATAATGTTGTAATATCCCTGAAGGCTAGCAATACAATTGTTATGGTTACTGCATACAGGCTATTATGGGAAGAGATGTTGAAGAGATCTGAATTTTATCCTCTTCACCTTGGTGTAACAGAAGCAGGTAACGGGGATGCCGGCAGAATTAAATCTGCGACTGGTATTGCAGCACTACTCAAGGATGGAATTGGTGATACAATTAGGGTATCACTTACAGAAAACCCTGTAAATGAGATTCCTGTAGCAAAGATCATAGCAGAATACTTCAATTCTGGTGAATATGCAGAAGGTATGAAACTGATGGGTGACTTGTCGGAAAAAACAATTCCATGCAGAGAGTATATATGTAAGGACTGGGAAGAATTTATCGTAAAGGCTTCCTGTGATTTCGGACCTCTTCTTCTCGACAAGACAATAGATGATTTCCATGTATCTGCAATATGTGGCGGTAATCCAGTACCACAGGAGAAGATTGATGATTTTAAGGATAATCTTCAGCAGGCTGCCCGAAGAAAATTTACCAAGCCTGAGTATATCGCATGTCCAGGATGCGGAAGAACCTTATATAATCTTGAAGAGACCTTCAATGAAGTCAAACGGAGAACTTCACATTTGATGGGAGTGAGGATTGCAATCATGGGATGCATTGTCAATGGCCCTGGGGAGATGGCTGATGCGGATTTCGGTTATGTAGGTGAAGGCAAGGGTAAAGTTGCAATTTATAAGGGCAAAGAACCTGTATTGAGAAGTGTTCCACAAGAAGAGGCAATTGATGCATTATTGAAGATAATTGAAGATGATTTGAAAGTCAATATATGATTTGCCAATCAGCTATGCCATCAGTTACACTTAATGGCTTTCCTGATTTTAAGAATTGGAACAGCAAATCTCTTATATCACTTGATCTCTGCAGAATAATTGAGTCGAGTTGGGAAGGTTCAAGTCCAGTAGCCTTCTGGAGCAGTTCTCCTCCCCCATTTGCCCTGTATGAAACCATTGCTGCCTTATATGTGGAATTCAAGTCAAAGAGCGTTCCATCCGTAAAGGATAATATTTCTACCCTCTCGCCAACCGGTTTTGAGAGGGTAATTTCATATTTGAGTCCACCCGCACAATCAAACATATACGGCTTCCCGACAACTTTACCGGTACTGTTGAAAATACTGTATGACTCCTCGAGATATTTTTTTATCTGTATACCGGTCATGCTTACCGTGTACAGAGTATTTTCAAACGGATAAAGTTCCAGAATGTCCCCATATGTAACGTTCCCCACATCAATTGTTCCAGTAAATTTTGTAGGAGATACAAAAGAAATGTCAGCGCCACTCTCCTGCAACTGCACATAATGAAGAAGGTTGGAATATGTGCAAGGTGCCCCAAGTATTAGTTTTGGATCAATTTCACTGTCAATTATCCCCAGAGATGTATTGGAAAAATCCTCCGCCAACTTAATTTCTTTTGAGAAGAGCCCAAGGAATGAACTGTCGGGAAGAACTCCTTTTGTATTGATTTCTTCTACTGAAATATCTTTATTTAAAACTTTTCCATCTTCAATTTTGAGTTCTATGGTAGTTTTATCCAGTATATTGCCGTACGGACCTGAATTTACAATGTAAATGCCTTCAATATCCGCTACATTGGAAAGATGGTCATGGGCAGAAAGTATCAGGTCAACACCTTTGATATTGGATGCAAGATATGAAGCTACATTTTCATAATCTGAAGATGAGCCGTTGCCTGATCCGGAATGGAGGGCAAGAATTGTGAAATGTGGATTTTCCACAGAATTGACATGCTGTACAAGAGAATCTGCCATACGGTGGATTTTCTCTATTCTAATGCCATTCATCTTCTCCTTCCCTACCCATAATTCAACAGAAGGTGTAGTAAAACCTATTACAGCAACCTTGATTCCTTGTTTATCAATAACAGTATATGGTTGCAGATATGAATATGAGCTTGAGTTATCCAGAACATTTGCTCCAAGATAAGGCATCTTCAGTTCTTCCTTTATCTTATTGAAAATAGAGCAGCCGGCTTCAATATCATGGTTTCCCACAACTATGGCATCATATCCAAGTTCATTGGCCAGTCTGGAATAAATGTGATCTGTATTGTCTGGATAGTCATATATCCTGTTAAAATAATAGGCAGCATCGGAACCATGATTATGGTCTCCCAAATCAATAAACATTACCCCCTCCCTCCCAGAATTGTTTCTTGCCTCTCCAATTATAGTGGATATCCTGGGTAGTGTAGAAAAAAATCTGCCATGAAGGTCTCCATGAGAATAGAGTTCAAGTGTGTATTCTCCGTCGGGAAGATCTTCTGTACATGAAAATGCTGCAAGCGATAACAGAAACAGATATATGAACCTTGTTAAAGACATCCTATTATACTATGACATTGAAGGTGTCAGCATCCATCCAGGCTGGGAATTTGTACCTGAAGTCATATAGGGAATCCAAATTAATTTCGCACTGCATAATCTGGGTATTGCAACCTTCACAATCTGTAAGATAAAATTCATTTGAAATGGATTCTCCTTTGAAATCATACATTTTTGAACTTGGACAATAAGTGCATTTTGGATCTTTACCATCCCTGTTTACAAATATTGAATAAGAAATGTTCTCAATTGCCCTTGCCTTGACGAGAGGCTCAATTGCATTGATTCGCACCTGTGGAAAGTTTGCAATATTAATGAGCACATCATATTTGTTTCCTATATTCCTGCTCCATATAGGGAACCTGATATCGTAACAGATGTTGAGTGCAAACTTTACCCCCTTATACTCTACAATGGATCTCTCATCCCCCCTCTTGTAGTGATGGTTTTCATCACCCATTCTGAACAGATGGCGCTTGTCATATACATTCCATGAACCGTCAGGCTTTACAAAATATGCCCTGTTGAAGAAGTCTCTTCCATTCTGAGAGTATGGTATTGAACCCAACAATGCCATGTCATGCTCTTTTGCAAATGAAAGCATCCATTTTAGAGTGCAGCCCGCTGCATCCTCTGCCAAAGCAGTATTCATGGTAAAACCGGTAGTGAACATTTCTGGAAGGACAAGAAGGTCTCCCTTATCCTGAAGTTGAGATACAAGTGAATCAATTTTTTTGAAATTAAGTTCCTTGTTTTCCCAAGCAATATCCAAAGAACAGAGTGTAATTTTCATTTTTTCTTGTAAATTTTATCAACCACCAATGCTATTGCTCCGTCTCCTGTAACATTACATGCAGTTCCAAAAGTATCCATTGCAATATAGAGTGCTATCATCAGACCCTGCAGGTCTTCATTGAAACCAAGAATAGACGACAAAAGTCCCAACGCTGCCATAATTGCACCTCCAGGAACCCCAGGTGCAGCTACCATTGTAATTCCCAGCATACATATGAATCCTCCAAACAGATCAATTCCATGAGGCATTCCCTGCATCCAAAGTATTGCAAATGCACAGGCAACAATCTTGAGGGTGCTTCCGGCTAGATGAATTGTTGCACAAAGAGGAACAACAAATCCTGCCAGTTTCTCATCAACACCATTCTTTATGGCCTGCCTGAGAGTTACAGGTATTGTAGCGGCAGATGATTGTGTTCCCAATGCTGTAACATAAGCAGGAAGCATTGTTATAAGCAATCTGATGGGGTTTCTCTTAACAATTGTTCCTGCAATGAAAAATTGGATAAGCAATAGCGTAACATGCAGAACAAAAATGACAGCAATAACTTTTATGAAAAGTCTCATTATGGCTCCTGCCTGACCTTCTGCTCCAATCTGAAGAAAAATTCCAAAAATATATAGTGGCAACAAAGGTATTATTACTCCAGATATCACCTTATTTACCAATTCCCTGAACTCAATAAGCCCTGATTTCAGTTTCTCTCCCTGAATTGCACATAAGCCAAGCCCCAATACAAAAGCAAATACCAGTGCAGTAGTAACACTGAAGAGAGGCGGCATATCTACAGTAAAATAAGGAAGAATCTTATTGGCATCTGCAACAGACTGGCTGAGAGATGTCTGGGAATCAAGAATCAGAGGAAAAGAAAAGTCACAGGAAAAATATGAAAAGAATCCTGCAAACAGTGTTGAACCATAAGCAATTGCAGCTGTAATGGCCAATAATTTACCTGCTCCGTCACCAAGTTCTGCAATACCGGGTGCTACAAGACCTACAATGATGAGAGGTATAGTAAATCCAAGAAAATTACCGAATATTCCATTAAGTGTTACAAAAGACCTGTTAAGGAAATCCGGAAAAAAATATGAACATGAAATTCCAAGAACTATTGCTATGAGCACTTTTCCCAATAATGGAAGTTTGTTTATTCTCTGAAACATATATCAAATCTGGTATTTTGAACTATAAAATTAGTAATTTTGCCACATAAAAGCAAATATTATGAATAAATTGGCAAAGTACCTCAGAATAGCAGTTGCTGCTGTTTCTTTTACAATAATAACCTGCGGATTTCTTAATTTGAGCGGTGGCAACCCTTTGTCACAGATTTTTTTGAGGACTCAGTTTACTCCCGCTTTGGTATCTGTATTTACAGGCAGTGCTGTTGCTTTTATTATTCTGACAGTTATCACGCTTCTGTTCGGAAGGGTATATTGTTCATTTTTATGTCCTCTTGGGATTTTTCAGGATATAATCATAAGGATATCAAATTTTGCAAAAAGAAAAAAAAGGGTAAAATTGCCTCCCGACAGTTATTCTGCTCCACATAATATTCTCCGTTATACAATATTGGGGATAGTGGGCATTTCATTTGCTATTGGTTTTACCTTCCCGCTGGTGTTGCTTGATCCATATTCAAATTATGGAAGAATTGCCGCTCAGATATTCGGTACAGTTGAAACTTCAATTACAAATCTTCTGTCGGGAATATTCCCAACATACTTTTATGTTCAGGAACATGTTACCTTAGGATTATACTCATTTATATTCTCATGCTCATTGCTTTTGGTTGTAGTTCTTATGAGTGCATTAAGAGGAAGATTGTATTGCAACACAATATGCCCGGTAGGTACGTTCCTGGGATTGTTGGGAGGCTATTCACTCTTCAAACCGGCAATTGACAAAGAAAAATGTGTCAAATGTACTTTATGTGCAAAAAATTGCAAGACTAACTGTATCAATCTTGAAACTAAAGAAATAGATGCCACAAGGTGTGTTGCATGCTACAATTGCCTCACATCTTGTAAAAGGGGCGGTGTGAAACTTGTTCCGGTATGGTTCAACAATAAACACAAATCATCTTATAAAAGGGATATAGAGAGTAAGGAACGAAGGGCTGCATTGGTTGCCATGGGAGGTTTTGCTGCAGCAGTAGCGGCCAGAGGGTTAATGTTCCCAAAATCACTTAATGCTGTCAATAGGAACGGCATCTCTGACAATAAACCTGTAATGCCTCCTGGAGCTGGAAATCTTACAGCATTCAAGGATGCATGTACTGCATGTCATGCGTGTATTGCTGCATGTCCTGAGAATATTATAAAGCCTGCATCATTTGAATATGGTATTGACGGAATAATGCTCCCGACTATCAGATACAACAACGGTTCTTGCCGTTATGAATGTAACACGTGTTCACAAACCTGCCCTCATGGAGCATTGGAGCACATTTCATTAGAGATAAAACAGAGAACAAGGATAGCATTGGCCACATATGATCCGGAAACCTGTGTAGTTATGACAGATGGATTCAAATGCGGTGCCTGTTCACGAAATTGTCCGACAGGGGCAATTACAATGGAGGTAAGATCATTCTCAGAAGGCAAGTCTCTACCTGTAATCAATGAATCAAAATGTATAGGATGTGGAGCATGTATGGAAGCATGTCCTGCAATGCCTAAAGCAATTACCATACATGGAGTTGCTGTACAGACAAGAAATTCATAAAAAAAAGAAGAAAATTCATTTTTAAATGAATTTTTCTTCTTTTTCAAAAACAATGTAATTCTTGCCTATTTTCCTTCAGCAGCCTTTAGGGTATTTACCATCAATGAGACAATTGTCATTGGGCCAACACCACCGGGAACAGGTGTAATATAGGATGCCTTTGAGGCTACTGATTCAAAATCAACATCGCCCTCGAGCCTGTAACCTGATTTCTTGGAAGTGTCAGCAACTCTGGTTATACCTACATCAACTACAACAGCACCTTCCCTTACCATATCACCTTTAACAAAACCAGGAGAACCAAGAGCGGCAATTATTATATCAGCCTGTTTTGTATAGTTGTCAATATTCTTGGTACGGCTATGACATATTGTAACTGTGCAGTCACCGGGATAGTCCTTCAATGACATCAGGTTTGCCAAAGGCCTTCCTACTATATTGCTGCGTCCTATAATCACACAATGCTTGCCTGAAGTCTCAATACCATACTCATCAAGGAGCCTGAGAATTCCATATGGTGTAGCAGGTAAAAATGTAGGGAGCCCCAATGTCATTTTACCCACATTCACAGGATGGAATCCATCCACATCCTTAGAAGGGTCTATAGCATTGATAATAGCATCTTCATCTATATGTTCTGGAAGAGGAAGTTGTACAATCAAACCGTCAATATCATCATTACTGTTGATTTCAACAATTTTTCTGATGAGTTCTTCCTGAGTAATTTCAGCCGGAAATCTATGTAGTGTAGAATTGAAACCAACCTGAGCACATGCCCTTTCCTTATTGCCTACATAAGTCTGGCTTGCACCGTCATTACCTACAAGGATGGCAGCCAAATGGGGGCGTTTGCCTCCTGCTGCAACCTTGTCCTTAACCATTTGGGCTATCTCCAGTTTAATTTTCTCTGAAGTAGCTTTACCGTCTAGAATTATCATATAGAAAATATTGATTATTAACGTCTTCTCATTCCCTGCATGGCTTTCATTGCATTCATTGCCTTATTCTTGGCACCGCCTCCAGCCATAACCTTCATAACTTTTCTTGTATCCTCAAATTGTTTAAGCAATCTGTTCACCTCTACTATTGTGGTTCCGCTACCTTCAGCAATTCTTTTTCTTCTGCTTCCATTTATGACATGAGGATTGTTGCGCTCATAAGGTGTCATTGAAAGAATAATTGCCTCCACACCCTTGAATGCTGAATTGTCAAGATCTACATCCCTTAATGCTTTGCCAACTCCTGGCAACATTGAAGCCAAATCCTTAATGTTACCCATTTTCTTTATCTGTTGTATCTGGTCATAGAAGTCAGACAAAGTGAACTGGTCCTTAATAAGTTTCTTGTGGAGTTTTTTTGCTTCTTCTTCATCAAACTGTTCCTGCGCTTTCTCAACAAGTGTAACAACGTCACCCATTCCCAGAATACGGTCGGCAATACGTTTTGGATGGAATACATCAAGAGCATCCATCTTCTCACCGGCACTGATAAATTTGATAGGTTTATTCACTACAGCCCTGATTGAAAGAGCAGCACCACCTCTGGTATCACCGTCAAGTTTGGTCAATACAACACCATCAAAATCCAATCTGTCATTGAATGCTTTTGCAGTTTCAACAGCATCCTGACCGGTCATTGAATCTACAACAAACAGAGTCTCTGTAGGGTTTACAGCATTCTTTATTGCTGCTATCTCATCCATCATCTGTTCATCAACTGCAAGTCGGCCGGCTGTATCAACTATAACAAGGGAATACCCTTCAGCTTTTGCCTTTGAAATTGCATTCTTTGCAATTGAAACCGGATCTTTTGAACCCTCTTCAGTATAGACTGTAACTCCAATCTGCTCACCAAGAACCTTCAACTGATCAATCGCTGCAGGCCTGTATACGTCACCGGCAACAAGAAGTACCTTTTTTCCACGTTTGGTTTTACAGTTTAAAGCCAATTTGCCGGAAAAAGTGGTTTTACCTGAACCTTGCAGACCAGCCACCAGTACAATGCCCAACTCACCTTTTATGTTAATATCAGTAGCCTCTGAACCCATAAGCCTGGTAAGTTCATCGTGAACTATCTTAACCATCATCTGGCTTGGCTTGACAGCTTTAAGGACATCCTGGCCCAAAGCTTTCTTCTTTACATCATCACAAAATGTTTTGGCTATCTTATAACTGACATCGGCATCCAACAAAGCCTTTCTAACATCCTTAAGAGTTTCAGCTACATTAATTTCTGTAATCTTTCCCTCTCCTTTAAGGATCTTGAAGGAACTCTCCAGTCTATCAATTAAATTTTCAAACATATATATATCTCTTTCTCAATTACTATTTCAAATACTTTTCCAAAACTTTCATTCCTTTATCATTGACGACAGAATACAGGTGATGGGAAACGAGTTCCCTGTGAAAATCAACAGTATTTTCAAAATACTTGAAGCCGTGGTCATTATCCCATCTATAAAACAAATCTATTGCAGATGTGTAGAATATAGTGGAATATTCTATATTAAGATTATCTCTGTATAACCCTTCATCAATGCCCGACTTGAGATTGTCTCTAATAAGTCGGGAATAGAAATTCATTCTGTCTGTAAAGGCAAAGATACCCGGTGATGATTGGTACAGAGAAATATCCTTGAGAAGAAGACTTCCCAATTTGGAAATTTCTTCGGCTATAATTACAGAAACAGCAAATATAGCCTCAATTGAATTCCCGCTGTTTTTTGTAGCAGTATTGATTCCCTTTTCCAAAATTGAATAGAAATGGTTCAAGACGGAACCTATCAACTCAGGCTTGCTGTGAAAGTTATTGTATAAAGTCTTCTTTGTAAGTCCAAGTTCATGGGCTATCTGCTCCATATTGAGCATTAGCCCACGACGCTTGAACAATTCAAAAACTTGTTCTATATACTTGTCTTTGGAACTTAAACGTGGCATATATTACAATTCGTCAGAATAATAAGCTTTGGCAATGTCCCTCTGGTTATACTTCATAGCCATTACCTGACCGTATGCACCTGCTGTATGTAGTGCTATAAGATCACCTCTCTGGGTCTGAGGAAGGATAATGTTCTTGCCCCACTGGTCACTGCTCTCACATACTGGTCCTACTACATCATATCTCATCTTGCGTTTGTAAGAAGAAGTAAGGTTCTCTATTGCATGGTGAGCCTGGTACAAAGCAGGACGGATAAGGTCATTCATACCTGCATCAAGAATTGCAAATTTCTTCTTCTGGCCAACTTTAACATAAAGTACCCTTGAAATCAGGTGACCGCACTGTGCAACAATTGCCCTACCCGGCTCAAAGTGTACATTCTGGCCTGGAGCTACAACCAGGTTCTCGTTGATTAGTTTGAAGTAATCTTCAAATGAGGCAATAGGATTCTCATTAGGATTTACATAATCAACGCCAAGTCCGCCACCAAGGTTAAGGTT
>JAZNUM010000003.1:0-60344 GCA_045592325.1 Candidatus Egerieisoma sp.
AAAGGACATTGCCCCTTGCAGGACATTCGTATTTTTCCATGAACTGGAGCCGCTGTTCAGGAACAACCTCATAAAGGGTGGAGACCTTGACAACGCAATAGTAATAGTTGAACACCCTGTTCCACAGGAGGAACTTGACAGACTGGCCGGCGTTTTCAACACAACATCTCTAGAAAGGGCTCCGGAAGGATATCTCAACCATCTCGAACTGAGATTCTCCAATGAGTGTGCAAGGCACAAGCTTCTTGACATTATGGGAGACTTTGCACTGATAGGTAAACCACTGAAAGCAAAAGTGATTGGATACAAGACCGGTCATGGCATAAACACCCAGCTGGCCAAGATCATAAAAGAACAGACAAGAAACAACTAACAGCAACATAATATGGAAAAGAACATACCTCAATATGATCCCAATGCAGCACCCGTACTGGATGTAAACGGGATTAAGAAACTTCTTCCTCACCGTCCACCGTTCCTTATGGTTGACAGAATTACAGAGATAGGGGAAGACTATGTAGTGGGAATAAAGACAATAGGTGTAAACGAGGGCTTCTTCCAGGGTCACTTTCCTCAGGAACCGGTAATGCCGGGTGTGCTTATTGTTGAGGCTATGGCACAGGTTGGAGGTATCCTTGTACTCCACAGTGTTGATGAGCCTGAAAAATACTCAACATATTTTGCCAAGATAGACAACACCAAATTCAAGAGGAAAGTTATCCCTGGCGATGTACTGGTATTCAAACTTACAATCACCCAGCCGTTGAGAAGGTCAATTGTATGCATGCATGGAGAGGCATACGTTGGCGACACACTGGCTTGCGAGAGCGACATGGTTGCACAGGTAATCAAGAATAAAGAGTAATAACTTATTTAAAAGCATATTTATGGAAACTTCTTTTGTTCATCCAAATGCAAAGATTGGAGCCAACGTTACAATCCACCCATTCAGTTATATTGCAGAGAATGTAGAAATTGGGGACGGATGCGAGATTGGCCCTCATGCAACAATATACGACTATGTAAAAATGGGCAAGAACTGCAAAGTTTTCCCTGGCGCCGTAGTTGGAGCAATTCCTCAGGATCTCAAATTTGACAATGAGGTTTCTTATGTGGAGATTGGGGACAATGTAACCATAAGGGAATGCGCAACCATAAACAGGGGTACTGCAGCCAGCGGAAAAGGCAAGACTGTTGTAGGAAACAACACCCTCATTATGTCATACGCCCATGTGGCTCATGACTGCGAGGTTGGCAACAACTGTATCCTTGTAAGTTATGTAGGTATTGCAGGCGAGACCAGAGTTGACGACTGGGCTATCATAGGGGGTGCATCCGCTGCACACCAGTTCTCCAACATTGGTGCCCATGCAATGGTAGCCGGAGGCTCGCGTATAGGCAAGGATATCCCTCCGTACGCAATGGCCGGAAAAATTCCTCTATCTTATCATGGAATAAACATTGTAGGATTGCGCAGAAGAGGCTTTACCGTAGAGCAGATTGAGCGCATCAAGAACATCTACAAGGTAATCTACCAGAGCGGCCTCAATGTAACAGATGCATGTAAGAAGGTTGAGGCAGAATTTGAAGAGAGCGTTGAAAAGAGAACCATCCTCGACTTCATTGCCCGTTCAAAGAGAGGTATCATCAAATACAATCCAAAAGCCCTTTCAGACGAATAACATTTAGAATATGTTTTTTGAGACATCGCTGCTAAGTACAGCCTATTTCCCGCCAATAGAGTATTTTGCTGTCATTGCCAATTCCGGCAAAGCGGTAATTGAGAGCGGGGAGATGTATCAGAAACAGTCATACAGAACCCGTTGTCACATAAATGGTGCCAACGGGCTTCTTGTTTTAACCTTGCCGGTACTGAGAAGTGCCGGAAAGGAATCCGGCAACAACAGCCACAAACTGCCTACAGCAAACCTTAGGATAGACTGGTCAAAGCCATGGTTACTGCAGCACAAGCGGGCATTGGAAGCCGCATATATGTCTTCTCCATTCTTTGAGTATTATATGGATGAAATCTACGAAATACTGGATTCTGGCGAAGACAACCTGCTATCCCTGAACACACGCCTTACATTGAAGGTGGCAGAACTTATAGGAATCGGGACCCCAATTTCACTGTCTGACGGCAATTACATTATGCCGGAATCAGAAGATCTCCTTACTGACGGCATTACAGACTTCAGGGACACAATCCACCCGAAAAGGGAATCACACATTCTTGAAACCCTTAAACTTAATAAGCCCTACTGGCAGGTTTTCACCAACAAGCAGGGCTTTGTACCAAATCTAACAATACTGGACCTTCTGTTCAATGAAGGACCCAATTCAATATCTTTCCTAGAACTTGAATCCAAATGATACCAGCAGTTTCCAGTTGGAATTCTTGTCAACACCAACCGGGGCTGCAATACTGGTATCACCATATAATGAAAATTCGTTGCTGCTCTTCTGGAGTTTCTGCTGATAAGCAACATCAATGAAAAAATCACTGGCACCCCACTGGCATACATAACCAAAACCCAATGATCCCACACTCATGTCATCGTTTGAGGAACCGCTCCTGTATGGTGATGAATAGTACTGGTATCCACATCTCAAAGCAACCGCCGGATTTACATTAATCTCTGCTCCTACCCTTAAAATATCCTGTTTTGCAAACAGGGTGCTAATTTCACTGTTCTCCACATCATACCCGAACTCATAGTCTGAATCCTTAAGTTTGGCTTTGCTGTAATCAACACTCTCATAATCTGCACTCAAGACACCTCTATCTCCCATTCTCACTGCCGCTCCCACATTCCATCTGAACGGGGTATTCAATCTGTAATTGTACGCACCCAACGGTGATATGAGGTTTTGCCTGTATCCGTCATCAAACTCTGCATTCATTCCATTCTCCCATTCCTCGTTCAAATAAAACCAGGTTGGAGTAGATATGCTGGCTCCCAACCGCAACCACTCTGTCGGAAGATAAATGAGACCTGCCTTAAGGTTGATACCTGTACCGGTTGCCTTATATCTGTATCCGGCATTGAAATAACTGAATCCCGACATAAAGTCCCTGCTGTTGAGCGCCTCTTCCGAGTAACTCTCCTCATATTTGTATGTAATGCTCTGAATACCCATATTTACACCTACAAACAGTTTATTGGAAAAATTTCCACCCCAATTGATGACAGCCTCTGTATTATTGCCTGTAGACACCGAATTGAACCTCTGGGCCAGTTTACCTCCTACCGAAATATCTTGTCCATTGAGATTTTCAGTTGCAGCATAGTACTGGTCCATTGTCCCGGGAAGTGTATCAAGCAGGGAGTTGTTCCACGCCAGGATGGCGTTCCACGAGCCATTGCTGTAGTAGAACGGATCATTGAAGTCATTGATATCCATATCCCGAGCAAACACTCCGTCTGTACCGTAAGCAAGACTTGCCAGCCAACTGCTCTCATCTGTAACGCCATACACCTTACGGGCATTGGTAAAATTGTTCTGTTTATTAAGGACAAGTCCTACGCTCCAGTTCACCAGACCGGTTCTGCGCCCTGTACTATACGAACCTATAAAACCGAAGTTAGCAATTCCGGCCCTGGTCTTGCCGGCAGAACTGTGCATACCGAGATAGTCCGACTCCGTATTTGAAACTGTAATTGACGGTGTAAACACCAGTTCTGAATATCTGTATACAGCACTGGACGCAGGGTTTACAGACAATCCACCCATATCACCACCCAGTGCAACAAAGGCATTTCCCATTGCCACACTTCTGGCTGTACCTTCACTGAACTGTTCTGAATACCTCAGTGCATCATAGGCATTCTGCGCATAGGCAAATGCACCTGCACATGCCAGTACCAAACTGAATATCAATTTTCTAACCATTCCAATAACTTTTTAATTCAACATTCAAATCTCCCTCACTGCTATCTTCTCCTATATGATGATCCGCCTCCCGACGATCTTGAACCGCCTGAACCGCCTGAACCTCCAGATGTACCATAACTGCTTCTGCTGGAGCTGTTGCTGTATGAAGAGGTACTCCTGTTGTATGAATTGCTGCTCCTGCTATAACTGCTGTTCCTGTTTGAATTCCCGTTTGAGGACTTCACATTGGTCTCCCCGGAACTTTTGCTTTTTGTAACTCTTCTGTACTGCTGCTGTTCTTTCTGCTGGCTGTTTCCCTTCACAACAGTGTTTGCGTTACCTCCGTTTGGAGGTGTTGTGCCCACAGACGGTCTGCGTGTCACACTTCCCGTATTTGGTTTTCCAAATACGTTATTGTGGCTTCCTGTTGTTACAGAACCTCTACCCAAATCCCTATATGTGGAATTGGTGTTCCTCTTTCCATAATATATATCCCTCACAGGACGCCCGTGTGAGTGTCCCGGGCCATACCCTGGCCAGTGAGGAGGGTGGTGATGTCCAGGTCTGTGTACAGGGCCCCACCAAGGGTCAATCCATGGATTGTACCACGCCCAATACGGACCTGTATACCATGGATCATGCCAGTAGAACAGGCTTGGTCCATACCATGAATAATATCTGTCCCACCATGGCGAGTACCACGCGCTTCTCCAGGCAACGCCGTATGGCCTGTACCATCCCCAATGCACATTCCACCAGTAACTTGGCTCTACAAATTCTATATTTATATTGTATGTGGGCGAATCAAACTTTCTCAGACGGGCCTCATAACTCTCCTCATCATCTGCAATTACGTATGTAACCCCCGGCTCATAGTTTATGTTCACCTCATTTGTCTCCCCTACATGAACAGTCCTTGTATTTGACTGCACATCATACGCATACTGCTGGCCACTGCCCGTTTGCACCTGCTCCGGCTCCGGCTGCTGCACCTGCGCATATTCATGATTTGATGGAGTGTAATATACGCTGTTCCTGAACTGCGAACCGCCATAAAATGCGGAATGGCCTGCAGTGCCACAAGAGATGAGCGGCAAAACCGCTGCCATTAAAATAAATAAGTTCCTGTTTTTCATTTTTACCTCCTGTGTTTTATATATTTTTTGTACTTTTGTCACTCATTATATATTGCGAATATATCAAAAATTATTCCAATCATAAAAATAAGGAAAAAGAAGAGGATAAAATATCTACATAATGGCTAAAGAGGTTACAAAAAGAGAAGAGAATTACTCTCAATGGTACAACAACCTTGTTGTAAAGGCAGATTTGGCAGAGAACTCTGCAGTTAGAGGATGTATGGTAATAAAGCCATACGGATATGCTATTTGGGAAAAGATGCAGCATCAGCTCGACACCATGTTCAAGGAGACAGGTCACCAGAACGCATACTTTCCTCTGTTCATCCCCAAATCATTCCTCAGCAGGGAAGCTGAGCATGTTGAGGGTTTTGCAAAAGAGTGTGCCGTAGTTACACACCACAGACTAATGGTTGATCCTGAAGGAAATGGCGTTGTTGTGGATCCGAGTGCAAAACTTGAGGAGGAACTTATTGTAAGGCCTACATCCGAGACAATCATATGGAACACATACAAGAACTGGATCAATTCTTACAGGGACCTCCCTATTCTGTGCAACCAATGGGCCAATGTGGTAAGATGGGAAATGAGGACCAGGCTCTTCCTGAGAACCGCAGAATTCCTATGGCAGGAGGGACATACCGCACATGCCACAAAAGAGGAGGCAATTGAAGAGACCGAAAAGATGGTTAATGTATATGCAAAATTTGCAAGGGAGTATATGGCTGTTCCTGTAGTTGTCGGGAAGAAATCTGCAAATGAAAGGTTTGCAGGTGCGTTGGACACATATTGCATTGAGGCTATGATGCAGGATGGAAAAGCTTTGCAGGCCGGTACATCCCACTTCCTGGGACAGAATTTTGCAAAGGCGTTTGATGTCAAATATGCAAGCAAAGAGGGTACTTTGGAGTATGTATGGGCAACATCGTGGGGTGTTTCAACCCGTCTTATGGGTGCGCTCATTATGGCCCATTCAGATGACAATGGCCTTGTACTTCCTCCAAAACTTGCCCCTATCCACGTTGTGATGGTTCCTATCTTCAAGACTGATGAGGAACATGCCGCAATCATTACCAAGATGGAGGAACTGAAGAAAGGGCTTGAGAAATACGGCCTTTCAGTAAAAATTGATGACAGGGACAATTTGAGAAGCGGCTTCAAATTTGCAGAGTGGGAACTTAAAGGTGTTCCGGTAAGGGTTGCAATGGGTCCAAGGGATCTTGCAAACGGTACAATTGAGGTTGCCCGCAGGGATACACTTACAAAAGAGTCTATGCAGTTTGAGGGAGTAGAGACAACAATCAATGCCCTTATGGATGAGATTCAGGCGAACATCTACCGTAAGGCTCTTGATTTCAGAGCGGCCAATACAGTTCAGGTTGACACTTGGGAGGAATTTAAGGAGAAGATTGAGGAAGGCGGGTTCCTGTTGTGCCACTGGGACGGTACTCCTGAGACCGAAGAGAAGATTAAGGAGGAGACCAAGGCTACCATCCGATGCATTCCATTGGATACCAACGTAATTATGGAAGAGGGCAAATGCATCTACTCCGGTAAGCCTTCCAAACAGAGAGTAATTTTTGCAAGATCATATTAAAGTAATACATTTTAGAATATGGAAGCGGATCCGTTACCGAAACAGCAACAGCAGATACTGGAAGGACTTCAGGTGAAGGCCCACCTCAAATCATGCGTTTATGACCAGTCACTTGACGTCTTCAACCAATTGAAGGAGGTTTTAAGTGAAATAAGCAATGACCTTAATGACATTCTGTCCGAATCTGAGACCAACCGCAGAATAAGGCTTGAGTATAGGGATAGGGGAAAATTTGAGGCTGAATTGAAATTTGCAGATGATGTTCTGGTATTCAGCATGCATACAGACATTTTCCAGTTTGACAGAGATCATGCCATATGGAAAAACAGTTATTCCAAGGAGTCTCCGTACAACACTTACTGCGGAGTAATAAGTGTTTACAACTTCCTTTCTGATTCTTTGAAATTCAGCAGGAATGATGATTTGGGATACCTTGTTGCCAGAATGTTCATAAACAAGGACAGGAAGTTCTTCATTGAGGGCAAAAGGCAGACAAGACAGAAGATATCCAACTTCGGCAAAATTGAGCTCACCAAAGATGAACTGGTAAGTTTTGTTGAGTCTGCAATGATGTATTCGCTGTCATTTGATCTGCTGGTACCGCCGTTTGACCTTGTCAAGGTTGCCAGTGTTGAACAGATTAATGCAAAAATTGAGAGTGCAAAAATGAGAACAGGCAAACGTATGGGGTATAAGTATAACTCAGACGATGTCCTTGAAAACGAATAGTTGTAAAATGAAAGTCATACCAGCCAGAATATTATGCCTTGCATTTGTGCTGCTGTCAGCAGTACTCCCTTTGTGTGCCCAGAACAACGGGGACAAGAAGAAGGGGGTAAATGAGGAGGCAATTGAGCAGGCAAGACTTTCAAATCTCAATACAGCCCAGGAATTGTGTAGGGTTATAGGTGCACAGTTTGAAGTTCCAACCATAAACTATGAACCTGTAACCCCTCCAAAATTCTGGACAACAGGCATGCTTACAGAAATGGGATTCTCCCAAATTTCCCTTACTAACTGGGCAGCCGGAGGTTCCGGATCCCTGGCCTTGAACAGTTATATGAATGCCCATGCCAACTATGCAAAAGGGAGCATGTTCTGGGACAACAGAATCCAATTGTCATACGGCTTTATCCAGTCATTTGATGACGGATACAGGAAGAGCAATGACAAGATAGTCATTGACAGCAAGTGGGGATACAGGGCCATCAAGAATTTCTATTTCTCAGCCAACTTCAATTTCAGATCACAGTTCTCTCCAGGTTTTGAATACAGCAAAGCCACAAAGGAGATAAACGGCAAGAATGAAACAGTGACCGTTTCAAAGAAAGTGTCAAAATTTCTGGCTCCGGCATATATGTCATTAGGTCTCGGTATCGACTTCAAGCCTGGCAACGGAAAGGAGTTCTCTGTAAACATAGCCCCTTTCACCGGAAATCTTGTAATAGTTACAGACTCCCTCCTGAGAAAAAAATACGGTAATGCCGCCGATGAAGCTGCAAGATGGGAACTTGGTGCCCAGCTGAAGGGATCCCTGAACAAGGATATCATAAAGAACCTGAAACTTTCATCTACACTTACACTCTTCTCCGACTATCTGAACAATCCAGCCAATATACAGGTGAATTGGGATATGCAACTCACATACAAGTTGAACAAATATCTGCAGACCGGCATAAGGACCAACCTTATCTATGATGACAACATCCTCATTGCAACAAAAAAAGTTGATGACAAGGGGAATCCAATCATGTCTAAAAGAGTCCAGTTCCAGGAAGTGTTCAGCGTGAACTTTTCCTACACATTCGGCATGTTCAAGAAATAGTATACTACCAGATTCCGTTAAGGCATTTCCACAGTTTCACACATTGCATTCCCTCCTTCACGTCGTGTACCCTTATTATATCGGCTCCTGACATAAGAGCCTGGAGATTCAACGCCACTGTACCGCACAATGCCTCATCGGGAGTTATCCCCAAAGGACGCCATATCATTCCCTTTCTTGATATACCCACAAGCAGTTTCCTCCTTTTTCCCGAAAACTGCAAAATTTCCTCTACGAGACGGGGCATTCCATTGAACAACTCGTAATTCTGCTCCAGATTCTTTGCAAAACCGAACCCGGGGTCCATTATATACTCTTTTATCCCGAATTTGGCCGCACGTTCTTCAAACTCCTTGAAATACCTGATGACTTCCTCCCCAACTCCGTTTGGATATTGGCACATCTGCCGCATTGTTGCAGGCGTTCCCCTTTTGTGCATTGCTATGTAGGGAAGGTTCAGTTCACCTACTGTAGGAAGCATACGGGAATCATCCTCCCCTGCAGATATGTCATTTACAATAAACTCCCCTATCATATCATACGAACGGCGCACTATCTCACTACGGAAAGTATCAATTGAGAACTTTACCTCCTCCCCGCAAGGTGATGCGGTTCCCAAGAATTTGTCCCCCACAACTTTCAGGGCTACACGCAAGTAATCCCACTCCTGCTCCAGAGTTACAGGTGTACTTCCCGGACGTGTAGAGCATGCACCTATATCAATTATTGATGCTCCCAATGATATCATTCCGGAGATTTCCCTCTCCACCTCTTCCACTGCAGTGAATCTGCTTGATGAGTAAAATGACTCATTGTTTGTATTTATTATCCCCATAACCTGGGGAATCCTGTGTACCTCCATACTTGTTGAAATATTGTCGGGATAATGAATATTTGACAAAATTAAAAAGTATTTTTCTCTTTTTATGTATATCTTTGTTTAATGAACAAAATTGGATTGCTATGTTAATTGTTCTGGAAGGTCTTGATGGTGCCGGCAAAAGCACACAGGTAAAATTGCTAAAAGAATACCTCATTTCAAAAGGGGTGAATCTGAGATATCTCCATTTTCCACGTTATGACTCCCAGCCTTACGGTGAACTCATAGGGAAATATCTGCGGGGGGATTTTGGCAGCATAGACCAGGTACATCCCCAGATTGTGGCACTGCTGTTTGCTTTGGACAGAATGGATGCCGCCTCCACAATAAAGGGATGGCTTGCAGCCGGTGATTGCGTACTGCTCGACCGCTATGTCTATTCAAACATTGCATACCAGTGTTCAAAAATAATGATGCAGCCTCAGTTTGAAGAGAACCGCGCCGCATTGGCACAAGAGTTGCGCAACTGGATTTTTGACACCGAATACAACAGATACGGCATTCCAAAGCCGGACCTTAACCTCTTCCTCAACGTACCTATAGAGTTTGTGGATTCCAAACTCAAGGAGAGCCGCAGCGGTGATGATGACCGCGACTACCTCAACGGAAAGGCAGACATTCATGAGGCAGACATAAGGTTCCAGATATCGGTGAGGGAGATATACCTGCAGCAGACAGAATCTGATCCGGATTTTGTGAAAGTATGCTGTGAGGATGCACAAGGGAAAATGCTTTCTCCCGACAAGATTTTTGCAAACATTAAAGAGCAGGTGGACAAACTTTTCTAATCAAATCGTAAAAAGATGAAACTGCTGAGGGCATTGGCCAGATTCGTATTCGGTATCTTGTTTGTTTTTTCAGGATTCCTGAAGGGTGTGGATCCCATTGGCACCGCCCTTAAAGTTAAGGAATATTTTGGAGCCGCCGGCCTGGATTCCATTGATTTCATCTCCATACCCGCTGCACTCCTGCTCTCCGCAGCTGAGTTTCTGGTTGGTGTTGCAATTCTCAAGGGATTGAGGATACAGTTGTTCTCAAAAATTGCATTGGGCTTCATCATCTTCTTCACATTGCTCACTCTATGGATAGCAATTGCAAATCCAATAAGTGACTGCGGATGTTTTGGAGAAGCAATACATATAAGCAATACCGGCACTTTCCTGAAGAATCTGGTACTCCTTGCTGCTGCACTCATAGTGTTCTTCCAGAGGAAAAAATTCCATCCCATTGCCACGCCTAAAGTTGAATGGGGGTACCTTGCAATTTACGCAATTCTTATCATTGTTCTTCAAGGATACTCCTTACGCAATATTCCTCAGATAGATTTTGGAATATACAAACCTGGAACAGATCTCGTGGCCAAGCAGCAGTCACTCCAGGAAAGGGAATATGAAACTACTCTTATATACTCAAAAGACGGCAGGGAGGAGACCTTTACTCTCAACAATGTTCCCGACAGTACATGGACATTCGTTGATGCCAGAACTGTCCTTGTATCAGGTGCTGCAGAAGATGCCAGTATAGATTTCTCATTTATGGATGCATCAGGAAACCCTGTAAGCAATGAAATCCTCATTCACGATGGCCCCGTATTCTTCATCTCAATTTACAATTCAAGGGCACTTGGAAAGAAGTCTGTTGAAAAAATAAAGGCTCTGGCAGATACACTGCAAGCCCACAACCTTAAACTGTACATAGCAAGCGCCAACTCTGTGGAAGAGACAAAGGCCCTGTTCAACGGAAGTGGCAACTATGAGATTCTATACTCAGATTACAAGGCTGTAATTTCATTCAACCGTTCCAGTGGAGGCCTTACATATATCAATAACGGGATAATAGTGAAAAAATGGGCCAGAGGGAATTATCCCACAGCCCATCTTGAAGATATACTGAAACAGGATCCCGAAATAATAACTGCAACTGCCCAGATAAAAGAGCATCTGTTTGCAGAGATTTCACTGTTCATTATCCTGTTCCTTATAGTAATTGTCCGGTTCTTCTCAAAGATAATATACAACAGGCACTTTGCCCAAATCACCCATATCCATATTGAGAGGCCTCTCAATATGGCAGTCAATCCCAAAGAAAGAAAGGACGGGGAACAACCTATTTCATCAGACCCTCAATAATTCCCGGAAGTTCGCGGTTCTGAAAAATGCCTGCAAACTCTTGGGCCCCCGCTCCGTAAGCAAAGATTGGAACAACTGTTCCGGTATGTCCTTTTGTACTGAAATTCAGTTTTAACCCCTGAGGCTCATTTACCGGATAACTCTTATAGGCAACTCCTGTGCCGCCGGTCTCATGGTCTGCTGTTACCACAAGAAGGGTATTCGGATGCTCATTGACATATGCAACAAGGGTCTTGAGAGTGCGGTTGAACTCCTGCATCTCCTCAATCATCCCCTCAGAATCGTTGTTGTGGCCGTAACCGTCTATAATGGCACTCTCAATCATAAGGAAAAAGCCGTTGGGAGCATTCTTTGAAAGTTGCTCTATAGCCTTTATTGTAGCCTTCTCCAAATATTCTTCAGGCTGCGAGAAACGGGTTGTATCCCCATCTGAAGCCTCTGCTGCGAGCTTGGCAGCAAGACACACCTCCGCCCCGTCAGCAGCACCTGCACTCCTGTTTGAAGATTTGTTGCGCCTGTGCACATCACCTATCTCCAGTATTCCCACAAATTTCTCAGAATCTGTATTGAGTACAGACTTCCAATCCAGATACACATCATACCCCTTATCTATGAGAACCGCTGTAAGGTCAACAGAATCCGGACGGTTAATGAATGCGGAAAGGCCTGCCCCCACTGCCACATCCACACCACTTTGGGTAAACTGCTCAGCAATTTTATAACTCATGGAACGTGAGGTTACTCCAGCATAAAATGCCCCGGGTGTAGCCTCTGTAAGAGTTGTATTAACCACAATGCCGGTCTTTTTTCCCATCTGCTGCGCTTTCTTGAGGACACTCACCAACTGCACACTGTCGGGACCTACACCAAGAAAACCGTTGCAGGTACGCATACCTGTTGCCAATGCAGTACCCCCTGCAGGGGAATCGGTAACATAATTGTTTGCAGACTGGGTCTCATTCAAACCTATTACAGGAGCCATCTCAAACCCTGTCTCCTCCTCCTCCGAAAGGAGCAATGAAGAAACTGCACCAAACCCCATACCGTCACCTATGAGGTAGATTACGTTGTGAGGGTGTTGAGGTTTTTCAGCCGTACAACTGCACACAAGTGCAAATGCCGCAACTGCAGCAAGAAAATATCTGTATGATTTCATATCCGGTATTTATTTCAAACTGTATTTTGCACCACAATCCAGGATAAAATCCAGCACATCCGCAAAAATGCACTCAGCGTCTGAAGGTACACCTACTCCCGACAATTCCCCAAATTCGTCATATAACTCCTCCGGAAGGTCCTTCACTTCCACTGCAAGGCATTCCGCCATTTTGGCGGTCTCCTCCTTATCCAACAATGCAGTACGCTTGAAATTGTTTTCCTCATCCTCATAATCCTCAAACTCGTGTTCTACAACGAGTTCCCCTTTCTCATTTATACCTGCCCACACTACAGCGGCAATCTCCATATCGCAGTCTGTCTCAATTAAAATTCTTTCGTGTTCCATAGACATAGATTATTAATTAGAGCAAATTTAATCAATTTTATCTATCTTTACACCCTAATTACATTAAACACACGCTATGTCAAATAACGCATTAATGGCAGTGTCTCCAATAGATGGCAGATACCGCAAACAAGTAGAAGATTTGAGCATGTACTTCTCTGAGTACGCGCTTATAAAATATAGGGTAAGGGTTGAAATTGAGTATTTCATTGCCCTTTGTGAACTCCCTCTGGAGCAGTTGAAGAGTTTCAACAGTGCAGATTTCCCTAAACTCAGGGCCATTTATGAGAATTTCTCTTGTGAGGATGCCCAGAAGGTTAAGGAGATTGAGAAGGTTACCAACCATGACGTTAAAGCGGTTGAGTATTTCATAAAGGATGAGTTCAAGAAACTTGGAATTGAGAAATACGGTGAGTTTGTACATTTTGGCCTCACCTCTCAGGATATCAACAACACTTCGGTTCCGTTGAGCCTCCTCGAGGGTATAAGGGATACTTACATGCCTGCCCTTGGTGAAGTTGTCGGGATACTGGAAGGTTTTGCAAAGGAGTGGGAGAATGTCCCTATGCTTGCACATACCCACGGGCAGCCTGCTTCTCCAACCCGTCTTGGAAAGGAGATTTATGTTTATGTTGCAAGACTTAAGGAGCAGTTGAGGCTTCTGGAGCAGGTGCCATATTCTGCAAAGTTCGGTGGTGCTACAGGTAACTTCAATGCCCACAATTTTGCATATCCGGGTATTGACTGGAACAAATTTGCAGTCTCTTTTGTAGAGGGCAAACTGGGGCTGAAACGCTCATACCCTACAACCCAGATTGAGCACTATGACAACCTTGCGGCACTTTTCCACAATCTTGAGCGCATAAATACAATCCTTATAGACCTGGCCCGCGACATGTGGACCTATATCTCCATGGAGTATTTCCGCCAGAAAGTTAAAGCCGGAGAGGTTGGCTCGTCTGCTATGCCTCACAAGGTGAACCCTATTGATTTTGAGAATGCCGAGGGCAATTTTGGCATTGCAAACGCATTATATGCACACCTTGCAGGGAAACTTCCTGTTTCACGCCTGCAGAGAGACCTTACAGACTCTACAGTACTCAGGAATGTGGGTGTCCCATTGGCTCACTCAATAATCTCGCTCCGCTCCCTCAAGAAAGGGCTTGGCAAACTTATCCTCAATGAGGCAGCCCTGGACCGCGACCTTGAGGCGAACTGGGCAGTTGTTGCAGAGGGTATACAGACCGTTCTCCGCAGGGAGGGCTATCCTAACCCATACGAGGCCCTCAAGGCCCTTACACGCGGCAATGCCGGAATCACAAAAGAGGGAATTCAGGAGTTTGTAAAGGATCTGAATGTAAGCGATGCCGTAAAACAGGAGATTCTTGTTATTACCCCACAGACTTACGTGGGAAAATAAGATAGTGTGTGACAAAGGCATATAAATTCTTTCTATTTGACTTGGACCGCACTCTTTGGGATTTTGACAAGAATGCCAAGAGTGCGTTGTTCAAACTGGTGGACTCCCAGCAGTTACCCTACCTTTTTGGCGTTACTGACAAAGAGGAGTTTTTCCAGAGATATGAAGTTATAAACCAGGGGCTTTGGAAGCAGTATGAAAGGGGCGAGATCCTGAAGGAGGAACTGCGGTGCAACAGGTTCCTTTTTACCCTGCAGGATATTCTCCGCTGCGCTGAGGAAGGCTCCTTGCCGGCACACAGTTTTTCTCCCGACGAACTGCACTCATTTGCCCTTACTTTTGGAGAAAAGTACCTGGAGTTTATGGCAATGGAAACCGGGCTGGTACCTGGAGCCGGGGAGGTCCTTCAGGCAGTAAAAGCCAAAGGTGGAAAGATTGCCATAATTTCAAACGGTTTCAAGGGTGTACAATACCGCAAGATGAACACCACCTGCATCCATAAATATGTGGATGCTGTAATTGTTTCTGAGGAGGTTGGTGCAATGAAGCCCTCACCTGTAATATTCAGGAAAGCCCTTGAGGCAATATGCGGTGAGGAGTATTATAAAGAGGCTCCATCCCGTGCAAGGAGTGAGGCCATTATGGTTGGTGATGATTTTGCCAATGATATTGAGGGTGCCCAGATTTTTGGCATAGACCAGTTCTACTACAACCCCTACAACAGGGAATGTGACGGAGGTCCTACATACGAGAGCAGTAGCCTCCATGACCTTCTTCTATATATCTGACAGTTTCCTGTAGTTACTCGGTTATAATGAACACCTCTTCATCCTTCTGATGGAAGAGATATTGTTCTCTGGCAAACTTCTCCAGGCTGTCCTTGTTTGAAGTAAGTTCCTGGAGCTTTTCATCTGTTTGCCTTATGGCCTCCTTATAGTATGCTTTCTGTCTCTGCTGAGAGGAGACAACACCCATATCCCTCATCCATACAAAAAGGTTGTTTGTATCTATAAACAATACCCAAACCAAAAAGAATACGGTTACAATAACATACTTGTTCCGCAGGAATTTCAGCACTTTAGACTCAGCAAGTCTCCTTTTTATGGATTGGATAAGATTATTTGCCATAATTTTACTAATTTAGCGCAAAATTAACGTAAAAATAGTTAAAAATCATGAAACCCGCATTAATTATTTTGGCTGCAGGAATGGGAAGCAGATATGGAGGATTGAAGCAGATGGACGGCGTTGGGCCAAATGGCGAAACTATACTCGATTATTCTGTCTATGACGCAATAAAGGGAGGATTCGGAAAGGTTGTCTTTGTTGTAAGGAAAAACTTCCGAAAAGAGTTTGAAGAGAAAATTGCAAGCAAATACAACAATTTCATTGAGGTTGCATTCGTTGAGCAGGAACTTGACAAACTCCCATACGGATTCACCCTCAAGCCAGGCAGGGAGAAACCTTGGGGAACCGCCCACGCAATGCTTATGGCTGCAGAGGTTGTAGACACCCCGGCTGCAGTAATCAATGCAGATGACTTCTACGGGAAAGAGTCATTCAAGGTACTTGGTGAATTTCTTACACAGAACGCCTCAAACAAGGGCAAATACTGCATGGTAGGCTTCTACCTCAACAAAACTCTCTCAGAGAACGGAGAAGTTTCAAGGGGAATCTGCACAGTGGATGCTCAGAACTACCTTACTGCAGTTGAAGAACACCACAAGATTTCAGAAAAGGACGGCCAGATATCGGGGATAGGGATGGACGGCAACCGCAAGGACCTTCCTCAGGACGCATATGCATCAATGAACATGTGGGGTTTTACTCCCGACATTTTCCCTCATACAGAAAAACTGTTCAAAGAGTTCCTCAAGAAGAACGAGAATGAGCCTAAGAAGGAGTTTTATATTCCATATGTAGTAAACGAGGCTATTGACAAGGGCGGTTGTTCTGTAAAAGTCCTTTCAACTCCCGACAAATGGTTTGGAGTTACATTCCAGGAAGACAGGCCTACAGTTGTGGAAAAACTTAAGAAGATGACCGAGGAAGGATTGTATCCTTCTCCTCTATTCCAATAGGATATGCTTAAAAAACTGCATGACTATTTACCCAGCCTCACCCAATGCTGGGTAATTGTTTTTTTCATAATTGCTGTAGGGGGAATAGGTGTTGGTACTATCCTCACCGCAATATCTGTAACAGCAGGGTTCAATATTGCCGATATGAATCCCCTGCTCTCCTATATACTGCCGCTTCTGCCGGCCCTGGCATATATATTCCTTGCAAAGGGGAGCGGAATGGGTACAGTTCCCATTGAAGGAAAAAACAAAAGCAGCATCCCCGCCATACTGCTATACCCTATACTGGCATATATGACCATAGCACTGGGGTACGTAAGTGAGCCTCTGGCCAGTTGGCTCCCTATGCCGGACTCTGTAAAACAGATTTTTGAAAAGATTTTGAGCAACTCGGCATGGGCCTTTGCCACAACAGTAATTGCCGCACCAGTCATTGAAGAATTCCTGCTCAGAGGCATCATGGAGAGGGGGCTTCTGGCCCACACAACACCTCTGAAAGCCATATTGTGGAGTGCATTCTTCTTTGCAATAATTCACATGAACCCATGGCAGGCTACCGGGGCATTCATTGCAGGAATCTGGATAGGATGGATATACTGGAAGACCGGCTCCCTCATTGCATGCATCTTCATGCATGCCGTAAACAACGGGACAGCCTATCTGATACAGTTCCTTAACCCGGAACTTCCACCGGAGAGTACATATAAAGATTTGCTTGACATGCATTCTCCCAACCTATACTCCATAGTTTTTGTTATATTTGCAGTTTCTTTGGCAGTTCTGGCATTTTACCTTAACAGGAATTTGTCGGGAAGATGCCTGGAACAACAAGAAAACCAATAACAGGCTGCATTTTATGAATAAATTATATCCTATAAAATTCATTCCCGACGCAAGAGAGAGAATCTGGGGCGGAGATTATCTTGCAAAAGTCCTCAAGAAGAACTTTGATGAGGATGCCATTGGCAAGGCTATCGGTGAAAGTTGGGAATTGTGGAGCCTGTATGGCGGAAGTTCTACAGTACAGAACGGCTTCCTTGCCGGGAATACTCTGGATGAACTTATGGAGATCTACCTTGGGGACCTTGTAGGTGAAAATGTTTTCAACTATTACAAAGGGGATTTCCCTCTCCTTGTAAAGATTCTTGATATAAAGGAGAAAATATCTGTACAGGTGCATCCTGGAGATGAACTGGCATTTGAGAGGGAAAACTCTTACGGCAAGGCCGAACTGTGGTACATCATGGATGCCAAACCCGGGGCAAAACTCTATGTAGGATTCAACAAGGATGTAACACCTGTTGAACTCTATGAGAAGTGCAAGGACGGCACTGTTACAGAACTGCTCAACTGCTTCACTCCTCAAAAAGGTGACTGCATATATATCAAACCAGGATGCATACACTCTGCAGAAGGTGAGGTTATAATTGCAGAGATTCAACAAAGTTCCGATATCTCATACCGTCTCTATGACTGGGGAAGGGAAAACAATCCTAAGACAGCCAGAAGGATGGATCTTGAAGATGCAATAGACGTTATTGACTATTCATGCTTTGACAAAGAAAAGTTCTACTTCAGCAAAGTTACCGGAAATACAGTAGTGGCCAATACTGCAAACTTTGTGGTTGAAACCATGGAACTAGAAGAGCCTGCTGGAGTTGAGCCATCATTAAAGGGGAGTTTCTCCGTTTACACATGTGTAGAGGGAGAAGCGCTTATCATTATGAATGACAGCACCCAATATTCCATTGCATTGGGTGAAACAATCCTCATACCTGCTTCAATGGAAGATTTCAAAATGGTTCCTGTAAACGGCAGCGCCAAACTGCTTGTATCATATATGCCACAACTTACCGACGGCCCGGACCTTTACCTCAACTACGACGAGCCTGAAGATGAGGCCCATGGCTCATACCAGGACCGTTACAACGCCGAAGGTGATGATGACATGGAAGAAGATGATGACTGCGGATGCGGGCATGATCACGGGCACAGTCATGGCCACGGACACTGCGGGTGCGGACATGATCACGGGGATGGCCACTGCGGTTGCCATGACCACGGGGAGCATTCACACCCGGGAGAATCATTCTTCAAATAGAGATAGAAGCCATGACTCCAGAAGTTAGGATAGACAAATACTTGTGGGCAATAAGGGTATTCAAAACCCGCTCTGAGGCAGCCGAAGCATGCAAGACCAATAAGGTATATGTAAACGGGAGCGAGGCCAAATCTTCCCGCAACATTAAGGAGGGGGACATAATAACAGTACGCAAGGGGGCCATCAGATATCAGTACCAAGTTCTTGTACCCATTGACAAACGCCAGGGCGCCGCATTAGTACCACAATATGCCATAAACATCACCCCCCAGGAAGAGTTGGACAAACTCAACGCCCCTAATGAAATCATCTTCCTAAAAAGGGACAGGGGAACCGGCCGCCCAACCAAAAAGGAACGCCGCGACATAGAAAAACTATTGGGCCTATAATCCATTTCCACCTAAGCGGCATATCCTACTCTCCAAGGCGGGACAGTTGTCACCAAAATACCCAATCCCGTGACAAACGCCCCTCCGAACACGGCAGTTGTCATCAAAATGCCCAATCCCGAGACAAACACCCCTCCAAACACGGCATTTGTCATCAAAATGCCCAATCCCGTGACAAACACCCCTCCGAGCACACCAGTTGTCACCAAAATGCCCCACACGAAAAAAGGCTGATCGCTGATCAGTCTTTTTTTGGTTTTGTGTTGGCTATGTTCATTGCCCTGTCGGGACCAAGAGTTACAAATGCCTTTATTGCCTCAATGGCCTTGTCCTCTATGAACGGGAGTTCTTTCTCCTCCTCTGAGGTCCACTTGCCAAGTACATAATCAACCTGATGTCCCTTGGCAAAGTTATCACTTATGCCTACCCTAAGTCTTGCATAATTGTTGTTTCCCAGGCACTCGTCAATATTCTTGAGGCCGTTGTGCCCGCCGGAAGAGCCCTGTTTGCGCATACGCTGGCTTCCAAAAGGGAGTGCAAGGTCATCCAGAACAACAAGTAGATTCTCCTGCTTTATCTTCTCCGCCTGCAGCCAGTAGTTTACCGCCTTGCCGCTGAGATTCATATAGGTTGAGGGCTTGAGCAGGATAAGTTTGTGCCCTCTCACTGAAACGGTACAGGTTGAGCCGTATCTTCCCGACAAAAAAGAAGTGCCGGACGCTTTGGCAAAAGCATCCAGCACCTTGAAACCTATATTATGACGGGTGTCTGCATACTCTGCACCAATATTTCCCAAACCTGCTATAAGGAAATTCATACCCGCATATTATTCAGTTAAAAATTATTTCTTGGCAGCGGCAGCAGCGGCAGCAGCACCAAGAGCAGCACGTGTCATCTTAACGGCGCAAATGATTGTAGCCTTAGGAGATACGATGTTGAGACCCTCATAGTTCAAGTCGCCTGCTACGATAGTCTTGCCCAAACCAAGGTTTGTAATGTCAACCTCCAATGTGTCAGGAAGTTTCTCAATAGGAGCAGAAACTTTAAGTTTTCTTGAAGATACCATAAGTTTACCACCCTGTTTTACACCCTCAGAGTTACCTGTAATAACAACTGGAATGTCAATCACAACAGGTTTCTCAGGATTGATTGCCAAGAAATCTGCATGAAGAGCCTCATCAGTTACAGGATGATACTGGATAGCGTGGAATACACACTGGTATGATTTGCCCTCTACCTCAATGTCAATAATGTATGAGTTAGGAGTGTGGGTAATTTTTTTCAACTCTTTTGCATCCAATGCAAAGTTTACGTTCTCCACGTTGTTACCATAAATAACGCAAGGAACCTGCTCGTTTCTGCGAACCTGTTTTAGGCTCTGTTTGTTGCCGATAACTCTGGCAACACCTTGAAGTGAAATGTGTTTCATTGTAAAAATTAATTATTTGTGTTACTCAGTCCGGATTTTCCAGACCCCATTGCACCAAAAAGCAGTGCCATAATGTGCCCACTTTTTGTGAGCCGCAAAAGTAGTGATTTTATTCATAAATGCAAAAAGTATTTTCTCTTCAAAAAAAAATTGGTTATTTTTGAAGAGACAAGACAACAAACTAAACTAAAGAACAATATTATGGCTAAGAAATTCATTTGTACAGTATGCGGTTATGTTCACGAGGGTGATGCCGCTCCAGAGAAATGTCCTCTATGCAAAGTTCCTGCTGAGAAATTCAAGGAGGTTGTTGAAACAGAGAGTGAACTTACATGGGCCGACGAGCACAGGATTGGCGTGGCACAGGGATGTGATGCAGAGATTTGGGAGGGGCTTCAGGCCCATTTTGTTGGCGAGTGCACCGAGGTTGGAATGTATCTTGCAATGAGCCGTCAGGCAGACAGGGAGGGATATCCTGAGGTTGCTGAGGCTTACAAGAGAATTGCATGGGAAGAGGCCGAACATGCCGCAAAATTTGCAGAACTCATTGGAGAGGTTGTATGGGATACCAAAACCAACCTTAAGAAAAGAATGGAGGCTGAGAGCGGTGCATGTGCAGACAAGAAGAGGATTGCCACCAAAGCAAAACAACTTAATCTTGATGCAATCCATGACACTGTTCACGAGATGTGCAAAGATGAGGCCCGTCACGGACAGGTATTCCAGGGTTTGTACAAGAGATTCTTTGAGAAATAGGAGTTAATTTATTAGGAAAACAAATAGAAGCTGGATTAACTTAAGTTTATCCAGCTTCTATTGTTAAAACTCCACTTTATGGGAGTAAAATGACTATTCAATCATTTTACTCTTTCATAGGTGTATGAATCGCCACTCTCATCCGTAAGAATAAATGTATTTGACGATACAAAATCTATCATTTCCAGCCAAGACGTTCCGTTTTCATTAACACGTGTAAAAATACAGGTACGCTCATTATAAGTATATACTCCTCTATCCGGAGAGCCAGGAAATCCCGGACACTCCCAATAGTATGTCCCGTCGGAATTAAATGTATAAGTATCAGGCCCAGAATAATAATGGATATTGCAACGCCAACTCCCAATAATGGGGCTTACATCCTCATCTTTACTGCATGCTGTAAAACAGTGTAAAAGAATTGTACTTAGAAACAATATCTGTAAATACTTTATTCTTTTCATAATTACTAAAATTTATAGTTAAAAAAGAGAGGAATAGCCAAATAATAATAATGACTATCCCCCCCTATTAATTTATAATCTGTTAGAAGTAGAAACCAAGTGTCAACTCTGGAACTGAAGCTTTACCACCTTTAATAATATCATTAAAATCACTGCTATAACATGCGCCAATATAAGCATTATTAATCCTCACTGAAGCACCTGCTCTCCAGCCAATATTAAAACGCTTCAACTGATACGCTTTACTAACTTCATCTTTATCAAAAGCATCATAAGATTTCCCATCTTGTTTATAGTTTCCAAACACATTTCCTCTTAGTCCAATACCTATAAAAGGAGATATAGAGGCTGCATCGCTAATTTGAATTTGATATCCCAAATTTAGAGGTACGTTCACAGAAAAGAAATTTAGTGAAAAATCTTCACTTATCTCGTCTCCAATCCAAGACAATCCGATACCAGTTTCAACAAATAGAGGCATATCCTGAGATATAGGCATAGTTTTAACAAAACTCACCATAACTCCGTTAAAATCCGCATCTTCCACTGATACTGGCAAATAAGAGACTCTAACACTTCCAGTTTGTTCTACAGGCCCTTGATTTCCCAAAGAAGATGATCTACCTGCATTTGCAAATTGCGCCTGCGCTGAAACAGCAAACATAAACATAACGCTTACCGCCAATAAAATTTTGATTTTTTTCATGATTGATTATTTTATTAAATTAATTCAAAAATGTTACTAGTCTAATTCTACTCTCACAAAGTACTCCCTAAATACACCACCTTCTTCTGTATATTCTATAACCAATTCATCATCATCAAGCGAAAGTATCTTGGCGCTAGATATTTCTTCATCATCATAAAAGTTTGTAATCAATATATTCCCTTTTATTTCCCAATGGAAAGGATCTTCCCAAACATCATCCGGATAATCTTCATCATACTCCAAAGAGGAGCCACTTCCCCCTTTATTGAACTTTACAACAAAAAACCAACCTTCATCCTCATCCCAGTACCACCAATCTCCATCCTCATACGATTTATAATTGACCCATGTGCCGATAATTTTTGATGAATATCCGTTATCATCATCACTGTCATCCCCTTTATCACATGACACAAAAGAGAAGCTCATTCCGAGCATAATAAAAAACAATAGTAATTTCTTCATAATAGTATTGATTATTATAGTTAATTGATTAAGTCAGGCTATTGGATTAATTATTGATAGTGGAACTGAACGACAAATTGTCAAAAGTCATTCTCCAGATATTGGCGGTACCAGTGGCACTTCCCCTTTGGGATATGAAATAAATAAACTTTCCATCTTTACTCCATATCGGGCTCAAATCATCTGCTGCATGATAAGTAAGTTGATTTATATCTGTCCCATCTATTCTTGCAACATATATATCTGTATTAAGGTAAGATATCTTACCGTATTCGATTCTACTGCTACCGACAAAAAGAATCCATTTACCGTCTGGCGATACTAATGGAGAGGTAAAACTCTTTACAGGATCTGATATTACACACTCCTCTATGCCAAATTCATAGTCAATTCTCCATATTTCCCCCCTTCCATCTGTATTTACCCGTGTACAAAACAGGACATTATGTTTATAATATGGGCACGGATTCATTCCAGATGTAAGACTTGAAAGGAAATTATCTCCTATATTATAACTCCAAATACCAACACCTTTCATCTCTTGTCTTGTGAAGAAAATTTGTTTCATGTCTAGTGAATAGATTGGAGAAAAGTCTAAGTTCCCGCTGGTTATCTGGCGGCACACATACCCTTTTATAGCACTCGTAACAAAAATTTGGTTGCTTTTACCTCTTTCTTCAGAAAAACATATATGATTACCATCGGGAGAATAAGAAAAGTCCATTACGTTCTGTCTATTTGTTCTTTGAATGGAACTTCCTTGCTTTCCCAATGATTTTATAAATATATTCCTACTGTTATTTCTGAATGAAAGATATGCTATATCTTCTCCGTTTGGTGAAATGTCAAGAATCCTATTGGATATCCAATCTATATTGTTCCTGCTTCTCCTTACTGTTGGCATGCACACATAATCGCTTTCAGCTGTAATCTGTTTTAAGTCAATTCCAGATTCCTCCGGTACAGAAACTACCGAATAGTCAACTTGCTGTGCAGATAGCACATTTATCCCAACACATAATAAAATCCAGGAAAAGGAAACAGCTCTCTTAAAAAAAATCATATCTATTAGTTTTTAATTTACCTAAAAGTGTCATTCAGTATCAGTAAACACCAGTTATCAAATATGAGAAACAAAGTTAGATATGTTCATTTAGAGAATAGGATAAACCGTGTTGCACAAATGCCACACAAATGTTGCAAATGTTGCAACTATTGCAACTTATCGTTAAGTGAATCCGAAAGGACCGAAAAGAAATTAAACCGCAATTCTTTGGATATTCTCTCCAATAAATGGGTGTCTATGCTATGTTTCTGCAACAATCTATAGACAGTGGTTCTATCACATGATAATTTTTTGGCAAGCCATGATACACTTCTTTCCTGTTCCTTCAGTTTCTCCTCTATAAGAGAACCTATGTGCAGATATTGACTTCCCATATGTGTAATTTCCCACTATTGTAAAACAAAAAAAGCGTGAGTTGCCATCACGCTTGAAAGGTACTACCACATACCCACTTACAAGATAAGCACAACCCACGCTAAAGCGTAGGCGCTAAGTGCATATTATTCTTGTAAGTTTTCTGAAAGTGGTAGTTTCTTCAAGCAAGAATAATAGCTTAACGCTATTTATATAAACAATTGACACACCTTATAAAGCATGTCATCTGCAAAAATAAAAAATATTTTAAAACTATCCCCAAATAAAACGCCCCCAAAAGTTCTTCAAAACTTTTTGGGGACGTAAAAGCCACAATGGCAGTTTTTCATTAAGGGAGGTATAATACCCACGCCGGAAATATTCTTACAGGCTCAAACTGCTCTCAAAAGAGTATTTCTTGCCATACTCGAGCATCTGCTCAAGGAAGTTGTCATTGTATACAACTTCATAATCCACAAGTTCGCCCTGTTTGTTTGTTACAGGAACAATGGTAGGGTTGATGAATCCTTTGTAAGGTTTAAGTTCAAGTGAAGCATATCTCTCCTTAACCTCTTTGTGGAGTTCAGGGTTGATGTGTACAGCATATTTCTCCACAAGTTCCTTACCTGCCTGGTAGTCACCCTCTGACTTGATTCTCTGAACCTCTGCAAGGAGTTTACCAAAGAGGTCGCGGAGAGCCTGGTAGTCGTTTATTACAAAGTAGGTCTTTCCCTCCTTTACAACTTTCTCTATAACATCTTTCTCTGCACCGGTCTTCTCTTTAAGGCCGTTCTCGTAGCACCACTCTGCAATGAGTTTCCTGTCCTGCATGTGGGCCTCAGTGTTGGTCTTGCCAAGTTCAATCCTTACAAACTGGGTGAAAAGGCCGTTAACAATAAAGTTGATGTACTCAGCCTTGTAAGCCTCCTCATTTGGAAGGATGCCAAGATCAACAAGTTTCTTGTCTGCTACATAATAAAGGCCAAACAGGTCTGCCCTTGCCTCCTCAAGAGTAGAGTTGTACTCTCCAAGTGCTGTTGCAGATACTCCAGGAAGAAGTTGTCCCGAGCCGTGGCCAAGACACTCGTGCAAATCTGTATGGAGGTTTCCGGTAAGGTTGCCGTACTCCTTAATGAGCCTCTTCTCCTCATCGCTCCATGAGAACTCGTTTGTAATGCTCTTTGGAGACTCCTCCGCAGCCATATTGTATGCATCAGTGATGTTTGCAATGGTAACGGATTTTGAACCGTACTCCTTCCTTATCCAGTTGGAGTTAGGGAGGTTAATCCCGATAGGGGTTGCAGGGAAACAGTCGCCGCCAATGCATGCAACATTTATAACTTTTGCTGTAACTCCCTTTACCTCCTTCTTCTTGAACTCTTTCTTTACAGGAGAGTTGTCCTCAAACCACTGTGCGTTGTCGCTGATGAGTTGTGTCCTTCTTGAAGCGGCAATATCCTTGAAGTTTACAGAGGACTCCCATGTGGCCTTGCGTCCAAGAGGGTCGTTGTAATCCTCAATGAAACCGTTTATGAAGTCAACCTGTCCATCATTTTCCTGCACCCATGCCACATTGTACTCATCCCATGTCTCAAGTGAGCCGGTGGTGTAGTACTCTATAAGTTTTTCAATGTAATCTGCCTGTGCAGGGTTCTCTGCATATTCTGCAGCCTTGCGCAAATGGATTATTATTGCATTTATTGAGTTGGAGTATCTTCCGCCAACTTTATAGACCTGCTCAACAAGTTTGCCGTCTTCCTTTACAAGCCTGCTGTTGATTCCGTATGCAAGTGGGGTAGGATCCTTTGGATCTTCCATTGCATTGTAGAATTTGTTCACCTCATCTTTAGTAATCCCCTCTCCATAGAAGTTTACGGCAGAAGCCTCAACTATATCCTTTTCTGAACCTGTGTATTTTCTCTGAGGATAAAGTTCGGGGTCAAACATTATTGGAATGTAGGTGTAGCATCTTTTCTCCATCTCCAGTTCGTCGAGAAGAGACTTGAAATACTCCTGTGTGCATTCAGGGATAATCTTGTCTTCTGCATAGTGGTGATGAATACCGTTGCTGAAGAATACCCTTTTTGCATATACAAGGAATTTTTGCCACTGTTCGCACTCGCGGTCTCCCTTGTAGTTTGTAATGATTCTCTCAAGGGTTTTTCTTATTCCAAGATTGTATTTGAAGTTCTGGCTGAAGAGAATGTCCCTTCCGCATTTTCCTGCTTCGCTCAAATGATAGATGTACCCTTTCTGCTGTAGGGTGAGGGAATCCCATCCTGGAATCCTGTACCTGAGTACCTGTATATCTGCAAATTCATCTACCGTATATTTGAACGGCTCATCTTTGGTCTGGTTCCCTTGTGTGCAAGATGCTGCTACAAGGCCGAACCCGCATACGCATAACATAGTTTTTAAGAAATTCATATAGTTTTATTGTTGATTATTGTCGGGAATATCCTCCTTTATGTTTTGTTGTTCCGTATTTTTGCTGCGGTATTGCGCAATGAAATCCTTCACTGTCCTGTATCCATTCATAAAGGTGGCTATAAACTGTTCCAGTACAGTCACCTTGGAAACGGCATAGTTGATGTAGGTAAGAGGATTCAGCAGTTCCCGGATGGATTGCATATGGGTGCCGAGCTCCATCTCTTTGAGTGCAATCTTGTGTCCAAGTTCCACTTGGGCCATCTTCAATTGTTCCATGTTTGTGATTTCTCTCATATGCACATTCATTTATGGTTGCTGAAAAACATTTTTATATACATCCTTACCATCTTGTTCAGGAACAGGGTCTCTCTTTTTATATATATGACAAGGAGGGCAATGGCAAGTGTGATTGCAGTCAGACCAAAGCCTAGTGCAGTACTGCCTGTGATTTCACCTATCATGAAAGCAACGGCAAAGCCAAGCAGTTGCAGTATTACGGCGCCAAGCATTGTTGCAATGAGGATTACCAGTACTTTATTTGACAGTATGGAAAAGTTTTCCACACCCTTCAACTTGTACTCATCAACCCTGAGGTTCACGTAATCCTTTATTGTCTGTTGGATTTCTTCCAGACGTCCGTTGCGGTTTTCTTCACTCATGGCATAAAATTTAAAAAAGTCAGGCTAAGTTTGTCATGCACTACTCGCATCCGCAATCGGGATCGCTGCAGTCGCATTTGGCCTGTGCCACTTTGTTCTTAAGGTTATCATACTCCTGTTGGGCTTTCTCCTTAATCTTTCTGCGGGTATTCTCCCCAGAATCAGGCGCCAGCAAAATGGCTGCTGCAGCACCTGCAAGTGCACCGCCGATGAACGCAATTAGTCCTTTACATTTCATAGCAAGCAAATATATGTAAAATTTTTTCTACTTTTGTCGTTTATCAAACACATTTGGAATGTGCTTTGTTTAATTGATTTTTAAAAATGGGAAAAGGACTGCTTACTATTATACTGCTTGTTGTCTCAAACAGTTTTATGACACTGGCCTGGTATGGCCATCTGAAGTTTGGAGCAGACAAGATGCTTCCAAAATGGGGCCTTTTTGGAATTATTGCAATAAGTTGGCTCATAGCCTTTTTTGAGTATTGTTTCCAGGTCCCTGCAAACCGTATAGGGTCAAATTTGCACGGAGGGCCATTTTCGCTTATCCAGCTTAAAGTTATACAGGAGGTTATAACCCTTCTTATTTTTGTAGCTTTTTCTGCAATCTTCTTCAAGACAGAAAGTTTCAGGATGAACCACCTGATTGCCTTTGTGTTTTTGGTGTTGGCGGTATATTTTGTATTCAAACATTAATGGTATGAGGAAATATTTGATATCGGTTGTATTGGCTTTGTCATGCCTTGCGTGTGATCCTGTAGAGGAAAATGCTCCTGAATTTGAGCAGAAGCAGAAGACCGTACTTGTATATATGGTGGCCAACAATAATCTCTCTTCAAATGCGGAGAACAACCTTTCTTCCATGAAGGCCGGATATGTTCCTGAAGATGACAATCTATTGGTATACATGCATCTTGCAAACATTTCTCCTGTGCTTTTGAGGTTGCATAAGGATGGAACTGGTGCAGTACAGCAGGATACGGTATACAGATTTCCTGCCCAGAACTCTTCAGACCACAAGACCCTTTCAAGTGTTATGAAGGTGACAAGGACAATGTTCCCTTCACAGGAGTATGGACTTGTATTGTGGTCACATGGAACAGGTTGGTTGCCTGAGGGCTATTATACAAAATCTTTCGGATCAGACAACGGAAAGGAGATGGATGTGAAGGATCTTGCGGCAGCTTTGCCATGCAAGATGGATTTTGTAATCTTTGATGCTTGTCTGATGGGTGGCATAGAGGTGGCATATGAACTTAAGGATTCCGTTGATTATGTGATATCCTCTCCTGCAGAGATTCTTTCACAGGGGTTCCCGTACTCAAAAATAATGCAGCATATTTTCAGTACGCCTATGGATCTGGAAGGGGTGGCAAAGGAGTATTTCAACCATTATAACGGACAGGGCGGCTCGTCAAGATCTGCGACAATTTCTCTGGTTAAGTGTTCTGAACTCGATGCTGTTGCAAGTGAAACAGCAAAGATTGTAAAGGAGTATGGCAGTAATGTGGGAACCGTAGATACATTGGCGATCCAAAGATATTACAGGGGAGGAAAGCACTGGTTCTACGATTTCGGAAATTTCATCAGCCAGTTGTCGGGAGGAAATGATGCCCAGTTCCAGGCGGCCTTGGGCAAGGCGGTTGTGTATAAGGCCTCAACTCCTTATTTTCTTGAGATAGCAATTGACCAGAAGAAGTATTCAGGTTTGAGCACATATATCCCAAGCCCTACGGCAGACAAGGAACTTGTGGAATATTATTCAAAGTTCAAATGGAGCAAGGATACGGGATATTTGGCACCGGAAACTGAATCTCAGGAATAAAAAAAATGAGCCCTCAATAAAAGGGCTCATTTCATGTTTAGTCTTTTATTATTTCACCAGATTCTCATTTCCATTCACATACTCCTTATAAAGTCCCTGGCGTGAAGGGAGATGGTCAAGATTTCCCAGTCTATACATGATAATTGCCTGTACAACTGAAGTGTGCTCCTGATACTCAGGAATGTTCTTGTTGTAAAGGTCACGTTCTGTATGCCATATCTCCCCATAGTTGAAGTTGTACCCCTTAGGGTCTCCCAGTGAAAGGCTTATTGCAGGACATCCGTTCATTACAAAATAAGCATGATCCGATCCACCGGCAGTTTTTGGGACAGGTCCAGGATTGCCTTCGCGTTTCTTAACAACAAACGGAAAGTCATGGTTAACCTTATTTATAGGCTCGCATACTTTTACATAGTCTTCGTACATTGCAGGCGGAACTGTTATTCCTAGAGGTACAAGAGGACCTCCGTCCCTGTTGAAGTAATTTGCGATTTTATTGAGGTCAACACATTTTGATTCCACAAAATGTTTGCTGCCCCACAGGCCGAACTCCTCTGCTGCCCATACGCAGAACAGCAGGGTCCTTTTTGGTTTGGCACCTGCTGCAGCAAGCATCCTTGCAGATTCCATTGCAGGGGTTACTCCTACACCACAGTCAACTCCTCCTGTAGCAACATCAAAGGCATCCAGGTGGCCTCCGCAAAGTACATATTCGTCGGGATACTCACTCCCCTCCATAACACCTATTATATTATGGAATTTAACCGGTCCCATCTTGAAGTGGTTCCTTATGTCAAACTCCAACTGGAAGTATTCCCTCCGGTCAACCATTTTTGCAATCTCTGCATACTGGTCTTCATTCAGCTTGATATCCGGCACCTCAGGAAGGGTCTCCCAAGTCATCTTCATGCAGTTTTTCCTGTCATACAATGCCCTGATAGGGACTTCAGAAGCCTGTATTATTCCAAGGATACCTGCATCCACCATCTGACGGTAGAAAAGTGCAGGGGTGTATTTCATATCCTTAAGTTTTTTTGGCTGCGGAGCCGGCTGGCCCTTTTTTGCTTTTGGGGGATTATTTCTCAAATTTCTGTTGTATTCCCTTATCTCACGGTTCTCTTTCTCTATTTCCACATTCTCCGCAATCATTGCAGCACGAAGGCTGTCCCCTTCTGCCGAATAGTCAATTGGCCATCCGCTGTTCTTGCCTCCAATGAGGACCCACGCACCTTTGAGAGTACCTTTCATACGGTCAAACTCGGCCTGGGTTCTGGGTTCTTTCACTACGTGTCCTCTCTGCACCCCTTTAGTGCCGGCAGTATATGATGGGGTTGCAAAATGCAGTGTTGAGCCGCTTCCTCCAAGCATCCTCCCGAACCATGGACCACGGTTGAAACCTACCGGCATCTCTCCTACTTCCTGGCGCCATACTTTCAGTCCCCATTTCTTGAACATATATTCTACCCAATCTGCCGCATTTTCATATGCATCCGAACCTACCAGACGTCCTCCAAACCTGTTTGAGAGCACATCAAGGTGCTCCATTGTGCGGTTATCAGTTTTACCTATTTCTATTACCTTCTCAATTACAGGGTCATAGGTCTGTGCCTTCAATGGAGCAAGGCCCAGACAACATAGAGCAAGAACTCCTGCCAAAAAATTAAAATAGCATCTCATGTTTTGTGTAAATTTTATTATATTCGCAAATATAACCTAAATATTACAAAATTATGCTCTGCTCTTCTTTACTTCACTTACCTATTGCAGGTCTGGTTGACGCTTTGTCGGGAGCATTGTGGGGATGGCCCACAATTATTCTTCTTTTTGGAACACACCTTTACCTCACCGCAGTCTTGAAATTCCCTCAAAGAAAAATATTCAAGGCAATAAAACTCTCCTTTACAAAAGATGACAGAGCATCCGGTGATGTAAGCCAGTTCGGTGCCCTGGCAACCTCTCTGGCCGCTACAATAGGAACCGGCAACATCATTGGCGTGGCAACTGCCATAACCCTGGGAGGCCCGGGTGCGGTACTGTGGTGCTGGATGGCAGGTTTCTTTGGAATAGCAACCAAATACAGCGAGGGACTCCTTGCAATCAAATACAGGGTAAAGACTCCCGACGGCACCATGATTGGAGGCCCTATGTACGCCCTCGAAAGGGGATTGAAGATGAAATGGCTTGCAGTGCTTTTCTGCGTCTTTACAGGTATTGCAGCATTCGGAATCGGAAACTCCGTGCAGTCAAATGCCATTGCATCCCTCCTTGCCCAACCTGGTCTGCTGGGAGAAAGTTATACAGGCATTTCTACCCAGATTACAGGTCTGGTGGTTTCAGTACTTGTTGCACTTGTAATCATTTTTGGAGTAAAGGCCATTGCAAGGGTGTGTGAAGCACTTGTACCTTTTATGGCCATTTTCTATGTTGTAGGATGCGTGGCAATTCTTATAATAAACTGGGAGTTTCTGGGCCCTGCATTGAACCTTATCATTGATTCAGCATTCTCTCCGCAGGCTGCCGGAGGAGGTTTCTTGGGAGGAACTGTAATGATGGCTGCCAGATTCGGTATTGCAAGAGGATTGTTCTCAAATGAATCGGGCTTGGGTTCTGCCCCTATAGTTGCAGCTGCCGCACAGACCAGAAACCCTGTAAGACAGGCAATGGTATCCTCTACAGCAACCTTCTGGGATACTGTAGTGGTTTGTGCCCTCACAGGTCTTGTAATTGTAAGTACCATTATAGCATATCCGGAAATCAGCCAGAACGACGGAGCCCAACTCACCCATCTTGCATTTGCAAAAATACCGTATATTGGTACACCTATCCTGGTTGTTGGACTCATCACATTCACCTTCTCCACAATTCTGGGATGGAGTTACTACGGGGAAAAGGCTATCCAGTATATTGCCGGAAGAAAAACCATATATGTTTTCAGGGCACTCTGGATTGTTGCCGCTTACCTTGGGGCCAACCTCGACCTTGCCCTTGTATGGAGCCTTGCAGACTGCGCAAATGCCCTTATGGCATTCCCTAACCTTGTCTCATTGCTTTTTTTGAGCGGAGTTATAGTAAAGGAGACAAACAAATATCTTTGGGGCAACAGGCTTGATGAATATTCTAATGAGGAGCCTCCGGTAATTGAAGACTGACAGCAAGAATACCATAACAAAAAGGGTGTCCGTTTTATTGCGGACACCCTTACTCATTTATATATACTCTCTGCTACTCATACACAACCCTCTTCACCCTCTTTGCTACTGAAGTGAAGATTTCATAAGGGATAGTATCCAGAAGTTTTGCCATATCGTTGGCAGTAGGCTTGTCTCCAAAGATTGTTACTTTGTCGCCCACTTTGGCATCCACGCCTGTAATGTCTATCATACACATATCCATACAGATGTTGCCTATTGTAGGAACCAACTGGCCGTTTACGCAGAATTTGGCATTTCCACGGCTGTAGTGTCGGTTAAGTCCGTCTGCATAACCCAAAGGTAGGGTTGCAATCTTCTTAGGGGTATCCAGTTTGCCATGCCTGCCATAACCCACTGTACCGTCTGCCGGGGTAAGTTCCTTAATCTGGAGAATCTTGCATGTCAAAGATGCCGCAGGTTTCACATTAGCCTGGTCAACTGCACTGATACCATAAATGCCAATACCAAGGCGGGCCATATCCATCTGATACTCGCTGAATCTCTCAATACCTGCAGAATTGAGGATATGGTGTATTGGCTTGTAATCCAATACAGCGTCAATCATTGATGAATGCTTCTTGTACATCTCATACTGCCCTCTGGTAAATTCATCATGCTGAGGATCATCAGATGCGGCAAGGTGTGAGAATATGGATTGTACCTTAACTCTTGGCTTGTCTTTCAGATACTCAATAAGTTCAGGCAGTTCATCCTTCATGAATCCCAATCTGTGCATTCCTGTATCAAGTTTAATATGTACCGGGTAATGGTCTATACCCCTTGAAGCAAGATATGCATCAAACTTACGCAAAGCATCAATGGTTGGGATTGAAGGCTCAAGATAATGGTTTACAATATCCTCAAATGAGTCTGTCCCAGCCGTAAGTACAAGGATGGGCTTTGTTATTCCACCCTCTCTAAGTTCCACTCCCTCTACAGGATGGGCTATTCCAAAATAATCTGCACCTGCCTTTTCCATCTGGCGGGCAAATTCAACCGCTCCATGGCCATATGAATTGGCTTTTATAAGAATGAGCAGTTTGGTGGTATCTTTCAGTTTTGACCTGAAATACCTGTAGTTATGAAGCATATTGGCGTTATTCAACTCCAATTGTGCAAAAGAATTTTGAACTAAATCCATAAATCGTTGTATAGTTATAGGTCGCTTTTATGATGTAAATTTAAAAAAAACAAACAATGAAAACCAAATCTTTTTTAGCAATTGCCCTTTTGGCGGCATTTTCCATTGTCTCCTGCGGTACAAGAGACAAATCAGTAACTGAAAAACTGGTTGGGATATGGACAGGGACAGATACAATCCAGATTGCAACAATTGACACTCTCGGGAATATCTCAGTTGAAACAATTGCGGTACCTGTAGCAATTGAATGTTTTGCTGATACTACAATGAAAGGCAAAGTAGCCTACAACGACTCTACAAGTGCAGACCTTACGGCTGTGGTTATGGTTGGGGATCCCTACATTTCATATTCAGGTATAATGAACATCAACGATACCCAGCAGGGGCTGAACGGCGAACTGGTATATAATGAGAATCCGGAGAGCCTTACAATGGAATTCTTCTCCCAGAACCCTGTAACAGGTGAGGCTCACAAAGGGAAGGCTACACTTACAAGAAAAGATCAGAAGAAGTAATATCATGGATTTGCAAGACAATGGCTAGAATGCTTCGCCCAATCCAATGACGAAACCATTCTGGCCATTTCTGCCAAAACCGAAATCCAATCTGAACAACACTCCTCCCTGCAGTTTGAAGCGCAATCCTGCCCCTACCTCCGGAAGTGAATTGCGCAAATCAAAGCTGCACGCCTTACCCCATACATTTGCACCACCTACCCAGAATGCTGCTCCAAAAATCTCCCATATATGCTGCCGCAACTCCAATTGTCCGCTCACCGCATTATTGTCTGTATATCTGCCCCTGTAATACCCCCTCATTCTCTCTGTCCCCCCTATCGTCGGGAGCATGGTCCATGGAACTGAGCCATATGTAAACTGCCCCAGAATATCAAGGGCAAGCACTCCACCAGCCCATACCTCCCTATAGGCATCAAACTGCAAAGATGTCCCATAAAACGGTTTGGATGAGAAACCTGTATAATTGTGTTGGGAAAACCTTATGAAGAGACCTCCTGAAGGGGAGTGTCTGCTGGTTCTTGTATCATAGACTGCAAGAGCACCATATCCGAAAGCACCCGTTTTCCCGTCCGGCACATTTTTCCATTTTACCCACTCCCATAAAATCTCCGGGCCAAAATAAAAATTCTTCCCGACGGACTTCATTACCTGCACCCTGGAGAAAAAACGCCTTTTGTCAAAACTGGCCCTATTCCCGTCATTTGAAGCCGCATCATACCCAAGGCCCCAACAATCGGCCGGTATGGAGGCATAACTAACCGTATAATCCACATTCCACCCTCTTCTCCCTACATTATGGTTACCCGTAATTCCAAACAGTGCATACCCTTGTGATGCAATGTCTCCTATGAATTTCACATTAGCAGGGAATGAGTATGCAAATGCAATTCCAGCACCCAGTTCCGGTGAATAATGAGGGGCGAAAGCCACTTCTCCCTTAAACTTTGCAAGAAACCGTTCTTTTGGCATAATGTCCTTCATGCGTATGACATGAGTGCTGTCCTGCGCTGTCATCATTGATGAAGCACAGAAAAGACAAATGACTGTTGTCAAAAAAAACGTCATACTCTTTCCCATACAAACAAAAAATCGTATATTAGCAATCAGTTCACCTTGCCAATGCAAACAAGAATATTCCACATATTGCTCCTTTGTTCCGCCCTGCTCGCCTGGGATCTTGCGCATGGAGCCTTGTGTTCGCCAAATATACAAAAAATAAGGGTTCTGAAAGAGGCTGCCGGCAATTCACAGAAGATAAATCTCATCTTCCCCGTTCTTCTTGTAGAATTTGAAGATGTCAAGTTTTCAGTGGAAGACCCCAAAAACAGTTTCAAAGAGATGCTCAATAAGGCAGGTTACAGTAGAAACGGGGCCTCAGGGAGTGCTGCAGAATATTTCAATGACAACTTCAAGGATAAATATGCCTTCAGTTTTATGGTCTCCGACATAATAACCCTGCCCTCCCCGATATCCTTTTATGGTGCAGGCACTTCAGTATCCAAAGACACAGATGTGAGGAAAATGGTGGCTGATGCCTGTTTGGCAGCAATGGATTCAAGTTTCAACTTCAGCGGATGCAGTATGGATGCTGAGGGAATCATCGGGAATATATCCATAATTTACGCAGGACACAGTGAGGCAGAAGGTGGAAATCCGGAATCCATCTGGCCACACCAGATGGACCTTGGGAACTCGCCCATTATAGTTGGGAAGTACAGGATAAGTTCATATACCTGCACTGCTGAATTGTGGGGTGCAGAGGGGAATACCATTGCCCCAATAGGTCCGTTCTGCCATGAATTCTCCCACTATCTGGGGCTCCCGGACCTTTATGACACCAATGGGGAAAATGAAGGCCTCTCCCCTGCCCTATATGGTTCTCTTTCAATAATGGACAACGGACATTTCCTGAACAGTGGGAATACCCCACCCTATTTCAATTCCATTGAAAGGGAGATTCTGGGAATTGGGGAGATTGAAGATCTTGTTCCCGACAGCTCATATACCATCCCGCCATTGCACGAAAATGGAAAAGTTTATAGGATAGAGAGCAGTACAGACGGGGAATATTTTCTTCTGGAATACCGTAAAAGGTTCAAATGGGACACCTATATAGGAGGTGAAGGCCTCATAGTATACCATATAGACAAATCAGATAACGAACATGGAGGACTTGCCTCTTCAGACAGATGGGTATACAACAACATAAACAGTTTCAGCAGCCATGAATGTGCCCGCATACTTCCAGCCGCAGGATCAGGAAGCGGCATAAGCGGAATATTCTTCCCAGGCAGCAGCAAAGTTGACGAACTGTTGTCGTTCCGCGGCAATACACTGCTGCAGGACTGGAGCGGGCATGCTGTAGGTATAGGGTTACGCAACATTACGTTACAAAACGGCAAACTTACATTCAAGACAATCCTGGATTTCTGTTTCAATGATACACTGCCTCTGGCAGTCGACTGCAAAATAAAACCATACCAGGAAGATGCCAGAATTGAATGGAGAGATATAGAACCTGCAAAACCCAAAAGCACCGGGCAGTTACAATGGCTGATAACTTTGGAAAAAGAGGGAACAGAGGAGAGACGCAGCCTGATAACCGACAGCACCTGCTGCCTTATAGACAGACTTGTCCCAGGCTCAGGATATACGGTGGAAATACGTGCAATAATGGGAAGAGAATTCGGAGAACCCCATACACTCCAGTTCAGGACATATCCTGTATCTTCCCCATACCCGTACATTTTCATCCGGAAAGATGATTTCGAAATTGGGAACGTTGCAGATCTGAGGATATTCAACCTGCCGGAAGATGCCATATACACCGATTGGTACATTAATGGGAAGAGGCTTTCATCTCCACAAATAAAGTTGGACAAAAAGGGGAATCTGGAAATAGTGGCAGGAATAGGTTATAAAGACGGAACATATGAGAAGATTACAAAAACTCTCAGTATTTTTTAACATTGCAGTGATCACACTGGCCGTTGCAACGCTGTTTGTCTCCTGCGGAGAGGACAATGAAGGCCATGATTTTGTGGACCTGGATGGTTTCTTGACAAAACAGGATATCGGACTGTTCGGATACGGAGGATTTCTGTTCAAATATACTCCTCATGAGTGTCAGATTTCGGTAAATGTCAAACGTAAACAGATAAGGATACAGAATGACAGCCAGACAGCCTGGACAAATATAGTATTCAAAAAATTCCCTTCGGATGTAAAGGATCAGATAGAACTGGAACTCAGATATATGTCGGGAGGAGACGAGATTGTACAGACAACAGTTATGGAAACTGTCAAAGTGTCTGGCGATAAATTTTGGTTATGGAACCGGACCAACAATTCAGGAATTATAATACCCCAATGCTGGTAATTCACAACTTGTTAAAAATAAAAAAGTTGTGAACTACCCACAACTTTTTTATTACTTACAGAATCAGACAGGATTATTTCTTGCTAGCTTCAACAGAAACTTTTCTGAACTCTTTCATCATCTTACCTAGTTCCAAAGCAGATTTTCTAGCACGGGTACCGGCAGCTTTATTGCCTTTAACTAGCTGAGCGTCAGCATCTTTACAGAACGCTTCCATCTCTACTTTAATTTTTTCAATTAGTTCTTTCATTTTACAAACTTTTATTAGGTTAGTTTTATGTGTTAAAGTTAAAAACTAAATTTTATCTTTGCAAGAAAATTTGAAAAAAATATTTTCATATGAGCTTAGAATTCAGCATAAAAGAGATTTTAAGTGCCTTCATGGTACTCTTCGCAATCATTGATATTACAGGATCCATTCCCATCATTATTGACTTGAAGAGAAAAGGTAATGTCATCAAGCCATTACCCACGGTTATAGGTTCTTTTGCTGTATTCATAGCTTTTCTGTTTGCCGGAGACGGATTGCTGTCACTTTTTGGAGTAGATATCCAGTCTTTTGCAGTTGCCGGTGCTATTGTTATTCTGGTTCTTGCAATTGAAATGATTCTTGGCGTGGAACTTATGAAAAACGACGGGCCACAGGGCAGTGCTACAGTTGTTCCGCTTATCTTCCCTCTGATAGCGGGAGCCGGTACACTCACAACCCTGCTTGCATTGAGGGCAGAGTTCAATATTGAGAATATTATTGTAGCCATCATACTCAATATGATTTTTGTATACCTTGTACTTACAAAACTCAATTGGATTGAAAAGATTTTCGGTCAGGGTGTAATATATGTACTTAGAAAATTCTTCGGGATTATCCTCCTTGCAATGGCTGTAAAACTTTTTGTTACAAACATTTCATCCTTATTGGGTTAACGTCATATTATGGCAAAGCAGACTGATTCAGACAACCTTATACAGATGAATTCTATCCTGGCGCAGATAAACGCCGGAAAGTTTTCACCGGTATACATACTGATGGGGGATGAACCATATTATTCAGATGTAATAATGGAGGCCATCCTCAAAAATGCTTTGCAGCCACACGAACGGGATTTCAACCAGACTATTGTATACGCTCAGGACACCACAACAGCAGACATTGTCCAGAATTGCCGCAGATATCCTATGTTTGCAGAACGGCAACTTGTTGTTGTAAAGGAGGCCCAGCATCTGACAAAACTGGACATTCTTGAACAATACCTTGAAAATCCCTCTGCAGAGACTGTTCTGGTGCTGGCATTTACAAACAAATCCGTTGACAAGAGGACAGGTTTCTACAAGAAGGCCAGAGCAAACGCCACAGTATTTGAATCCGTTGCCACCAGCGAATGGAATGTGGCCAGATGGATAACAACCTACATATCTGACAAAGGATACAGCATAACACCCGATGCCGCATCCCTCATGGCTGAGCATACAGGCAACTCCTTGCGCAAGATTGTACTGGAGGTTGACAAACTGTTCAAAGGTCTTCCCGACAATAAAAAAAATATTGCAGTAAAGGATATTGAGCAGAACATTGGGATAAGCAGGGAGTTTTCCGCATTTGAACTCTCGAGGTCCCTTGTATTCAGGGACTACGGCAACGCCTTCAAAATTGCAGGTTTCTTTGCCGCAAATCCAAAAAAATACCCGCTTCCTTTAACCCTGGGGGCAATGTTCTTCTTTTTCTCAAGATTGCTCAAATGCCATGCATATTACGCAAAGGATGGGGGCATGATGGAAAATGCCATAAGAAAGGCAGGGGTATTCGTCCAGGGCCAGATAAAGGAATACACAGCAGCAATGAAAGTTTTCCCTATAAAGAAAACCATGTCTGTGATTGCACTCATAAAGGAATATGATTACAAAAGCAAGAGTGGGAATGCAGGTCAGGCAACAGATGGGGAAATGCTTATGGAGCTGCTTTCAAGAATAATCCATTAAAACTGCCTCTGACGTATGGAAGGAACTGTTTTTGATCCGCTTCGCAAGAAACATGTTGCCCTCACACCAGAGGAAGAGGTAAGGCAACATTTTATCTCATGGCTGCATACCCGGAGGAATTATCCGCTAAGCCTCATGGCAAGCGAATATACCATAAGGGCCGGCCACAAGAATCTCAGGTGCGATCTGGTAGTTTTCAACAGAGACCTTCAGCCACAGATAATAGTTGAGTGCAAGGCTCCGTATGTAACATTGGACAATGAGGTTCTGCAGCAGGTGGCTGGATACAACACCATACTGAAAGTACCACACCTGATTATAACTAACGGTGTACAGACTTTCATCTGCAGTTTCAATAATTGCTCCGGCAGATATGAATTTGCCACAGATCTCCCTTATTATTCCAACGGACAATAATTGACAATATGGACCATTTGAAAAACAAAATATTCAGAATTGTATCATCAGCAGCCAAAGAACAGGGGGTAAGAGCCTTTGTCATTGGCGGATATGTTAGGGACTGTTTCCTTGAAAGGCCTTGTAAAGATATTGACATAGTTGTGGAAGGAAGCGGAATTGCCCTGGCGGAAACAGTTGCCAGGAAAGTTGGCAGCAAACTCTCCGTATTCAAAAATTTCGGTACCGCCATGCTGAGATATCGGGAAAACAAGGAATCTGAATGGATGGAAATTGAATTTGTAGGGGCAAGAAAGGAGTCCTACAGAAGGGAATCAAGGAAACCCATTGTGGAGGACGGAACATTGGAAGAAGACCAGCAAAGGAGGGATTTTACCATAAATGCCCTTGCCTTCAGCCTGCAGGATGAAGACTACGGTTCGCTGGTTGATCCTTTCAATGGGATGGAAGACCTCCGCAACGGTCTCATAAGGACACCTCTTGATCCAGATACCACATATTCCGATGATCCTTTGAGGATGATAAGGGCCATAAGATTTGCTGCCCAACTCGGCTTTACCATTGTACCGGAATCTCTGGAAAGCATAAAAAGGAACAAAGAGAGGCTTGGAATACTCTCAAGGGAGAGGATAGCGGAAGAGCTTAACAAGATACTCATGGCAAAAAAACCTTCTACAGGCTTCTACCTTTTGGAAGAGACAGGGCTCCTTGAGCAGTTCCTTCCTCAGATAAGCAGACTCAAGGGGGTTGAAACACTGGAGGGGAAAGGGCACAAGGACATTTTTGCCCACACTCTGCAGGTGCTTGACAATATCTGCCCCAACACAGACAATCTGTGGCTCAGATGGGCTGCCCTGCTGCACGACATTGGAAAACCTGCCACAAAGAAATACGAACCGGGAACAGGATGGACATTCCACAGCCACGATTTCATTGGAGGCAAAATGATACCGGGAGTATTCAAGCAGTTGAAGATGCCCCTGAACGAAAAGATGAAATATGTACAGAAGATTGTACAACTTCATCTCCGGCCAATTGCCCTGGCCCAGGAAGAGGTTACAGACTCGGCTGTAAGGAGGCTCCTGTTTGACGCATCAGATGACATTGATGACCTAATGACCCTTTGTGAGGCCGACATAACCTCAAAAAATGACAAACTTGTACAGAAGCACAAACGCAACTTTGCCCTGGTAAGGGAAAAACTTGTGGAGGTGGAGGAGAAGGATGCCATAAGGAATTTCCAGAACCCTATAACAGGAGAACTGATAATGTCAAAATACGGCATACCTCCATGCAGGGAGATTGGTATCATTAAGGAGTTTGTAAAAGAGGCTATACTTGAAGGGACAATAGAGAACAACTATGAGCAGGCATATGCCCTCATGGAACAGAAGGCAGAAGAGATGGGTCTTGTACCGTGCAAATAAAAACGCCCTCAGTAGGCATCATGCTTTCTGAGGGTGTTTTTTTATCCTAGAAATAGAATCTCAGCCCCAAGGCAAAACCGCTCCAGTCAAAATCAAACTCCGGAGTAAAATACAATCCCGGCCTATAATCAAACGAGAGCATCAGAGGAGCCTCCATAAAAGCGTATTCAATACCGGCCTGTCCTAACATTCCTGCCGAGAACCCATGTTTGAACCGGTGATTGCTCCAATTCCCGAAACCGAAACCCACACCTGCATACCATTTCATCTCTCCTGGGGCATCAATCATTATATCGTTCATCACCTGATACATCCCCTCAAATGAGAAACCATATCTGTTGACACCTATCGTACCTTCCAATCTTGTCTCAGGTGCTATATAATGCTGGTAGGAAAGTTCGGCGCCCCAGCCTCCCCTCAAACCAATCGCATGTCTTGTATCATTTATGCCTTGCGCTCTGGAACCTGTTGCCAGCATTAAAGCCACTGCAAGAAAAAAAACAAATTTCTTCATATAACATTAATATTTATCAATTATTCTCTTTTATCAGATACTCTCCAAAAAGGGTTGCCGCAGTTCTCACCATCTCCACACAAGGACGTTTTTTATAATACTCCGCATTGCGCTCCTGTGGAGTTGTTGGGGACCCTATTCCTACATCTTTCTTTTCACGCAAGCCCAATAGTTCCGCACATATGAGAGAGCCGTTGATCTCTTTGAATTTTGCAGCCAGGTCCTGCACTACTGCGTAGTTGGCACCCTTTCCTGATGCATCTTTAGGATCTGTACAACCTGTCTGCAACCCCGCCAGCATAAACATTCCGCATGCAGCACCGCATGTTTCCCTCATTCTCCCTATACCGGCGCCAAATGAAGCTGACATCATGAGAGCCTGCTCCTGGGTATAACCATAAATATCCGCATATGCTGCAACCACACTCTGCGAACAATTGTACCCTTCCTTAAAAAGGGCCACTGCCCTTTCTACTCTCTCCTCCAAATTAAGACTCTTCATATATTCCAGATTAATGACATTCATGATGATGGCATATCTCTCCATTATCCTTCACTTCTCCCCTCAGATAAGCCTCAACCAACTCATCTGTACTCCCGCTACAACCTCTTATCACGGCTATATGGTTTCTTCCAAGCACATTTTTTGCCCCTTCTCCCATATTTCCTGCAAGCATCACCTCCACTCCCATCTCATGCAATACTGGTGCTATATTTGACTTGCAACCACAACCTTCAGGTGACGGCATTGTCTGTTTTTCTGTAACTTTATTATCTTCAATTGTATAAATTGTGTAATATGCGCAATGGCCAAAATGGTCATCAACAACATTATTGCGTGTAGGTACTGCTATTTTCATCTCTTCTGGTTCAAATATTATATTTACTCGTGTAAAGATAGAAATAAATCCGGAATAAAAGCCGTCAATATTTATTACGCCCCAATAATGTATACAAGGAGAACAATTAAAAAGGCTGCCCGTGCAGTGGCAGCCTTTTTCAAAATAACAAAAAACCTATCTATAAATTAATAGAAATAAGTACAAGAAATAAAACGGCTCTATTTCAAAAGCTTTTACAAATATAGTACTTTTTTATCATAAACAACATAAAAATGTTAAAAAATTATCACAACCTAATGGTTTGATATAGCAAAGAATCTTATATCCAATCAATTCCGCCTGAGCAAAGGCAATATTGCACCTTCAAAAATATCCTTACGGATTATCCTGTAGTGAGGCTTGTATGCCATCACATAGTTACCGCTGTGATGTACAACATATTTTCCCTCCTTTATCAATGCTGTTATCCTCCCGACATCATCCCTGTACCCTTGCATATCGGGAGATACTTTCTTGACTGTCTTCTTTATGAGATTCCACTCCTGCATCCACTCGTCTGTAACTTCGGGCTCTTTACCGCCGCCCGCAATAAACGCATCGGCAAAATCTTCAATGGTGATAAGGCTGTCAGTTATCATCTCAAGACTTACCTGGTAATAATTGTTTCTCCAGCCACAAGGGGTATAGTAATATGAGGCATCCTTTTTACCGGACGGCTTTCCAGCAGTTTCTGACAAGGCTACACCATTCTGTGAAAGAGCAGTCACCTTCACCGGCCCACCTTTTTCTATCTTCATTTTATCTACCTCTCTGGCAAGATATGATATCACCCCTTTTCTTTCTGCCATAATATGCGCCGGGCCAAAAACGTCCTGAAAATTATTTTTGTACACATCCTGCAGAGTTGCTGCAGGATACCTTTCCAGGAAGCTCCTTATTGAAGACTCCATGGCCGCTTCATCAATAGTCGGATACACCAGTTCCACAACACTTATACCGCCATGCCTGTCCATGTCATCCGGCAGAAATATTGTAATGCCGCCCTCTCCCATTTTATATTTGAGAGGAGATTTTGTCAGATATGTCCTGCACTCTACAATGCCGGTATTCTCCAATGGAACAAATATTTCAGAAGTATCTTTGAATACATGGAGGAAACTTCTGTTCTCTTTCTTTGTAGACACCCCCCATGCCTGCTCAGGTACCGGACCCGCTGATGTACCATAAATGGTCTCTCCATACAAGTCCATCCACTCTCCAATAGCCTTCAGCCTCTGTAAAGATTTGTCGGGAAGAGTGCCATCTGGCCTTGGTCCTATGTTAAGCAGAAGGTTTGCCCCTTTTGCAGCGGTCTGCACAAGGTATTTTATAAGGAATTCCTCACTCTTGTAGGTAGTGTCGGTCACACGGTATCCCCAAGAACGGTTCATGGTCTGGCAGGTTTCCAAAGGGAGTACAGTACTTATGGCCTGCTCAGAGTATCCGTAAAGGTTCTGCCCGGGGATATCCCTCTCAAAAATCTGTATATCCTCACCCGGGAACGGATCCATGTGGTGGTTGTTCCCCACAAGGCACCCTGGCTGGAGTTTGTGTATAAGGGCATATTGGTTTGCAAGGTTCCAGGTTTCAGCCTTGAGCCCGTTCTCCTGCTCATCCCTGTCCCAAAGGCCGTCGAACCAGATTGCCCCCACCGGGCCATAATTGGTAAGGAGTTCTGTGAGTTGGGTATCCATAAACTTCAGGTAGTTTTCATATGCCCAGTTTGTCTGGAATACAGAGGAATCAATCTCAGGAAGCGGTTTACCCTCAAAAATTCCTGTACGTCCGGTTCCCCTTCCGGTACGTCCTACAGGATAATAATCCTCCCTGCCCCAGTCAATATGTGAGTAATAAATGTGAAGCCTTATTCCCTGCTTATGGCATTCCTGTGCGATTTCGGCAAGTATATCCCTCCCGAATGGAGTTGCCTCCACTGAGTTGTAAGGACTCGCCTTTGTACCAAAAATGGAAAAGCCGTCATGATGTCGGGAGGTTATGCATATATATTTTGCTCCCGACAATTTTATTGCACTTACCCACTCCTGTGCATTGAATTTTGAAGGATAGAATCCTCCTGCCAGTTTTTCATACTCCTTATGGTTGATATTCTTATTGTGCATAACCCATTCTCCGTCTCCCAACATTGAATAGATACCCCAATGGATAAAGATGCCAAATCTTGCCCGGGAAAATTCATTCCTGGACCTGATGTTCTCCGGAGTGGGAGAATACTGCTGCTGGGCATATCCCGGCCTTGAAAAGGCAAGTACCAGCAGAATAGAAAGAAGTACAAATCTCATAATGTCATTTTTTACACTTAGTAAAAGTATAAAAAAATACTTAACTTTAGCCCCAAATTCCAAGAAAACATCATACAATTATATAATGGAGACCAATAAGAACATGACCCGCCGCCAAGCCCTCAAGCATATTGGATTTGGCGCGTTGGCTATTGCTGCCGGATATTCGCTTGTTACAGGCTGCAAAGGCAAAGTTAAGGAAGAGGCTGCAAACGGCACCCTTGTAATGGCTAAGAAGATGGACAACATCACTGGCAAAGAGATTTCGCTGCTGGGATACGGTTGCATGAGATTCCCTACCTATGATACAGGAGAGAAGAACGCCAGAGGGAGAAAGATCATGGCTATAGACCTGGAGAAATCAAAAGCCCTCATAGACCACGCCTATGCAAACGGCATCACCCATTATGACACTGCATGGAACTACCATAACGGCAAATCTGCCGAGGCTATAGGTACACTCCTTAAAGATTATCCGAGGGAGAGTTTCACCCTTTGCAACAAAATGCCGGGATGGCTCGTTACCAGCCCCGAAAAGGCAAAAGAACTGTTTGAAACACAATTGCAGCAGTGCGGTGTGGAGTATTTCGACTACTACCTGTGCCATGCAATCTCTGAGAAGGAGGATTATGACAAACCATACGAAGAGTTGGGAGGATACGGTGTGCTTGCCAAAGAGAAGGAGGCTGGCAGGATAAAGAGGCTCGGCTTCTCATTCCACGGAAGCAAGGAACTCTTCACATATGTCCTGGACAAGCACCCGTGGGATTTTGTTCTGCTGCAGATAAACTATATAGACTGGGTTGACCAGGAGGCTGAATTCTTCTATAAGGAGGCTGAGAAAAGGGGCATCCCTTGCATGATTATGGAGCCGCTCAAGGGTGGCGAACTTGCAAGCCTCACCCCTGATGCAAACGAAATCCTTGAGAAGGCTGCACCTGGGAAATCCATAGCATCATGGGCTTTCCGATATGTGGGATCACTTCCTAACGTACTATGCGTACTGAGCGGCATGACCGAGATGGAGCACCTGAAAGACAATCTCAAGACATTCGGCAATTTTAAACCGCTTTCCCAGGAAGAGAGGGCAGCATTGGAACAGGCAATTGCAGAGTACAGAAAATATGAACGGATAGGATGTACCGCCTGCCGCTACTGTATGCCATGCAAATTTGGAGTTGACATCCCTGCAATATTCTCTGCATACAACAAATGTGTAAGGGAGAGCAATATTCCCGACATGAACGGGCCTAAGGATGGCAAATTCAACAAAAAGAAACGTGCATTCCTGGCAACATACAACAACATGGTTCCGGAGGGATCCCGTGCAGACAAATGTATAGATTGTGGAGCATGCAACGGAGTATGTCCTCAAAAACTGGATGTTTCTGCATTGATTTCCAAAATAAAGGATATGGTTAAGGAACTGGAAAAATAGAACTGTTTCCAATGACACGCTCCACAAAGTTCCGGTATCTCATATTTGCAGCCATCGCTACAATTATTGCAGTGTTGGCTGCAAACTTGCTTGGTTCGCATCCAACAGGTGAAGCACTGGCAGAAGATGAGGAAAAAAGTTGCCCTATTCCTCTCAACCACATGATGGACAACTCCATGAGTGATTGCGAGGAGACCCGGCGCTTTGATGCCTCAATAAGGAGATTCATGAGATATTGGGAAATACGTGGAGGCTCTTTCGCCCTAATGAGGAACGACAGTCTTCTTTATGCCAAAGGATACGGCTATTCAAACGCGCGGGACAGCATAGAGTGCGAAGTAAAAAATATATTCAGAGTTGCATCTGTTTCAAAACTCATTACCGCAGTTGCAATAATGCACATGCGCGAAACTGGACAACTTTCTACAAATGATACTGTTTTTGGAGAAAACGGAATATTATGTGACTCCATTTTCCTGAATATAAGGGACAAAAATATCCGCAAGATTACTGTTGAGCACCTGCTCAGACACACATCCGGATTCTCAAATCCGCATGGGGATGCTGCATTCAACATGGACCTTGTAGCCAAATATCTTGGCAAGCCTCTTCCCCTGAGCATGGATGATATGGTATACTACGCAACAAGGATAAAACTCAGGGCAAAACCTGGGGGATGGTACAACTACTCCAACCTGGGATATATAATCCTGTCCAAAATAATTGAGAAGGTATCAGGTATTTCATACGAAACATATATCAAAGACTCCATTCTGGCCCCAATGGGGTGCTATGACATCCATCTGGCAAACAACTATTCCGAGGGATTCAGGGAAAACGAAGTGGATTATTACGAAGTTAAGGAAGCAGAACCGGTCCCAGCCTTTGATGGCTCCGATACCCTGGTAATGAAAAGTCATGGAGGGAACGATGTTCACGGGCTTTATGGTGCTGGAGGCTGGGTAGCATCCCCAGTTGAATTATTGAAACTTGTATCCGCTATAAACAAATGCCCAGGCAAACCGGATTTCCTTTCACCTGAAAGTATAGATTTCATGACTCCATACGGAAAGAATGCAAAGCCTGCAGGATGGGCCAGTTCCAGTTCCAAATTCTGGCTCAGAAGCGGCTCTATGGCAGGGACAAGTGCCCTTATAAAAGTACAGAAAAACGGATATACTTGGGTATTCATATCCAACAGTTCATCATGGAACGGTCCGGGATTGGCCCGACAAATGAACAGGGAGATTACAAAAGCCCTCATGAGGGTAAAAAAATGGCCTGAAACAGATTTGTTCATGCTGTCCCAGGCCATATAGAACTTGTCCGGAGAATCATTTCACCCAGACATTCAGTATCTCTCCAATATACATCTTGTGCATGGGCTGCATAGCCCTCTTTTCCCTTTCCTGAGAATTGTCTATAGCATCCAGCGATATTGACTGCGAAACAAGTTTGCGGCACTCAATTATCATCTTTGCCTCCTTAAAGGCTATTGCTCCATTCTCCGTCTGTATAGGAGTAAGTCCTGATCCTTTGACCTTATCTTCATTTCTTCCCGACTTGGTTCCACAATATTCAAGGGCTTTCCTGCAATTGTCGGGATAAAAGGTAAGTGTATATGTATCCCCCTTCTCCATAATCCCGAAAGTATATCTTGCCGGATTGATGAAACATATTGCCACAGGTTTGTTGTACAATACCCCTATTCCACCCCAGCTGGCTGTCATCATGTTGAATTTTGCGCTGTCACCGGCAGTGATGAGCATCCAATCCTTTCCAACCATCTTTATGAAATTACCCTGAATCTCCTCAGGTGAGATTTTCCTGTACCCGTCAAAAAATGATTGTTCTACAATCTCTGCCACCACAGCCTGCAAAGTAATATTTTCCGGTTCAACCTGTTTTTCTTCCTGTTGATGCTGTTCCTGCAAGTTCCTGGATTTATCCGCAACCATTACATGAGGAGCATCTTTAACCACTTGTGCTATACCTTCTCGTGAATAATATTTCATTCCCTCTTTAAATGAATTGATAATTTCTTCTGCTGCATCAATTGTTTTCCTCCTGAACTTCCCTGTAATTGGATACAGTTTTGTCCCTTTCCTGTTCACAGCCTTCTCGTATGTAATGTAATCCTCCGCCACTATTGTTTCATATCCCGTACCGTCATTGTAGCTGTACCTTATCCTGTCCACCCTTATGATGCAATTCTCACCTGATGATTTTACGGTGAGAACATAACTCATTAGGGCCTTGTCATAAGCAAAGGCATTCTTCTGGAATACAATCTCCATTTGGGCAGATGCAACAATCTCATTGCCGTTATCAGAGAGTACCTTATTGCCGGTGTTTTTCTCAACATCAAGGAATTTGTCCATCCATGCACGTGCAACCGAATTCACCTGCTTGGGCGTATACCCCGCAATTATACTTACTGAATCCGTAAAGGTTACTCTGCCATCAACCATCTGGACAGCATCTTTCTTCAAATATTTTGACATATCGTCACTTTGTTGGGCTGTAACCATTGTTAAAACTGAAACAAGCACCAAACTCAATACAAAAAATCGTTTCATTACTTTTATTGCTGATCTTGTTTAAATAATCCAATCATGTTGTATCCGCCTCTAAACGGTCTGTTACCGAGTTCAGGCAACATACGTATACCATCTGCAGAGTGTACATCCGACGGTACAGCAGATGTGGTACCCCCTATTATTGAAAGAGCCTTGGCTACCATAGGATCCGATTCATCGCCAAGTGGAATTCCTCTTAACAGACCGCCGTCCTCCACATTATAATCAGGAGCAATTCCATTCTTGAATTCAGTAAATCCTTCTGCATTCACAAACTTGTACACCACCAGCGAAAGGAGCCAATTTCCTATCTCACTATCCCTGTTCCCATTTGAATCCGTTGGCATCAGAAGTGCAGCCCCACAATATTTGCCATAAGTTGCACTACCTATCTTTATTACATCCATATATGGCATAAGGCCCGATATTGTAGCCTCACTTGCCGATGCTGTACTGCCAGTTGTAAGTACAAAAACCCTTTTGAGATTCAAATTTGCAGAAATGCCTGGAACGAAATAAGTGTTCATATCCTCCCCTTTCTGTTTGAAATACTTCATATACAAATCATTCCAAGTTTGAGTAAGAAATACCGGACGGTTTTTGACTACATTCTCCGGGGCTATAAAACTGGCAAGATAAGGGGGTGTCTGGGCATTTCCTCCAGGGTTATATCTTAGGTCGAGAACCAATTCACTTACCCCTTCTGCTTCAAAGTCCGCAAAAACATCCGCAAGCCTGCCGTGCGACTCCTCATAATACCCGGCATAAAACAGATACCCTACCTTTGTGCCATTCACATCCAATATTTTTGTTGTTACCACCGGATCCTCATACATCTTTACTGCAGTAAGGGAGAGCGTCTTACCAGAATCCTTTATACCTTCCTCCGTATAATCACCCAGTCCTATCTTCACCGACGGAGCATAATACAACTGCATATAGTTCTCTTTGGTAAGATTTTCGCCGCCCAATGTAAGGATTATATCCCCTCTTTCAAGCCCTGCAGACTTGGCCGGAGAACCGTCATAAACAAACATTACCACTGCAAAGTACACATCTGGCTTATTTGTGAATGTACCGAATGCCAGCGAGTATCCGAATGTGGTGGAAACACCTTGGAAACCCTCCATCTCCTGCTGGGAATTGTCTGACACATATGACCATTTGTCAAGTTCCCTGTAACGCATCATTTCAAAAAGTTCCTCAGGGGATGATGCACTCCTGTAATCTATGGATGAACTTATGCGGTCACGCCACAAATATGCCTCAGAAGTATAATCATAAACAAATTTCTTTGCCTTGAGGGCTATCCTCTCCTCTTCAGTTACAGGCGGAGTATCATCCTTGCTGCATCCGGAAAACAGCAACTGTATTGCAACTGCAGATATACATGCCAACAACAGATATCTTATAACTTTCATAATCATCCTTTTCTACAAAGGTAAAAAAATTGTTTAACTTTGCTATATGGAAAAAATCACTGTTTCAAATATAACTGCGCTGTATTTCAGCCCTACATATACAACACGCAAAGTTGTCTGTGCAATTGCAAATGCCATTGCAGGAAACCTCAACCCGGCAACCCCAGGCACAAAAGGAGCCGTTTCAGGTGAAATGAATGTAACAACACCGCTCCAGAGGAAGCAGGTGCCATCCTTCTCCGACAAGGATATAGTGGTATTCGGTGTGCCGGTATATATTGGAAGGGTACCCAATCTGATTAGGGATTTCTTTGCATCCATTAAAGGGAACGGGGCAATAGGAATACCGGTTGTGGTATATGGGAACAGGGCTTTTGATGATGCCCTCATTGAGTTGAGGGACATTATGCACGGAAACGGTTTCCGCTGCATTGCAGCGGGTGCATTCATAGGGGAGCACTCCTTCTCATACACATTGGGAGGTGGAAGACCGGATGCGGAGGACCTTTCAATTGCAGAGAGTTTTGGAAAGGAAATAGCAGCAAAAATTGCATCAGGCCAAATTCCGGAGCACCTGATTGAAGTTCCAGGGAATCCGTACCCTTACCAGTTCTACAATGCCAAAAGCAAGAAAAACAGCAGCATAGATATCCGCAAGGTTAAACCGGAAACCGACCCCCAGAGATGCAACAACTGCGGCATCTGCGCCATGCTGTGCCCTATGGGAGCCATAAATCCTGCAAATTGTGCGGAGGTACCGGGAATTTGCATAAAGTGCGGTGCATGTGTAAAGAAATGCAAGACCAAAGCAAAGTTTTTTTCAGACCCCACTTACCTTGAACACAAGGAGATTCTGGAGAAGAACTTCACTGAGCCGCGCAAGGAACCGGAAATCTTCTGGTAACATTTCCTCTTCCCGACAGATTATTATGGTATCATCTGTTTGCGGGACTCAAGCGCATTTTCAGTCTCATCAGGCAATGAGGGGAAAAAATCAATTCCTGTGATCCCCTCAATTTCATCAATTGTTGCAAGGTATGATTCCAGTGGGCGCTTTACAGGCGGCTTGCCACTTATTTTGGATTTCCTCTGAGGGGGATTTACAAACAGGAACCCGGCCGCATGGTAACCGCCGTTCCCCTGTGCCAGGACAACCTTGTAAAATTTGTCGGGAATAACAATTTCATTTTCCCCCAGTTTTCCGTGCCTGTTGTTTTCCAGAATGGGACCACACACAATGTATATCTTTCCATACTCCACTGCCCATCTGCGGCACTGCTCTTCCAGTTCCTTCCAGTCTCCAGTATTGAGTTGGGTGTTCTGAGGGCAGATATTTGTGAAGTAATAGGTTTCATCCATTGCCTCCCCGCTCCATTTGAAATCTCCCGCAGGTGCCATATGGCCACGGTCCCAGCCGGAATGCTTGTAGTCTCCCTTGTCACCCTGAGGTCCCATAATTTGGGGATCCTGCCTGAAACGGTCCTTCCTTGGCAACTCCCCTTGAGCCTCTTCTGAGGTGAGTTCCCATGCCACCCAGTTGGGAAGGCGGGTAAGGGAATTGTATGAAAGTGAAAAGCCAAGATATTCCACTCTTTGGGAATTCACAGAACCGGTCATTTGCGGTATCTCCAGTTGGTGAATACTTTCCGGGATCCATGCATTTGATGAGCCCTCCTGTCCATAAGATATGTCAAGTTCATCTGCTATATAAAACAGCACAGCAATAACTGCAGCAACAAAAGCAAGTATTCTTTTCAGTTTCTTTTTCAGTTTCTTCATCTGCCATCTTTTCTGCAAATTTACGAAAAATCCCTCCATCGGGGCAATTGGAGAGCGAATACCTTAAATTAGTGATTACAACCGGTCACCTAATTGGCTATATTTGCGCGTCAAATTAGAAGTGTTGTACAAGCATGCAGTCCGGTAACGTAAGAATATTGTCAGATCTGGCCCCCCAACAGGAGGGTATAATAACCAAGGTGAAGGGCTACGGAGCATTCCGCAAGCGCATTACCGAGATGGGATTTGTTCCCGGAGTTGCAGTTAGGGTAATAAAGAAGGCCCCATTGGGAGACCCTATGGAGATTGAGATAATGGGGTACCGCATTTCGCTGAGGAAGAATGAGGGCAATCTCATTGAGATAGTCTCAAAAGAGGAGTACCACAATTATGATCACCCTTTTGAAGGGGGGACAATTCCAACAGATGAAGCCTTTATGCAGAGGGTGCACACTGAGATAAATACCATAAATGTGGCATTGGTGGGAAACCCCAACTGCGGAAAGACAACCCTCTTCAACACAGCCGCCAACCGGAATGAGAAAACAGGCAACTACAGTGGAGTTACCGTAGACCTTAAAACAGCACAATTCTTCCACAACGGCTATACAATTAACATCACAGACCTCCCCGGCACCTATTCCATGAGTGAATATACCCCGGAGGAACTTTATGTAAGGAGGCATCTTCTGGATACTCTTCCCGACGTGGTTGTGAATGTTATTGATGCATCCAATCTGGAGCGCAACCTCTACCTCACCACCCAACTCATTGACATGAACATAAAGGTTGTGGTTGCCCTGAACATGTACGACGAGTTGGAACTCAAGGGTGACAAGTTTGACTATGAGTTGCTGGGCAAGATGATAGGTATCCCGTTTGTCCCTGTTGTTGCCACCAGAGGGGAAGGATTGCAGGAGTTGCTTGAGAGGATAATTGCAATGTACTCAGATTCCGACTCTGATTACAGGCATTTCCACCTCAACTATGGTACAACCATAAACAACTCTCTGAGGGAGGTAAAGCAACTTATAAAGAAGAACGAGGAACTCAAGGACAAGATACACCCCCAATATGCCGCTATAAAACTGCTGGAGGGGGATTCTGTTTTCATTAAGAGGATTGAGGCCATAGAGGGGACACAGGAGATTCTGGAGTGCGCTGCAAAACAGGTAAGGAAGATTGAAAAGGAGTACAACGACAACTCCGCCTCAATCATTACAGACGCCAAATACGCCTTCATACACGGTGCCCTGGAGGAGACATACACCCCTGCCGCCAACAATGTGCAGGGACGGAAATACAGGTTGGACAATATCCTTACCCACAAGTGGTTCGGACTTCCGCTGTTCTTCTTCTTCATGTATCTGACATTCCAGTTGACCTTTACCGTTGGGCAAGCCCCTACAGACTGGATTGATGCCGGTGTGGCATGGCTTTGTGAAACTGTCGGGAAGATACTCCCTGCAGGAATGGCAAGGGACCTTATTGTAGATGGGGCAATTGCGGGTGTGGGAAGTGTGATTGTATTCTTTCCTCAGATAATGATTCTGTTCCTGTTCCTCTCATTTATGGAGGATACCGGATATATGGCCCGGGTTGCGTTCCTTATGGACAAGATAATGCACAAGATTGGGCTGCACGGAAAGTCTGTAATCCCAATTATTATGGGATTCGGCTGCAATGTGCCGGCAATTATGGCTACCCGCACCCTTGAGAACAGACGCGACAGGCTCATTACCATAATGATGATACCGTTTATGTCGTGCAGTACAAAGTACCCCATATACATGTTGTTTGTAACTGCCCTGTTCACAAAATGGCAAGGGGCAATCCTCTTCTCCATCTATTTTATTGGTATGCTCATGGCCATCTTTACGGCATTTATGCTAAGGAAATTCTTCAACAGCAAGGATGATGTTCCGTTTGTGATGGAACTCCCTCCTTACAGGATGCCAACCATAAGGAACTCACTCAACCACATGTGGGGCCGCAGCCAGCAGTATCTGCGCAAGATGGGTACTACAATCCTGGCCGGCTCAATTTTCATATGGGCACTGGGGTATTTCCCTCACAAGACAGAGTTCTCAAAAGATTACGATGCTCTCATAACTCAGGTGGAACAGAGCGGGGCACCTGCAGGGGAAATTGAAGCGCAAGTACTCTCTTTGCAGGCAGAGCAGAAATATGAGCAGATTGAGCAGTCATACATCTCCCAGATAGGACAGTTTGTGGAACCTGTATTCAAGCCTCTGGATTATGACTGGAAGATTGGAGTGAGCCTCTTTACCGGCATAGCGGCAAAAGAACTTATACTCAGTTCCATGGGGGTCCTCTACCAGTCTCCCGACGATTCTGAGGTAACCCTGCAGAACAAACTTGTAGAGCAGAAATATGAGAAGGGTCCAAAAATTGGACAAAGGATTTTCACTCCGACCGTGGGATACTCCATGATGCTCTTCATTCTCATATACATACCTTGTATTGCTGCAATTGCTGCAATCAAAAAGGAGGCGGGAGGCAAATGGGCACTTTTCATGACCCTGTACAGTTGCACCATGGCCTGGCTGGCTGCATTCATAGTAAGAATCATTGGAAGTCTCCTCTGATAATTGTGGGGAAAAATAAATATACCTCTTGCATATAAATGGGTATAAATAAGCAAAGTAGCATATTTTGAGAATAATATTGTATCTTTGCGGACCACTAAACCTATATGTATGAAAGAACAATTGGAAGGCCTCAATGCCCTTAGCATAAATTTTGGCGAAGGGGGGATGGCCATTGTGAATGTAATCCTTGCTTTTGTAATGTTCGGAGTTGCCCTTGGAATAAAACTCCAGACATTCAAGGATGTAATCAAGAACCCAAAATCTGTAATTGTTGGAATACTGCTGCAATGGGTAGGGCTTCCCGCTGTAACTTTTACCGCCGCACTTATCCTCTCTCCCGTTATAACCCCTATGGTTGCATTGGGTATGATTCTGGTAGCATCCTGCCCGGGAGGAAACATCTCCAACTTCATATCATCACTCTCAAGGGGAAATATTGAACTCTCCGTTTCCCTTACCGCAATAACCACAGCATTCGCCCCCCTGGTTACCCCATTCAACTTCTTCCTGTGGGGCTCGCTCTACAGCCAGATAATTGCCATAAGGAGCAATATCCCTACGCTGGTGATACCGTTCTTCCCTATGCTTGAGCAGATACTTCTGCTTTTGGGAGTTCCTATCTTTTTGGGTATCCTGTGTGCAAAATATTTCCCTGGACTTACAAAGAAAATAAGCAAACCAACGCAATATCTTTCAATACTTCTATTCATTGGAATGGTGATTGTATCGTTTTCACAGAACTTCCAGCTGTTCATTGAAAACCTGCACTATATCTGTATTATAGTATTGATACATAATGGATTCGCTCTGGCTACGGGATATTTTGGTGGCAAACTTGCAAAACTTCCTGCAAAGGATTACAGGACTTTGACCATTGAAGTTGGAATCCAGAACTCCGGGCTGGGACTCATCCTGCTGTTCAATCCGGCAATTTTTCCCCCTGCAATATGGCACGGCCATTACGGTGGAATGCTCATCATTACAGCATGGTGGGGTATATGGCATATAATATCGGGACTCACAGTTGCTTACCTGTTCCGCAGAAAACCCATTGAAGGATAATCATGAAAAAAAGAAAAATACAGGACCGTGACAGGCTCTACAGTTTCCTGCGCCATTATGTGGATTTTCTCCTCAAACTCTCGTACAGGAAAATAAAATACAACGGTCTTGAAAATGTTCCCACAGACGGTGCGGTAATTTATGCTCCAAACCACACCAATGCCCTCATGGATGCACTTGTCATACTTGCAATGGACAAGAAACCCAAGGTATTTGTTGCCCGTGCAGATATTTTCAAGCAGCCTACACTGGCAAAAATCTTCACATTCCTCAAGATTATGCCCATAATGCGTATGCGTGACGGCATAAACGAGGTTAAGAAGAACAACGAGACCATAGAGAAGGCAGTGGATGTACTCAAGGACAAAGTACCTTTCTGTATCTTCCCCGAAGGGCAGCACCAGGCAAAACACTCTGCCCAGCCCCTTTCTAAGGGCATTTTCCGCATAGCATTCCAGGCTCAGGAACTTATGCCGGATACCCCCTTGTACATTGTTCCGGTTGGTATGCAGTACGGAAACTTTTTCCGATTCCGCTCCACTGTAAACGTAAAGGTTGGGAAACCTATAAATGTAGGGAAGTTCATTGCTGAGAACTGTGAACTTACCCCACAGGAGCAGATGAACAGGATGAAGGATCTTCTTGCAGAGAGGATGAAATCCCTCATAATGTACATCCCTAATGACGGGGACTACGAGGCTACATACGAGATTTGTGCCGCTGTAATGAGGCCACAGAGGAAAAGGCTGCTGCAAAACGCACCTGCAGGCTCCATTCCACGCCGTCTTGCCCATTTTGAGGCAAATGCCGTTACAACTGCAGCAATAGCAAGATTCAAGGAGGAAAAGCCTCAGCAGGCCGCAGAACTCATGGAACTTGGAAGGCAGGCATACAGGATGCGCACATCGCAGAAGATAAGCCTCTCTTCACTCACCAGCAGGTTCCCATATATTGTAAGGGTACTCAGATTTATCCTGTTCTGGATACTTCTCCCTTACTGCATTCCGGCAGCAATACTTACACTCCCCATTTTCCTTCTCAGCAGTGTAGGATTCAAATTGCTTAAGGACCATGCATTCCGCAATTCCGTGCGCTATCTTATAAACCTGCTCATATGGCCTTTACTGGTAATAATTTACTCAGCAGTTGCTTTTGCCCTGCTCCCTTGGGAGTGGGCACTGACATTTACCGCCATTGTACTCCCGGCACCTATTGCGGCACAGGAGATGTGGAGACTTTTCAGGCTTGAACTTTCAGACATAAAATTGCTCCTCAACGGCAAATTGAGGAAAACATACAGCAAAATACAGGAAATAGTACTTAATCTAAAATAGCCCTATAATGAAACTTAAATTTTTCATTACACTGCTTCTTGCAGCCGTTATGTTTCCAACTGTGAACTATGCTCAGGATGGAACACAAGATAAAAAGGAAATTGTAAAGAAAGGGTATAACTTTGGCCCTCTCCCTGCAGTTGCATTTGATGCAGACAAGGGATTCCAGTTGGGAGCCCTTCTGAACATATATGATTTTGGTGACGGAACCGTTTACCCAAATACCCGTAAGCAATGGTATTTTGAAGCATCTTTCTTCACAAAAGGATCCCAGTTGTTTGTAGTTTCATACGACAGCAAATTCCTTATCCCCGGAATCCGCTTCTCAACTGCACTTGCCGTAACCAACGACAACGCAATGGATTTCTACGGATTCAACGGATACCAGTCATTCTATGACCACGAAAAAGTTAAGGCCGGGAAAGATGGAGATTCCTTCATCTACACCCCAAAATACCGCACAAAACGCCTTGCAGCCCTCTTTAAGGCAGACTTCATAGGCAACTTGTGGGACAACAGACTCTTCTGGGAAGCAGGATACCATCTGAGCCACTTCAAACAGGATGCAATAAACCGCAACAAGATAAACAAGAACAAAGATGAAGATGAGGTTTTTCCGGATAACGAACCTACCATCTTTGAACTTTACCGCCAATGGGGAATTATTCCCGACGATGTTGCAGACGGCGGCACCAACAGCACACTCCGTCTTGGACTGCTGTACGACACCCGCGACAAGGAGGCAGCCCCATCAAGGGGAGTATGGGCTGAAGCCCATGTAACCCTTGCCCCAAAATGGCTTGGCACCTCAAACCCATACTACAAATACTCGGCAACACTGCGCCACTATGTACCTGTGATTGAGAATGACAAACTCACATTTGCATACAGGCTCAACTACCAGGGCACATTCGGTGACAATGCCCCATACTACGTGCTTCCGTATATAACCACAATGGGGCAGTCATACGACCGCGACGGCATGGGCGGTTTCCGCACAATCCGCGGAATAATGCGTAACCGCGTACAGGGTCTTGACATGGCATCATACAACGCAGAATTCAGATGGAGGTTTGCAACCTTTACCATGGGTAACCAGAACATTGCCCTTGGCCTCAACTGCTTCAGCGACGGAACAATGGTAACCAAGGAGTACGACATGTCGTTCGGCCGCACAGCCAACGAGTTCCCAACTGTAGAGGAGTTCAACAAGGCCATGAGCAGTTACAATTCTTACAGGGCAATGGGTCTTGCAGAGGACAAGCCACACATTACCCTGGGAGCAGGATTCAGGTTCATAATGAACCAGAACTTCATTGTATGCCTTGAATATGGCAAACCTGTAGGCAAATACAGCAAACAGGACGGAAACGGAGCATTCTACATTAATACAGGATATTTGTTCTAAGAGATGGAAAAGGAAGTGGAGACAGAATTACATAAAGAAAAATTGTGGAACAGCAACTACCTTAAAGTGTGGTGTGCCAATTTCATGATTTTCTTCTCCTTCATGCTCCTCACCCCACTCCTCCCGCTCTATTTGAGCGAAACATTCGGTGCAGACAAGCAGATGATAGGGATAGTATTGTCGGGATACACCCTCACTGCCCTTATCATAAGGCCATTCAGCGGATACCTGGTAGACAGTTTCCCCCGCAGGGTGGTCCTTCTTGTTAGTTACGCCATCTTCTGTGCCCTTTTTCTGGGATATATTGCTGCAGGGTCGCTGGTATTGTTTGCAATAGTGAGGACACTCCACGGAGCGCCGTTTGGGGCCTCAACAGTCTCAAACAGCACGGTAGCCATAGATGTCCTCCACCCTACCCGCAGGGCAGAGGGGATAGGATATTACGGTTTGAGCAACAACATTGCCACCGCCATTGGCCCCACAGTAGCCCTTATGATATACGGTACCTGCCAGAGTTATGACATCCTCTTCTGGATGGCATTCATTGTATCTGCAATAGGACTGGGGATAAACTGGACCCTGGACCTCAAGAAAAGGGAGACAGTAAAAGTATCCAGAAAGATATCATTGGACAGATTCATACTTCTCAAAGGGTGGAGTCAGGGAATCTGCATGATCTGTTACGCATTCTCATACGGAGTACTTGCAACCTACATTGCCATATACGGCAAAAACGAATTGGGAATCACCGGTGGAACCGGCATGTTCTTCATGCTCCTCTCCATAGGACTTATCCTATCCCGCCTGGTGGGGAACCGCACCCTCAGGGAGGGAAAGATTGTAGAAAACGCCTCCATAGGGGTAGCAATAGCGGTTATAGGATACCTTGTATTTGCCGCCCTCCACAACCACTGGGGCTACTACGGCGCAGCACTCATAATTGGCCTGGGCAACGGCCACATGTTCCCTGCATTCCAGACAATGTTCCTCAATCTGGCCTCAAACGAGCAGAGGGGAACAGCCAACTCAACCCTGCTGGTAAGTTGGGACATTGGAGTGGGGCTGGGCATCCTTGCCGGCGGCTCCGTTGCAGAACACATGGGCTACTATGCCGCATTCTGGACAGCCTTTGCAGTAAACCTCGTTGGCGTAATCCTCTTCCTCTCCTACTCCCGACAGCATTTCATAAGAAACAGGGTAAGGTAAACTGACTCGCAAGACAGGCCCACGCAAGATATGAATGCGTTTGGTTTCATCTTCCAACACCTCCATCTGACTCCATTCCTGCTGATAAAAGTAGGCAATGGAACCTATCAATGCCACGATGATGCAGTAACCTATGGCAATGTATTTTCTTACTTTGTCTATCTTCAATTCTTGTATAAGATTAAAATACCCGAACGATACAAGGACGCATTCGGGTATCAAGTGGATTTTGTCATCAATCAGTTATCCTACTTTCTTTCCGCAATTACCGCAGAATGCCATTCCTGCCTTTAACGGTGTGCCGCATTCCGAGCAGAAGCGGGGTTTTACGCTCTCCTCAGCAGGAGCAGGAGTAGGAGCCGACTCGCTCTTTGCAAGCGGTTCAGATGCAGGCTCTGCTGCCGCTTCCGTTACGGGAGCTGTTACAGGAGTTTCTACCGGAGGTTGTGCCGATCGTATGGCTGTGGAACTGCCGTTACCGTTCCGGGCGTTACACGGCTCTCATTGAAAAGTCTCTTGAAACTGCTTGAAAGCCCGCTTAATTGGGTATAAAGGTCATAGGTGATAACAGTGGATGGAGCTACCTGCATATAGCCGTGCATCATCTTCACCATCATCCAACTGTCGATAAAGGCAAACTTGATCGTCCACGCCAGCATCAC
>JAZNUM010000004.1:0-134462 GCA_045592325.1 Candidatus Egerieisoma sp.
CATATAATCTAAATTCGGTATCATTAATAAGTTTACAGACTCTAGGATTTCTAATAGAAAATGAATTTAAGTAATATGCATTATAAAATCCATTTACAGGTGAAGTCACTTTGTAATAATATAGTTGGTTAAAGTATCCATAGGATGTTTGAAAATACAACCATAAATAAACCTTGTGATTATTCTTGATGTATTTACAAACTTGAGGGCTTAATATAAGTAATACCAATATAAGTATTAAAATTATATTCTTTGTAGTATAAGAGTTTATTTTGTTTCTCATATTGTAATATTTTAAGAAAAGGTACCGTAGAACAGCATCTATTATACTCAAAGGACGAACTTCTGATATAACGCTAAAGACATTACATCAGAAGTTACTAGTTATTTTTGCCTATTCATATCCTACTTTCTAACCTTTCTAAACTGCCATTTCCCTTTTAAGGAGTTGATCATATGATTAATATTATCTTGCGTTATATATCTATCTCTTTCTCTATCTTTTTCATGAGGTTTCATAATACCTTCTTGCGAGTGAGTATCTTCAGGCGTTAGGTTTAATGTATGACCAATTTCATGCGCTCCTGTTAAACTGCCTTCTTGATAATTATTTAAAATTGTTATATATCTCTTGTCTTCGGTAGAACCAGTTGTTATAAACCCATCTTTTGGATTATTTGTTTTAGGCTCACCTATAACATATGAATTGACATTACTTTCATTCTCCAGACTTTCAACCGTTTCCCTTGGTGAAGAAATACTTTTAACCTCTAAATTAAATAATACTTCATAAGTTTTACCCTTGTATTCATATTGCCAATCATTACCATTATTGTAAAAAGCAACAGCTTCCCTGGCTGATTTCTCCCCTCCTTTGGATGTATAATAAATAGCATGAATCAATATTTTTTGTTCATCGGTAAAAAAATACACATTGTAGTCCTTACCGTCTGTATCTACATTTTTAATTGGATTATTTCCACTAAAATGATATTGACTTTCACAATAATATCTTTCCGCCAGAGGATCTTGTGTTGTCCAACGGGCAATTGCAGGGTCGTAGTGGCGTGCTCCGTAGTCGTACCAGTTGAGGCCGTTGTGAGTGTTGTACTCTTTGCCGTTGTATTTGTACGGCTGGCCGGTTGTTGAGCTGGCGAATGTTCCGCCGTACGGGTAGTAGTGGTTGGTTTGCTGTACTGCTCCGCTTTGGTTTATCACCACCCTGTTGTTGCCTAAATGGTCTTTGAGGTAGTAGTGGTAGCTGCCGCCTGCAAGGTCATAGTAGCCCTCATCATGGAGTAGGTATTTCTGGACACCTGCTTCGTATACTATGTTGCTGCAGTAGTCCACCTGGGTGGTTGTGCCACCTGTTGTGTGTACTGCCCTCAGTTTTTCCCCTTCAGCACTGTAAAAGAACTTGGTGGAGTTGCCGTTTGTAAAGGTCACCTCCTCAGGCAAATTTAACAAATTGTAGCGGATATTGCTAATGCCTTTGTTCAAATCTTTTGTTATGTTGCCGTTGGCATCGTAGGTATATTCATTTGAGGTGCTTGTTCCGTTGGTGAAGGCGGTGTTTCCGCTTAGGGCAACGGCTGTTGCTGCATCTTCAATTTTTGTTACCTGGTTACCGTTGTAGGTGTAGGTGAGGTTGTCCAGTTGGGCGTATGCAGATGAACTGGTCTGGCCTTTCCTCTGCAATGATAGGATGTTGCCGTTTTTGTCATACGTTGCACTCTCGCTGAAGCGGTCTGCATTTGAACTAATTGCGGTTCCCTCACCGTATGTTCCTCCTGTCATGCGGTTGGCCCCGTCATAGGTAAACTTGTATCCTCTGAGAATAGCATCATTGCCGCTTTTCCAGGTTGTACTGCTTATGTTTCCGTTATAGCAGGATGTGCCATTGCCGGTGTTGTAGTACAGGTTCTGCTGGAACTTGGCAGAGTTGACACTTGTTACCCAGTTGCGTAGGTTGTACGTGTAATCTACAGTGTTTGTGTTGTGGAGTTTTTTCTGTGTTACTCTGCCGTACGCATCATATGTGAAGGTTACAAGGGTTATTGCTGCGTTGTTGTCCAGTTTATGGGTAATTTTGCTTATACGGTCTTTTTCATCGTATGTATAGGTTGTAACCTCAGTTATGGTTGCTTTTCCGCTTGCCGAGTGTGTATGCGTTACAGTGCTTGGTTTGCTGGTATATGTATATGTGGTTTCTGTTGTGTCATAACCACCCAGGAGGTTGTTCTGGATAGTCTTTGTAACTCTCCCCCGCTGGTCATAATGATATACTGTACATAATTTTGCAGTAGAACCGTTGCCTATTACATCCACTTCTTTGGCAGTGAGTTTGCCTTTTCCGTATGTGACATTGCCTGCAGGGTAACTGCCGCTCGGGAAGTTTGTTCCCCCTATGAAATCATAGTTATCATAGTAGTTTACAATGCCGTTCTTGGTCTTGAGGCGGCAGAGACCATCATAGGTATATGTGGTGCTTGTACCTGCTGCACGCTGGTTGCCGTCCTTGGATTCTACAAGTAGGCCATTGCTATTGTATGTGTACTCAATATGGTCTGCACCAGGAAGTTTCTTCCAACTGCAGAGATTGTATTGGTTGTACTGGTACTGGAATGCATATTTGTTCAGGTTTGCCTCATCCTGGTACTGAGGTTGCAGTACGAATCTGAGGTTGCCCCTGTTGTCATATACAAAGTATGTATCCAAAGACTCTGAACCGTTCATTACACGTTGCAGGATGGTACGGCCAAGATTGTCGGTGAAGGTATAGGATATTTTTCCGTCTTCATCGGTTGCCTTGGTTACACTTAGGGTGCCGTTCTGGTAGTAAGAGGTCCCTCCAGTAAGGTTATTGCCGTTTACGGAGTACAGTTTGCAGTGGAGTGGGGATGATTGGGTATTGGTCAGGTACTCTGTCTTTACACTTCTCCCATTGGTGTGCCAGTCACTTCCCGCTCCGTATTGCCGGGCAATACGGTTGAGGGGAGAGGACTCATATACCGGCAGGGTATATGGGTTGGCATCGGAGTGGCCGCTTGTACCGGCAGCCCTTGTCTTGAACTGTGACGGATCAAGATAGGTTCCGGTAATTGGGATTGGCAGCCATTGGTTGCTCTGTCGTCCGGCGTTGTCATATTCCTGCAGTGTGGCAATGGCCGCCCCGGCTGGAGAGCCGTTGGCGGTAGCCGCCTCTACGGTCTGTAGAGGGCGGCCTATGCCGTCGTAGTAGGCTATGTTGTCTACATAGGATGTTTGCTGCTGGTTCAATACGGTTCTGGTATTGACATAATTCTGTGTGGTTACCTGGCCTTTCAATGTGATTGAGAGGAGGGTAATGAATAGTATTGTCAAGATATTGCGTTTCATGATTATAGTCTTTTAAAGGTTTCAAATCAGTTTATTTTGTCTGTTGACAGAGGCAGATAAAGGTTTTCTCCCAGTGTGGTTCCTTCACCTTCAACTTCAAATATTGAAATGCTCATATTCCCGTTTCCCACAATATTGTTCATGTATATTTCAACAATATTGTCTCCCGGCTGCAATTCTATTGTAATACCTTTGTCTGGCCACTCGTCATTTTCAGTCAGGAAGTAATTCTCTGCTATGTTGATGCCGTAAGAAGTATTTTCTGACAGCATTTCAACTTCAGCCTGTATTGAGAAGGTGACAGTTACAGCACTTTCACACCTTATTATGGCGGTACTGGTATAGCATCCGTGATCTACAGTTACATGTTTTTCCATATTTGAGAACTCTATCACCTGAGGCTCAATTACAGAGAAGGTATTTGCAAAAGATGCTGTCTCATTTGTTGTACTGTCTGTTACAGTGCCGGAGAAAGTATATGTGCCTTCTGTGGTGAAATTGTAAGTTATCTTGTCGGAAGTGGTTGAACTCAGGACTATATTGCCTTTTTTTAGTGTCAGGTTGTAAAAATAGTCCTTTGCCCCTCCCGATGCATGGCATGTAAGAGTGTTGCTTCCCAGAAATACATTACTTACGGCATCTTTCCAGCATGCCATCAGTTTGCTGTTGTGTACAGTATTATATGAATACCTGATCACTTTTTGAGCCTTATCCTCCACCGCAGTACTGACAAGACGCCCCAAGGTATCATAACTGTAGTAATGTTTCAGGCCGTTGGGTTCTTTACAATATTTAATTCCAACCTGAGGATTATAGTCATATAGGGTAACCAATGCATCAGGCATGGATGCCGCAATTTGTCCGAGAGCTTCTCCATATTGCACTATGGGGGCAGAAGTTTCCAGCAAAGGTTGTTTTAATGGCTGAGTCATGCTGTCCAGCTGCTCCATGGTTACATTTTCAAATACAGCTATAGGATACAGGCCATCATATCCCCACAAGAATGATGTTACAGGCTTCCCGAATACGGTCATGGATTCTATATTGCGGTTCTTGTCCCTTCCATGAATTCTTAACGGATAGAAGGATGTGTCTGATGCCGACTCTTTTACTGCACAGATGTCATAGTATGTGGTATTGCCATCAAGTCCACTATATCCGGCAAATTCATTCTCGGTGCTGTGTGTCAAAATCCCGTTGCAGTAGTACTCTTCCCTCACTATGGCGTTGAGCATATTACTGTCAGCCATGGCAGACAAAAGGGTATTTGTTGTAAAGTCTTTGGGATAGAATGTCTTCTTTGAATTTACTTCTCCGTTGCTGTTGGTCACCGTTTCCTCACTTACCAGCTGATTGTGCTGATTATATGTATAATCAGTATGCAGGATATGCCATGAGCCGTCCTTCCGCTCCCTGATAGTCTCACTGATTATATGTTTGGGGTAGAAATAGTGTGCAACTGCATTGGCTACATAATAATTGTTTATTCTTAATCTGCATCCAGCAGAGTAAATGGCATCTGCTCTCCTGTCTTCCCCTGTATTATATGTATAGGAAGTCTCTTTAATCAGTTTCCCTTGTGCATCATACTCTTCTACCTGTGTAAGTTTTCCCCTATCCAGATACATACTTGTATGGTGTAGGGATGCTATCACGAGATTGATTGGTGCCAAATTATTTTGATTATAATATGTCCTGTTGTCACAGTCTACAACCGGTTCATCTTTATAGTCATCAAATGTTGTATAAGAATATACCTTATAGCCATTACCGGTACCTTTCCTTTCTATCACACGGGAGTAGCCTATATGAGTTTCAGCAATATTATTGCCTGCAATAAGATTGTTCCCCGACAATACAGTCAGGCCTGTAACATTCCACAAACGTTGAGGGGCAATATCCATATCCAGGCTATATCTGGCTACATCATTGATAACACCACTGCTTTGTGAGTATTCATTGATGTACTCATAAGTGCTGATGTCCCCAGTGCTGTTTTCAATCTTCTTTATCCTTACTCCGCCTGTCAGGCCGCTTGTATTGGATGTTATCAGTTCCGGGACAAGAGTGTTGGGAACTACAGCTTTGCCATAGGAGTGGTTTTCATAGGTAAATGAACTGGTTCCTCCTGTTGGGTATGTTATCTTCTTGAGCATACCCATATTGGCATCCATAAAGGAAGACTCTCTGTGGGAGAAGTCCTGAGGATCTGTAGGCTTGGTTACCCCTAAAAGCGTGCTGTTATTATCTTCGCCATTATAGTAGCCCTGCATGTCTATACCCCTGGTATGAGGTTCCGGATATACACTGATATGGTTGTACTCAAATGAATACTTGCGCTGGTTTACAGCAACGCTGTCCAGGAACATCCTGTGGATATTGAGTGGAATGGGCGCCGAGCCTGTCCTGATTCTATAGGATTGCTTATATGACTGGTGCATTGTAGCATATGTAATCATATCTCCTGAACTATTGTAGGCAAGGATTCTTTCCAAACGGGGATTTATGATATTATCCCATTCACTCATCCTGTCTTCCGCATCCATCACATTGGTAAAACGGTGCTCTTTATACTTATATTCAAATACAATGTTTTCGCCCATTGAAGATATTATCTTATACAGATATGCACCTTTGGTATAGGATAGAGACGGTGTTGCTGCTCCTGTGCCGGAAACATATTCCCAAGTCCCGAACTCATGGAGATTTTCGTAGAAATCTGAAAAGAATGGAACTTTTACCACGTATTTATTGGGGATAATCCCCTCTTGTGAGTCCAATATATTATTATCTGAAGAGTCTTGTGAATCATGATAGATGAAATCCACTGTCTCTCCGTTGACAGTTTCAATCCTTGTCAGATGGAATGCCGTTACCACACCTCCTTTAAATGGTACAGATGTAAGTCCTGGTTGCTTTCTCAAGGATATTTCAAGGGCATGGATATTCCCTCCAAAGATGTATTTTGTGCCGTCTCCGGATGTAATGGTTATGGAACTTACAGGCTGCAATGTGCCATATCCCTGCACTTTTATGTCCGAAATGTCAACCTTGTAGGGCTGTCTGCCAACAACTTTGACGCTACCGTCATGATCTATCATAAACTGGCCGCTATGTCCACAGAAATTGAATGAAAACATATCGGGAGTGGTTTCATAATTTGGGCCTCCTTCCTCATGGAGAACCATATTGCGAATTGCTTCGTTGGAAAGGGGCGGATTCCCTTGCCTGATATAATACAGCATGCCATTGAGCCCGTAATCATAACTGGAACCGGTAGATTCCCACTCATCCGGAACGCCATTCACTGTACGGGTTATTACTCCACCGGCTACAAGGGCCCAGTCGTGGCCAATTTTACCGCAATCCTTGTTGGGTATAAATCCTGTCCCATTGTATTGCAGAGAAATAGGTACGGTAATGTTATTGGTCTTAAGTGTATGGATAGGGATGCTGATATCAACGCTTCCTGTGTAGAGTGATACAGGAAATGCACCGTATTGCCCCAAAGTTGCACTTTCGGGAGTCATGACCGGTATGTATTTGTTGTAATCTGAATTAGTGGCTGAGGCCCTATGGGAAAGCATTGTTGCCACAAGCAGTAATATGGTTATAATGTACTTTTTCATGATTTTGTCGTTTTTGTGGTATTGTTATTGTTGTTTAAAAGAGATGGCGCATGGCGCCTTTGCACCACCTCTTATGTTGCTACCGGCAGATTTTTCAGTTCTGCGGTTTGGTGTTCTCTGAGTTGTCACTTGATGTGAGATGCCCCAGAATGAAGTGGATAATTGAGCCCAAAAGCCTCAATATCTTCTTGAGTTTTTCTTTTGCTACAGACATGGTTTTACACCTCCTTTGAGTTTATCTACTGCAAAACTCCTTAAAATTGGAATGCTGATTACATGCTGAATGCTTCGGAAGTGTGAAGCGTTTATGGAGGTATTATGGGGACAAGTTTTTCAAACAAAAAAAATACATGCTGAGAAGTGTCAGCATGTATTCTTATAAATTTTTAATCCAGCTATTATTTATTGTTCATTATATTGTCTCTTATATTTATTCCAATTATGATTGAGAGTCTTTTCACTTGCCACTGGTTCAAATACACCTCGTATAAATGTTGTAAAAGCATTAGCCTTGGACTTTTGCTTCTCTTTACAAAAACTGAAGAAAAATCCATATAATAATTCTGCCTTGTTTTTAGGCATCTCTATCTTATTGTTTACAACCAAGTTCCCAGTATTAAGGAATTTTTCCAGAATATCAGTTATGGCTACCTTATACCTCTCATCAAGAATATCTTTATCAAACAAATCTCTTATTTTCCCAAGAATATACTCTTGCTCATGCTTTTCAAATATATATACCTGATTATTTGTTGTAGTTTTTTGTGGAACTTTTATTCGCAGAATTGTTTTGATTTCTGCATCTTCTGCCTCATGACTTTGTTGCAATAAAGTATCCTTCAATTTTTTCAAATAATCTTTATTCCAGGCATTTGTCTCAAATATGGACGAAAACAATTCTGCCATATTTACACCTCTTTCTGAAATATTCCTCAATTTATATCCAACAATAATACAGATAGACCTCAACAAATGGATATGAATAAACGTATCCTGTTCATCCAAGTCACTATATCTCTTTAATTTATTATCAAAATACCAATAGTGGTAATCAATATCGCACGTTAGGTTAGTAATGGTGTCTTCTTGCATTGAATTATTACAATCAAACACCTTTTGCTTAAAAAAGCACTCTCTCCATTCTATAAATTTTTTTATTCTGTTGGCATGTTGCTTTATTTCATATTTCTCTTTTACAGAATCTTCCCACTTTGAATATATAAAATCATTATCCAACAATTTATTCCAAAAGGAGATATTGGAAATAGTTATATAATCGTAAATCAACAAAATGTCTGACAGTATAGTAAAATAGTGGTAATATAAATCTGTAAAGGATTGTGAATCTTTGCAGTTTTCTTCATCCAATTTAGAAATACCATATTCCATTTCTTTTAATAGTATTTCTATCGCCTCCTCCTTATTGGTGCAAAACTGCAGATAACACCTAATGCACAACTTTTCAAACATCAAAAGTGTATCTACAAAATCGTCTTCTTTGTTTCTGGCAATAAGAGGAAAATAACCCATTCTACTCTTTTCTATAAGTTCCAGATATTGGCTTTCGGATATCTCTGAAAAGATATTATAAGACTCTAATTCAAGATCCAGTTTTGTCTTAAAAAACTCATTAACGTCAACCCAGTTATTCAGAAGTCTCTTTGCATAACGCATCTTGTCCCTGTGGGACAATGCGTCTTCTTTGCTGAGTTCATAGCGAGCACAAGCAATGAGACGCCGTATAAGGCAATCTGACACTGGTAATAACATATGTTTACTCGCTTTCTTTGAGGTTGCATTTTTTCGTTAATTAATTTTTCACTCATTCGTCACACCTAATATCACAATCTACAAAAACATCTTGAGACGGGGACTGAAAGGGATCGTTTGATCTTGCCACAAAGATAACTATAAAAAAGTGGATTTAAAAATAAAATATTAAATTATAGAAACATCTAAGTTGTTGATTTTATGCATGATACAAGTTTTTAAATTAACTTTTGCCATTTCAAGATATATACGTATCTTTGCACTCCCAAATTGAGGACCCTTGTTCATAGTAGTTGAACTTACAACAATCTAATTAGACGGTTTTTACATCATCTTCACTATCTTTTTTTCTTATAATTCGGTCCCTCACTTACTATATACCTTTATACAAAAAGGAAAAACCGAAAGAATTTATTATTTTTGCAGGTTATACAAACCAAGAATAATAAAGACGAAATATATATGGAAAAGATTATACTTACAGGAGACCGCCCTACAGGCAAATTGCACTTGGGGCATTATGTGGGTTCCCTAAAAAGAAGGGTTGAGTTGCAGAACAGCGGCGAGTTTGACAAGATATTCATCATGATTGCCGATGCACAGGCCCTTACAGACAATGCAGACAATCCTGAGAAGGTACGCCAAAACATCATTGAGGTTGCTTTGGATTACCTTTCGGCAGGCCTGGATCCTGAGAAATGCACCATTTTCATTCAGTCACAGGTTCCTGAACTTTGCGAACTGGCATTCTATTACATGAACCTTGTAACAGTACAGCGCCTGCAGAGGAACCCTACTGTAAAACAGGAGATTCAAATGAGAGGTTTCTCGGATGATGAGGAGAATGCAAACAAGAAGGGTACACCTGTAGGTTTCTTCACATATCCTATAAGCCAGGCCTCGGACATCACTGCATTCAAGGCAACTACAGTTCCTGTGGGTGTTGACCAGGCCCCTATGATTGAGCAGACCAGGGAGATTGTGCACAAATTCAACACAGTTTACGGAGAGACCCTTGTCCTTCCGGAGATGATGCTTCCCGAGAACTCTGTATGCATGCGCCTCCCAGGTACAGACGGGAAGGCAAAGATGAGCAAATCATTGGGCAACTGTATCTATCTGTCAGACTCATCAAAGGAGATAAAGAAGAAGGTGAACAGCATGTACACAGACCCTGAGCACCTGCAGATTACAGATCCCGGACACGTTGAGGGGAATGTGGTATTCACATATCTGGATGCATTCAGCACACCGGAGCATTTTGCAAAATTCCTTCCGGAGTATGCAAACTTGGATGAGATGAAGGAGCACTACCGCCGCGGAGGTCTTGGAGACGGTACATGCAAGAAATTCCTGTTCAACATTATGGAAGAGTTCCTTGCCCCTATCCGCGAGAGGAGAAAAGAGTACGAGCAGAACATCCCTCAGGTATATGAGATTCTGCGCAAAGGCTCCCAGGAGGCACGCGCAAAGGCTGCAGCAACCCTTGAGGAGGTGAAGGCTGCCATGAAAATCAACTACTTTGAGGACGAGGAACTGATAAAGGCACAGGCAGAGGCATACAGGACAAAATAGATTTGTCGGGAAGAATATGATTGACAGAGGCACTGTAGACAGAATCCTGGATACCGCCCGAATTGAGGAGGTGGTGAGTGATTTTGTCTCCCTTAAGAGAAGGGGGGCAAACTACATTGCGTGCTGTCCGTTCCACCACGAGAAGACTCCGAGTTTTTCCGTTTCACCGAGCAAGGGTATCTACAAATGTTTCGGCTGCGGAAAGGCAGGAAGTGTTGTGAGTTTTGTGATGGAACACGAGCAGATGAGTTATGTGGAGGCGCTCAAGTATCTGGGACACAAGTACGGCATTGAGGTTAAGGAGAAGGAGGAGAGCGAGGAGGATGTGCAGCAGAGGCTCCACCATGAGTCACTGCTCATTGTGAACGACTTTGCCCAGAAGTTCTATACAGAACAGTTGCTCAAGACCGAGGAGGGGATTGCCATAGGTCTGAGTTACTTTAAGGAGCGTGGCTTTACAGATGAGACAATAAACAAGTTCCTGCTGGGGTACGCCCCCAACAAACGGAGGGAGTTTACCCACAATGCCCAGAGGAAAGGGTACAAGAAGGAGCATCTTGTGGAGGTTGGACTCACCATTGAGCGCGAGAATGGAGAACTTCTGGACCGTTTCTACGAGAGGGTGATGTTCCCTATAAGAGGTATCAGCGGAAAGGTTATAGCCTTTGGAGGCAGAAAACTCAGGGGAGACAAGGAGGTTGCAAAATACATAAACTCACCCGAGAGTGAGGTTTATGTAAAGAACAAGGTCCTCTATGGCATATACGAGGCAAAACAGGCAATTGCAAAAAACCAGAAGTGCTATCTGGTTGAGGGTTATACAGATGTGATTTCCTTCCATCAGGCAGGTGTGGAGAATGTTGTGGCCAGCAGCGGAACCTCCCTCACCACAGGACAGATTCAACTGATAAAGAGATTCACCAACAATGTTACCGTACTTTATGACGGCGACTGGGCCGGTATAAAAGCATCCCTGAGAGGAATAGATATGCTCCTGGAGGAGGGGCTGGAGATTAAGGTGGCCCTCTTCCCCGACGGAGAAGACCCCGATTCCTTTGCCCGCAAACATACAAAAGAAGAGTTGATGGAATTCCTCACCAACAACGAGGAAGATTTCATAAGTTTCAAACAGAGGCTCCTGGCACAGGAACTCACCAAAGACCCGCTCCAGAGGGCAAAACTCATTGGAGAGGTTGTAAACAGCATAGCGGTTATTCCGGATGCCATAGTGAGGGCAGTGTATATTGAGCAGACCGCTGCCAAACTCAACATTAAGGAGGAACTGCTTCAGCAGGAGGTGGCAAAGCTCCGCCACAAGAAACAGAGCGATACCTTCTACCAGCAAAAAAGGGATCAGGAGAGGCAGGAGAGGCTCCAGGGAATACAGCAGGCAGATACCGCACAGTTCACCCAGGGAGCACAGCAGGGTGGGCAGCGCAACATCCCGGGATTTGTTGTAAACACATACTGCAGCGAGGCTGAAAAGGAGATACTTTACTATCTGCTCAAGTTCGGCTACCTTCCTATACATGTAGATGAAGACTTCATGTACGGGGCCGAAAGGGATGACGAGCAGACTGTGGCCCAGTATATCCTCTCACAACTGCAGAATGACGAACTGGAATTGCAGAACCTTCAATACAAGGAGATATTCAACGAATACTTCCAACTGAAGGAGCACGAGAGCGAGAAAGTTCTCAGATACTTCATGAACCACCCCAACAGGGAGGTTTCAAACATAGTTGCAGATTTGTTTATACAACCATACACAATTACAATACAGCAGTTCAGCAAATCCCTTATTCCCGAAAGGAATGTACTGGGCAGAGTTGTACCAAAATCAATCCTCATATACAAGGCAAAGGTTACCGCTCAGGCAGCCATGAACCTTACAGAGGAACTTGGAAAGGCACAAAGGGAGAAAAATGTGGAACTGCAGAACGAACTTATATCACAACTGACAACTCTTATGCAGGTGAGGAATTTCTTCTCCAAGGAGTTGAACAGGATAATATTATAATTGTCGGGAAGAAAATTGTTCAAAAATTAATATAAAGATGGGAAAAGAATTTAAAAGACATCTGATTACATCGGCCCTTCCTTATGCGAACGGTCCGGTGCATATAGGACATCTTGCAGGTGTGTATGTTCCTGCAGATATCTATGCCAGATTCCTCAGACTCAAGGGTGAGGATGTGCTGTTCATTGGAGGTTCTGATGAGCACGGCGTTCCAATTACAATAAAGGCAAAGAAAGAGGGTTGCACCCCACAGGATGTTGTGGACAAATACCACAAAATAATAAAGGACTCGTTCCAGGAGTTGGGAATAAGTTTTGACGTATATTCCCGTACCAGTTCTGCAACCCACCACAAGACTGCAGCCGCATTCTTCAGGAAACTGTACGATGAGGGCAAGTTTGTGGAGAAGGAGAGCGAGCAGTATTATGATACTGAGACCAACACTTTCCTTGCAGACCGCTACATCACCGGTACCTGCCCCAAATGCGGTGCAGAAGGTGCATATGGAGACCAGTGCGAGAAATGCGGAAGCACCCTGAGCCCAGATGAACTTATAAACCCAAAATCTGTAATCAGCGGCGGGGAACTTGTAAAGAAACCTACCAAACACTGGTACCTTCCTTTGGACCAGTATGAGGGATGGCTCAAACAGTGGATTCTTGAGGGGCACAAGGAGTGGAAAACCAACGTTTACGGCCAGTGCAAGAGCTGGATTGACGGTGGCCTTCAGCCAAGGGCGGTAAGCCGTGACCTCGACTGGGGAGTTCCGGTACCTGTAGAGGGCGCAGAGGGCAAAGTACTTTATGTATGGTTCGACGCCCCTATAGGATACATCTCAAATACAATAGAACTTCTTCCCGACGAGTGGGAGAAATGGTGGAAGAGCGAGGATACCAAGATGGTACACTTCATTGGAAAAGACAACATTGTATTCCACTGTATAGTGTTCCCTTCTATGCTGAAGGCTTACGGAGACGGCTTCATCCTCCCCGAGAATGTCCCTGCAAACGAGTTCCTGAACCTTGAGGGTGACAAGATCTCAACCTCACGCAACTGGGCAGTATGGTTGCACGAGTACCTTGTGGATTTCCCCGGGAAACAGGATGTATTGAGATATGTACTTTGTGCAAACGCACCTGAAACCAAAGACAACGACTTTACCTGGAAAGATTTCCAGACCCGCAACAACAGCGAACTGGTGGCAATCTACGGAAACTTTGTAAACCGTGCAGTTGTACTTACCCACAAATATTTTGAGGGTAAAGTTCCTGCCGTAGGAACCCTTACAGATGTTGACAAGGAGGTTCTTGCAGAGATTCCTCAGATAAAGGCTTCTCTGGAGCACAACCTGAGCACATACAAGTTCCGCGAGGCGCTCAAGGATGCAATGAACCTTGCACGCCTTGGAAACAAATACCTCACCGAGACCGAGCCTTGGAAACTTGCCAAGACAGATATGGAGAGGGTTGCAACAATCCTGAACATCTCATTGCAGTTATGCGCAAACCTTGCAATTGCATTTGAGCCGTTCCTCCCTTTCTCTTCTGCAAAACTTGTAAAGATGCTCAATCTTGAGAAAATTTCATGGAACGAGTTCGGAGGTGCTGAGATTCTTGCCGCAGGCCACCAACTGAACCCTGCAGAACTGTTGTTCGCAAAAATTGAGGATGCCGAGATCCAGGCCCAGATAGACAAACTGAATGCTACAAAGGCCGCCAACGAGGCTGCAGCAGCCGCTGCTGCCGGCACCCCTGCCCCACTCCCTCAGAAAGAGGAGTGTACATTTGACGACTTCATGAAGATGGACATCAGAACTGCAACCGTACTTGAGGCAGTTAAGGTTCCAAAGACAGACAAACTGCTCAAACTCACCATTGACACAGGAATAGACACCAGAACTATTGTTTCAGGTATTGCAGAGCACTATACCCCAGAGGAGATGGTAGGCAAACAGATCTGCATCCTTGCAAACCTTGCTCCAAGAAAGATCAAGGGCATTGAGAGCCGCGGAATGATCCTTATGGCCAAAGATGAGAGCGGCAGAATGAAGTTTGTTACCCCTGCAGAGGTTGTTGACAACGGAGCATGCGTTGGATAATGCCCGGCGAAGGCCGTGTGAAACGGAAGGCCGGGAGGCTTCCCCTGCGTGAGCAGTAAAAAAAAATGGGCATCATTGTGATGCCCATTTTTGCATTATCTCAAGTTCCTCTTTACTGTAGAGAATCCGTTTCAGCAACTCCATAAAATCCTCCTTGAACAGAATCACAAACAGCACCAATACCAACAGGAGAATTACCACAACTGCACTCCATACCACCCATTTCTGCACTTTTCTCTTCTGCTCCATAGATTGCGGAGTCTTTTTCTCTTTTTCAACTGCAGGAGCAACCTTCCCCGCCTGCGCAACCGGAGTCTGCGGCACCTTATGAGCCTCTCCCTCCTCAGTATCCTCAACGTCCAGTTCCTCTACAACATCATGCACTTCTTGATTCACCGGCTCATTTACCTCCAAAGAAATTGCCTCCAAAGAGAAACTGTCGGGAGCAAAATCAAAATCAGGATCAACCGAGAATGAAATTACCCCTTCCCCCTCATCCTTGAATATACCCAACCCGGGCACCTGTGAAATGCCGTCTGCCTGCAGTTCCTCCCTTATTCTTCCCGACAACTCCTCCTGCCACTGCTCATATTTCCCCTCTGCCTCCCCTTGTCTGAAAAGCAATTTCTTGCCTGGAGGCAAAATTGTCTTGCCATCCTCCAAAAAAGACGCAGGAGTGGACTCCACCACCAGCTCTCCGGTCTGCGGAAGCACAACCCTCTCATTTCTAATCAGTAACTCTTGTATTTGGGAACAAATAAGGTTAAAATCCATAGTAAACGACATTTCTTCAACATTACAAAGATAAAATTTTTCATATTTTTTTGCTAAAAAATTTGGAGCATAAAGAAAAATGTCCTACTTTTGTACCCGCTAAGCAAAACAACTGCTGGCAAACATAATTCCTGAATAGCTCAGTTGGTTAGAGCATCTGACTGTTAATCAGAGGGTCCCAGGTTCAAGTCCTGGTTCAGGAGCAGAAAAGCACTCAAAATTTGGGTGCTTTTTTTTGTTTTATTTGCTTGTGAAAAAGAAATAATTTTGATAAAAGAAACTAATTGGTTACTTTTGCGTTGTAATAGTAGCGAAAGATGAAAAGGGAACTGATTTACTCACAAGAATACTTGGAGTTTGTGCAAAGCACCTCAAAAAGGGCACAAGAGAAATTGCTGTATGCAACATCCATTTTGGAAAGTGTAACGCCAGTTCCTATAAAATTTGTAAAGAAGCTTACAAATACAGATTTTTATGAGTTGCGCATTTCTGTAGACAACGAAGTTCGTGTCATATTGTTTGCAGCGGACAATGACAATATTAATCTTGCCACAAGTATCATTTTCCTTAACGGTTTCATAAAAAAAAGCACTAAGGACTATGAAAAGGAGATAATAAAGGCTATTAACATTTTAAGAAATGTGTTATGAATACAACAAACACCAGATTAACAGCAGAAGAATTGCAGAAGTTGCGCAAGACGGACTTCAGTAAGAAAAAAGGTTTTGTTAAGGCATCTGAGGTGTTGGCAAAGGCGGTTGGCGAAACAGGTACTCCAGAGCGGGAAGAATTTGATGCCAAGGCAAGAGCCTGGTACTATGGGGAAGTTTTGCGTGAGCGCAGAAAAGAACTTGGTATGACCCAAAAAGAATTGGCTGAGAAAGTAGGCAGAGAAAGGACATATATCAATAGAATTGAACAGGGAGAGACAGATTTGCAACTCTCATCATTCATCAGAATTGCTGATGCTCTAGGTATATCATTACGGCTAGATGTAAATATTGCATAACAAATCTGACTGTTAATCAGAGGGTCCCAGGTTCAAGTCCTGGTTCAGGAGCAGAAAAGCACTCAAAATTTGAGTGCTTTTTTATGGTAGTGAGGTCCCTCCCTGAACACCCCCCCAGAAGCACCCTCAAAACACCTTCCGTCCACAAAATACCACCCGCCTGTGGATAAATCTACCATCGGAAGAACATTTGTCACAAAAAGATGACTTTCCGTGACAACTGAACCACCCAGAGGGGCATTTGTCACAGAGAGAGAGGTTTTCGTGACAACCGGGGCGCACATCATCAGTGGACCTTCCGTCCACAAATGGCGTCTCCTGCATGCAAGTGGAAAATGTGAAATGCCAAATACCAAATAGGAAATGCCAAATGGAAAATACCAAATAGAAAATGCCAAATAGGAAATGGCAAATACCAAATAGAAAATGCCAAGTATCAAATAACATGTAAATTAAAAACAAACCCCGCAACCTCATCCTTTGGCTGCAGGGTTTGCCCGACTTAACCTAACTTAAAAAACTATTTCATCTGAATAACATCTGCCAATTGAAAATGTTCATAAAATCATGATTTTTTCAATCCAGCATCTGTGTCTTGAATTTTACCACCTTCTTCCCCGGGATTGTAATCATCTCCCTGGTATTCAGGCTCATTGTCCTTCTTGGCTTGCGGTCCTTTATCATAAAGGAGCCGAACCCGCGGAGAAAAACATTCTCCTTTTTCTTTAAAGTGTCCTGTACAATATCAAGTACCGAGTTCAAAAAGTCATTGCTTTCAGCTAATGTAAGTCCGGTTTTCTGAGAAAGTCTCTTTACCAACTGTTTCTTGTTCATAGCAACCAGATTTTTCCTCAATAACAAAATGGAAAAAGCATTGTTTAATGAATAAACGGAAAATACAATTGCAGCAATGAAAAAGAAAGAGACTGGGAAAGGCTGGGTAAAATATTACTTCAGGAGACTTTGGTGGAAAGTGCTTGTTACAGCAATACTTATGGGAGCCATAATAGTAGTCCCACTCATATGGGAAAAGGAGAACAAGTTTGTAAGCCTCCTGCTGAGATTTGATGCCATTGCCATAACAGCCATGTTCATGACAATTTTGAGCGTGGCTCTGAATGTTACATACGATCTGCTCAACAGCAAACCCAAATACAGGAAGACACCCCTGAAAGGGATGGTTCAAATTATAAAGATAGTGATATTATTTGTAGGGGGAATAATCATTATTGCCATCCTTCTCGACAAGTCTCCTGCCAAACTTCTTGCCGGATTGGGTGCATTTGCCGCTGTAATATCATTCATATTCAAGGATACAATCCTGGGATTTGTGTCGGGAATACAACTCAGTTCCAATGATATGGTAAGAAAAGGGGACTGGATAGTGGTACCGGGTACCCTCGCCAACGGCACTGTAATTGACATCTCCCTAATAACAGTAAAGGTACAGAACTTTGACAACACAATAGTTACGGTACCCACATACTCTCTGGTGTCGTCATCATTCCAGAACTGGAGGGGAATGGATGAGAGCGGAGGGAGGAGGATGACCATAAACCTCAACATAGATATGGATTATGTCCATTTCTGTACTCCCGACGAACTTGCCTCATACAATTCTCTTGTCCAACTGCCTGCCCATTCTGAAAATATTACAAATCTGGAACTCTACAGGATATACCTTACAACATATATCCACCGCCATCCGGGGATAAACAACAGCATCCTAACAATGGTAAGATACATGGACCCTACATCCACCGGCCTTCCTGTGCAGATATACTGTTTCTCTGCCAACAAAAATTGGGTTATCTATGAAGGGATGAAATCCCAGATTACAGAGCATGCCATTGCAATGACTCCAAAATTCGGACTCAAGATTTTCAATTGGGGAGAAAGTTCTTAAATTTGTGTATGGATGTAAAATTTGAGATATGCTGCGGCAATCTGCAGAGTGCCCTTAATGCCCAACTTGCAGGTGCCAATAGGGTTGAATTGTGTTCCGCCCTTTCACTGGGTGGACTTACCCCCTCATACGGATTCATTGAGCAGGCACGCAAACGGCTTAAAATAGATATAAATGTACTTATAAGGCCCCGCCAGGGGGATTTCCTATACGAGAGTGAGGAGGTGGCTGAAATGATTTCAGACATTCAGGCCTGTGCAAAACTGGGGGTAAACGGAGTTGTAATAGGTGCATTGGATCCATATGGGAATGTAGATATGGACAGTTGCAGGGCAATGGTGGCTGTAGCAAAACATCTTGGCCTTTCTGTTACATTCCACAGGGCAATAGACCGTGCCGCCAATATATTTGCAGCACTGGAAGATGCCATTTCCCTTGGAGTTGACAGGATACTTACGTCGGGAGGAAAACCCACAGCAATGGAGGGATTGGAGATTATTGCCAAAATGAACAGGTTTGCGGATGGCAGAACCATAATAATGCCCGGAGCAGGGGTGAATTCAGGAAATATAAAGGAAATCCTCACCACTGCCGGTGTCAGGGAGATACACTTTTCGGGTTCTGCCACATATGACTCCCCAATGGTTTACAGGGAAGGGGTATCCTTTACCCCCGCAAATATGGGAGGTGACTTTACCCGTATGGAGAGTTCTGTAGAAAAAATAAGGGCAACCATTGGGGCTGCCCTATAAGATTATTCCACAAACGGAACCAGTCTGGCTTTAAGGTCAGGGTCCGGCATATCCTTGTCTATAGGGTACATAGGGCGGTTGATCCGCTTGTATGGCAACCCTGCAAGATCCTGGTTCACACCACCGAGTGTAAGGGCCATCATCCAGTCTGCCTGCATATTGTAGAGTTCCGGCTCAAGGTATCCAATCTTTACCATCACAATATCTGCAGTGCGCGGGTTCAAACCCAGTTTTGTAAACTCATGCTCCTTGTGGAAACCTTTCCTTACTTCTGTTACAATTACATCAATGCTTCCTACCTTTACTGCCACCTCTGAATTTGTAGGGTGGTCGTATATTGCGGTTACAGTACCTTTCAACCTTACCGGTGGGGCATAGCGGTCATCTACCTCCGCCCCTGCAACCATATCAATCTTGCCACCTACTCCAACTTCCTTGGCTTTTGCTACAAAATCTTTGTCGGGAAGAGATGCATATATGAGTTGCGGACCTTTTGCACTCTTGAACTCCGGGCGTTTTAAAAGTTGGGTCAGGGTCCAGGTTACATCTCCTGCACCTCCTGCTGTAGGGTTGTCACCTGTATCGCTTATGTAATACGGGCGTTTTGCATCTTTCTTGAGTGCATTTGCAAGGCATTCATCCAAAGTGGTTGTAGGGGCCACAAAATCAAACTGGTGGCGCACATCCCAGAAGTATTGGGCTATCTCCTCTGCAGCCTTTACAACAGCCTCCCTGTCATCTCCGGTAGCCATTACAACCGCATGGTTACGGGGCTCATCTGCCCATGCATAGCCAATCCATATTGAGGCATCTATAACCCCTTCCCTCTCTGGATATGTCATATCATAGAGAGATTTTGCAGGTTCTACACGGGTAGAGGTCTGCTCTCCCGGCAAAAGGATTGGGACAGGGACATAGGCTTTATAGGCAGGTTTCCCTTTGCCGCTCTCCAGACGTTCTATAAGGATTCTGGCAGCCCTTTCGCGGGTCTCCCATGCATCTTCATGAGGAGCCATACGGTAGCAGCAGATCAAATCTGTATTCTCTGCCAAAGTCCATGAAACATTGCCATGCAGATCCATTGGAGCAGTTACCACAACATCATTACCTATAACTTCCCTAATCCTCTTTATCATATCACCCTCCGGGTCATCCAGTCCAACTACACTCATAGCACCGTGAAGGTCATATACAAAACCGTCAAGAGGAAGATTGGCCCTAAGGGAATCCAATATTATGTTTACAAATTTCTCGTATGCCTCCCTGGTAACAGCACCGCCTGGAGTAGCCCTTGCCACAAGAGCAGGAATCCACTCTGCCCTCTCCCTTAACGGCTGCCCGTCCCTCAGATATGGAATCATGTCAAACACTTCATTTCCAATTGCCACATTGAACGACTCCTCCGTACTGCGGGCCGGAGAAAATGTAGAAGACTCTATTTTAATGCCGGCAATGGCAATCCTTGGCAGTTTCTTCTCCTGTGTACAGGAAACCATAAACAGCACCAATATAACAGGAAGCAATAAATTTGTGATAAAACGTTTCATATTTAGTAAATTTGTATCAGTCACCTGACAAAGATACTAAAAACTTCACTTAACAATACATAAATCATGCTTGTACACATAGTTATGTGGCGCTTCAAGGATTTTGCAAACGGCGCCTCCAAAGAAGAAAACCTTAAACAGATGAAACAGCGCCTTGAGGGGCTTGTAGGAGTTATCCCTGAACTTGTCTCCGCAGAAGTGGGAATAGACTTCAAGCATACCGATATGAGTTATGATGCCGTACTCATAAGCAGGTTCCGCAGCGAAGAGGATCTTGCCACATACAAGGTGCATCCTGCACATGTAGAGATAAGCAATTTCTGCAAAAGTTGCCGGGAGAGCAGAGTAGTTTGCGATTATTGGGAGTAACCCTCAAGTATTGACATAAAAAAAGGGGCTGCAAGGCCCCTTTTTGCTATTCCATAAGTTTCTTGTATTTGAACTTCTTGGGTTCCACATTGCCAAGACGCATCTTCTTGTTCTCCTCGTACTCAGAGTAGGTTCCCTCATAGAAGTAAACCTTTGAATCACCCTCAAAAGCAAGGATATGGGTACAGATACGGTCCAGGAACCAACGGTCGTGGGAGATTACCACTGCACAGCCTGCAAAGTTCTCAAGGCCCTCTTCCAAAGCACGGATTGTATTTACATCCACATCATTGGTAGGCTCGTCCAACAGAAGCACGTTTGCCCCCTCTTTAAGGGTAAGGGCAAGATGGAGACGGTTTCTCTCACCACCGCTCAACACTCCACATTTCTTCTCCTGGTCTGCTCCACTGAAGTTGAAACGTGAAACATACGCCCTTGCATTAACCTCCTTATTGCCAAGTTTCACATATTCCGAGTTCTCGGCAATTGTCTCATAAACTGTCTTCTCAGGGTCTATGCTCTTGTGCTGCTGGTCTATATATGCAACCTTAACAGTTTCTCCAACCTTGAACTCACCTTTATTTGGGGTATCATATCCCATAATCAGGCGGAAAAGGGTAGTTTTACCGGCTCCGTTAGGGCCAATCACACCTACTATACCTGCAGGTGGCAGTTTAAAATTCAATCCCTCATAGAGCACCTTGTCTCCAAATGCCTTGGTGACATCAATTGCCTCAATCACATTGGTTCCAAGACGCGGGCCGTTAGGGATAAATATCTCAAGTTTTTCCTCCTTCTGTTTACCGTCTTCATTGAGCATCTTCTCATATGCACCAAGACGGGCCTTTGATTTGGCATGGCGTGCCTTAGGCGCCATTCTTACCCATTCCAACTCTCTCTCAAGGGTCTTGCGGCGCTTGCTCTCCTGCTTCTCTTCCATCTTCAACCTGTTTGACTTCTGGTCCAGCCAAGACGAGTAGTTTCCTTTCCATGGAATACCCTCACCTCTATCCAGTTCAAGAATCCAACCGGCAACATTATCAAGGAAATAACGGTCGTGGGTTACGGCAATTACTGTCCCCTTATACTGCTGCAAATGTGCCTCAAGCCATTGGATACTCTCAGTATCGAGGTGGTTGGTAGGCTCATCCAACAAAAGGACATCCGGCTCCTGCAACAAAAGGCGGCAAAGTGCAACCCTTCTCCTCTCTCCTCCCGACAAATTCTTTACAAGAGCATCGGGCTCAGGACACATAAGGGCATCCATTGCCCTCTCCAATTTGGAATCCAGTTCCCATCCCCCTACCTGCTCAATCTTCTCTGTAAGTTCCCCCTGTCTCTCTATAAGTTTTGCCATCTGGTCATCATCCATAGGCTCCATAAACTTCGCATTTATCTCCTCATACTCCTTAAGCACATCCACTATCTCCTGTACGCCCTCTTCAACCACTTCTCTCACTGTCTTGCTGTCATCCAACTGCGGTTCCTGTTCCAGGTAACCTACTGAATAACCAGGAGCCCATACTACCTCTCCCTTGTATGATTTCTCAATACCTGCAATTATTTTCATGAGGGTAGATTTACCGGAACCGTTCAAACCTATGATTCCAATCTTGGCCCCATAGAAAAATGAAAGATAAATATCCTTAAGGATTGTCTTGTTGCTGGCAGGCAAAACCTTGCCCACACCATTCATGGAAAAAATTATTTTCTCGTCTGCCATATCTTTATACAAATTTGTACAAAGATACTTTTTTTTAAGCAAATAACACCCTTCATCATCAGTATCCATAAGAGACTTGTAAAAAGCCCTCACAGAAGAGAAACCGCATTCGCACACAAGCATATGCACATCCAGCCCCCTATCTGCAATGGAAACTGCATATGCCAGCCTTTTCCTGTTGAGATAATTTTCAAAGCCAATCTGTTTCCTTCTGTTGAACATTCTGGAAAGATATGTCCTGTTGGTTCCAACCTCCTTTGCGAGAGTCTCCAGGGTAAGGTTCTCATCAAGGTAAAGTTGTCGGGAAGACATTATCTCATCCACTTTGTCTGAAATTTCATCCAACACATCCCTTTTCCCTCTATGGATTATCCTGCATTCATCTTCCCCGACCAAAGGCATATCTTCATACAAATCATACCCTTTCATCCAGGAAACAAGGAATGAGCAGCTTCTCTGTAAAAATGCAACTGCATATCTACAGCATGTAGTCATCAACCTGCACCTGTTCATTATTTTCAAGTTTTGTCTTTACCATCCTGCACCAGTCTCCGGGAGTATAACCCGTATTATATTTGAAAACAATGGAAAAATTGCTCTGGGAACTGAATCCGCATTGCTCGCTTAAAGCCTTTATATCCCTGCCGGTATCCTCCAGATACAGCAGGCATATCTCCCTTATCCTATAATGGTTTACAAATTGGCAGAAGTTCTTTGACACTCTGGTATTCAGTGCCCTTGAAAGATAAGTCTTGTTGGTCCCTATCCTGCGGGCCACATCCGCTATCTTTATATCATAATTTCTGTAAAGTTTCTCCTCCTCAAAAAGTGTCATTATACTGCAAAGTATCCTGGCATCATCCACAACACTGCCATTGAGTATCCCGCCGTCATCTTCCAAAAGCTGTCCATCCTTAACTGTCCGACCCAGTATGTAGGCCTTCTTCCTTATCTGTACCAATTCATTATAGCTCATGCAGGATGGTTTGTAACGGACCATATACATAATGGGAATTGCCGAAATCATTGCAACTGCCCCTGATGAAATATAAATATTGGAGACAAACAGTCGGTAAAAGGACAACACTGCGCATCCTAACAGAGCGGGGAATATGCCAGCCAATACGGCATTACACAACCGCCCTATACTGAATATGCTCTTGAGGAATTTCTCTTCCTGCCGTCTCAACATGAATGTAAGATACATATATACACACAATCCATACCCCATAAACATATAGAGATACTCCCTACATGCCACGCGCGCCTGCAACAGGAAAATTACCAGTTCCAAGAGCAACATGGCAACCAGAACGACAAGCGCTGATCCAATTATTACCCTCATTCCCTTGGGAAGAAGCATATGCCAAAAAATACAGAATCCAAAAAGGATTACATGGAGGGAGATCCTCATAAGCAGCGAACATATATCCCCAGGGACAACAAGAGCCATAGGAACAAAGGAGAGGAACAATATCATCTCATTCCCTGACATTGCAAACTTGCACCGCCTCCATATGACTCCAAGCCTTAAAAGGACAATAATGTAAACTGCAAGAATAGAAATTTTTAACACCATAAGTATTGATTTTAGTTTATACTTCCACAAAAGTATAGACTAAGAATCCCAATGAATAAAAAAGGGACCTTACAGGTCCCAAGTTTTTCTTTTTTTAAAAATTTCTATTTTTATCACTTTTTGATTTCGTCAAATCCTTTACCATAAACTCCTGATACACTGGCAACTGACAAGAAAGCGTCCCTATCGATCTCCCTTATCATCCGGTATAGCAGACTCATGTCATCCTTACGCATTACAACCATTACTATCTTGCTTTGCTGCTTTGTATACCACCCCTGGCCTTCTATTAGGGTAACACCCCTGCCTGTCTGCGATGTTATGGCATCAGCAAGTTCTGCATATTTCTTTGAGAATATAAAAATCTGCAATGACTGTTTTGTTCCCGATATGAACATATCCACTGAATAACTGCACGCACCTATAACAATATATCCATACAGGATAGTTGCACATCTTTCGCCCCAGCTTTCAACACCTGTAACAACACCATTTGCATCCACAATCTCATTAGGCGGTAGAAGCAAAGAGGAGGCAATTATGAATATATCCAAAAGGAGAATCACCCTTCCAGCAGACACATTCCTGTATTTCACTATCATAAGGGCAACTATGTCTGTACCACCGGTACTGCCTCCCTGAGAGAAACTTATTCCTATACCCAAACCTGCACATACACCTCCGAAAATTGCACTGAGAAGTTTGCCGTTGGAAATTGCAATCTCCTGTATGAAGATATCGGGAATAAGGGGCGGAACAATCTCATAGAAAATGGAGGTTACAATGATTGCATATACTGTCTTCATTCCAAAGCCCTTGCCAAGCACCTTGAGGGCTATGAGGAGCAGTATGAGATTTATTATAAAGAATGATACACTCACCGGAATGTTGAAAGCGTAAAGGAGTATTGCACCTATACCTGTCACACCTCCACCAACCATATTGTTTGGAATGACAAAAACTATCCATCCTAAAGCATACAGAAGAAGTCCGAGCGTCATTATTACATAGGACTTCACCTCTGTAAAAACTTTACAAAACTTACTTTCCATTTTATTTGAGTTTCCTGTTATTGTTTTAATTTTTTAAGCTTCCTCCCCTTCACAACTTCAAATCCATTTCCGTACACACTCATAGCAGAACATACAGATATGAATGCCTTATTGTCAACCTCCATAATGGCCTCTGTAATCTCTGCCAACTGCTGCTTCCTGGCTATTACCACCAGCAGTTTGCCTTCCTGTTTTGAGTGCCATCCCATAGACTGCAGAGCTGTAACACCCCTGTTAAGGTCCCTGGAAATCATATCTGCCATCTCGTTGTACTTTGAGGTAAAAACCAAAATCTGCACAGATTGTTTTGAACCTGTAATAAGCACATCAAGCAGATACGAGAATGAAACCATCTGTATATAACCGTAAATGACATCCTGGAGCCCCTTGCCCGGCAAGAAATATATGGAACCTACAATAAGGAGATCACAATACAGAAAGACCTTTCCTAAAGATATCTCCCTGTATTTTGAGACAATAAGGGCTATTATATCGGTTCCACCGGTACTTCCACCCTGCCCAAAAATCCAGCATATTCCTATTGCACTTATTGAGCCTCCCAACATTGCATTTATGAAAGTGTCCGGAATGTCCGAGAACTCCGTTATCCACTGGAATTCAGGCAATATCCTGAACATTGCACTGGCCAGGAATATTGCATATATTGTCTTTAATCCAAATGCATTGCCCAGAACTATGGTTCCTGCTATAAGCAGACCCACATTTATAATGAGATATGAATAAGATATCTCAAAACCTGTTGCATAATAGATTATTGATGAAATACCAGTAACTCCACCACCGGCCACACCGTGTGGAATGAGGAATGCAACCCAACTGAAACAGTACAGGAATACTCCCAACGATATTATCAGATAGGATTTGAATTCCCTCAATATGTTTGTAAAACTCAGCAAACTACGTTAATTATTTTACCTGGAACAACAATCACTTTCTTAATACCTTTATCACCTGTATATTTTGCGGTGTTCTCATTCTCCCTTACAAGTTTTTCAACCTCTGCAGGGGTAAGGCTCTTTGAAAGTTCCATCTTGAACCTCATCTTTCCGTTGAAGGATACAGGATACTCAAATGTATTCTCAACTGTATATGCCTCAACATACTCAGGGAATGAAGCATAAGAAACACTCTCCTTATTGCCGAGAAGACTCCATAGTTCCTCTGTAATGTGAGGTGCAAAAGGTGAAAGGAGGATTACCAACTGCTCAAGTATCTCCTTTTTATTGCATTTGAGATCCTGGAGTTCATTGAGGGCTATCATGAATGCACTTACAGATGTATTGAACGAGAAGTTCTCTATATCTGTTCCAACCTTGTTTATAAGTTTGTGCAATGCCTTCAATTCAGCAGGGGAAGCCTTCTCTTCTGAAACTGTCCAGTTACCCTCCCTGTCCCAGAACATTCTCCAGAACTTCTTGAGGAATCTGTTCACACCGTCAATACCTTTGGTATCCCAAGGCTTGCTCTGCTCAAGAGGTCCAAGGAACATCTCATACAGTCTCAATGTATCTGCGCCGTAACTGTTGCAGATATTGTCGGGATTCACAACGTTGAACATAGATTTGCTCATCTTCTCAACAGCCCATCCGCAAATGCACTCACCATCCTCAAGGATGAACTCGGCAGTTGCATAATCAGGCATCCACGCCTTGAATGCCTCAAGGTCGAGCCTGTCGTTATTCACAATGTTCACATCAACATGTATCTCAGTTGTATCGTACTGGTCTTTGAGGCCATATGAAACAAAAGTATTGGTATTCTTTATCCTGTATACAAAATTTGAACGGCCCTGAATCATACCCTGGTTAATGAGTTTCTTGAAAGGCTCCTTCTCTACTACATACCCCAGATCATAAAGGAACTTGTTCCAGAATCTTGAGTAGATAAGATGACCTGTAGCGTGCTCGGTACCGCCAATATAAAGGTCCACATTCCTCCAGTATGCATCAACGTTCTTGCCTACCAATGCATTGTCATTTGCCGGATCCATATACCTCAAATAGTATGCACTTGATCCTGCAAAACCTGGCATTGTGCTCTTTTCCAAAGGATATCCGTTATATGTCCAGTTCTCTGCCCTTGCCAATGGAGGTTCGCCATCCTCGGTAGGGAGGAACTTGTCAACTTCCGGCAACTGCAATGGAAGTTCATCTTCCGGAACAGGAGTTGCAATTCCGTCTTTGTAGTAGATTGGGAACGGCTCACCCCAATACCTCTGCCTTGAGAAGATTGCATCCCTCAATCTGTAATTTATTTTCCTTCTTCCAATACCAAGTCTCTCAACCTCATCAATTGCTGCAGGAATTGCCTCCTTTACACTCTTTCCACTCAAGAAGCCGCTGTTGCACATTATTCCCTCCTTGGCATCAAAACTCTCCTGGCTTACATCACACCCCTCAATAAGAGGAATTATAGGAAGATTGAAAGTCTTTGCAAAGTTGTAGTCGCGGCTGTCGTGGGCAGGTACCGCCATAATGGCACCTGTACCGTAACCTGCAAGAACATACTCAGAAACCCATACCGGAACCTGCTCATTTGTGAAAGGATTCACTGCATATGAACCGGTAAATACACCGGTAACCTTTCTGGTCTCGGCAATTCTCTCCCTCTCTGTCTTCTTTTTTGCCTCAAGCAAATATGCATCTACGGCATCCTTCTGCCCCTTGGTTATAAGTTTGGAAACCCACTCGCTCTCTGGAGCAAGAACCATAAATGTAACGCCAAATACTGTATCTGCACGGGTTGTAAAGATTGTCATGTCATACTCTGCAGCCTCACCATCTACAGGATCTGTATTGGCAACCTTGAATATCATCTCTGCACCCTGAGATTTTCCAATCCAGTTCTTCTGCATCTCCTTAAGGGCATCTGTCCATTCAAGTTCCTCCATGTCGGCAAGGAGTCTCTCTGCGTATGCAGAAACCCTCAACTGCCACTGTTTCATCTTCTTCTGTTCAACAGGATGTCCACCCCTTACAGAAAGTCCCTCTTTTACCTCATCGTTGGCAAGCACAGTACCAAGAGCCGGACACCAGTTCACTGCTGTCTCACCCTGGTATGCAATTCTGTACTGCATGAGCACATTGCTCTTCTCCAAATCTGAAAATGAATTCCACTGCTGGGCATCAAATGAAGGTACATCTCCGCAAGCCGCATCAACATTCACATTTCCCTCCTTTGCAAAAATCTCCTCAAGTTCAGAGATTGGGCAAGCCTTGGCAACTTTGTTGTTGTAATATGAACCGAACATCTTGAGGAATGCCCACTGGGTCCATTTATAGTAACCGGGCTCACAGGTTCTTATCTCTCTGCTCCAATCGTAGGAGAAACCTATGCGGTCCATCTGCTCACGGTACCTGTTTATGTTTTTTTCGGTAGTTACAGCAGGATGCTGTCCTGTCTGGATTGCGTACTGCTCTGCTGGAAGGCCGAATGCATCATAACCCATAGGGTGAAGCACATTGAAGCCCTTAAGTCTTTTGTAGCGGCTGTAGATATCACTGGCAATGTAGCCCAGCGGGTGTCCCACATGCAAGCCCGCTCCTGATGGATATGGGAACATATCCAATACATAATATTTTGGTTTTGAAGCATCTGCCTCAACTTTGAAAGTCCCGTTCTTGGCCCAGAATTCCTGCCACTTTTTCTCAATGTCTAAAAAATTGTACTCCATTTCCAGATTGTATTTGTTCAACCTGCAAATGTAGTACAATTTTACTTATTTCTTGATTTTAAATGAGCCTGATTTTGAAAGTTTGAACTCTACAGGAATGGAAACCCTCACACTTACCTCCCTTCCACCAAGTATTGCCGGCTTCCATTTTGGAGATGCCATTATCACCTTTACAACCTGTGCATCCATCTCTTCATCCACTCCCCTTACTATCTCCACATCCCTCACCCTGCCGTCACGTCCCACTACAAACTCGGCTATCACCCTGCCTTCAATGCCATTACGTATGGCACTGTCGGGATACTTGATATAATCATAAACCCATCTGCTGAGGAACTGTTTCTCATCCCCATGCAGGAAAGTGGCCCTCTTGTCCACTGTAGACTGGGTATAAACCTTCTCCTTTTCCGGTTTAGAGGAGTCCGGCTGGTTTTGGGATGCACACCTTATCCTTCCGTCCCTATTGGCCAGCACCTCCGCCATTGAATAAACATACTCTGCCAGTTTCTCCATCTGCTTGTAATCCAATTTGTCGGGAGTATCCCTTACAGTATGGTAATCCCTGTGCACGCCAGAAGTGAAGAGGGCAACAGGAATCCCCTTTCCGTAGAAATTCCTATGGTCTGAAGGGAAATAATCTGTAGGGGTATATTTGGGTGCAATGCTCAATGCCCTTCCCGACAGCCAGTCAATTATCTCCATAAGTTCCACATTGGCATCCGCAGTATATACCTGCATTGTGTTGTCCCTGCCGCTCCTACCTACCATGTCGAGATTTATCATTGCCACAATATCATCCGTATGCCTGAAGGAACGGTTCAGGAAATACCAGCTTCCCATCATTCCCAACTCCTCGGCACCGAACAGGGCAAAAATGACAGACCTGCGGAACATGAAATGCTGCGAGGCTACCTGTCTGGCAACCTCAATGAGGGTAGCCACTCCGGAAGCGTTGTCATCTGCTCCATAATATATCTGCTCCACATCTTTCCCGTCCCTTCTCAACACAGATGTGCCCAAATGGTCATAGTGGGCTCCTATCACAACATACTCGTTCCTCAAAGCAGGATCATAACCCTCTACAATACCTATCACGTTCTGTGAGTGTAAGGTATCGCCATCCTGCACAATATAGAAATCCTCCCCACCTTGTGGTGTAAGCATTGTAACGCCCGCATCCAGCAACTGGTCATAGAGATAGGCTGCAGCCTTCTTCTCCTGTTCCGTCCCGGCGCCCCTTCCCAACATGGACGGATCAGTAAGGAATGCCACATTCTTTTTCAGGCAAATCTCTATTGAATCAAGCCTCTGTGCATAAGCCCCACCCTGAAACATTACCAGTAGAGGGAGGAGCACAAATATAAATTTTCTCATAACTCCAAATAAAACAAATCTCATCTTCCCTTGCCAAATCCGTACCAGAAAAAAACAACAAAGAGGGGGACCATGTCTCCCTCTTTGTTATATTAAAAAGACCAGTTATTTGCTGAAGAACGGCGGTTTTACCACTGTTGCCTTAAGAAGTTTCTCCCTAACCTTAATATAGATTGTAGAACCCAATTTATAGTAAGGGGCAGCAGCATAAGCCAAACCTATAGCCTTTCCACATGTAGGGCCCATTGTACCTGATGTAACAACACCTATTACATTGCCGTTCTCATCACATACCTCATAACCGTGGCGTGGTACGCCTCTGTCAACCAATTCAAAGCCGCAAAGTCTTCTTGTAAGGCCTTCAGCCTTCTGTTTCAGCATGTAATCCCTGTCAATAAAATCACCTTTAACATCATTGAATTTGGTAATCCATGCCAAATTTGCCTCAAGTGGAGATGTTGTATCATCAATGTCATTGCCATATAGGCAGAAACCTGCCTCAAGTCTCAAAGTGTCTCGTGCGCCCAAGCCTATAGGACGGATACCCTCTGGGGCTCCAGCCTCAAATACACCTTTCCAAAGTTTGTCAGCATCCTCATTTGCCACATATACCTCACATCCGCCTGAACCGGTATATCCGGTTGTTGAGAATATTGCATTCGGAATTCCTGCCACTGTACATTTTTTGAATGTATAGTACTCCATATCCTCAACTGGAGCATCACAGATTCTCTGCATGATCTTCAAGGCATTAGGGCCCTGTATTGCAAGCTGGCATATCTCATCTGAAGCATTGTAAAGTTCTTTTCCTGGTGTTATATTGAATTTTGGGGCAATTGCGCACAAATGGTTCCAGTCCTTCTCAATATTGGCGGCATTTACAACAAGGAAATATGTCTCGCTGTCTATGCAATATACAAGAAGATCATCCACTATACCGCCTTTACCGTTAGGAAAACATGAATACTGCACCTTTCCAGGCACAAGTGCAGCCACATCATTTGATGTAACATACTGGCAGAATGCAAGAGCATTTGGGCCCTTTACCCAGAACTCTCCCATGTGGGAAACATCAAATACACCAACGTTGTTCCTTACAGCGTTGTGCTCATCCTTAATGCCCACATACTCAATAGGCATGTTGTACCCTGCAAAAGGGACCATCTTTGCACCCAATTCAATATGCTTTTGGGTGAATGCTGTTGTTTTCATATTATATCAAGTGTTATGTTTTAATTTCAATCCTCTTTATGTAGACCTTGAGTTGCTCCATAAACCCAAATATCATCAAAGTATTGTATCTGCGGATCCTCAGAGGCCTTCTCCATAAGTCTTACGGCATCACGCAATTTCTCCATGCTGCCCAACGAAACCATCATGTATCCATTCTTGAGTTGGATGCGTACGGCATCGGGATATCCTTTGGCCTTGAGGGAGGTCTCCATCCTCTCTGCATTTGACCAATCCTTGAAGCATCCTACAATTACATGATATCCCTCAATCACTCTCTTTGCCGCCAATTCTGCCTTTGCAAGAGAATCCTGCACAAAACGCTCCCTCTCCATCTGCGCCTTCTGTTGCTCCTCTTTAATGCGCATCTCCTCCTTCATCCTTGCAATTTCTCCGGATGTGGGCATTCCCAATTGCCCCCTGATGCAGTCGCATCCCTGCAATGTCACAGCAAGGATAAACACCGGCAAAATATATTTTATCACTTTACAATATCTCATACTTCCATTCCAAGTAGGTTCTTACAAAAATATGAAATAATGGTTCAATCACAAAAAAAATGTATATTTACAATTGTAAATGGTTATAGACAGGAACATGGACATTATTGACAGGATAAGGAGAAGTGCAAGCATTAAGGGACATATTGACATTGGCCCGGCACAGACATCCATTACACAAGATGTGGATTTCAGAGGTCCCGACATCTGGATTCTTGCATTTGCAACAATCATTGCAAGCGTAGGCCTCAATGTAAATTCCATTCCGGTAATAATTGGAGCAATGCTTATAGCTCCATTGATGGGGCCGGCAATGGGAGTTGGCCTCGCACTGGGGACAAACGATACACACCTGCTGAAAAAGGCTTTTGCCAACCTGATCATAATGTCAGGTATAGGGATTTGTGCATCAACGGCATTTTTCGTAGTGAGCCCGCTTTCCCTTGAGGAGCCAACAGAACTTCTTTCCAGAACAAATCCTACAATCTATGATGTATTCATAGCACTTTTCGGAGGCCTGGCGGTAATGATTGAAGTTTGCCGCAAGAAGAAAAGGAGCGTAATGGCCGGTGCTGCAATTGCAACAGCCCTCATGCCGCCACTGTGTACAGCAGGTTACGGTATAGCAACCGGCAGCCTGACATGTTTTATAGGAGCCTGTTACCTGTATTTCATAAATTCTGTATTCATAGCATTGGCAACGTTCATTACAGTGCGGTTCCTCAAGTTCACTCCTGTAAAGATTTCTGACCCCCAAAAGCAGAAAAAGGTAAACAGGATAATCACTGTCTTTACCGTAATCCTCATTCTCCCAAGCATCTATTCTGCAGTTATTGTAATAAAGGAGAATAACTTCAATCAGCTCGCCAAACAGTTTGTACAGGAAAACCGGAATTTGGGGAACAGTTACATATATGATTACCGAATTCAGCATGCTGCCCACAAACCTTCCTTGATAAAGATTTCCATTGCCGGTGAAACATTGGGCGAGGAAGAGATAGGATCACTCCACAAAAGGCTGGGTGAAATGGGACTTGCCCCTCAACAACTTGAGATAAACCAGAGCAGTACCACCCTTCCCGACAAAACTTCAGACACAGAGGTTGTAAAGAGCATATTTGAGCAGAACGAACAGGAGATCCTCAAAAGGGAGAAACTGATTGCCCAAATGGAGGCACAACTTAAGGAACTGGGGAGCAAGCGTTTCCCAAGCAGGCAGATTGCACAGGAGATTCTCGCACAATATCCTCAAATGACATACATTACCCTGGCCAGAGGAGAACACGTAAAAGCAGAAGAATTGGCTATAAAACCGGATACAGAACCTGTAGAGAGGATAATTGCAATCATTGGAGTATCATCCCCACTTGAGGCAGGACAGGTAAAGAGACTGGAAGAGTGGTTGTCCATAAGGCTCAACGTCCCACAAATAAAGATAATTATCGGTGAGTAAGAAATGTGCAGAATTTTGTTGAAGATACTGATTTCCATTGTTGCCATTCTGGTATGCACTTTTGATGCGGATGGCAGGAAAAGGAAAGGCACGGACATATTGCAGCCATGGCAGCATACTGTACCTTATCCGGTACACGATACACAGATAAAGCCAGGTGCATGCAGGGGCCCTGAAAAACTGGTAAGGCTGTATGACACCGTAAGCATAACATTCATTGGAGATGTCATGCAACATGGCAAACAACTGGCCGATGCCCTTATTCCCGGGGAGGACCCGTTGCTGCCGCAATCCTACAATTATGATTATACCTTCAAATACATAGAAGAGACACTGAAAAGGGCCGACCTTGCTGTTGCCAACATGGAATTTCCACTTGGAACACCTCCATATAGCGGATATCCGCTATTTTCCGCTCCTGAATCTCTCCTATGGCAGGCGCAAAAGAGCGGCATAGACCTGTTCCTGCTGGCCAACAACCATCTTCTCGACAAAGGGAAAAGGGGATTCCTGAACACCATAGATTCATACGAAAAAGCCGGAGCCCGATATATTGGAGCATACAGAAACAAGGAAGATGAACAGAAACTGAATCCTGTATTCTACAATATCAAAGGAATACGTTTTGCTGTGCTCAATTTCACGTATGGAACCAACGGGTTTGCTGTACCTTCCCCTTGTACAATGAATATGCTGGATACCTTGCACATTAAAGAATGCATTGACCGGGCAAACAGATGGGGCGCTGACGTCATTATCTGCACTCCCCATTGGGGAGAAGAATACATGCTCAAACCTTCCTCCCAGCAGAAGAAGTTGGCAGATTTCCTTTTGAGGGAAGGGGTAAAGGTAATAATTGGAGGACATCCTCATGTACCTCAGGTTGCAAGATATTCGGAAGAGAGGATATTGTTCTACTCCTTAGGGAATTATATAAGCAATCAGACAACTCCGGATTATACACAACTGGAACTTATGGTTACAGTAAAGATAAAAAAGAACTCCCATACCGGAGAAGTTGAACTGCTTGAACCTGAAATAGAGTATCTCTGGTGCTTCAAAAAAGATGAATTTGCACCTCACTATACCGTTGTCCCTGTTAAGGAGTTTGTCGGGAAGGAAGAGATGGTAAAAAACAGATTCCAATACCGCAGGATGGTGGATACATACAATGATTTTATTGGGAGAAACTTTATAACAAAGGACTGAAATTTAATTTAACGTATATGGCAGAAAAGAAAATAGAGTTGCTGGAAATAGATCCGGTTGATATTTTTGGTGTAAATGACAAGCTGATCAACAGATTGGCCAATTATTTCCCCAAGCTGAAAGTAGTACCCAGAGGCAATACCATCTCTTTGAAGGGGAGCAGCAAGGATATTACCAGTTTCCAGACCAACATAGACCTGCTTATTGCAAAAAGGAGAAAAAAAAGGAGCCTGAACCTTGATGATGTGGACCAGTTGTTTGAGGATATGGATTCCGGTATAGGGAGCAACGGGACATTGAATACCCTTGAGATGACCGAGGATGGACTTAAGGGGGGATTTGCAGATGAGAAAAGCGACATAATAGTTTTTGGCAACGACGGAAAGATTGTACGGGCACGCACGAAAAACCAGAAGAAACTGGTTGAGGATTACTATAAGAATGACCTTATTTTTGCCCTGGGGCCTGCCGGTACCGGCAAAACATACACAGCCATAGCGCTGGCTGTAAGGGCCCTGAAAAACAGGGAGGTAAAGAGGCTAATCCTTACCAGGCCTGCTGTTGAAGCAGGTGAAAGGCTCGGTTTTCTGCCTGGAGACCTGAAAGACAAGTTGGATCCTTACCTGCAGCCTCTGTATGACGCCCTCATGGATATGATTCCTCCCCAAAAACTGAAAATATTCATGGAAGACGGAACCATACAGATTGCCCCATTGGCATACATGAGGGGACGCACTCTTGAGAGTGCCTTTGTAATTCTGGATGAGGCTCAGAATACCAGTCTGGGACAATTGAAAATGTTCCTTACAAGAATGGGCAACAACGCCAAATTCATTGTTACGGGCGACGCAACCCAGATAGACCTCCCCAACAAGACCGACTCAGGCCTGGCACGTGGTGTTGAGATGCTGAAAGGACTCAAGGGAGTAGGCGTTGTGAATTTCAATAAGGAAGACATAGTAAGGCACCCTCTTGTAAGCAAGATTGTAAAGGCTTTTGAAGGGGAGCCGGAAGCATAAAAAAGAGGGTTCACAATGAATGTGAGCCCTCTTTCATCTATAGCATGTTCCATATTACCACGAGCCGCCTGCTCCTCCACCACCAAATGATCCTCCACCGAAGCCGCCAAAACCGCCGCCTCCAAAACCGCCTCCGAAGCCGCCTCCAAAACCGCCGCTCCTGCCTCTTGAACCTGAAGCATTGTTGAGGATTGACCCCAGTATGAATGCATCTGTTGCTGTAAAGTTCCTTCCACCCCTATTGTTCCCTCCGCCGAAATTCTGATTGTCTCCAGAAGCGAAAGCCACCAATATCACCACAAAAACAAATACGCAGAACAAGAATGCCAATGCTGCACCCAATCCATCTTCTTCATTGTCCGAATATTCGTCAGTTGAAATTTCTCCGCTGACTACAGGCAAAAGAACATCCAACGCAGCCTTTACTCCAGAATAATAGTCATTTTTCCTGAAATGCGGAATCATCTCGCGCTCAATTACCCTACGTGCCAAAGCATCTGTAACAGCCCCTTCCAGGCCGTAACCTGTTGCAATGAATACCTCTCCCTGTGAATTGCCCGTCTTTGGTTTTACCAGTATTACTATACCATTGTCGAATTTCTCTTGCCCCACACCCCACTGTTCCCCTATTTCGTACGCCAACTGGGCTTTGTCATACCCATACAGTTCAGGTACAGTAACAATGGCAATCTGGTTGGATGTACTGTCGGCAAAGGCATCCAATATTGCTTCCATCTCCATAACCTGAGCGCCGGTAAAAATACCGGCAAAGTCATTGACAAGACGTGGAGGTTCAGGTCTCTGCGGCACCTGCGCCAATGAAGCACCGGTCACAAAGAGCAATACAAAAGCAATAAATGTGCTGATTCTATTCACCAAACGAAATCTCATCGGGCTGTTCATTTATATCATCTGTTCTGTATGGGAAATAGCGTTTCAATGAAGCCCCTGCTTCCCTGATTGCCTGTGACAGTCCATCTACATATCTGCCCTCAGAAAATGCCTGTCCCATTTTCTCCCTGATTGTATTCCAGAAATCATCGGGAACAACCTTGTTGATGCCTGCATCTCCTATAATGGCAAACTTTCTGCTCTCAACAGCAACATATATAAGCACCCCATTGCGTGCCTGAGTATTGTACATTTTTAGATAATTGAATATATAGACAGCCCTTTGCAGAGGATCGGATGCACATTTGGATTCAATATGTACCCTTATTTCCCCTGAGGTATTGAGTTCAGCCTCCTTTATGGCCTGCTCAATCTGCAGTTTCCCGTTCCCGCCTATAAACTCCTTTACCTTCATGACAATATTCTAGAACTCCACTTTAGGAGCGACCTCAGTACCTTCCTGTGCCTCAAAGTAAGGTTTCTTTTCAAAACCGAACATCCCCGCAACAATATTTTTAGGGAACTGCCTTATTGTTGTATTGTACTCCCTTGCCACCTGGTTGTATTTGTTCCTTTCTACAGTTATCCTGTTCTCAGTACCCTCCAACTGGGACTGGAGCGAAAGGAAATTCTCATTTGCCTTAAGGTCGGGATAATTCTCGGTAATTGCCAGCAGTTTGCCCAAAGCCGCGCCAAGTTCCCCCTGCGCCTTCTGGTATTTTGCAATTTCCTCCGGAGTCAGGTTCTCGGGATCTACAGATATCTGTGTTGCCTTGCTTCTGGCAGATATGACACCTTCAAGAGTCTGCTGTTCATGCTGGGCATAACCTTTTACTGTTGCCACCAGGTTAGGAATAAGGTCTGCCCTCCTCTGGTATACATTCTCAACTTGCGACCATGCAGCCTGAACACCTTCATCCATTTTTACCATCTTATTGTAGTTGCCCTGGAACCAGAAAAACAGTCCAAGTACAATTGCACCTACTATCAAAAGCGAAACCAATCCTTTTTTCATATCAGTTATTTTTTAAGTCTTACACATCTTACTGAAGCACCCATGCCATCCTTTGCAGTAAATGCTGTTGAAACGTTCGGATACTCGCTGAAAATGTATTTATAATGAGCATAATTGCTGTCTCTCTCTGTACAACTCCACCAGAAGCCATATGAAAGGACATTGTTGTAATTGTTGTAGTTGTTGTAGCTGGAACCGCCTGCCAACGCATTCCACCCATAGTCATTTGTGATTTCAACATCAGGTGAATATGGCCATACCTGATAGCCGTTGAATTTTGCGTTTACCATAAGTTTTCCTGCTATGCCTTTCCAGTCCTCTATGAATGTAACATCCTTGCCACCGTTCACAGCCTTTGCAAGATCTACCCAATCTTCAGATGTAGGTATGCTCCAGCCCTCAGGACATACGCCCTGTACACCTTTGCCGAGTCCGCTGGCGGTCACACCTCCTGTAGCATCATTCCAGGTATACAGTCTTCCGAATACATAGGCACCGGCTTCTGTCTTGCCGTACCCATGTCCTGCTCCTGCCCAATTTAGGTTCTGCGCAAACCACTCAAGATTGCCTATCTCCACAATGCCATATTCCCTGCCGTCCCTCGGATCCTTGAATACATTCTCAGAAGCCTCAACTCCGGTAAGGGATTCCTTTCCTACCGACATAAGTTCATTGGTATAAATTGCACTGTAGTACTCCTCCCCGGCACTTGCTGTTGCAGTAATCTTGAAAACGCCCAGTGAATCCGGTATTCTGAGCCTTATGGTCTCTTTTCCTGCTCCGGCAACAGAAACTGAATCCAATCCAGGAAAACTCCAGGAATATTTTACCCCCTCCGTAGAAACGCCACTGGCTGTAACCTCAATTACTTCTCCTATCATTGCATATACCGGGAGTCCAAAATATGGCGAACCGTCAAGATATTTTATATCTGTTCCCTCTTCCTCATCATCTTTGCTGCATGCTCCCAATACCATAGCAATGGAAACCATCAAAAGTGCTGCAAACTTTGCAGGCCTGAAAATCTTTGGGGCAGCAGCCCCTACTCTCTCTGTCTTCATTTGTTATAATTAGTAAAAGATAACCGCAAAAGTAATATTTTTTCTAAATTTGTACTAAAATCGTGCCATTAAAAAAGCACAATCAGTAACAAAAAGGGACAATATGGGACTCATTAAGAAATCCGGGGCATTCTGCATACTTGCAGTCAGTATCATAATTGTCACATTGGCAACAGGATGCAACAGCCGGAACAATATCTACCTCACATTGGACGGTTTTGCCCAGGGGGGGACCTTCCACCTTGTCTATGAGCGTACGGAATCTGGAGAGCAGTATAATGTTCCCGACAGTCTGACAAAATATTTCAACCAGATAAACAACTCCTTAAGCGGATATGACTCAACATCGCTGGTTTCAAGGATAAACAGAGGAGAAAGCCCTGTGCTTGATTCATTGTTCATTGAGTGCTTCAACCGTTCAAAAGAGGTTTATGAATCAACGGAAGGGGCATTTGACATATCTGCAGCACCTCTTTTTGATATATGGGGATTCGGTTTCAAGGAGAAGGGGACAGTTACCGGAGAGAAGATTGACAGCATACTCCAGTTTGTTGGAATGGACAAGCTTTCCATCATTTATGACACAACGGCCAAAGCGCATTTTCTCAAGAAGGCTGATCCTAGGATGAAAGTGAATTTCAACGCCATTGCCCAGGGGTATACATGCGATTATATATGCCGCAATCTGGAAAAGATGGGAATCAGAAACTATTTGCTTGAGGTTGGAGGTGAGATAATGTGCAAGGGGGTCAACGCCAAAGGAAAAGAATGGAGTGTTGCAATAGACAAGCCTCTTGACGGCAATTTTGTACCGGGAGAATCTGTCCAGGCAATCATAGAGTTGTCGGGAAAAGGACTGGTAACATCCGGCAACTACAGGAAATTCTACGTTGAGGAGGGCGAAAAGTTTTCCCACACCATTGATCCGTCAACAGGGAGACCTGTAAAGCATAATCTGTTAAGCGCCACCGTTTTGGCATCAGATGCCACCACTGCAGATGCCTATGCCACATACCTTATGGTTATTGGACTTGAAAAGGCAAAGGAATTTCTGGAAAACAGGAGCGATATGGATGCTCTTCTGGTATACGGGGAGCAGGACCGGATGAAAGTTTACGCCACAAAAGGGGTTCACCAGAGAAGATTATAACAACACAAAACTATACACAATGGAAAACAAGAATCTGAAAAAGAATTTGGACGAAAGCACCAGAATGTCGCGCAGAGGGTTCCTCAAGACAGCCGCTGCAGGGGCAGGTGCAGCAGGTGTTGCAATGATTGGAGCATCATCTTTTGGCTCCTTCTTCACTTCTTGCACCACCAGAGAGCATTTTGACACAATCATTGCCAATGGCGTAGTTTACTGCGGAGACGGGAAGGCTCCTTTGAAGAACGCCATGGTTGGCATCAGGGATGGAAAAATTGTGGAGATCGGAAAACTCGGCAATCTCAAGAACCTTGCAGAGCACTGCAAAGTAATTGATGCAGAAGGTTTGGCTGTTTCTCCAGGATTCATAGACATACACTCGCATACAGACACAAATCTGCTGGTGGCCCCTGTTGGTGACAGCAAGATCTACCAGGGTGTAACAACAGATATAGGCGGTAACTGTGGAGATTCACCGTTCCCTTACTCAGATGAGTATTTTGCATCAAAACAGGGGACTCTAAGGCACGGATTCCCTTTCTGGAAGGATCTGGACGGGTTCTATGATGCACTGAGGGCCAAAAAGATAGGCATAAACTACAAGACATATACAGGACAGGGGCAGTTGCGCTCTGCCGTTGTAGGTGACAACGCCGTAAAGGCAACCCCTGAGCAGATGAAGAAGATGATTGCACTACTTGATGCGGAGATGGCAATGGGCAGCCTCGGACTCTCTTGCGGTCTTGAATATGCTCCAGGTTCGTATGCAAGCAATGAGGAGATTATAGAACTCCTTAAGGTTGTTGCCAAACACAACGGCCTGTTTGCAATCCATATGAGGAATGAGGATGACCACGTTGAAGAGGCTATAGCAGAGGCTATTGACCTTGCACGCAAATCTGGTGTAAGGCTTCAGATATCACACCTGAAGGCTCAGAATGCAGCCAACTGGCACAAGGCTCCAAATATGCTCAAACTTATTGAGCAGGCAAGGGCCGAGGGTATTGATGTGGCATTTGACCGCTACCCTTACATTGCATTCTCTACCGGCATGAACTGTTTTGTTCCACTTGACATGAGACAGGGATCAATGGAGGAGGTTCAGGCAAGAATCCGCAATCCAAGGACAGAGAAGATCATTGCTGCATATGCTGACAGCCGTCTGAAGAGATTGGGCGGTCCTCAGAATGTACTTATTGCAGCCTGTGACAAACCTGAAAACGCAATGTTCTCAGGCAAGAACGTTGAGGAGTGCTGTAAACTTACAGGTCTTGAGCCTTGGCCAATGATAAAGAAGATTCTCCTTTCTGAGTACTATCTGCAGATGGTTGGCTTTGCAATGAAAGATGAGAATGTACAGATGTTCCTTTCACACGAGTTGGGTATGCCTGCTTCAGACGGAAGCGTCTACTCTCCACAGGGTCCATTGAGTACAGAGATTCCTCACCCAAGATCATACGGAACATTCCCAAGATTCTTTGGAAAATACATAAGAGAGGATAAGATTTGTGATCTTCAGACAGCCATCCACAAATGTACCGCACTCCCTGCCTCAAGGATTGGATTGAAGGAGAGAGGCCTTCTCGTACCGGGCTACGCTGCCGACATCACAATCTTCAATCCTGATACCATTGCTGAGGCCTGCACATACCAGAACCCTCACCAGTACTCTCCAGGCATTGAGCATGTGATAGTAAATGGTGTACACACACTTGAAAAAGGAAAATTCCTTGGCGAATTTGGCGGAATGATTGTATAATCTGCCCAATACACAATAAAAAAACTGTCGGGATCATTCTTCCCGACAGTTTTCTTTTACATTATCCTGAACAGATTACTTTGCAGGATTCATCACAAGTTCAAACTCGTTGCCCTGTGAAAGGATCTCCTGCACAAATTTCTGGATTGACTCAGGGGTTGCCACCTTCTCTACGGTCTCCACATAATCTTTGTAGTTGTTCCTGCCAAAAGAGTAGTACTGGTATGCAAGATTATGCCAGTAACTGTTGTGGATCTGTTTCTCAGGGAAGGCTTTGACCATGTTCTCCCTTGCTTTGGTAACATACTCAGCATTAGGACCATTCTGGGCTATATCCTTCAATCCCTGTTTTGCAAGTTCTATAAGTTTGGCCGCTTTTGCCACATCTGTATCAAAGATGATCATTATTGCAAATTCAGGTTTTGGCTCGCCTGCAATCTCCGATATTGTACTTACACCGTATGTACCGCCCTCATCCTCACGGATTGTCTTGGTATAAAGTTGGTCGAGTACACTGCTCAATACAGACATCCTTACATCATTTGCAAGATTCTTCTCCATCTTTCCATTGTAGATTATGGCAACAGATGTCTTAGGAGTCTCCATAGGGGTTGTGAAGTGGTTCTTCTTAATACCCTGCGGAGCCTGGATTCCCTCGTCAACCCATGAAGTACCTTTCTTTGAAAGAACTGGAAGTGAGCCTATATATTTCTCAACCATAGGTTTGAGTTCCTCAAGGTTTACATTACCGGTAATATAAACTTTCAGACCTCTCTGATCTGCCATAAGTTGGGTATAGCCTTTCTTTATATTCTCTATACTTACTTTCTCCAACATCTCCTCAGAAATGAAAGGCCTTCTTGGAGAGTTGCTCAACATTGTCTCCTGAAGCACTTTTGAGAACACCATATTAGGCTGTTTGAGGATGTTAGGTACAATTGCCTTCAACTGGTTGAAGCCTGCCTCAAACTCAGATGCCTCAAAACGTGGCTGGGTGTAGAAGAGATACATCAGCTGCATCATTGTCTCAATATCTTTAGGGGAACCGCCTGCTGTAACACCATGCTCAAGATCACCAATGTATGGAGAAACAGCCACCACTTTGCCTGTAAGCATCTTGGTCAACTGGCTCTTAGGGAACTTGCTCACGCCACTGCCATTAAGGTATGTAGCAAAAACGTTGCTCTCAAATGAAGGCATGAGTTCATCTGCCAAGATTGAACGGCCACCATTTGCTACAGTCTTTATCATTACCTCATCCTTCTTGTACTCTGTAGGTTTTACTATAACCTGCATTCCGTTTGCCAATGTCCATACAGTTGTACCAAATTCACCGGCCTCCTCCTTTTTAACCTTTGAACCTTTAAGGGTTGAAGGATCCATCAGAGGTTCATTTGACACCTCAGCCTTTGGAGCCTCAATCTCTGCAGTTTTAACGGCAGCAAGTACGGCTGTAAGTTCTGCCTGGGTAGGAACTGCAAGCCCCTCCTTCTCAGGAGCAGTGTAGAACAATACAATATTGTTGTCTCCGTAAAGTTGTTTTGCTGCCATGTTCAACATCTCAGGTGAAAGCATTGCAAGATACTGCTGTACAGTGTTGTATGCATACTCAGGATCCATATATGGCTTACCCTGAGTAAAGTGGCTTATGAATGCATTCACAAACTGAGGGTTCTGACGGCTCTCGGCATTGTTCATTGCAGTTTCATATCTTTTGAGGATATTGGTTTTTGCACGCTCAAACTCGTCGGGAGTAAAGCCGTATCTCTTTACCCTCTCCAACTCTGTCATAAGTGCTGTGAAAGCAGGTATTGCCTCACCATCCTTTGATGAAACATCTGCCATAAGGGCGTGAAGGTCATTGCTCAAATTACCAAAACCGAAACTTGCATTAAGGAATGGCGCATCTGCTTTTCTTGATATATCTGTAAGTCTCTCATTTACCATTGCACTTACAAGGCTCTCCATAAGGTCGTTCAGCATTGCCAGACCCAAACCGCGGTACTGCATAGGAATTGCAGGGCTCTTAACTGCCAACATTACACCTGTAGAGTTGTTCTCCTTGTCTGTGAATATGGTTACAAGAGGTTCTGTATTGTCGGGAACCACAACAGGCTGTTTTGCCTTAGGGTTCTCTGCTTTTGGCAACTGGCCGAACAAATCCTTAATCTTGCCCACTACAGCCTCGGCATCCACATCACCTACTACAATGATTGACTGCATGTCAGGTCTGTACCAGGTCTTGTAGAAGTTTACAAGGGACTCTGGCTTGAAGTTCTTCAGATTCTCCTCGGAGCCTATCAAAGATACATTCTCCAGGGCAGAACCTTTGAACAGGGTCTTCATCATAGCCACCTGCTGTCTCCACTGGTATGTGTCACGGGTCCTCTTCTCCTCAAGGATAACGCCGCGCTCAGCATCTATCTCTGCAGGATCGTTGGTTACAAATGCAGACCAGTCGAACAGGATAAGGAGCGAACTGTCTATGATTCCCTCCCTGGTAACAGGTACATTATTGAGCATATATGATGTCATCTCATAACCGGTACCGGCATTGATGTTTGCTCCAAAGGCACAACCTATGCTCTCCATATAGGAGATAATCCCCTTCCCAGGGAAATGTTTTGTACCGTTGAAGCACATGTGCTCAAGGAAGTGGGCCAGACCGTCCTGGTCCGGTGTCTCCTGCACCGCACCCACATTGGTTACAATATAGAAATCTGCCCTTTGTGCAGGTTTCTCATTATGCATTACATAATAAGTGAGACCATTGTCCAACTTACCGTACAATACTTTTTTATCCAACTCCAGCGGAGCCTGAGGATTAACCTGTGCAAAGCCCAAAAAGGCTACAAGGCTCAGCACAAGAGATAAAAATAATTTTCTTTTCATTCCTAGTTATTTTAAATTCAGTTTCAAATGTAACGATAATTGCATTACTTTGTTGTATAATATGTTAATTTTTTTGGCATATATTTTGATTTTGTAATATCATAAACATAAAAACATCCGTTATGAAACTACTTGTTGCAACTGCAATTGTTGCCCTATGTTCAATTAGTGGCATTTTTGCACAAAACACTACAGAAAAATTCATAGAAACCTCAGTAAGGGTAAGCAAAGAGGTTACTCCCGACGAGATATTCCTTGGAATTACCATAACTGAAAAGGACAACAAGGGAAAAATTTCAGTGGAAGAGCAGGAGAAGGAGATGATTGCCTCACTTAAAGCCATTGGGATTGATGTAAAGGAAGCCCTAACCGTAAACAGTATGGGGAGCACCCTTAAAACAGGGACATTCCGGAAAAACAATATATATGCCTCAAGGGACTATACCCTTAAGGTAAATTCGGCATCTGTGGCCGGCAGTGCCATTGAAGCCCTTAATGACCTTAAGATTGCCCGCGTAGGGATATCCAGAATAGAGATCTCGGACTCTTTGGAAAGGGAAGTAAAGAACAGCCTCCTTACAGAGGCTGCCCAAAAAGCACAGGAGAATGCTGCAATACTTGCACAGGCCGTAGGGAGCAGGGCAGGAAAAGCCATTTATATGCAGAACTACTACAGTTTCGATTCCTCAGCAAACGGCAGGGTTATGATGAAATCATTCGCAACCGCCCAGAATACAGATGCATCCATCGTTGAAGAGGAAAGTGTTGAACTTGAAGTATCCAAAAAGAGCCTTTCAATAAATGTAGTATGCAGATTCGCCATTGAATAGTTACTTGGAGAGTTTGGTAAAAACCTCTTTTTTTGAAATTATACCCTTGGTGGCCTGTACATGCATTGTATCCCCACTGAGGGTAATTTTTGCATGGGCTGATATGCCCAGTCTCGGATCATAGATCCATGGACATCTGTAGCATCCCTGCGATTTGGAGTATGTAACCCCCTTCATAACCATGGTTCCCACAAAGGACTCATGTGGAGGTTGTGCCCAGATTATCTTTCCGGAGAATGTACCGTCGGGATTCTGGGATATTTCAATTCTTGAATCATGTTTGGAGGTCTCCCATACCCCTTCCAAACCATCCTTTGTTGCAGGGATTCCCAAAAGGAAAGAGGTGAGGACAGTGATTATCATCTGCTTCATATATAGTACCTTTATTGTTGATAAGTGATGTAAAATCAACAATATGGGTGCCCTATTGTTTACCCCACAAAATAAAAAAGGCTGCTCCCTTACGGAAGCAGCCCATATTGCGTCTGAAGAAATTACTCAGCAACAACCTCAACTTTGATGGTAGCCTTGATGTCTTTGTAGCATTTTACGTTTGCATCATAGATACCAACCTCCTGAAGTTTTGCAGCATCAACAATAGTGATGTTTCTTCTGTCAACCTCAAAACCTTTCTGAGCAAGAGCCTCAGCAACCTGGATGTTGTTAACTGAACCGAAGATTTTGCCGGTAGCGCTAACTTTAGTGGCAACAGTTACCTGTACGCCCTCAAGTTTTGCAGCCATTGCCTGAGCATCCTCTCTAAGTTTAGCCTCTTTGTGAGCTCTCTGTCTCATGTTCTCTGCATGTACTTTCTTTGCAGATGGAGTAGCCATAATAGCCATTCCCTGAGGAATAAGATAGTTTACTGCGTAGCCGTTCTTAACTACTACTACGTCATCCTTGTGACCCAAATGGTCAACATCCTGTTTAAGTATAATTTCCATCTTATAGTCCTCCTTATTTCAATAAATCTGTTACGTATGGTAGCAAAGCAAGGTGTCTTGCACGTTTAACTGCCTGAGCAACCTTTTTCTGGAACTTAAGAGAAGTACCGGTAAGTCTTCTAGGAAGAATTTTACCCTGCTCGTTAAGGAATCTCTTAAGGAACTCTGCATCCTTGTAATCTACATATTTGATACCTGCTTTTTTGAAACGGCAGTATTTTTTCTTCTTAACCTCTACTGTAGGAGGGTTAAGGTAACGAATTTCGTTGTTAACTGGATTTGCCATAATTTTTACCTCCTAATTATTTTTGTTCAGTCTGGTTAGCTCTTCTTTTCTCAGCGTATGCAATAGCGTGTTTGTCCATTGCGAAAGTGAGGAAACGGATAATTCTCTCATCACGTCTGTACTGAGTCTCAAGTTTTGAAATGAATGCAGGCTCAGCCTTGAACTCTATAAGGTGATAAAAACCTGTGGTTTTTTTCTGGATTGGATAAGCCAATTTCCTTAGACCCCAATCCTGCTCATATACAACCTCACCGCCATTCTCCTTGATAAAATCCAAGTATTTGGCTACCGCTTCCTTCATCTGTGCATCAGACAAAACGGGAGTTGCAATGAAAACGGTCTCGTACTGTTTTAACATTTTGTTAAAAGATTAAATTAATAAATAGTTTAGTTACAAGCAGTTGAATCTTTAAATACAAGAATTTCCACTACTTGGGGCTGCAAAGATATAAACTTTTCCCAAACATACAAAAAAACTGCTGCCCTACGTTCCAATTTAATGGAGCAGAGGGCAGCAGTTCAACTATAAAAATACTTGCTTAATACTCAAATTTCACCGATGCAAAGATATGTCAAATATCCCGTACCACCTAAAAATCCGGGCTTTTTAATATTGCAAGTTAAATTCTCAATATACTGATTTACAGTCATCTAAACTATAGACTTTCTTGCAAAATCTTGCAAGTGGTTTTCCTTAACTGAAATTCATCTGGGGATCGCTTAAAATCAGTTCCTGTATGGTCTTTTTCAGACGGCTCTTCCTTACATAAATATTTTGAGGGGTATCATTAAGAATTACACTTATCTCCTGTGCAGAAAAACCGGCATAAATAAGGTTAAGCAATTTGAGGTTATCCTCCTTAAGGTTTGGATACTTCTCCCTCACTTTCCTTATGACATCATTGTTCTTTGCATTTACCACCTGCTCCATCACCTCAAAATTGTCTCCGCTGAGTTGAAGTTTCATAAGGTCATCAACCTTCTTCTGGAGTTTCTTGGAATTGCCAAACTCATAATATGTCCTTACCAATTCCCTCACCTCCGCAAAGCGGTTCTCAAGGAGTACCTTCAATTCTTTCTCCTTTGCCTTCTGTACATCCAGTTGTGAAAGGAGATTGTCTTTGGAATTCTCAGCATTTTCAACCCTCGTTCCCAATTTCTCAATATTCTCTGCATACTCCTCAAGCAGATGGTTTTTCTGAATAAGTTTTTTCCTGTATCTTCTTGCCACAACAATCACTCCCCCCACCAGAACAATAAATGCAACGGAACATATCGCCAGCACGCTTATATTGCGCACCCTCATTTCATAGTTCTCCTCCTCAAGCCTTCTTTGCCAAAACTGCTGCTCCGCCTCCCTCACTGACTCACTTCTTGCAGCAAACTCAAGGGAATCCTTTATCCTTATATACTTGCCCATCGCCTCAGAGGCCCCTTTATAATCCCCTTTTGCCAAAGCCACCTGTGCAGAAACAGAATACAGATCTGCCAGTTTTTCTGCAGCAAGACCTATATTGCCCACTTGTCGGGAATATTGCTCCAAGTATCCCGACGATTTCCCCACTTCTCCCCTCTTGAGATAAATTTTTGCAAGAAGCGGGTAATCCAAAGGATTTGTGATACTGTCATTGAATTTGTTATAAGTACTGTCCAACTGCGCCAGAGCCTTATCCTCCCCCCCCTCAAGTCTGCAATACAATGCTGCAATCTGTGTTGAATACCTCATTAGCGCATCATTGAACAGATTCTCCTTATCTACCACCGCGCTATCCTGAGGGCTGAACAGCATTTTGCTTCTCATCTGCAATGCCTGCTGCGAGGCCTCCCTATAATAATGTATGGATTCCTCCACATTTCCGTTCACTCCATAGACCTCTGCTATTCCCTCATACACAAACATCTTGTGCTCCCTCACATCAGATCCTGCCAACTCAAAAAATTCCAATGCCCTGGAAAACATCTCAAGTGCATTCGGATAATCCATCTTATGGGCATACAGTTCCCCTTTGAGCCTGCATATCTGCCCTTTCAGAACCACTTTATCAGTAGGGGCACTCAATTCCTCAGCCTTGAGGAACTCCTCCATAGCATCATAATACTTATGTTCCTGCTGGTATGTCTGCCCCATATAAAAATGATACAGCGCCTTTTCAAGTTCCGGAGAAACTCCTTCACCTGTACATGACACCAATAACAGAAGCAACAATATATATATGTATCCCGAAAATTTCATATTATACCTATCCTGTGACAAAGTTAGCATATAAAATCAAAGGCGGCCAATTTTTTGGCCGCCTTCTACATCATTTCCCTTCATCTTTATTTCTTGGGAGCCTCTTTAAGCACCTCAACAACGAAATCGTACCATTTGCCTACTGAGTCAATCTCAACTCTCTCGTCCGGTGAGTGAGGAGAGAAGATAGTAGGGCCACATGAAACCATGTCCCAGTTAGGGTATGTACCGCCAAGGATACCGCACTCAAGACCTGCATGGATAGCCATAACTGCAGGCTGCTTGCCATAAAGTTTCTCATATACAGCCTTCATCTCCTTAAGGATTGGAGAAGCCATATTTGGTGCCCATCCTGAGTATCCTCCTCTGAATGAAACCTCTGCTCCTGCCAACTCAAATACTGCACGCATTCTCTCAGCAAGGTCATCTTTTGCTGTATCAACAGAACTTCTCATCAAAGAGTGTACGCTTATTGTACCGTTCTCCGATTTTACAATTGCCATGTTGTTTGAAGTCTCAACCAAACCCGGCATTGCATCGCTCATTCTCTCTACGCCGCTTGGACAACCATACAAAGCCTTGCACAAATTGAGGGCAACTTTCTGCTCAATTGCCTCTGCAGCAAGAGGAGCATCCTCAAGATATACTTTGGCATCCTTGTCAGTTGCAGCATACTCAACTTTAACCTCTGCCTCAACTTTTGCAACAAGTGCTTTTGCAGCCTCAAGTTTGTCTGCAGGAACTGCAATTACAGCAACAGCCTCCCTTGGGATAGCATTACGCATATTGCCGCCCTCAACAGAAACAAGTCTTGCATCAAGATCCCTCAACAAAGGAAGCAATGCCCTTGTCATAACCTTATTTGCATTTGCACGATAAAGGATAATATCCATACCTGAGTGGCCACCAACAAGACCTTTGACATTAAGCACCTGACCTACATAACCTGCAGGAACTGCCTCTGTATTGTATTTGAATGTTGCTGAGCAATCCAAGCCACCTGCACAACCGACATAAAGTTCACCCTCAGTCTCTGAATCAAGGTTAATGAGGATATCACCTTTAAGCACACCTGGTTTAAGCGCGCGGGCACCTGTCATACCGGTCTCCTCATCAATGGTTATAAGAACCTCAATAGGTCCATGAACCATATCTTTTGACTCCAATACTGCCATAGCAACTGCACAACCCAAACCGTTGTCAGCACCAAGAGTAGTACCGGTAGCATAAACCATATTGCCTACAATCCTTGGTTTGATAGGATCCTTCTTGAAATCGTGCTCAACATCATTGTTCTTCTGAGGAACCATATCAATGTGGGCCTGAAGAATGATACCCATTCTGTCCTCCATACCAGGAGTTGCAGGTTTTCTGATAATTACGTTACCAATCTCATCCTGGAAAGACTCCAAGCCAAGTTTCTTTCCAAACTCACAGATATATTTTGCAGCCTCCTGCTCAAATTTTGAAGGGCGCGGGATCTGTGTCAAATCATAAAAGTTCTTCCACACAATCTGTGGAGACAAATCTGCAATTGTACTCATATCAACGTGTATTTTTAGTGTTATAAAAATTATCTCATCAAGGTTTCAACAGGGAAACTCATTATCTTACCCAACTGATATACCGGCACCCTTGTCTGCAAAAGCACCTTCTGTCCATCCATCACTTTGGCAATTACAGTTACTGGCTTCCTGTAGGCGACACGTCCCTTTGTATTCATTACCGCCTCAGTTACAGCAGTAGGAGCAATAGGCTCCTTATCCTGCAACAATTCCATAACAACAGGCCTTCCCTGCATATAGTTTGACGGGAGCAAACCCTGAGTTTCTGAAATTCTGAACGCAATATAAATATGTTTCTGGTTGGTTGCCTGAGGTACAACATCAAAAACCGCTGTCTGTTCATCAAAGACACTCTTTCCCACAAACATACTCATATATTCTTCCTCAAGCCTCTTTATTTCGGCCAATGTTGCACCCATTGCCTCTCCCGAAAAAGTTGCATCCGTATCTCCAGTAATAATCTCAATCCGCTTCTGGCGCAATTTGAAAATCATCTCAGCTGTCTCCTCAGCCTTCTTCTCAAGACTCTTTACCACAGACTGATCCTGCTTTACAGGAATCTTCTCTATCCCCTCTTCCCCCATAACTGTTTTGTAAAGCACTGTTGAGATATTGTCAATATTTGATGCAGTACCTGCAAAGAACTCCCTTGCATCCACTGCAGCAGGGAATCTCCATTGTACAGGTTTGCCTGTATAACTGTCAGAAAGTACAACAAGCCCCTGGCTTCCCATCTGAAGGAAATTTGCAGCCGCCACTTTTGATCCCTGAAGGTTCACGGCAGCAGAAACCGATGGATCAGCCTCAATATATGGGGTCATTTCTATTGACTTTATCCTATAGAAGTCACCACTCGCTCCCCTCACATCTATACCCAGGTATTTCTTTGCATATTGGGCATAGGGTCCAGCCTGGTATGACTCATGTTCCGCCGTTACCTTCAGCACTATTGTTGTACTTGGCAAAGAATACACAACAGTACCCGCAGGTGCCTGCTCATTCACATTCAAAACCTGTGCAACAGCCTGTGGGAACATACCCACTACCATAATGGCTGCCAAAAACAATCTGATTCTGTTCATATTATCAATTTACAAATGGCCTTGTGCCATAAATCCGTTCATATTCATCTGCCTCCTGCGGAAGGAAATCCCTCTTCCACCGCTTGTGGCTCCACAACCAGTTTACCTTGTTTGCAAAAATGTCTTCCTGCAAATAGTATGCAAATCTTCTTGTGAGTTCCCCGTGCTCCACCCCTTTTGTATTCTCCTCAATAAGTTTGAAATTAATCTCATACTTGCCGCGTGCCACCCTGTCAATTCCCATATACACCATTGGGATTCCCAATCTTGAGGCAACATACTCCGCACCTGCCAACATAAGTGTAGGCTGATTGAGGAACTTCACCACCACCCTCTCATCTTTAGGAGACTGGTCTGCAATGAAAATATAGAGGCCGGTAGCCTTCCTGTCCTTGAGGATATGCCTTACAATGCTTTTGGACTCAAGAATATGACCTCCATTCCCTGATTTTCTGAATGCCAGCATCCTCATCTTTACAAAAAATGCATCAAACGCCTTGTTCTTGGCCCTCTTGTAACTCAAATAGATATTGTGCAATGCAAAACCTCCGGTTGCACTTGCTCCGCCCGGTCCTGTAACTCCCCCAAAAAGTTCCCAATTCCCAACATGTCCAACCACCACCACCATCTTGGGGTACCTGCTGCACAGTTCATCCATCACAGATCTGTCGGGAACAGAAATAACCTCACAAATCTCCTTCTGTGAGGCGGTAATTGCCCAGATGCTCTCAAAAGTAAGATCCAGCATATACCTGTAATACCCTTTGCGGAGTTTCTTTATCTCACCATATTTCAACTGCGGGAAACTGCGGGCCATATTCACATCTATCACACTCCTGCGGTAACCGAAAAGGTTCAGGAAGAATGCACAGATATCCGAGAGGATATAAAATACCCTCCTCGGTAACAGGGAAACCACATACATGCTTCCCCACAATATCCAGAACAACAATTTCTGCATCTTCCTTAACTTTTTCCTCCCGACAACACCTCCCGCAATCAAGCACAAAAACAAATTTAATGAAAAAATCACAAATGCTACAAAATCACGACGTGATTTTGTATAAAAAAAAGAGTCTGAGCCATTTGGCCCAGACTCCCATTATAAGGTGTTGCAGAAAAATTACGCAGTAACTTTCTCCAACCATTTAACCATACCAAGCATAACGCCCATAGATACAAGACATACTACAAGGAATACTGTCCAGCACTGCCAGATTGGCCAAGCGTTGTACATAAGAGGTCCAATCCACAAAAGGAGGTTACCAAGAGCGGTAGCGGTAAGCCATAGACCCTGGCAAAGTCCAAGAAGGTTCTTAGGAGCAACTTTTGATACGAATGACAATCCGAGTGGAGAGATGAACAACTCAGCAACAGTAAGGAAGAAGTAAACTACAATCAGTACCCACCAGTGAGCCTTCTGAGCCATCTGTTCTGCAATTGGAAGTGCCTTGTAAGAGTCTGCAGAAGGATAACCTTTCATTACAGAGAAAATTGCAAGGAACAGGAATGCCAAACCTGCAATGAACATACCTATAGCAATCTTACGAGGAGTAGAGATGGCTTTACCTTTTCTTGCAAGTGCTGCAAAAATTGCCATAACTACAGGTGTAAGGGTAATTACAAAGAATGGGTTGATAGCCTGCCAGATCTCTGGAGCAACTGCCGATGAATCCACAAAGTCACGTGCAAAGAATGAAAGTGACTGGCCGTTCTGGTGGAATGAGAACCAGAAGAAGATAACGATACCAAGCACTGCAAACAATGCATACATTCTCTGTTTGATCTCTTTTGCCATTGCTGCTTTCTCCTCTGCAGTGTAATTTACATTCTGTGCAGCCGCTTTCTTTGCAGGTGTAGGGAAAGTCTTCTGTGAAATGAAGAAGATAACCAATGAAATCACCATTGCTGCAACTGAAGCGATGAATGAGTAGTGTACACCCTCATTGAAAATCTGGAGATAGTGCTGGCAAGATGTAGCCATATCAGCAATCTGTCCACCTGCTGCTGTCATAAGCTGCTGCAAGTTTGCAAGAGCCTCTGGAGCCATTGTGGCTGCAGCATTGATATACTCATGGCAAAGGGCTGGAAGCTGTGCATTGTAAACCATACCGTTGGAACCCAACCACCACTGGCGCAAAATTGGAGCCACGAACGGAGCAACAAGACCACCGACATTAATGAATACGTAGAAAATCTGGAAACCTGCATCACGTTTGTCTTTAGCCTCTTTAAGAGCCTCAGGACCTTTCTTTGCTGCCTCAGCCTCAAAGTCGTCATACATCTGACCTACTATAGCCTGCAAGTTACCTTTGAACAGGCCGTTACCGAATGCGATAAGGAAGAGTGCAACACAAGTGAGTGAAAGCAACCAGGTTGTGTTCTCTGCAGTTGCAAGGATAGGAATGGAAAGGATAACATATCCTACTGCCATGATGATAAGACCGGTCTTGATGGTTCCCTTGTAGTTCTGGGTACGGTCAGCGATAAGACCACCAACAAGAGCGAGAATATAGATACCTGCGTAGAATACAGAGTAAATTGCGCTGCTGGCGCCCTCGCTCAAACCGAATTTTGAACATAGGAAAAGTACAAGTACAGCGTTCATGATATAGTATCCGAAACGCTCTCCCATGTTACTTAGAGCTGCTGCAAGCAACCCTTTAGGATGATTCTTGAACATAAATTATAAATTTTGAATTAGTAATATTTGGTTTCTTTTATTCCAAATTGTTAAACATATTTGGCAAAGATATAAATATTTGGCGTTTTTTGAACAATTTAAGTCCAAAACAGATAGTAAAATGGTTATATTTGCGGTGTCATGAGTAAAGTTGCCGTTGTAATCCTTAACTGGAACGGAGAAAAGTTCCTGAAAAAATATATCCCGGCCCTGGTTGCCAATACCCCTGCTTCACTGGAGGGGAAAAAAGTGGAACTGGTTGTAGCCGACAACGGCTCTACAGACAACTCCATACAATATCTGAAGGAGAATTATCCTCAAACCAGAATCATCCCCTTCAGGGAAAACTACGGTTTTACCGGCGGTTACAATAGGGCACTCAAACAGGTGGAGGCAGAATATTTCATTCTCCTCAACTCTGATATTCTTGTTCCCGACAACTGGCTGGAGCCACTGGTGGAATTCATGGACTCCCACCCGCAGGCCGGAATATGCCAACCCAAAATGCTTTCTGAGGGGGTACACCAGCAGTTGTGCATACAGGAGACAGGCGGTGAGGACTTGTCGGGAAGATTTACTCCAAAAGATTCCGGAAAAGAAATGTTTGAATATGCCGGGGCATGCGGCGGCTTCATTGACATTCTGGGATTTCCTTTGTGCAGGGGAAGGATCCTGTCAGATGTGGAATACGACAACGGACAATATGACAATCCCATGCAGGTATTCTGGGCTTCCGGAGCATGTATGATGGTACGCAGCACCGTATGGAGGGAACTGGGAGGTTTGGATGAAAAGTTCTTTGCCCATATGGAGGAGATTGATTTCTGCTGGCGGGCCCAACTGGCAGGGCATCAGGTATGGGCAGTACCGCAAAGCCGTGTATTCCATGTTGGAGGGGGCACTTTGCCTAACAATTCACCAAGGAAACTTTTCCTCAATTACCGCAATAACCTCCTCATGTTGTACAAGAACCTTCCGGTTAGTGAAGGGTGGAGTGCTTTTGGAAAAAAGAGGGGGAACCGCAACCTGCATATATTCATAAGGATGTGCGTAGATGGGCTCACTGCCATCATTTACCTGCTGCAGTTGAAATGGAGTTTCTTCACCTCTGTAATAAAGGCCCACAACAGTTTCCGCAGAATGAAAAAGGAAACGGCGGTCACCCTCAAGGACAACCGCCGTCACCAACCTGTTGGCATCTACCCTAAAAGCCTTCTTGTAAGCAAAGTCCTTGGCAGACGCATAAAATTTTAAAACTATCCTAAATTGTAGAATCCACAACCCAACTGAAGGCCCTTAGACCCATAAGTGGGTTATTTTCATCCAACACTTTCAATCTCATCATAAAATCCTCTGCAATCCTGTCATCCACAATTGATATCATTGCAGAGTTGAGAGTAGGCCAGGCATGGTCTCCAAGGTGAGGGTCACCACCTTTTGACCCTCTACCCGAAACCTCTTCCCAGTTTGTAAAGCCCTTTACACCGGCTTTCAGCATAATATCCAGAATCTCCTCTTTAAAAGCCTGGTTATATGATATAAAAACTGCTTTCATCTCTTTTCTTTTTTGCATTTTACATTACTTTGCAAGGGCTTTCATAGCCTTAATCTCCGCTTTCCTCTTTTTCCTGAGGCCGTTACCTGCAAACACTGCATACATTACAGGAACAATCAACAAGGTAATGAGGGTAGATACTGAAAGGCCCCAAGCCACACATGTACCCAAACCTCTCCACATCTCAGAACCCTCACCGGTTCCAATTGCCATTGGCACCATACCCAACACTGTTGTCATTGTAGTCATAAGTACAGGACGGAGACGGGATCTTCCCGACGTTACTATAGCATGTACAATTCCCATACCCCTCTCTCTACAAAGGATGATATAGTCTATAAGCACAATACCGTTCTTAACCACAATACCCATAAGCATGATAAGACCAATCATGGACATTACGTTCAGAGGCTGTCCGGTAACAAGGAATCCCAAAATCACACCCACGAATGCAAATGGAATGGAGAACATGATCACAAACGGATATGTAAGTGACTCGAACTGCGCCGCCATTACAATGAACACAAGGATAATGATAAGGGCCATCAGCATAATGAGGTCTCCAAATGTCTCCTGCTGGTCTTCATAAGTACCGCCCAACTGCCAGTTGATACCCATTGGCAAAGCCAACTTGTCCATAAAGCCATTTGTTGCTGCAACCAGATCAGACATTGCCATACCCTGAGGAACAACAGCAGAAACTGTAACAAGTCTCTCCCTGTCTTTACGCTCAATTGCTGGAGGGGTAAGAATCTCTTTAACCTCACCCAGGTCACGCAATCTGATACCCTGTCCCATAGCGTTGTAGATAAGGATGTTCTCAATATCCTCTACTGTAGTACGGAACTCAGGGGCATATCTGATATTGATGTCATACTCCTCACCGTCCTCGCGGAAATAAGATGCGGTAACACCATTGATACGGTTTCTCAAATAAGTTGAAACTGTACTGGTATTGAGGCCGTTCAGGGCTATCTTCTCGCGGTCGAAATCTACCTGGAACTCAGGTGTGTACTCATCACGGCTGATAATTACCTGTTTTACACCCGGAATACTGCGGAATCCCTGCTCAACCATAAGGGCAGCCTTGTCAGTATCCTCAAAATCATAACCGTACAACTCAACATCCACGGTAGCCTCACCGCCCATTCCGCCGCTCTGGCCACCTGCAATAACCTGGAAGGTTCTTATTTGTGTATATTCTGCCAAATCATTACGCATCATATCACAAATCTCATACAAACCTCTCTCCCTATCCTCAACACTGCCAATATTTATGTTGAAACTCATTGCATGTGTTCCCGAACTCTGCATCATCTCAAATGCACTCGCACTTGAACTTGAGGCACCCTCACTTACGTTACAGGTAACAATCTCCGGATACTTAGCCATGAATTTGTTCACAAGTTCTAGGGCCAGGTCTCTGGTAATCTCCTGTCTTGTACCCATAGGGAGTTCAACTGTAATTGAGATACGTCCGTTATCAGTTGCAGGGAAGAACTCTGTCTTTACCAAAGCGCCTCCACCAATAACCACAAGAACAAACAAAACAAACGATGCAAAAATTGTAGTCTTCCTGTTTCTTGCACACCATTTCAACAACTTTGCATAAGCTCCGTCAAGCCAAGTAAGGAAGCTGTGGAAAGGATCAAGGAAAATACGCTGGAACTTGCCTTTATGAGGGTTGAGTCTCAACATCTGCGAACACAACATAGGAATAAGGGTAAGAGCGCCAATTGTAGAGACAATCATAATGATACTTACAATCCATCCCAACTGACGGAACAATACTCCCGACATACCGCTGATCATTGTCAATGGAAGGAATACAGCCAACATGGTAAGGGTAGATGCAATAACTGAGATTGCCACCTCATTTGTAGCATAAACGGCTGCACTCTTTGGACGGCTTCCCCTTTCAATATGGGTAGTAACGTTCTCCAACACCACAATCGCATCATCCACCACCATACCAATTGCAATTGAAAGCGAAGACAACGATATAATGTTAAGCGAGTTGCCTGTAGCAAACAGATACACCAAAGATGCCAACAATGAAATAGGGATTGTAAGCATAATGATGAATGTAGCCCTCCATCTTCCCAAGAAAAGGTAAACCACAACCATTACCAGCAGGAATGTGATTGCAATTGTCTCAACCAAAGAGTTGATGGTATTTACAATGTTGTCTGAAGTATTTACAATTACATCAATCTTTACATCTGAAGGGAGTTTCTTCTGCAAGTCAGGAAGCATTGCCATCACCTTGTTGGAGATATTCACAGAGTTCGCGCCAGACTGTTTCTGAATTATGATCATACCTCCCTTCTTGCCATTGTTGAAGGTCTCTCTCGATCTCTCCTCAAGGCCATCCCTGATTGTTGCAACATCTTTCAGATATACAGGACTTCCATTATGGACACCTATTACAAGATTTTTCATCTCATCTGCGCTTGCAAACTCTTTCTGCACACGCAAAGAGTAAGTGTTAGAGCCCACGTCAATCTGTCCTGCAGGGGTATTCCTGTTCTCGGCACCAATTACATTTGCAATAGTTTCAACAGGAATATTATATGCCTCAAGTTTGTGAGGATCGCAATAGATTGTAATCTCACGCTGTGGGGCACCTGCTACAGAAACTGTACCTACACCGCCAATACGTGCCAATGGGTTGGCAACCGCATCATCCAGAATCTTGTACAAACCTGGTGTACTCTCCTCTGCTGTAACTGACAGCAAAAGGATTGGAATCGCATCTGCTCCGAATTTGAAGATAATAGGGTTATCAACATTGTCGGGAAGCATGGATGTAACCATATCCAGTTTGTCACGGACATCATTTGTGGCAACATCAATGTCTGTTCCATACTCAAACTCCAAAACTACTACAGACACATTCTCCTTTGAAGTTGAAGAGATATGTTTGAGGTCACTCACACTATTGAGCACGTTCTCCAAAGGCTTGGTAACGTTGTTCTCAATATCAGAAGCGTTCGCACCCTGGTAAGATGTCATTACCATGATAGTATTTGTCTCAATCTCCGGAATAAGGTCAATTGGAATATTCATCAGGGAGAAGAGACCGAATATAGCCACTGCCACAAAAATTAGGGCTGTGGTTATGGGTTTCTTTACCGCACTTTGATATAAACTCATTTTCTGATCTTTCTAATTTTAAACTCCGTTTGCAGTTTATTTCACAATCTCGGCCTTACCGCCGTTAACCACTCTTGAGTGTCCCTCTGTAACAACATTGTCACCTGAAGCAACACCACCTACCAACTCATACTCTGTACCCAATCTTCTTCCAAGTTCTACCTTCTTGAACTCAATTGTACCATTGTTGTATACATAAACATATCTGTCACCTGAACCGCTCTGCTTAACAACAGCCTGGTCCGGAACTACAACGTGGTTTGCTGTTCCATAAGAGAAGGTAACCCTTGCAAACATGCCGGGACGTACCCTCTGGTTTGCATTTGCAATTGTAATCTCAACTGGGAATGTTCTGGTTGCAGCGTTGATTGTAGGATAAACCAATGAAACTTTGCCTTTGAATACCTCATCACCGTAAACATCCAGTTTCACATCCACTTCCATTCCTTTCTTTATTTGGGTAAATAGTTTCTCTGAAACATTCACTTTAAGTTTGACTGGAGAGATCTGCTCTACAACATATACAGGAGAACCACCGTACATGTCACCGGCATCATAGTTCCTCTCAGTTACTATACCGTTGATTGGGCTCCTCAAAACTGTATTCTCAAGAAGGTTCTCATAATTGCTTCTTGAAACGCTTGCAGCCAGTTTCATGCCGTCCCAGTTGCTTTTTGAAATGCCGCCTACCTGATAAAGTTTGTCTATTCTGGCAAATTCAATTGAATCATTCTTCATTTTAAGTTTTGCCTGCTCAAGATTTGTAGCATCCAAAGTTGCAAGCACCTGTCCTTTCTTCACCTGATCGCCAACTTCAACAAGAATGCTCTTTATTCTCAAAGGCATCTGAGGGGCAATCTTGTTCTTTGTCTCAGCCTCAACTGTAGCAGTAAAGGTCTCAATCTGCTCAACCTCCCTCTCAAAAACCTGCTGTACCCTTACCTGTGGAATCACCTCTGCCTCAACAGCAGTTGCAGCAGCCTTCTCCTGTCCTGAATTGCAGGAGAAAATTACTCCCGACAACATTAAAAATGATAATGTTCTAACTAGTCTTTTCATATCTTTTCTTTATTATTTTTCATTAAATTCATTTACACCCAGGATTTTATCCAGGTTAGACTTGAGAGTCATATAGGTATATACAGACTGGTTCAGGTTCAACCTTGCCTGCAACAGACCCAACTGCGCATCTTGCAGTTCAAGAAGGGTACCGCTACCAACGTCAAATCTGCTTTTTGCAATTTCATAACCGTTCTGGGCAGCCTCAATTGTCTTCTGTGCAGCATCATACTGTTTGAGACATGTCTCAAGAGAATTGAGAACCTGCATTACGCTTATCTCAAGTTGTCTGATTGCATCCTCTTTCTGCAATGCCAACTGCTCCTGCTGTACTCTGGTCTTCCTAAGTTCATTATATCTCTGCCCACCAGAGAAGATAGGGATGGTAAGGGCAATCGTACCGGTTGAATACGGATTCCATTTGTAGTTGTTGAACTTGAAATTGTCCTCCATTGCAATCCAGTTGTAACCCACCTGTGCAGACAAAGTAGGATAATATTTTGCAAGCTGCATCTGATAGTTCTTGTCAAGCATCCTCTCCTGAATCTCCAACTGTTTTACTGTAGAGTTGTTCTCCACTGAAGTGTCATACGAAGCTACATCCCTTACTACCGACTCATAATCAGCCAAAGAGCCTTTACACTCAATATTCTGGTCCAAATCAATACCAATCAGAGCTTTCAACTTCCAGTTTGCAAGTACAATGTTGTTCTGCGCATCATACATATTGGGTTCCGCATTCTTCATGGCCACCTCTGAACTCAAAAGTTCAAATTTTGAGGCAAGGCCTGTATCAAATTTACCCTTCACATCCTTATAGTTCTCAGCTGCGTTGTCATAATTCTCCTTATACACATTGTAAAGGTCTTTTGCCAGCAATACACCGTAGAAAGCCTGCTGAACCTGGGCTACAAGATCCTGTCTTGAACCCTTTGCCTTCTCCACTGCCAGTTCAACATCCATTCCGGTAATCTGGATTGCCTTCCACAACTGAACATTCACCAAAGGCAAAGCTGCTGTAAATCCAGCTGACCAAGTGTTGTCCCTGCCAATCTGGAAAGACTGGTCTCCCATATACATTGTCTGCTTTTTGATGGCACGCTGATATGTGCCGCTGAAATCAATCTGAGGGAACAAAGAAGCATACGTACCTTTTTTTGCATACTCGGTCCTCTTGACTTCCTTGTCTGCCACCTTAACCGAAATATTTTCGCTCAAGGCCACTTTCAAAGCATCTTCAAGAGTAAGGTGCAGAGTATCCTGCGCCCATACAGATGAAGATACAAACAGGGTTGCAGCAACTGCAACCAGGAACTTTGTAATTTTTGTTCTTCTCATCTTTTTACCTATAATTATTGTCAATTTTTCAAACTTCAAATCAAGTTGCAAATATCTTGCAAGATTTACCAATAATTTTGGCACAAAAATAAATATTTTGGTTTAAAACTTATCAATATAACCGCCACTCCCGCCAAAAGACTCCTTCCTGGGCATTTTTTATTCCACAAAGGTCCAATTATCTTCCAAAAAAACAAGAAAAATTTACATTTGCATAGATTTTGTAACCAAACAGTGACAAACCCAACCAAACAATATAACATAAAGAATGAAAAGAACATCAATAGGTTCAACTGTGAACCTGCAAAAATTCATAAAGATGATAGAAGGGTACAGTTTCAATGACAAATTGCTGGCTGTTGTAATATCACCCTTCTCGCAGGGCAATATAACAGAGGTTCCATCTGTAAAAAGCGCCCCTGAAGAGATTGAGAGAATGATGGGATTCATGTTCATTGTTGCCGGAGAAGCAGAAATGTCAATAGATTACGCCAACTACAAGTTCAGGGAAAACCATTGGGTTGAATTGCGTCCTACAACAGATGTAAGGCTTCTCAATTACAGCGACAACTTCAGTGCCTGTATAATAATGGCGTCCGAATCCTTCATACTTGATACACTTTTGGACAAAAAGCCTATCCCCGTATCCCATTTTGTTGACGCAAGGGAATCCCCATGCATGGAGATTACGGATGAAGAACTGGAGGCACTCAAGCACAGCGCAGACCGCATCATATACTATATGCGACGCGAACACCATTTCAAGAAGGATATGCTCCACAACACATTCTACAATTTCATATTGGAGGCCAGCAACATGTTCCACAACAGGGATGGTGAGAGGAAACAGTTGAATTCACTCTCCAGAAAGGAGACAATAATAAGGGACTTTATGATATTGGTTGAAAAAAATGCAATGACAGAGCACAATCCGTCGTTCTACTCAGACAAACTCTGCATAAGTACCCAATACCTCTCAATAATATTGAAGGACATTACAGGCCATACTGCAAACCACTGGATAGCAAAGAAAATCACTGCCCAGGCAAAGATACTTCTGCGCACACCCAACCTTACCATAAAGGAGATTACAGACAAACTCCATTTTGCAGACCAGTCCTCTTTCGGAAAATTCTTCAAGAAGCACACCGGAATGTCACCAAAAAAATATCGGGAAGATTTCTCTACTCCCCGATAATTCCTAAAGTGCTTCAATTACCCTTTCAAGCCTCTTTCCCCTGGATCCTTTTATCAGGATGGAACATCCGGAAAGGGGTTTTTCTTTAAGGTAGTCCCTCAATGATGCGGAATCTTCAAACAGGCTCAAATCCCCTCCCCTTCCAGGCAACTGTGATGCTGCCTGTGCAAATTCCCCTCCTACAAGGAATATCTTTTCAAATCCCTTTTCAAGAGCCAGTTCCAAAATGGCCCTGTGCTCCTGAATGGAATCCTGGCCAAGTTCCAGCATATCTCCCAACAGAAGGACTTTTGCCGGCATCTTAAGCATGGCAAAATTCTCAATGGCAGCCCTCATGCTTGTAGGATTGGCATTGTATGCATCCACCACAAGGGTATTGCGTTCTGTTCTTGTCAACTGCGAACGGTTGTTGGAAGGGACATACTCCCCTATTGCCGCTATTGCATCTGCTGCAGGAACATCCATATAGGATGCTACACACAGAGCGGCAAGGACATTGTCTGCGTTATAAGCCCCTATCATATTGGTCTTTACTGTTAGCCACTCCTCCTCCCCGTTCTCTTCAACAGCTGTAAAACATGGGTTTGGAACAACTAGGGTAAGGAATGGGGATCCGTTCTCATCCACCACTACTTTTGCACCTTCATTTGATACTCCATATGGGACAATCTGCATCCTTTGCCTTTGGCCCGCCATCTTTACAAGAAGAGGATTGTCCATATTTACAAATGCTATCTTGCGGTGGACATCAAGGTCGTCATACAATTCGCCCTTGGTTGCCATCACCCCCTCCAGAGAGCCAAAACCCTGGAGATGGGCCTTTCCCACATTTGTAACAAGGCCGAAACTCGGGCATGCCAACTTCACAAGCACCGCTATTTCACCGGGATTGCTTGCCCCCATCTCTATTACCGCAGCCTGAGTTTGCTGATTTATGCGCAAAAGGGTGAGCGGAACACCTATATGGTTGTTCAGATTCCCCTCAGTGGCAATCACATTGTACTTTTTCCTAAGGCACGCGGCAATAAGTTCCTTAGTTGTAGTCTTTCCATTTGTACCTGTAAGGGCAATTACCGGTATCCTGAACTGTTTGCGGTGATGGCGCGCAACCTGCTGCAGGGTTTCAAGTACATTCTCCACCAGAATTATTCTCTGAGGATCTGCCTCCTCCACTGCTGGCTCATCAACTACCGCATATGCCGCCCCCTTTTCCAGTGCAGCCCCTGCAAAATCATTCCCGTTGAAAGTTTCGCCACGGAGAGCAAAAAACATGCAGCCTGGAAGGATGTTCCTGGTATCTGTACACACTCCGCTGGAGTTCTCCGAGTATATTCTGTATATTTCCTCTATCTCAAGATTCTTCATGTCATTTCACTCCTGTTGAACCGAATCCGCCTGCTCCACGTTCTGTCTCCCCCAACTGCTCCACCTCTTCCCACTCAATTTTCTCATATTTCGCAATCACCATCTGTGCAATCCTCTCACCCGGATTTATCACAAACTTATCTTTGGAGAGATTCACGAGAATAACCTTTATCTCCCCTCTGTAGTCTGCATCAATTGTACCTGGGCTGTTGCACACGGTTACGCCATGTTTGGCCGCCAACCCGCTTCGTGGTCTAACCTGGGCCTCATACCCTGCCGGCAGTTCAATAAAGAGCCCTGTAGGGACCATTGCCCTTTCCAGTGAATCCAGTTCTATAGGTTCCCCTATTGCAGCCTTGAGATCCATGCCTGCAGAGAGTTCCGTTGCATAGAACGGAACCTGGAACCCGCTCCTGTTAACTATCTTTACTTTCATAGTGTATTTGTTTTTTAAATTTTCTGAAGACAAATGCCATGTATGACAGCAGCAATATGGTATTGATACCCAGTTTGAGCAAAAGCGAATCCCTTATTGCATCTGCCTGGAGCATCAATGCAGATATGGCAAAAAGCACGAGCCCACATCCTATATAACTGCATATCCTCCCCCACCTGTACGGGATATAATAGTGTCTGTTGCCCAACCATACGCTATAGAACAGCATTACCATACAACTGAGCACGTGAGCCGCCACAGATGCCCAGTATGAGAAGAACGGCATAAAGGCTACATTAACCGCTACGGTAACAGCCAAACCTGCCAATGTGATGTTTATCGCATACTTTGTAGCTCCGCTCAGTTTGTACCACATTGAGACATTGAAGAGCATTCCCAACAGCATATATGAGATGAGCATGAAAGGTACTGTACCCAATGCACCACGGAAATCCTTGCCCAAGACAAGCCCTATAATATCCATATACAAGGTAATTCCAAGGAATATCAGAACGCAGAACGCCGTAAAGTACTCCATTACCTGCGCCAGCAATTCCTTATTCTTCCCCCTTGCAAAGAAGAAAGGCTCAGCGGCATACCTGAACATCTGAATGAACAGGTTCATTATTACCGCCAGTTTAACTGCCGCCTGATACTCACCCAAATCTGCCCTCCATACTGCCCCTTCAGGTGCAAAGAACCTGAAAAGGATACGGTCTAAACTCTCGTTCACTATTCCGGGCAGTCCCGCTATCATAAGGGGCAGTGAGTACACCATCATCTGCCTGAAAAGTTTCTTGTCAAATGAGACCTTCATCCTGAATATGTCGGGAAGAAAAATGAGTGTACATACCACACAACTGAGGAAAACAGCAAATATTATATATGAAAAATCTGCCGTTGCAGGTATAAAATCCAGAAGCAGGCTCTGCGGGTGCGATGCAAGATACCCCGGCACAACAAAGAAGAGGAGAAGGTTGAATCCAAGTTCACTGAGAATCTTGATTGTCTTGATGATTGCAAACTTGAAGGCCTTCTGCTGATATCTCAGTCTGGCAAACAGGATTGCCGTAATGGAATCAAGGGCCAGAATACCTCCTGTATAGACAATCATCTTTCCATATCCCGGATATCCCATTATTCCCGATATGGAATCAGAAAAAGCCCACATTGCCATAAAGAATATGACACTTATTCCCAAGATGGCAGTAAATGCGGTCCCGAAAGGTTTGGCCGGATTCTCTACCTGATTGGCAAAGCGGAAACAGCCTGTCTCAAGCCCCAGGAGAAGGACAACCTGCAAGACTGCTATGTAGGACATTATTTCAGAATATGAGCCATACTCTCCCGTTGTAAGGATACGGGTATAGATAGGGACAAAGAAGAAATTGATCATCCTTGCCAATATTGTACTGAGACCATATACCGCAGTCTCACCAGCCAATTTTTTTAGTACCCCCATACGGTTTCTGCATTGATAGCCAAACTGATTTTTCCGTATGCAAAAATAGCATTTTTAATTATCTTTGTAGTATCACTTTGCAGAATACAATCTTTAAATAATAAATAATATGAAAACCAGATTATTCAGTTTGCTAGTTATTGCAACAATCCTTGTTGCGGGATGTAAAAGCGGCAACAAAGAGGTTCCACAGCCAAAACCTGAGGCTGCACCTGTAGAAGTTGAGGCACCGGCATTGGCTTTCAACCCGGATTCACTGCCACAAGAGCCTGTATTCAACATTGTTACCTCAAAGGGTACAATTAAGATAAAACTATACAAGGAGACCCCTCTCCACAGGGACAACTTTGTAAAACTTGCTTCAAAGAAATTCTATGACAATATCCTTTTCCACAGGGTAATAAAGAATTTCATGATTCAGGTTGGCGACCCTCTTACCAAAGACCCTTCTGCAGACCCTGCAAAATATGGGACAGGCGGTCCTGGTTACACAATTCCTGCAGAGATTATGCCTCAGTTCAAACATAAGAAAGGGGCTTTGGCTGCAGCACGTAAAGGTGACAAGAGCAACCCTGCCAGAGAGTCTTCAGGTTCACAGTTCTACTTTGTGGAGAGCGAAACCGGATGCTCACACCTGGACGGCCAATATACCATTTTCGGTGAGACCATTGAGGGATTTGATGTGATTGATGCAATTGCAGCAGAACCTGTGACTGCTCCAAAGAATGCCCCTGTAAACCCTATCAGGATTATAAGTGTAATGCCTGCAGAGTAAATTTCATCAAACTCTTGGCAATTAGAAAAAAAAGACTTATTTTTGCGCGCCTTTTCTCGAGAAGATTAGGAAGTTGAATTATTAATTAAAACTTTATTAAAGATGTCTGTAAAAATCAGATTGGCACGCCACGGTAAGAAAAACTACGCTTTCTACCACATTGTTGCTGCCGACAGCAGAGCACCACGTGATGGTCGCTTTATTGATCTAATTGGTACTTATAACCCTAACACCAACCCTGCTACCATTATCATGGATAATGAGAAAGCACTTAACTGGTTGAACAACGGTGCACAGCCTACCGAGACTTGCAGAAGAATCCTTTCATACAAAGGTGTACTTCTTAAGAAACACCTTCTTGAGGGTGTTAAGAAAGGTGCTCTTACTCTAGAGCAGGCTGAGGCTAAATATACCGCATGGGTTGCAGAAAAAGAGGCTAAAGTAAGCCAGAAGAAAACTGCTCTTGCTCAGGGTAAGGTTGCTGCAAAGAAATCAGCTCTTGAGGCTGAGGCTAAAGTTAATGCAGACAGAGCTGCAGAGCTTGCAAAGAAGAAAGCTGAGGCTGAGGCTGCTAAAGCTGCTGCTGAGGCTGAGGCTGCTGCTGAGGCTGCACAGGCTGAGGAGACAGTTGAGAACCCAGAGGCTTAATTTGCAATGTTGCGCCAGACAGCAGATATGGATTTGTTGCCGGTAGCGCAAATTGTAAAATCTTACGATGTAAACGGTGAGGTTGTCATAAGGCTCTCATCGGGAATTCTGGAAGATTACAACTTTAAAAAGGAACCGGTATTCATCATTTTTGATGGACTTCCGCTTCCTTTCTTCATTACATCATTCAAGACTAAAGGCTCAAACGGCGCCCTTGTAAAGTTTGAGACCATAAATAACCTTTCCCACTCTGAAGAACTCATAAAGAAGGAGATTCTTGTTGACAGTTCAACCATAGACCCCGATTCCATTGATATTGATGAAGACCAGGCAATGGCCGCATTCCTTATAGGGTTCAAGGTAAAGGACCAGAACGGGAAACAGGTTGGGGAGATATCAGATTACTACAACTACCCCAACAATCCATGCATAGAACTCAACGGAAAACATCTTGTTCCGTTCAATGAAGAACTGATACTCAAACTGGACAACAGAAAAAGGATAATTACAATGACTATTCCGGGTGGATTGCTTGAAGAGTAATCAGGCTTTCCAGAAAATCTTCCTTCGGGTGAAAAGCCCTACTGCCCACATTGTAAAGAGTACCATTACAACAGATCTCAGGAATCCCGCAAGAGGCATTCCCTGAGAGTATGCCAGTTTGTACAAATATGCCGCTCCCGTTATCTGCATGAGTGGAAACACAAAGCATCCGAATGCTATATAGCACATGAGAGGGTTCTTGCCAGCCTTTTCAAAAATACCGGTAAGGAATAATGCAGGGAAACGGCTGCATATAAAATCCGCAACAACAAGAAGCATCATTGCCATCCCCCCTGTTGCAAGGCAATACTGTATAGTACACGGTACCTTCTTTATACCACCGCCATAAGGCTCAATTATCTCACCTGCAAGAATCATGAATGCCGCAACCTGCAGCACAGGAAGATATTGCGGTGAAAACATCCTTGCAACGGCAAATATTCCCAAAATCATTATTCCCGACAAAACCAGATTCCACCAGTAAATCTGCATATAGAAGGCGAATGTCATCCAAACAACCAATGCTCCTGAAAGCAAAGCAAGGACGCCTGATGGTTTGACTGCATCTTCTCCTCCACAAGAAAGCCTCTCCTTAAGGAGTTCCCCCACATACGTGGACGGCACAAGCAGCAGCAGAAAATAGAAGTACTCAACATTGAACCACCATCTTATCTTTGGATTGGCATATGTTATTGCAGGCCAGTCCAACTGCTGGGTTATAACTGTAAAGGCCAATATTCCCACCCATATAAAGGCTCTGAATTTCAACCTTCCACGGGTATAATACCATATGAGAGACCCAAAAAGATACAGGAATGCCAGCAGGAATATGATTATCCCTCTCCTTTGTTCAGAAACAACTTCTCCAAACCCAAAATGGTTTACCGCAATCACAGCGGCAACTGCCCCTGCCCCTATAAGCCTCACAACCCATACCGGCATTTCAAACCCAGCCAGCCTCAATGGATTCCTTATTACCATATAAAGTGGAAACAGAGCAGCAAAACCTGCCAGAGTAATCCAAGGATTGGAAGAATTTATAAAGACATACAGATATGAGAAGAGCCAAAGCATTCCGAACCTGCCAAATATCCCCTTGATTGTAGGTTTGGCAAACGGAATGGCGGCACCCATACAGAATATGAAGATTGGGAAAACCAAATCCACCCAGCCTATCCCGGGAACAGTCATATCCAGATCATGGGTTGGAGGGGGATTCTGCACATGATACATCCACCCAGGCATTACACCGGATGGCTGTATTGCACTGAGTACCATCCCAAAGATTGAAAGTCCCCTGAGGAAATCAAGTGAAAGGTATCGTGCAGGTTTTAATTCCATCTATTTCTTTTTAGGGGCAAGTCTTGCCACCTTATAGTGTGTACGCACCTTGCCGTCAGCAATCTTGTTGAGTTTTGCCGCAATCATCTTCTTGCGGATTGGAGTGGCCCTGTCAACAAACATTTTTCCGTCAAGGTGGTCCATCTCGTGCTGTACCATACGGCATTTGAACCCGTCAAAGTCTTCAGTAACCTCCTCTCCTTTGTCATTGAGGTATTTCACCTTTATCCTTGCCGGACGGGTAATGTCCGCATGAATGTCGGGAACACTCAGACACCCTTCCGAATATTCTGCAGTCTCGTCGCTTGCCTCCAGAAGTACAGGATTGATCATAACCCTCCTGAATGCAGCCAGATCCGGATCATCCTCGCCAAAAGGGGCACCATCTACAATCAGAAGCCTTATTGCAAGACCAACCTGCGGTGCGGCTATTCCTACGCCGTCCGCATTTTCCATGGTTTCCTGCATGTTTGCTATAAGCTCCTGCAACCCTTCATAGGATGCAAAATCAATCTCCTGGGCATTGGCTCTCAAAACATCCGAGCCATAAACGTAAATAGGTAATATCATAATTCAAATCTTTATTCGTGAGGATTGTCCATATACGACTGCAGAATTATTGCCGCACTTATCTTGTCCACATTCTCCTTCTCTCTACGGTCAGATTTCTTCATTCCCCCTGCAATCATTGCCTTCATTGCCAACTGTGAAGTAAATCTCTCATCCTCCAGTGTAACAGGGATATCGGGGAATTGTTTCTTCAACTGCTTCAGGAATATATCAACATACTGGGCACACTCCGCAGGCTTTCCGTTCAGGTTCATGGGATACCCCACCACAAAACGTTCCACTTTGTTGTTTTGGGTATAATTTTTGAGATATTCAATTATCTTTGCAGCCGGGATTGTATCCAAAGCAGAAGCAAAAATTCCGAGGGGGTCACTTACCGCAACACCAACTCTTTTTCTGCCATAATCAATTCCAATAATCCTATCCATTCTGCAAAGTTAATTTTTTATAAGGAAATATGGCTAAAAAAAAGTACAGATTCTCCATCTTCAATGACACCACACATGAAGAGATTTTCTCTTTCAGGGCATATGGAGTACTCTCCATACTCACCATTCTGCTCGCCGTGGCAATGCTTATAGCGTCTGTTACAGTGCTCATATCCTTCACTTCCTTAAGGGAATTCATTCCGGGCTATCCATCTGCACAGAGCAGGCATGATCTGGTACAAAATGCAATAAAGATAGACTCGCTGCAGAACGAGATAAATGTATGGAGACTCCAACTGGCCAATATCCAGAGAATAACAACCGGTAAGGAGCCTATGAACATTGACAGTCTGCTGAACCTTCATGGGAACAGTGTTTCCCCATCAGGAACAGGGGCAGAATACTCAAAAGATGACTCACTTCTCAGGGCTACCGTACTTAGGGAAGAGCAGTTCAACCTTACCGCCAAGCCTCATAAGATTGAACAGATTGAAGGTCTGCATTTCTTCACTCCTTTGAAAGGGGTAGTAACTGAGGAATACAATATGGCAATAGGACACCCTTATCTGGACATAGCAGCTGCAGAAAACAGCACCGTCTCAGCAATATTGAACGGTACAGTCATATATGCCGGATGGGATGATGAAAGCGGCTATGTGATACAGATACAGCACGACAACAATCTGGTGTCGGTATACAAGCACAATTCAAAACTGCTTAAAAAGGTAAGGGACAAGGTTGCCGCAGGAACTCCAATCTCCCTGGTAGGCAATACAGGCACCCTCAGCACTGCTCCCCACCTCCATTTTGAACTATGGCACAAGGGGGAACCGATAAACCCCTCTCAATACATAAAATTCTGATTGCAATCATGAACAAAAGACATATCACCATATTGGGATCCACCGGATCCATAGGAACACAGGCACTGGACGTCATCTCCAGGCATCCCGACATGTTTGAGGTTGACACCCTTACTGCAAACAACAATGCCGCACTGCTGATTGAACAGGCAAAAAGGTTCAAGCCTAACAATATAGTCATCTGCAATGAGGCGTTGTATGGAACAGTAAATGATGCTCTGGCAGGAGAAGAGGTAAAAGTGTTTGCAGGAATGGGGTCTGTAAACAGCCTTGTACAAAGCAGTACAACCGACATAGTCCTTGCCTCTATGGTAGGATTCAGCGGCCTGGAGCCAACCCTCAATGCAATAAGGGCCGGAAAAGTCATTGCCCTTGCCAACAAGGAGACACTTGTTGCCGCCGGCAGCATTGTAACCCGCCTTGCCAGGGAATACAACAGCCCCATCATACCTGTTGATTCCGAGCACTCCGCAATTTTCCAGTGTCTGCAGGGAGAACATACTCAGATTGAAAAACTCATCCTTACGGCATCCGGAGGCCCGTTCCGCACATGGAAGAGGGAGGATATAGCAAATGCGACCAGGGAACAGGCACTTAACCATCCCAATTGGGACATGGGAGCGAAAGTTACAATAGATTCTGCCAGCATGATGAATAAAGGTCTGGAGATGATTGAGGCTTCATGGCTCTTTAATGTAAACCCCGACGACATTGAGATTGTTGTACATCCACAATCAATCGTCCACTCAATGGTACAGTTTACAGACGGATGCCTTAAAGCACAGTTGGGAGCTCCCGACATGAGGGTTCCAATCCAGTATGCCCTCTCATATCCGGAAAGGGTATCCCTTGATACAAAAAGGTTAAGTTTTGCAGAACTGGCACATCTGGACTTCTATGCTCCCGACAGTTCCCGCTTCCCTGCAATTGAACTTGCCTACGCCGCACACAGGATGAAAGGGAACATGGCCTGCATCATGAACGGGGCAAATGAAATTGCAGTTGACGCATTCCTGAAAGGGCAGATACTTTTCCACAGAATCCCTGAAATCATTGAAAAGACGATGGAAAAGGCTACCTTTGTGCCCCTGCCTGATTTGGATGACATTTACCAGTCACATGAACAGGCAAAAGAGATAGCAACAAGTTTAATTTAAGAGATTTTTAAGATGGTCGTTTTAATTAAGATACTCCAGCTTGTATTGGCATTGAGCATATTGGTCCTGATCCACGAATTCGGGCATTTCCTGTTTGCCAGAATCTTCAAGATAAGGGTTGAGAAATTCTATCTTTTCTTTGACCCTTGGTTCAGCCTTTTCAAATACAAACCAAAAAACAGCGACACCGAATACGGTATAGGCTGGCTGCCTCTTGGCGGTTATTGCAAAATATCCGGAATGATAGATGAGTCTATGGACAAAGAGGCTATGGCAAGGGAACCACAGCCATGGGAATACCGCAGCAAACCTGCATGGCAAAGATTTTTTGTCATTTTTGGAGGAGTGTTCTTCAATTTTATCCTTGCAATAGTAATCTACACAGGCATAATGTACACTTGGGGAGAACAGTATATCAAAAACTCCGATGTTACTACAGGAATTTATGCAAGTGAATTGGCCCGGGAAATAGGTTTCCGCAACGGGGACCGTATCATCTCATTGGACGGTATGGTTCCTGAGAAGTTCAATGAATTGCAGGTTGACCTTATACGTACGCAAGCCAGGGAGGCAAAAGTCATCAGGGGGGGAGACACAGTTACTGTATCAATAGATCCTGTATACATACCTACTATCCTCAACACACCTGGCATGTTCAACTACGGAATACCTTTTGAGGTGAGCCAAATCCCGGACTCATCCATTAACGCATCAAGCGGACTTGCGGTTAAAGACAGGTTGCTTGCCATAAACGGCAACTCATGCGAGATGTTCTATGAAGTCCAGGAAGCCCTAAAGGAATTCAAAGGGGATTCAATTGTGGCTACCGTAGCCAGAGGTAATGAACTCGTCCTTATCCCCCTTGCCACCGACACCCTTGGCCGCATACAGGTTATTGTAAATTCCAATCTGGAAGATTTCTATAAAATCACAGAGAAGGAATACACCCTCTTATCTGCAATACCGGCAGGTATAAACAAGGCTGTATCCACTGTAACCAACTACTTTAAGGAACTGAAACTCATCTTCTCCCCCAAGACTGAAGCATATAAGTCTGTGGGCAGTTTCATAACTATCGGGAAGATATTTCCAGATACTTGGGACTGGCATAGTTTTTGGGGTATTACAGCATTCCTCTCCGTGATGCTGGCGGTACTCAACATACTTCCTATTCCGGCATTGGATGGCGGTCACCTTGTGTTTACAATATATGAAATGGTTACAGGACGCAAGCCAAGTGACAAGTTCCTTGAGTATGCCCAGATGGTTGGAATGATTCTTCTGCTGGGACTCATGGTACTCGCTTTTGGAAATGACATTTTCAGATTGTTCAATTAATGAAACAACATATTATGAAACTCCTCAGACTTATAATTTTTGGACTTGCTGCTGTGCTTGCAATAAGTTGCAACGATACAGATGCCCTTGTAAAACAAAATGTAGGCGGGAAAGCCGGAGAGATTATAATTGTAGCCAACAAGGCTGAATGGGAAAGCGAACCGGGCAATGAACTGCGCGCCATATTGGCGGTTCCGTATCCATATCTTCCCCAATCTGAGCCTTCATATACACTTATAAATATTCCCCACAAAAGTTTCACCTCTCTGTTTGAATATCACAGGAACATCATAATCCTTAAGGTTGACAAAGAACTGGAGGCAAAATTCACAGCAGTGGAAGATGTATGGGCTGCACCGCAAACCGTGATTATGATTACAGCCCCTACCAAGGAGGAAGCGGCAAAAGTTATTGCTGACCATGCAGGACAGTTGTTCAATATAATCAACCAGGCTGAGAGAAACAGGATCATGAGGAACTCCAAGAAATATGAAGATGTGGCATTGAGGCAGTTTGTGGCCGGCAAGTTTGGAGGATCACCTTATTTTCCTAAAGGGTATTCACTCAAAAAACAGACAGACAATTTTGTATGGATTTCATATGAGACAACATATACAAACCTTGGCATATTTGTGTATAGAATTCCATATAAGGATTCAACTTCAGTGCAATTGGAAAACCTTATGGCTGCAACAAATGACATGATGCAGGAAAATGTGCCAGGCATGGTGGACAACAGCTACATGACCATAAGCAGCGAGGTTACTCCAGGTTTGGATGTAATGAAGTACAAGAACCGCAATTTTGTAGAGATGAGAGGTTTGTGGGAAGTAAAGAATGACTTCATGGGCGGTCCGTTTGTAATACATGCATTCTATGACAAGAACAATCCTAAAGACATCATTGTTGTTGAGGGATTTGTTTACGCACCAAGATACGACAAGAGAGACTACATAAGACAGGTGGAATCCATCCTGTACTCTTTTGATTGGGAAGAAGACTTTGGAAAATAATTTTGGAGGTATAAAAATTATTTATATCTTTGCAGTCCCAAAGTAGAAAGGTCGGTTCGTCTAACGGTTAGGACTCAAGATTTTCATTCTTGCAATAGGGGTTCGATTCCCCTACCGACTACTAAGAATATTAAAAAAGAAAATCATGGCAAATCACGCATCAGCAGAAAAACGCAATCGCCAGAATGCGAAGCGTAGATTGCATAATCGTTATTATGCAAAGACAACACGTAATGCAATTAAAGCATTGCGTAACACTACCGACAAAGAGGCAGCTCTAGCACTTATGCCTAAAGTTGTTGCAATGTTGGACAAACTAGCTAAGAAAAACATCATTCATAGCAATAAGGCTGCAAACCTTAAGAGTGGTCTTGCTATCTATGTAAACAAACTAGCGTAAATTTATCCTAAATATTGAGATAAAGATAAAACTTCCCAAACTTTGGGAAGTTTTATTTTTTTATGCAGTATGAGAGATAAGTTTACCATTCAAGATTGGGCTGCAGAGGACAGACCAAGGGAAAAGTTTTTGGAACGCGGAGCTGAAAGTCTGGGAGACGCCGAACTGCTGGCCATTCTGATCAGAGCCGGCAGCAGGAACGAAAATGCTATTGATCTGGCAAGAAAGGTGCTGAAAGGCGCTGACAATTCCTTGCAGAATCTAAGGAAATTCAAATTTGACGACCTCAGAAAATTCAAGGGGATAGGGATAGGAAAGGCATTGTCAATTATGGCCGCCTTTGAACTCGGAAGGAGATGCCAGATGGAGAAGACACAACCTCTCCGTCAGATTTATACATCTTCGGTTGCTGCATCAATTGTTGTCCCAATGTTGAAAGACCTTCTCCATGAAGAGTGCTGGGTACTTTATCTGAACAAATCAAACAGGCTGATTGGAAAAGAGAGGGTGTCGGTAGGTGGAATGGACACCACTGTTATGGATATCAGGATTATTATCAGGAATGCATTGCAACGGAATGCATGCCATCTTATACTGGTCCACAATCATCCGTCGGGAAACAGATTGGCTGGAGAGGCTGACAAGATACAGACATCAAAATTGCAGAAAGCGGCACAAATGTGTGACATAACCCTTATAGACCATATCATTGTTGCCGGTGACAATTATTTCAGTTTTGCCGACGAAGGTCTATTATAACACTCTTATTTTAGTTATATTTGTTCCTACAATACATTAACCGTTATGAAAACAATAAATCTTGGCCAGAACAATTCCATCCTCAACAGGTTTGTTGCAGAATTGAGGGATAAGAACATTCAGAAAGACAGCATGAGGTTCAGAAGGAACCTTGAACGCATTGGGGAAATTTTCGCCTACGAGATAAGCAAGACCTTGAATTACTCCGCAAAGGAGGTTGCTACACCCCTTGGTATTGCCAACTGCTCCATTCCCGACGAAAACCTGGTGCTTGCCACAATCCTGAGGGCTGGTGTTCCATTGCATAACGGAATGCTGAACATCTTTGACAAAGCCCAGAACGCCTTTGTGGCTGCATACCGCAAATATGGGAAGGACAACAAGTTTACAATACAGATAGAATACATAAGTTCCCCTTCCATTGAAGGGAAGATTCTGGTTATAGCGGACTCCATGCTTGCTACAGGATCCTCACTTGTACTGGCTTATGAGAAGTTGTGCGAAAAGGGGGAACCCGCACATACCCATATAGTGTGCCCGATTGCTAGCGAATTCAGCCTTGGGTACCTCTCAAAGCACTTGCCACACAAAAAAGTTACACTTTGGGTTGCCGCAGTTGATGAAGAACTCACCAACAAATCATATATAGTTCCGGGTATAGGCGATGCCGGAGACCTGGCATACGGAGACAAACTATAACTCTTTTCTGAGTCTTGCTATAGGAATATTGAGTTGCTCCCTGTACTTTGCAACTGTACGGCGGGCAACTTTATATCCCTTGGCACTGAGGACCTCAACAAGTTCCTCATCTGTAAGCGGTTTGCCTTTATCCTCGGCATCCACACTCTCCATAAGTATTTTCTTTATCTCCCTTGTAGAGACCTCCTCCCCACCCTCGGTCATAAGTCCCTCTGAGAAGAAATATTTCAAAGGATAAATGCCGAAATGCGTCTGGATGTACTTGCAGTTCACAACCCTGGAAATGGTTGAGATATCGAGTCCTGTCTTCTCTGCTATATTCTTCAGCACCATTGGCTTGAGTTTGGTCTCATCTCCATCCATAAAATATTCTCTCTGGAAATCAATTATGGCGTTCATTGTATTCTGCAATGTATTCTGCCTCTGCTTGATGGCTTCTATGAACCATTTTGCAGAATCGAGTTTCTGCTTTACAAAACTGGCAGCCTCCTTTCCTGCTTTGGTCCCGGAGTTTGAAGCATCCATCAGCAGCTCCGCATATCTTTTATTGACCCTCAATTCAGGAACAGAGAACTTTGGCATGCTCATTATCAGTTCCCCATCCTTCTCCTCAAGGAGAAAATCAGGGATAATCTGCTGGGCCTGGTCTTCATAGGAATCGTCTATCTGGCCCCCCGGGCGTGGATTGAGCCTTACAATCTCCTCTATTGCCTCTTTCAGTTCTTCCTGGGTTATCCCCATTCTGGAGATTATCTTTGAATAATGCTTCTTTGTAAACTCCTGAAAATAGTCCTGCAATATTATGCGGGCCCTCTCCTGTGCAACATTTTTTCCGCTCAACTGGAGCAGAAGACACTCCTGCAAATCTCTTGCACCCACACCGGCAGGTTCAAACTCCTGTATTATTGAAAGGATCTTCTCAAGTTCCTCCTCAGTAGTCTCAATATTCAGACGGAGCAGTATGTCATATGAGAGAGACTCAAGGTCTCTGCGCAGATATCCGTCATCATCCAGGCTACCTATAATGAAGACCGCAATTGAACGGGTACGTTCATCCAGTTTCTTGTATCCCAACTGCACAACAAGATTCTCCTGGAAACTCTCCTTTACGGAAAATGTGCTGTATTGGGGTTTGGCATCCTTCCCCTGGTTGTTCACATACAACTTATATGATGGAGTGGGGTCATCTGCAGGATACTCGCTCAAAGAGACATTCTTTGGCGAATCGTTCTCGGGGTCATCACTCTCTGTAATCTCATCAAGCACAGGATTCTCCTCCAACTCCTTCCTTATTTTCTGTTCAAGTTCAAGAGTAGGCAACTCCAGCAGTTTTATTGTCTGTATCTGGAGCGGTGATAATTTTTGTTGCTGTTTTTGTTGTAACCCCTGTTTTAACATAATGACAAAGATACAATTTTTTTTAACTTAGCATCCACAAATAACCCCCGTTATGGAAAGCCTTAACAAAGATTTAAAAGTAGATTTGAACGCTGTTATAGCTTCTAAAAGTGAGAAGTTAGCAAAATACACACCAAAGTTTCTCCTTGCCTGGCTAAAAAAGGTAATACACCAGGATGAACTCAATGAAATCCTCCGTTTCAGCAATGGGGCCATTGATGTGGAGTTTGCAGACAAAACCCTTCAGTGGCTTAACGCAAGAGGCAATGTAAAGTTCACTGACAGAGACAGTTTAAAGCCCGACGGGAGATACATTTTTGTATCCAACCATCCGCTGGGCGGACTGGACGGGCTAATTATGATATCTGTTTTGGGGAAAATTTTCGGGAAGATAAAATTTGTGGTAAATGATATTCTACTCAATATAATTCCCATGCGCAGCCTGTTTGTTCCGGTTAACAAACACGGCAGAATGGGGAAGGAGTATGGGAAAATGATACATGATGCCTACTCTTCAGATGCCCAGATCCTCTACTTCCCGGCAGGATTGTGCTCACGCCTTATAAAGGGGGAGATAACCGACCTCAAATGGCAGAAGAACTTCCTCAAACAGGCAAAAAGATACAACCGTGATATTGTTCCTGTATATTTTGAAGGGAGGAATTCCAAATTCTTCTACCGCCTGGCCAATATAAGGAAAGCACTTGGAATAAAATTCAACATTGAAATGATTTTCCTTCCCGACGAAATGTTCCGGCAAAAAAACAGTATATTTGCGGTAACGATAGGAAAACCTGTACCCATTGAAACAATTGATTCCAGCAGGACATTGGAGCAGTGGTGTATGGAGATACGGAAGATGTGCTACCAGTTAAAAGAGAATTGAATGGAACCTATAATCCCGCCTGTTGACAGGAAACTGATAATAAAGGAACTCACACGCGACAAATTCATAAGGACCACCAGAAAGGGTGACAATTACCTCTATGAGGTAACTGCCCACGACTCCCCCAATATCATGCAGGAGATAGGGAGACTCAGGGAGATATCATTCAGAGTTGGTGGTGGCGGTACAGGAAAAGCCGTGGATATAGACGAGTATGACACTGATCCGCACGAGCCGTACAGGCAACTGATAGTATGGGATCCTAAAGACCAGGAAATCATTGGAGGGTACCGGTACATAAACTGCGGCGGGTTGGACATCAGCAAAATGGCGACAAAAGAACTGTTTGACTTTTCCGATGAGTTCATAAATGAGTATATGCCTTTTACCATAGAACTCGGACGCTCATTTGTACAGCCGAACTACCAGAGCACCAACATAAAACGCAAAAGTCTGTATGCCCTTGACAACCTGTGGGACGGACTTGGAGCACTTGTGGTAAAATACTCCAACATAAAGTATTTCTTTGGCAAGGTTACAATGTACACCTCTTACAATGCCCGGGCCAGGAACCTGCTGCTGCACTTCCTCAAAAAATACTTCAGGGACCAGCACTCTCTTGTAAGGCCTATTACACCGCTCGAATGCGACATTGACAATCCGTATTTTGTAGAACTGTTCAAAGGTCTGGAGTTCAAGGAGGGATACAAGGTACTGCAGAAGGAGATAAAGAACAACGGCGAGCACATTCCGCCGCTAATCAATTCATATATGAACCTCTCCCCTTCCATGAAGGTATTCGGCACCGCAATCAACCACGGTTTTGGAGGTGTAGAGGAGACAGGGATACTGGTGAACATCCCCGACATCTATCCCGAAAAGATAGAGCGCTACATTACCCCGCTACGCCGCTGGGCACACAGGATAAGGGTAAAATGGTGGAAAAAGTAAATCCCGACAGGATTTGTCGGGAAGATGATTCTATATTGCAGGAAAAAAGATGCTCTCTTTCACCACAATTGCCTTGGGGTAGAAAGGGAGTATTTTATTGAGTTCCTTCACCGCTTCCGATTTTGTGCGGTAATCACCTACAACTACCTTAAAGAAAGGGTTGGTATAACTGCGGTAAGTGGGTATGAGAGGAAACTGCTCCTGAAAAGCCTTCTCCAGTTCCTCAGATTCAACGCGGGCTGTCTGCTTGTTGTCAAAGAAAAGCCTTATCCTGTAACCCTGGCGCTTGCGCTCTCCATTTGCCTTTACATATTTCTCATACGCCGGCCCCATCTCCTGCGGCTGGTTAAGTCTTACACTTCCATCTGCCGGCTGGCCAAGCACCTGAAAAATTGTCTTGCCCACAAGTGAAGAATCTGCCAGAGGAGCCCTTGCCACAACTGTAGAATCTGTTTGGGGTACAGCCTGTACAACATTCTGCTGCGCAAAAGCAGGCAATGCCAACGCAGCCGAAAATATAATTGCAATTATCCTTTTCATCATTTCCTTATTATTTCTTTAACCAGTTCGCCAACCGGAACATCCTTAAGAACTATCCTTTTGGTAATTATTCCCTGCTTTATCCTTATTGTAACATCTGCAGTAAAATGCTCCTGCTTCAACCCACCTGCAAAAATGGCAATGGGATCTGAGAGTTCCCCCCTGAGGGTGATGTTTGCAACTGAAGATGCTCCCGGAGCAATCCGGCACTTTTGGGGTGTATCAACCTGCAGAATGGATGCAAACTCACTCCCCTGTTTCTTTATTGAGCCCTCAACCCCTACAACCTCAAAAGTTGCCCTTGTGGGATTATCAACCTCCAGTTTTAACTCAACCTGGGCAGCATTGAGCGAGACCATGGAAAAACTCACCACATCCAGCCCTGCAAGTTCAATATCCCTGTAATTGGCACATCCACCCAATATCAGTGAACATGCAAGGAGTATAAATATCAATTTCTTCATTTGACAAAGGTAAAAAAACTTATAAAAAACTTATCTTTGTGTTTTAATAATTTGACTACATGACAAACAAATATTGTTCCGTAAAGCCCATTAAAGACAGTTCACTGCCACAGGTATTCATAGAGACCTACGGCTGCCAGATGAACGTGAACGACAGCGAGGTGGTACTTTCAGTACTTCAGAAAGCAGGCTATGCTTTATGCGACTCCTTGCAACAGGCAAATGTAATACTGGTAAACACCTGTTCAATAAGGGATAACGCAGAACAGAGGATATGGGGAAGGCTTGACGTATTCCTCCAGGAGAAAAAGAAAAGGAAAAATGTAGTGGTAGGAGTACTGGGCTGTATGGCAGAAAGGCTCAAGGAAGAACTGTTGGAGCACCCTGCAGTTGACATTGTAGCAGGTCCTGATTCCTACAGGAACATTGCAAACCTCATTGCAGCCCTTGACACAGGAGAAAAGCAGATAAACACCAAACTGCTGCGCGAGGAGACATATTCAGACATATCTCCGGTAAGGCTCGACAAAAACGGCGTTTCTGCCTTCATCTCAATTATGAGAGGCTGCAACAATATGTGCTCATACTGTGTTGTACCTTACACAAGAGGTGCCGAGAGGAGCCGAGACCCTCACAGCATTGAAAGGGAAGCCCAGGAACTCTTTGATGCAGGATACAAGGAAGTTACCCTTCTGGGACAGAATGTGGATTCATACAAATGGGTTAATCCCGACAACACCACAGAAACCACAAACTTTGCCCAACTGCTTGAACTTGTAGCCCTGGTAAGCCCGCAATTGAGGGTAAGGTTCTCAACCTCACACCCTAAAGATATGGGCAACGGAGTACTCTATACCATGGCAATGTATCCGAACATCTGCAACCACATACACCTTCCTGTACAGAGCGGAAGCGATGCAATGCTGGAAAAAATGAACAGGAAATACACCCGTGAGGGGTATCTTTACAGAGTTTCCAAGATAAGGGAGATTATCCCGGACTGCGCAATAAGTACAGACATAATTGCAGGATTCTGTGGCGAGACACTTGAAGACCATGCCGACACCCTTTCAATAATGAGAGAAGTAGGTTACGACTCCGCATTCATGTTCCAGTACTCAATGAGGCCCAACACCAAAGCCCACAGGCACTTTACAGACGACGTGCCTTTAGAGGAGAAAACCCGCAGGCTGAACGAGATAATTGAACTGCAGAACAGCCTTTCACTTGCCAGCAACCAGAAATGCATTGGCAAAGAGTATGAAGTTCTGATTGAAGGCACCTCAAAAAGGTCTGCCGAGCAACTGTTCGGACGCACACCTCAGAACAAAGTTTGCGTATTTGACGGCAAAGGGCACAAAATTGGAGACTATGTAACCGTAAAAGTAACCTCATGCACCTCTGCAACACTTATGGCAGAACTGGTTGAAGAATAGCCCCGGTTTGAGGCCACGCACCACAAAATGGCAGAAACACACCGGTGCATATCTGTCGGGAAGAAAAAGAATTTATAACTTAACACAAAAAATACGCGCTATGACAAAAATGAAAACCGTATACCTTGGCAATCTGAGGACAGAGGCCGAGCATTTGCAATCAGGCAACAAGATTATCACTGATGCACCACTTGACAACAACGGCAAAGGAGAGGCTTTCTCACCTACAGACCTTCTTGCAACCTCACTTGGAAGCTGCATGCTTACAATTATGGGCATCTCTGCCCCTGCATACGGCTACAACCTTGAGGGAACCGTAATTGAAACAGAAAAAATAATGGGAACAGACCCAAGAAGAGTTGTTGAACTGAAACTGAACATCACTTTCCCTAAAGACAACAACTACACCGACAGACAGAAAAGGGTGATTGAAGCGGCAGCAAAATCATGCCCTGTTTACAACAGTTTGCATCCGGATATCAAAAAATCCATCACTTTCAACTATTAAAATTTGGATTTTAAATAAAAGTTCGTACATTTGCGCTCTCAAAAGTTCTTAACCTTTGTGATGCGGCTCTTACGGGAGCGCAAATGAAAGGCCCAGATGGCGGAATCGGTAGACGCGCTGGTCTCAAACACCAGTGGGGCGACCCGTGCCGGTTCGACCCCGGCTCTGGGTACTTGAAACCCTCTCAGAAACAGTTCTGAGAGGGTTTTTTATTTTGGTTGCACCACCTGGGGTTACATTTTGGCTGCTTTTGGCTGCTTTTTTGGCCGTGTTTTGGTACTGCCGCTCACCCCTCGCAAGAGGTTAGGCACACCTATCCCTGTCCCAGGCGCCTACAGAGCACATCAGCGTGCCTAACCTATGGCTACTACTTGAGATTGGGCACATCTATTTTCATTGCATCACCTCTACAGATACCTCAAAGACCGTTTTTAAGATTTAGGGTGTGCCCAACCTCTTGGCATTATATTGAAAATTTCTAAAATCTGTCACTATAATCCATAATTGTAAGCCTTGCTTTTTTCTCTTTACTGTCCCAAGTTAATGCAAATGCTTTCTTTTCTTCCTTAGTAATATTCCAAACAGACCGCCATGTTTCACCTCTGGCAATTGCACTTTCATCTCTCTGATCAAAGGTGTCTTTTCCATCAACGTTTGTCCCGTACTTAAATTGAAATGCTCTTGCAGCTGTTCTAATTTCTCTAATAGGTGGTTTTTCGTGACTACCAGAAAAAGCATAATGCCTTTTACTGCCATCAAATTGTATTTCCAACTCATCAAAGAGCTCCAGTATTTTCTGATCAAGTTTTTTTGAGTACTCTTTTACCTCTTCCCCTTTTATATTTTTACCAATAGTCTCAGTAAAAGAACTGTCGGGAATAGCCTTAAAATCTACACCCTTAATAAAATCAAAAATGGTCATAGACTTTGCCTCTTCCTTCAGTTCTTTAACTATCTCTCTAATTCTGGGATCTGAGATAATACTAAGATCATCATCCTCAGTGTAGGAATTATCATTCTCTGAATTACCAATATATTTTCCAATACAGAAAATGGCAACTACGAGAACCATAACTATCAATACAAAAAACTCCCACTCCATCTGAATCTTGGTTTTAAGCAATTAAAAGGTCTAGAAGTTTTTCTCAATATACTCCAGTAGCTCACCAGTAAGATGCACAGCACCTCTTGGTGCCATGCCTAAACCATGGTCCATAAGATGAACAAGTGACAGCCTGTCTGAGGATGTCCTGTCTACAAACTTCAGTTTTGCAAAGCGATTGTGCCGTTTAGTATTTTCAAAATCTTTAAAGTCGGCATGAAATTCCTTTTCTTGTTCCATCTCTGCACTGAATTGCAAGTCGTGGCCTTCAACTATGAACTTATAGCGGATACAACTGTCGGGACTGGAATTATATACATAAATAGTATCACCTGTCTGATAATGGAAATACTGGGACCAATACACCACTCCATATTTTTGTATGCATCCCTCAAGATTAAAATATTTTGTATTGGCGGAGATTAGCCATGTATATTGTTCTGCTCTCTCTGGTGTACGTCTTGTGCGGGATGATGTTGATTTTTCGTCCTCTTCTCCATTTACCGACCTTTTATAAACCTCATCAATCTCCGCATCATCCAAAATCATTGCCACATCTCTGAATATAGCCAATGCATCCTCAGGCTTAACATTAAAGAACTCCCTATTGTCACGGATACGCAAGTTGGTAAAACGCTCAATATAGCGATGTATCAACTTCTCAGCCCTATCATACTTCTCTGTCTTAAGAGTTGCAAAAATCTCAAAAGGCAAAGGGACAGCAGTATTATCCAATTCCTTTGACCTTACATCTACCGGCCTTGAACTTTTGCCTATTTTAACCCAATCTTCTTTGAAGGATGGGTTGGTGAGAATATATACATATCCTGATTGTTTCATAATTACTCTACTCTGTATGAAATAATTATACAAAATTAAGAATATATCTCCATCTTCAATAGATGGAGATATATTGCTACTTCAAAAATTTGAACATCTGCTCAACGCACTTCTTTTTCTGCTCCATATTTGGATGCACATAAAGATTAAGGGTCGTGCTAATGTTGGAATGTCCGAGCAATACACTGACGGTCTTGTAGTCACACCTGCTTTCTATGCACCTTGTAGCAAAGCTATGGCGCAGTCCATGAAATTTCAGTTTTGGCATATTAAGATCTTTCATCAAACGCTTATAGTAGTTCCTGTAAGTTCGTGGTTCCGTAGGCTGTGCAGAATTGGTCAGCACATAGAAACTGCCGTTTACAACTTTCTTAAACGGCTTTATCATCTTCAGCAGATCCTTTGCGATAGGAATCTCACGAATAGAATTCTTTGATTTAGGCGTATCAATAATCACCTCAGTATGTTTCTCTCCTCCCTCTATTACATATATCCTCTGGATTGTCTTTGAGACATTGATCACTCCGTTCTCTACATCGATATCATCCCACACCAAAGCACACACTTCTCCAATCCTGAGACCGGCACATAAGCAGATATAGATTCCAAGATTCATGAAAGTGAAATGTCTTTGCACATATTCCATAATTTGCTTCTGGGAACTCCTACTCAATACCTCAAGTTCTTGGCGTTCCCTTTCTGTAGGGAATTTCACATCAATCTCTCGATGTTGCATAAAGCCTTGTTTTACGGCGAATCTCAAGATCATCTTAAGAACAATCAAAATATCCTTGATTGACTTCTGGCTCAAACCCTGCTCTAGTTTAGTGAACACAAAACTCTGGACCATTTCTTCAGTAACGTCGTAAGCACCAGCAAAGGCAGGAATTAGATGATTATTCACCAATAGCGAATAGGCTGAGTATGTCGACCTCTTGACATACTGCTTCTTGTCGGCCTGCCACAGCACGACAATCTCTTCAAATGTTTTGTTACTCATAATGTCATAAAATTTAATACAACACTATATTACTGAATCTTCAATCTTCACAGCTGATCGATTGATGCTTCAATGTTCCCCATTTGAGATTTCCGGAGTTCTCTGGGGAGTGGGAGAAATGTACTCTTGGAGATATAACCACTAATTTTAGTCTTCGTAACAAAGATCAAATTCAATACCCGATGTTTTCTGTCACAAACAATAGGGGTTTCGTCCCTCAATCAGAACAGTTTGAAGATAGAGAAATGATGGGAGAAGACATAAAGGCTTATAAAATTATCAACGAAGGAGACTTTGCTTATAATCCAGCACGAATTAATGTGGGTTCTATTGCGAAATATGACAAGACTGAGCCATGCATGATTAGTTCATTGTATGTCTGTTTCAAAACTCATCCGGACATTGATAGGGAGTGGATGATGCAATTGCTCAAAACTCCCAAAATGAATTTTTATTATAATGTTAATGGAGAAGGAGGAGTCCGCGTATATTTATTCTATCCTAACTTTGCGCGGATTCGCACGAGTTATCCACCATTAATGGAACAACAGAAAATAGCTGCGTTTCTGAGGCTGCTAGACCAGCGTATAGAAACCCAAAAGAAAATCATTGAGAAATACGAATCCCTAATTAAAGGAATAAGATATAATTTGCTTAATTTCAACTCTTCTGCCCGTATCTGTAAACTGAAGGATATCTGTAAAATAACTACTGGAAAATTAGATGCAAATGCAATGGAAGAAGGTGGTGCTTATCCATTCTTTACTTGTGCAGAAGAGCCATTTGCCATTAATACATACGCGTTTGACACAGAAGCCTTACTGGTGTCCGGAAATGGTGCAAATGTGGGATATATCAACTATTGTAGTGGAAAATTCAATGCTTATCAGCGAACTTATGTTCTATACGACTTCGTTATTGATATCCACTATGTGAAATGCTATTTGGACGCTTTTCTCAAACAGAGGATTAACCAAGAGAAGAATACAGGAAATACTCCATATATAGTGCTGTCTACATTGGCAGATATGAAGATTTGCATCCCTCCACCATCAAGACAGTTAGAGGCATGTAAAGTTATAAAAGTGGTAGAGACTAAATTAGCGATTGAAAAGAGCCTATACTATTCATGCCAACAAGGCAAGGACTTAATATTGAGGAATATGTTTATATAAACAAGTGCGATAGTAAAAAGCGTTTCTGTAATACGAATGCATCCAAGGTTGCCTTTTCTGTTTCAAGTTTTTTAGTTACCGATGACATTGATTTTGCTAACCTTTGCTGTTCGTCAAGATTGGGGATAGGGCATAGAATTTTATTAATGTCCTTAAGGTACGCCGTTTTCATTGTCCCCTCAGTGATTATACGATGGACTTGTTTTCGGAAGTGCTTAGAGGTCATTAGATAATACAGATATTCTGTATCCACGGAATCATTGGGTACAATCCCCAAAATGCCTTGCTTAGTGGATACCGGATAAGTATTTATGGATATTGCACCAATAGTTGCACCATTGGAATAAATAACAGAACCTGTAGGGATTAACCATGCAGAGGAACTTTTTAATCCCATCTGTGTAATATAAACCTTGTGATCCACTAAGTATTTCTGAGTTAAGTCATCTATTTTAATGAAAGGTATTGTTCCGTTTTCATAATATAGAGAGTTAGATGTACTTGGCGTACCGCCCTCCCCTGCATCTTTATACAGTGTTTCAAAGCTCTGGAAGAACTCAATATTTGATGTATGGAATACCGTATCTGTTATTCCTTTAATTAGGGACTACAAATCTCTTTCGAGGGCAATTTGCGATAAATGCTTCTCAAACGGTTGCAAAGTTAAATTTAGTGATCTAGGTAGTTTTGTTCGTGGGTTATCATATTCAGCAGATGAAGTACAAGAGTCCGGTAAAGGCACGATAGTACTACGCTCTAATAATATTGAGAGCGGAGATGATGTCAACATGGACGAGCTTGTCTGGGTGTCTAAAGTCATGGAAGACAAGCAAAAATTGCAATATGGTGACATCGTGATATGTATGGCAAACGGCAGTTCACGATTAGTGGGTAAAGCATCATATTTTCCAAAGGAACATATACACGATGCTACAGTGGGAGCATTCTGCGGAATCCTCCGTCCATTATCACCAGTTGCAAAATGGCTTGTGCAAACGAAAACATATCGTAAATATATTCACCAATCTATTCAAGGTGGTAATGGAGCAATAGCCAACATCTATCCTCAAGACATCCTCAACATGACATTTTGCATTCCGGATAATTGGGTCTCGATAACAGATGCACTTGAGCTTTTGCACGAACGGATTATCACAGAATCTGAAATGCTAAAATCGCAATTGAGTGTGAAGAAGCATCTATTATTTCAAATATTCATATAAATAACTGGGATAGTAGACAAACCTTAAATACCGAATAAGCATTTAATAGGCAAACAGACGCTTGAAACCGAGTATCTAAAGATTGGAGTAACTTAATGTTTGACATTGATGGATATCGTACTACTATGTCCCGAATATCTGCACCGTTTATTGAAGAGAAAGTGCTTCCTTGCTCCAATTTTGACCATGTTGGCTTATAGTAATTTAGGAACTGATATATTAATTCCGCATCAGAGGAACTATGTGGACTAATTGTACACACCCCTCTACCTATGCATGCTGTCAATTGTGCATGTGCGATCTCTCCAACTGGGGCTCTCACCGTCAATATAACATCACCTTTCTTGCATGTTCGAGTTATTTCAGATGTGTAAATTCGAGGTTTTATCCTACCGTCATATAAATCCAAATTACCTTGAATTAGGGGTAATCCCTGTTGGTTATCATTATATGAATGCGAACTTGGCGATTGCCCCATTGTTACTGTGGCTATGTCATCCATTTTGCGAGTAACACATTCCGGAGAAGTGAAGATGCTTTTACCAATTGCCCTCTTTAACTTTTTCAAGTCCTCAATGATTTTCTTTTGAGTTTTAATCCTTTGATCCAGCAAAGTTATCAAATCACTAATTTTATCTTGTTCCTCCTTAGTTGGCTTCCAAAATTGATAAGATGCATATTCTTGGGAATTAATTCCCGGTTGTCCTGATCTCATTGACATTATTGAGACCCATTTTTTATACCTATGAGTCTGAGTCTGATAAAAGACAAATTTTGGATTAGTACCAAAATTAACATTTGCTCGGATTAAGAAGCCTGCATAATATAATTTACCATCTTGAGGAGCGTATATGTATGTTTTTCCAGTACTCGCTCCAGTTCGGGCAAATAAAATATCACCATCCTTGACTAGATATTTATCTTCTAACAGGGCATCGGGAGATACTAAAGAATCTTGTTTATATTCCGAAGTCAGCTCATCAATATCAGTAATCCTAATATATTTGTTTACTCCATCAAAGTTTTTTGATGCGGCATTCATTCCATATTCTAGATCGGAACAGCAATCGCCAATCGAAGTCTTTTCCCACTCCCCAGAGAACTCCGGAAATCTCAAATGGGGAACATTGAGGGTTTTATTGTTCTTTTCCATAGCCTCCATTATTCAACGATTCCCAACTCCTTAAGGTACACTTCAATCTGAGCGTCAAGTTCTGCTCTCTTTGCCTCAAGTTCCTTGATCTCAGCCATTACAGCCTTGATATCGATTTCCTCTTCCTCTTCGAAAGTATCAACATAACGCGGGATATTGAGATTATAGTCATTATCCTTGATCTCCTGGAGGGATGCCAGGTGGCTATATTTCTCAATCTCAGTACGATTGCGATAAGTTTCAACTATCTTCTGGATATGCTCAGGACGGAGCTTATTCTGGGTCTTCACCTTCTCAAACTCCTTGCTTGCATCAATAAACAGGACATTGTCATCTGGCTGGCGGCATTTCTTCATTACGAGGATACATGTCGGGATGCTTGTACCGTAGAAGATGTTTGCAGGAAGGCCGATGATAGCATCAATGTAGTTCTTCTTTTCAATCAAGAACTGACGGATTGCACCTTCAGCAGCACCACGGAAAAGCACGCCATGAGGAGCCACACAAGCCATTGTACCACCATCATTCAAGTGATATATCATATGAAGAATGAAAGCATAGTCAGCTTTAGACTTTGGAGCCAACTTGCCCGCCTTGCTGAAACGATCATCGTTATTGAACTTATCAGCTGCCGACCACTCTGCAGAGAATGGCGGGTTAGCGACTACTGCATCAAACTGCTTATCACCCAACTCATCCCTCTCAAGAGTGTCATCATTGTGGATCTCAAAGTTTTTATACTTAATGCCATGCAGCAGCATGTTCATTCGGCAGAGGTTGAATGTCGTAGGGTTCTTCTCCTGGCCGTAGATAGTGTCTGCATTACCCTCGCGAGCAGCTCTCAAGAGAAGAGATCCGGAACCACATGTCGGGTCATAAACACTCTTCAAGCGGTTCTTTCCTGTAATAACAATCTCCGCAAGAATCTGGCTCACCTCCTGTGGGGTATAGAACTCCCCAGCTTTCTTTCCGGCTCCAGCAGCAAACTGGCCAATCATATACTCGTAGGCATCTCCAAGAATGTCAATCTCAGTAGCCTCATTCAATCCAAAATCAATCTCATTAAGATTAAGAAGCACGTCGCTCACAAGACGATTCTTCTCCTCTGCAGTCTTACCAATTTTCTGCGAAGTCAAATCTATATCGGAGAACAGACCGCCAAAATCATCCTCACTATCCTGGCCCAGTGTGCTGTCCTCAATCTTCTTCAATGAGCGACCGAGAGCAGGGAGAATATTCTCCTTTCTGTCAATCATAGAAATAATTGTAGAGTATAGGAACTCCGGCTCAACAAAATAGCCAAGGTTCTGGATACACTCCTCCTTCAAAGCTTCCTTCAACTCCTCATCATTGCTGGCCCACGCCTCCTTGAAAGTCAGTCCATCCTCCTGCAAAACCTCATCGGCTGCTTTCTCAATCTTCTCCGACAGATATTTGTAGAAGATGAATCCGAGGGTGTAATACATAAAGTCACCTGCGGACATGTTTCCTCTCAATGTATTCGCAACCGTCCAAAGTTGGTTGCGGAGTTTCTGCTGCAATTCTTCGCTCATATTATTGTAATGTTTTAATCCCAGTTAAATGTATCAATTATGGCACGGATTCGCCCCATCACCCTCTTGAGGATATTTCTACGTTCGACAAGTCCGACCTTGGTTTTTCTGTTCTTAATTGCTTCCTGTATTATCTCAGGCTTCTCTCTCTGAAGATAGTCGTATTCTCTAAAGAACTCAGCAAGAGCCTCAAAACTCAGTTCTTCGTCATCTGCAAGTTCCTCAATAGCCTTATTCTTGGCCTTAGATACATACTCTTTCAAACGTGACTCCAAATCCATAGATCCGTCAGCCTTTGCCTTGGTGAATCCAGCCTTATCGTCATCAACGTTTTGCTTGATGAAGCCATCAATAAGCTTTGTCTTACTACGCATGGCAGCATCCCTTATCATGGTATCAAGAATACGCTGACGTTTTTGATCGTAATCATCACTTTCTGGATTCAATTCTCCGATAAGCGAAAGAATATATGCCACATTTATCACATCACTATGCAATAATTCAAGGCAGAAATCTATATCATCCAGTACAGGACCGCCATCGGTAGGAGGGATAGGATCAATTAAAGCTATTGGTCCATCTGGTTTATCTATAACACCAATAGTAATATCAAGATACTTACTCCTATAATCCATATACATCTGCTCCGGCATTACAAAGAACGGATCATCAGTATTATAGTCCTCATATATTTGGATTTCTGTTTTTGACCTGATAATATCCCTGAACGCCAATACAAAATTCCTCTTATCATGTTCGCTAATTAATGAATCAATGCTTTGTACAGTAGGATACTTATCAAGGAAGGCTATCATTTTATCATTTAGAACCTTCCTTACATTTTCGTAAGGTTCTCTAATAATAAATTCGTTTGGTTCGTTGTTGCTGAACAACTTAATGGAAGCATCCACGTTGCTCTTTAAATCTCTAAAACAAACTACTTTCCCAAATCGTTTCTTTTCGTTCAAGACTCTATTGGTACGACTAAATGCTTGCAATAGTCCATGATACTCCAAATTCTTATCTACATATAGAGTATTCAGTTTCTTTGCATCAAAACCAGTTAGGAACATACCTACCACTAAAAGCAAATCAAGAGGTTCCATATCTTTTTTCCTCTTCTTCATTCGCTCGTTTATATCATCATAATAGGCACTGAAATTATCCACACTGAACCCAGTTCCAAACATTCCATTATAATCATCCATTATCATCTGAAGGTCATCAGCGGTTACATTGTCATTCTCAAAACCCTGATTCATTCCTGTCAGATTATCATCCTGACTTGAGTTGGCAGCATACGTGAATACCGCTCCAATTTTAATCTGAGGATTTAAAGACTTAAAGATTTTATAATATTCTACAAGCATTGGCACCGATTGTATGGCAAACAGAGCATTAAACTCACCGTCGAATGTTGATTTGCTATAGTTGTTAAGAATAAACTGAGCAATCTCTGTCATTCTGCCTTTAGCCATCAAGTCAACATCATCATTCCCTTTATAGTACTCCACAAGAAAGCCCAGCACATTGTCATCTGCTATAGCATCTTTAATCATATATTTATGCAGACAATCTCCAAATACTTCTGCCGTTGTATGCTCTTGCTTTGCATTCTCCGCAAAAATTGGAGTTCCTGTAAACCCAAATATCTGTAGATTCTTAAAGAAGCCTACAATATTCTTATGACATTCACCGAAATGACTTCGATGGCACTCATCAAATATCATAACAACTTTCTTATCCCTCACCTCCTGTAGATGTTTGTTATAATAATCACGAGTTACAGCACAGTTAAGTTTCTGAATAGTAGTGATTATAATCTTGGATTTACCACTAAGTCGTCTGATAAGTTGATAAGTATTATCCGTATTGTCTACAGCTCCTGGCTCAAATGCTTCATATTCGCTTTGAGTTTGTGTATCAAGATCATGACGGTCCACCACAAACAAAACCTTATCTACCCCGTCAATCTCTGAAACTAGCTGAGCTGCTTTGAAAGATGTTAAAGTCTTACCTGCGCCTGTAGTATGCCACACATATCCGTTCTTATTGGTATTCTCCACCCTATTGATAATCTCTTCTACAGCATAGTACTGATATGGACGCAAAACCATCAAACACTTGTCACCCTCATGAAGAACTATATACTTACTAATAAGTTTTCCTAGAGTACATTTAGCGAAGAAATCATTTGCAAAAAGGCTTAGGTCATTCATTGGATGATTATTGATATCTGTCCAATTGAATGTGAATTTATATCCGCTATTTGGATTATTTGCAAAATATCTCGTGTTTACGCCATTGGATATTACAAACAGCTGAATGTAGTCAAACAAGCCATGGAATGAGGTTTTATGATATCTTTGGACCTGATTATAAGCTTCCTTAAGCTCAATGCCTCTTTTCTTTAGTTCTATTTGAACCAGTGGTAACCCATTGATAAGGATTGTCACATCATAACGGCACTTCTTCCTACCCTCTACAGTTATCTGATTAGCGACCTGAAACTCATTCTGACACCATTTCTTAGTATTCAGAAATGATACCCATATTATCTGACCATCTTCAAGCTCAAAATCCTTAAGATCTCGTAACTTCTTGGCTTTTTCAAAGCGAGTGCCACCCTCCAGGTGCAACATTATTTTATCAAATTCTGTATCTGTAAACTCCGTACGGCCTAAATCCTCAAGAGCCTTACGGTTATGTTTCTCCAACTGCAATTTGAAATTTGCACGTAGATTTACTTCTTCTTTTATTTCTACATACTCATAACTATTCTCTCGCAAGGTCTTTATCAAACCCTGCTCGAGAGCATTCTCGCTTTGTATTGTCATAATAAGAGATTTTGAATCCTCAATCTTTTGCTTGCTGAAGACAAATTTAATAAAAATTTCCTTCATGCCCTTTATCTGAAGATTTGAACGCAAAAACGGAAAAAGCCCCTCCACCGAATGGAGAAGCTTTTATCATTTTATTCTTTTATATAAAAGTCTTTTTGTACTTAACTCATTTCCTCTTATGAACAAGGAGGATAATTATCATCAAAATCCCACATCCCAAAAGGAAATAAGATATTCCCCTGCATAATGATTGTGTGAACCCTTCATGGGCCCAATGAAGAGTTGGGATATAGCTAAGGCCATACATTAAAACAGCCAGGCAGAAAATGAGTATGAAAGGTTTGAATTTTAGCATAGCCAAATTTACAAATTTCTCATGATTTCCCCACAATCCCCTCCTTCACCTCCGACAGAGTCCTTAGCATCTTCTTGGTCAGTTCTTGAAGGTCATGCATCAGTTTATATCTATAATCATCGGGACCATATGGCTTTTGGGCATTGAATTTTCTTACCAGTTAATTGTAATTTACACCAACCTTGTTAACCTCCATAATCAGAGCTTTGAGAACGGTAATCACATTCTCATCATGCAGCTTGGTCCGCACAGTCCGCTCTTTTCCTCTAAATACTTTATACCTGATGAATTTGGACATTGATTTATATCCAGCCTCATTCATAATATACTTGAATTCCACAAACTCAGCCTCAGTCATCCTGAGTGTGAGCATCTTGGTTTTATTCATCTTTGGAAGCATATAAAACGAATTTTGAGTTTTATTAACCGACTTTCAGGCGCAGATTTCCCCGCCATGAAGGGGCGCTAAGCCGTTTTTGTAATACAAAAACACATCTTGCTTTTCCTTCGCTCCCGCCCATTTACAAAAGCGCTTCTGCGCTTTTATAGTTCTGCACTTCTGAACCTCTATACTTTTGTACTTAAGTACTTTATTCCCTTTTCCTGTAACTGGGGTTGGTGGTTAAAATTGTTGTGAGCTGATTGCGGTAACGGTGGTAGATTATTTCAGAGATGGGGTGGTATGAGGTGCTATATATGATGCAGTTCTCCGGTTCGCAACCAAGGTCGTCCAGCAGGAGGATTTTGCTATTTTTGGCTACTCCGTAGAAGCCTTCTGCGCTTTGATCCTGCACATAGTATCTTTGCAGTTCTGCTGCCTAACCAATGATTTTGCTCTTCTATCTATTGCTGCATTACTATAATCAGGATATAAATTGCCAATTATATCAATTCCAAAACAAATAGGCGTGTTTACAACAGGACTAACCCTGCTTTTCTTATGCTTGTACGGCAATGCGGAGACGCTTACACATCACACACTTTCTCTTCAACGCATAACAAAAGATTATTATATTTATTTTCTGGGCCTTCTTCTGGATGTCATTCTTTCAAAAGAAGGCTCAATTTTTTCATCATCATCAAATGAATATCTGTCTACTGTCTTCCCGACAGATTCTTTTCTCCTGTTTTCCTTCCATACTTCTGCCTTTCTGTTCAATTTGATTTCCTTGCCATTAAGGATGACAAATAACATTCCTCCATCGTATTCTTTTGCAACAGAATCATAAATAAAGTCTGTCAACTTTTCTCCTGAATTACTGATAAATCCCCATTTTCCGCCCAACTTGACAGCCAAAACCTTCATACCTGGATAAACGATATAATCTTCTACTCTCATAAGCACAACCAGGTCCTTTGAATCGATTATGTCCTTATGGTTTCTTGTTTCACCACAAAACAATGAATTGTTCAATCTGACTATATTTCTATAACATATTTCCGTACGCAAACCTCTCATTTTAGATATTCCATACAATCCGTCTTTCTTCAATAAAAGATTTTGTTCATTTACACTTATCTCATCATATTCGCAATTCAACACCTGATTACAAAGACTATCAATTACTCCCTTTCTACCATTCAATTCTACCATGAATATTTTCGGAGAAATACCTTCCACATTCTGAATACGATCAAAAATACAGTCTACAACCATGTCTCCCCACAAATCAATCATACCAAAACGACCATCCTTCTTTACTAAATATATATCCTGTTTGGCAGATGGATAGTCTGAGCTTATTTCATCATAAATACAAGGCAGTATATCACAATCCATCTCATCAGAGTAAAGGCCTATCTTTCCATCCTTCCGCACAATCCTATACGGATGGTCCGTATCATTAGATGCTCCTTCAGTTTCTGAAATCAAAACGTTCTGTAAGTCTTCTGACTGTGATTCTCTTGAAACCGGTTCTTTAAGATTACTGCTGGCCAATTCATAAACCTTACCATCCTTCACGGCTTTTATAACATAATTATGCCTACCTATCTTTTGATTTGTCTTACCTACCGATGTGAATTCATACTCCGTCCTTTCATATGTCTCAGTATTTATCAAGGCTATTTTATTATCAGTTTTGGAATGCAATGCATAAGTTTTGTCCACAACCTTATAAAACAAGTCAACATCATCAAACAAAAGGCTTCCTTCTTGATCAAAGATTGAAATCCCGGATGATTTCGCAACTATAAGGGCACCTGTTTTCTTCACATTATGATATATTTCGGACCGAAGAATCCGCTCATTATAGAAAAACAACTGGTGTCTTCCTTCTTTAGTAACGACAGCACAAACATCAGATAACGGATCTATACTGCTATAAGAAGCGGTTAGTACAATCTCGCCATTTTTATTTTTTATACCATATTTCTGGTCTTCCTTAAATGCGATGAAACCTTTTGATAAATTTACATTATTGACAACAAACTCCAGATCTTTGAAGGAAGTCAAACGGATCTCTGTTCTCTTCTTATTAACCTCTGCAGCATGAAATTTCCTTGACTTAACCTGAACTTCATCTGCTTCCGGATCTGAAGAATCCAAGTCTTTATCAACACCTGCCTCTATAGGATTCAAGTACCCCTCTGAAGGATTTTCATCATTGTATTTGAAATCAGACAATACTCCATCCTTCAAAATAGCATAACCACCCTCTTTAGCAATCTTATAGCATCCTTTCTTTATCTTGCTGATAGAAGTAAATCCTGATATTTCCTGATGGAAATCACCTTTGGATGATATTATTCTTGCCACATCATCCTTATCCCAATAAATTAGATAAGGAAGACAAGCAAGTTGCCATCTGACTATATCAGATACGATTATGGATTCTTCTGTCAGATCGATGATTGACGCTTTTCCATCCGAATCAATAAGCAAGGCTATCCTGATAGATAAGAATATTATCTTCTTATAAACAACGTCCACAATAAAACCAGTCAAAGGATCCAATATACCATAATTGTTACCAGACTTAAGATAATAATATCTGGATAATCTTGTTACTACATCATTAAGAGAGTATGGATACATCAGATTTCCATCCTTATCCAAAATAACATATTTATGATTTATAGGCTTGATCCTGGTGTCAAACAAGGATTGTCTGCGTGTTTGAGAACCACTTTCAGATAAAGAAACCGGCTTCAGACCTTTATCTGACTTCATTTCTACAACTGCACCTTTCCTGTCAATCTTCAGAAGACCTTTATGCTCCTTTGATACACATGCAATCCCATCTTCATTAAAATCCTCCGCTTTTTCATATGTGCATGAAATGATTTCGTTCCCTTCTGCATCAATGAATCCCCAAAAGCCATTCATGCAAACTCTTGCCATACCATTAACAATAGGCATTATATGGTCATACCTGCAGCTTAATTGATAAATACGGGTATTGATGTCATATAATCCCCACTTATCGTTCACTGAACAGACCTTCATATAAGAACCGAATTCCTCTACATCCTTGAAAATGAAATCAGTCAAATATAATCCATCTATGTTTATCAGAGCATAGTATTTACCGTTGTTGACAGAATAATACTGATGTATCTTCTTTATTTTAAAATCAGACAGATTCTGTAATGCCCTTTCTTTTATCTGTAACTCACTTACATCAGGAAAATCAATATAAAGATCTACTATTTTCGATTCATTTAGTTCTATAATGGACACCTTGGTATTACCACTTTCCTTTACTATAAATTTCAGATGATACTTTCCAAAGGGTAATTCCAAATATACATTTTCGTCATGACAATCACATCTATAAATATTGTCAACATAAATACTACAAGGTCGTTTTGTCGTGAATCTGATTATCGAGCAGTTCTTGCCCGGTATTGTTTCATCATATTTATGTAGTTTTTCTACCAACGATACCACTTCGCTTGAACGCTCCCTGATGTTATTTAGACAAAATATCAGGCGAGCATTATCCGGCGTCATGACATCTGCAGGTATTTTATCCAGATCATAACATATTATTATCTTATTCTTATCTCTAGCATAGATAAACTCGCTGGCAGTCCAATAAGAATTTACTGAAGACTTTGAGACAAAAAAGACAACAACCTTACATTCATCAATACCTGTTGCCAGTTTTTTTAGAAAATCTTCAGATACCAATATGGATGTCTTATCAAATATACATCCTATATTCATTGATTCCAATTTGTTGACGATTGGCTCAACACGAAATAAATCTTCTCTGGAATAACTTATGAATACAAATTTTTTCTCCATATCATCTATAATTTGACAAAACCAGCCTTGTTACCTTTACGTGCAGCGACAAGTCCACTGTGAATCAAGGAACCTATCTTATCAAAATTACAGCCATGTCTATATTTTCGCCCATCCAAATCCCATATGCCATACTTTCCGTTAACTTTGACTATTGCAAATTTATCAGATATCTGTTTAAGCTCTTCAAATACACAACCTGTTTGAAAGCAGTCATCTGTATATATAATTCCTATTGAAGATTCATCTCCATACACAATACATCCTGAAGACAAAATCTGCACATTTTCAGAACTGATAACCTTATATAATGACAAATCATGCCTTAATAATGATATTGTATTTTGCTTATAGGCTAGAATCAGAGTACCACATGACAGTATTTCATCATAAGTCTTCTCATATAGTCCATCCTTTGTCGAATACAGGTAGGTACATTCCTCTCCTACACGAAATGAAAACAGAGTGTTCTTAATTATAGTTTTGACCTGGTCTATATCATTATCAATTATTTGTTCCAAGAACTGATTCACAATGATTGTCTTGTCTGAATCAGCTGAAACAATACGTATCAACTCTACATCATCAACTATAGAAATGATATCGTTTGTAAATGGGATGACATTTCGTCCATATTCATCAATAACTCCATATGAATCAAGTGTCTTCGCAACACACAAACCGTTATTGGTATAATCAGATAGATAATCATAGATAATAGGTATGACAATCCTGCCCTTCGCGTCTATATAACCATATTTGCCTAAAAGCCTGACCTTAGCCAGACCGTTTACACCAAATGGTCCTGCTTCTTCATACACTGTCTTCAATACTATTACATTCCTTTTATCTTTATAAGACCATTGATTCTTTCCTAATTTCTCAGGAAGTAAATTTACCTTTATTCCAGCCTTGGCATAATAGTAATTTTTGACTGATGTCAAATCTATACAAAATATCTTTTCCGAATCTGATGCATTTATATCAATAGTAACGGATACCATATTGTTTTTTTCCCAGACAAACTTAAATGAATGCTCCAGACATGGTATGCTTATCACCTTCAATTCTCGAGAGGCAGATTCCGAAATCAATTTATCATTCAAGAATATCCAACAATCTTCATTAGACAGAATCTTTACATCAAATGTCCTTAAAGAAGTTTCTTCATTATATATATTGAGTAATGAAGAAATCAATATATCAATATCACTTGTCCATTGAATCGTTGCTGAAATAATCGAAAAAACGGAAGATTTGTCATCTTCAAGATTACCACGTAAAGTAAAGATTTTCTTATTGAACGAATTGGCAAATACTAAAAGATTATTGGTGTCGTCGCATACAGAATTATCAGTCGCATAAAATACGAAGTAAGATGTGATACTCAAATATTCTGCAATATCCTCAGCATTAGTTCCATCATATTCCATACAATGGAATGGAATATTAACATCATCCAATGACTTGATCAAAGGTTTTATAACTTCCATATCCCTATGATCATATACGATAAGTATAGTTTCTACATTACTCATAGCGTGATAGTATTAAAAACGTTCACTTTAACAAAAGTAATAAAACCTTGATATTATAAATCAATAGTTCAAATTTAATGAATAAATATTTAAGAAGATATCATTTAATTTCTCCTCCGAGTTGCGAGGATTAAGGGGGTCCAAAACACACGGTTTTGGCATAAATGCCCACTTGAGATAAAAGATAATTAGCGGAATCGTGTCTTTTTTGATAGATTCCGCTAATTATAATGCAAAACATGGGGTACATGAACTTTGACTTGTGCCCTTTTTCCGACTTGACCCCTACTTGACCCCTCCTGCAAATTTCCGTTTAACAGGAATCATTACTGAGAGAAATTTCGTTGTATATAGACAATGAAATTGGGAAAAATGGGGATTTTATTGTCTATAAACAATGAAATCCTCTATTTTGAGGACATACCTCTTCTTATTTTACTTCTATAACTATCTAATATATAATACAATACAAGCACAAATCAAAATAAGCACGCTTGAGCGTGCTTATTTTGACATTTAGATTATAATCCTAAGTTTTCTCTAGTTTGAGACATCGTATTTTCTCCAACGGTATACGCATAACACGCAACAGGCATAAATTGATAATACTTATCTCCATATTCGATTTTACCCTTTTTGCTTATACTGGTTACAATAGAATATTTCATATCATTCACCTCCATAAAATGCCTTAATGAAGCCAACTCATTTGGATTATCGAAATAACGATCCGACCATTTCACTTCAACTGCCCACGATGGTTTTTGCTTGGCCAAATTTAGACCAACAATATCTACTTCTCCTTCTTTCTTTCCATTCTTCCAATTGGCATAGTGTATATCTACACCTTGTCTTGGAATCCATTGAGCATATACAGCTGTCTCAACCATATCTCCTATTTCATCATCTTGCTCGTTTATAGGCTGGAACAATGCACATCTTAGAGAAGGATTTGTAAGGTATATCTTGAACTGTGTTTCTCTTTGGTACTGTTTTGAATTATCATCTGTTCTGCGTATCAACTTTATAAGGAACGCGGCCTCTAAATAATTTATGTACTTTCTAAGAGTATCCTTTCTAACACCTGACCCTTTAGATAATGCATCAAAGGTAAACTGAGCCCCAGAATGATATGCAATCATTGTGAACAAAGAATTCAACTCCTGAACATCACTAATGCCATACAGACTCGGCAAATCTCTCAATAGTACTTTATCAATAATATCATGCCTAATAAACTGTCCTGGATTTTCTCTAATTTTCTCTGAGAATACAACCTCAGGATAACCTCCATAATTTATATAATCTAAGAATAGTTCATTAAGTTTAACAATATCTATTGTGTCATAATGTTTTACAGATCCTCCATTCCACTCCATTTCGCTTTGGCGCATAATATTTGAGTATCCTTTTAAATGAATATACTCATGGAATGTAAGAGGAGGCAAATGAAAATCTGTAAACCTGCCGGCACCACTCTCATCGCTTTTTTTCTTCAATTCTGCAGCGGCTGATCCTGAAGCAATAAATTTAACATTGCGATATGTATCAACCAGAGCCTTTAAGTTCACCTCCCAATCTTTTAAATACTGTATCTCATCATAAAAGACATACATCTGTTCTTCAAGAGGATTTTTACCAAGAATCTTACATGCCAACAGATATAGCTGCTCCAAAACAATCTTATTATAGATCGGTGTCTCAACAGAAATGTATATAATATTTTGAGCTGGAACACCTTTTTCAATCAGTTTCTGCATAGTATGAAACATCATTACCGTCTTACCCACACGCCTAGGCCCCATAAGAAGTACAGCTCTTCTTAAATCTGTAGACTCAACCAAAGGTAAAAATATATCCAAGTATAATCTTGGAGACATTCTTGCGAAAAATTCCGGCACTTTTCCTTCTACCCACCAAGGATTATCAATTCTCAATTTACCCAAAATCTGTTTTTCTAATAACTCTGTATATATCATACTATCAAAAATTTCCAGTTGTTACAAATATAGTCAAATAATACAATATAAGCACACTCAAGCAGCCTTATTTTACCACTACGGCATTAAACAAGCTTGCTAAACATATCTTATTTATCCATTTTTAGCCCACATTCTTCTTAGTATACCTTTGTAATTTATTAATTATTAGACATATATCTGCCTAATTCTAAATAAGCACGCTTAAGCGTGCTTATTTTATCACTCCAACATCCCCACCAAATCCTTCTTCATTTGCTCGACAATCTCCCTATATCTGGAGAAGGCTTTGCTGCCTTCTTTGTGGCCGCTGAGAACTCCTACCAGATTGGGATCTTTCACTTGCTTGTAGAGGTTCCCGATGAAGCATCTGCGGGCCAGGTGGGATGAGGCAATTTCGTGCAGTGGTCGGATTTCTTCTGAGAGGGTTTTTCTTTTTGGTTACACCACGTGGGGTTACATTTTGGCTGCTTTTGGCTGCTTTTTTGGCCGTGTTTTGGTCTTGCCGCTCCCCCCGCAAGAGGTTAGGCACGCCCACCTTTGCTAAACGCACTTCCCGGGCACATAAGCCTGCCTAACCTATGGCTGCAACTTGAGGTTGGACACCTTCATTTTCAGCCTACCTCTCCCACAGACACCTCTGAGCCCGTTTCTAAGATTTAGGGTGTGCCCAACCTCTTGGGATTATATTGGAAATTTTTAAAATTTATTTAATCTCACCATCCACACATAAACCAGCAAAACAATGTTCATCAGGAGGGCATAGATGATTGCGGGGATGGCTATCACTTCATTTGCAAAGATGAAGGGGCTGCAGGCTACCGCTATTGCCTGGGCGGCGTTCTGCATTCCAACTTCTATTATGATTGTTTTTCTGTCGGCGCCGGAGAGCCCTGCCAGGCGGGAAAGGATTCCTCCGGCCGCTATTGCAATTATGATCATAAGTCCTATACAGAGTCCCAGACGGGGGAATTCCCTAATTATGGTTTCCTTATGTTGCAGGAAGAATATTGATGCAAGGAGTATGAGTGCTGGGAAGGAGAGTTTCCCAAGCCATTTTTTCAGCACCCCGGTTGCTTTTGCAAATTTCAGTTGCACGCCCCAACCCAACAGGATTGGCACCAGCATCATTACTATGTTCTGGGCAAACAGTTTTCCTACCGGAAGGTGTATCTGTGCGGCAGAGGAGGCGGAGGAGGCGGAGGAAGCGGAGGCAGAAATCCCTGTTCCCGCATATTCCACAACCCAATGCATTATGAATGGTATTGTAAAGAGAGTAAGTATGCTGCTTACCGCAGTGAGGGTTACGGAAAGGGCCACATTTCCCCCTGCAAGGTATGAAAACACATTTGAGGAACTGCCTCCAGGAGAACATGCAATGAGCATTATTCCTATGAAAAAGAGGGGGTCAAGCCCAAAAAGCCTCCCAAGTATCCAGGCCACCAGCGGTAATACAACAATTTGTCCCACAATTCCCACAACCAGTCCACCCGGTTTTGAGGCCACTTTCCTGAATGCTTCAAAATCCAATCCCAATCCCAACTGGAACATCAGCAGACACAGTATTGGCATAACTATAAAAACTGTATTCATCTCTTTTTATTCTATTTCCATTGCCATTATATAATCATTCATATAGTATCCGTTCCCAATATGAAAATCCCCTTGGGAAGCCTTGTGCATTCCCATTTTTTCATAGAATGCCACTGCAGGGTTGTTCCTGTTCACATTGAGTTCCATTGTTGCAGGGAGCACAGAGTTTTCCCGTATATACTCCACCGCCTTGAGAAACATCTGCTTCCCGACAGATTTTCCCTGCATCCCACTGCGCAGATATATTTTCTGAAGATGCCATAACCTCTCCCCCTGCTGCTGCACAGAGAAATATCCAACAGCCTCCCCATCATAATATACTATATGATATATGTGCCCCTCTTCCCCTATCTGCCTTTTCAGGCTATCCTGTGAGTACATCCACTCCATCATATAGTCTGTCTGCTCCGGCGAGAGTATCTCCCTGTATGTATGACGGAATATTTCCTGGGCCAGTTCCTCAATAAGAGGGGTATCCTCCATACCTGCCTTTCTGAATGTTATCATATTGTAATTGTTTGTCGGGAGGCAAATTTACGCATTTATCTCCTCTAAATGAAACATAAAAAAGGGAGCACAAAGGCTCCCACCTGTTATCGGCATCAATGGTATTATCCCTGCATTTCCCTTTCAACATCTTCAGGGGTAATTGGAAGCCTCTTGCTTCCCAACATCCTGCATCCGTTATCTGTAATTACAATGTCATCCTCCAGTCTTATGCCACCAAATGTGCGGTATCCCTTAAGAGCATCAAAATTGATGAACTCCTTGCATGTCCCCTCTGTCTCCCACTGGTCAATGAGGGCCGGTATGAAGTAGCATCCAGGTTCAACTGTAATAACATGACCAGGGCAAAGTCTCTTGCCCATACGGAGGCTTGCGAGCCCGAACTGGGTTGAAGGACGCACCTCATCATCATATCCCACATAAATCTGTCCAAGATCCTCCATATCGTGCACATCAAGTCCCATGTTATGACCAAGGCCATGAGGCATGAACAAAGCATGTGCTCCTGCTGCCACAGCCTCCTCCACGTCACCTTTCATAAGGCCTAACTCCTTGAGTCCAGCTGCAAGCACTTTACAAGCCTCAAGATGCACCTCCTTATATGTAAGTCCCGGACGGGCAATGCTCTGCGCCTTATTGTTGGCTGCTGCAACAATATTGTAAATCTCTTTCTGCTGCTGTGTAAACTTACCGCTGCTTGGGATGGTACGGGTAAAGTCTGAACAATAGTTCATGTTGTTCTCCGCACCTGCATCTATTACAATCAGCCTTCCCTCTGTAAGTATCTGGTGGTGCGAGTGGTTATGAAGGGTTTCTCCATTCTGTGACAGAATTGTCGGGAAGGAAGTCATTGCACCCTGAGAGTGGGCAATTCCTTCCATAACACCTGCAAGTTCCTGCTCCACCATTCCCAATTTTGCAAGTTTCATTGCAGTAAAGTGCATAGCATACCCAATATCACATGCTTTGTGGATCTCCTCAAGTTCACACGGCTCCTTAATGATTCTAAGGTCAACAACTGCCTTAATCAGTTCCAACGAAGCATTCTCCTTAAGGGATGCAACAGGGAGCCCCAACAGTGAATGAAGCAGAATCTTGTTATGGTTTCTGTATGGAGGGAGGAAATGTATCTTTCTCCCCCCCTTCTGTGCATTCTGCAGGAACTCTCCCAACTTCCCGAAAGGTTCTGTGTGTGAAATTCCCACCTTCTCTCCCTTTTCGGCAATTGTAGGCTGCGGACCCATCCAGATGATGTCATCCATATCCACATTGTTGCCAAAAAGTATCTGGTCGCCGCTCTGAGGGTCAAGTATTGCAGCCAGATCAGGCTCATTGAGGCCAAAGAAGTAGAGGAACGAACTGTCCTGCCTGAATTTATATGTATTTGCAGGGTAATTGCTGGAAGCCTCACTATTGCCCAACAACAGGATAAGGCCATTGTCAATCTTCTGCATCAGACGCTCGCGTCTGCTCATGTATATCTCTTTTGCAAACATAGTATATTGTTTTTTGTGTTTTACCAAAGATAATACTATTTTCCCAACCAACAAAAAAGGGAGTTGGATTACCAACTCCCTTCCACTGTTACAGTGCACTATTACCAACCTGGGTTCTGGCCAAGGGCTGGATGTAGAGTAATCTGGGTTGATGGGATAGGCTCAAGATAGTTCTTGCTCTCATCAAATTTTCTGTTGTTGACTGAAATATTGAAACCAATCAGATATTCGTCATCAAAGAAGTTGTTCTCCTCAATTGTAGCCATGCTCTGGCCTTTATGAAGATCCTCACCTTTGTGAGCCTCAACATAAGCCTCCAAAGCAGCCTTGCTTATACCTCTGTAGCCGTCTGGATTCTTGCTGAAATCAAGAAGGTAACCCTGTTTCCATCTTAGAAGGTCCTCATAACGGAAACCGTCACACATAAGTTCGCTTCTTCTCTCACGTCTCAACTCCCATAGAAGGGTGCTGATACCCTCAGTATTTTTAGGGTCTGCAGTAATCTCAACCCCGTTAACAGAAACTTTACCTTTACCGGCATAAGTCAAAGCAGGAAGTTTAGCGTGGTTTGCACGGATAATGTTTACAGAAATGTCAAGGTCATTCTGGCTCATGGCTGCTGAGCCAAGATCTTCAAGTTCTGCACATGCCTCAGCATAGTTCAACATAACCTCAGAAAGGGTATAGATTGGAGCATCGGTAGTGTTATAAGGAGCAGACCATGTTGTAGTGCCATAATCATTCCAGTCAACAAATTTGTCTGTATAGTATCCAGTTGAAGAGTTTACACCTTGAGTGTAAGCAAAACCTACAGTACAAACAATCTCAGGATCGCAAATTAGAGAAAGACGTGCATCCCTGTTTGCAAAGATATCCTCAATTGTTGCATCACTGTACTCACCCATATGGATAGGAAGACCGTCTGCAAATGTAAAGTTCTCAACTGCACTCTTTGTAAGACCCCATGCTTTAGAAGAAGAGTTGCTCCAGCCCTGCATAGCATGAGCCTGGGTAACTTTTGCTCCCTCAGAAGTGTGAGAGTAGATCTTATAAAGAATCATCTCTGAATTGCCTTTCAAATCTTTTGAAATGTAATTTGAGATATAGTCGTTATGAATTGAGTATTTGCCTGAACTGATAACTGCACAGCAGCCTTTTTGGCAACACCATAAAAATATGCAGCCTCTGCACTGTTGTTTGCATGATATTTCTGCCAAGCAGCCTCAAACAAAGCAACTCTGGAAAGCAAAGCGTTTGCACACATGTTGTTAATGGTATTGTCTGTAGTGTAACGGCAGTTTGCAGCAGCAAATTCCAAGTCTGCGCAAACATTCTTCATTACAGTAACTCTGTCGGTCCTTGGCTGGTTCAAAGCCTCAGTGTCATCAATATCCACCAACAAATCCTTCCTGTTGAAGGTAACTGTAAATGTATCTATACATAGATATAACAATTTCCTTACGATTATTCAGATAAAAATACCTTTTTCCATAAAAAAACGAAGGCAGCTCTGCTAAAGAGCCGCCTTTTTCAAATCACACGCATCCGTCACCACCCTGGATTCTGAGGGAATTCAATTCCCTTTATTTGGTAAAGGGTCAGTTCTCCTGTAGGAATGGCGTCCAAATAATTCTTTGGAATCTCTACAGGTCTTGCGGCATTGGCACCATATGGAAGGATGTATCCATCCCCATTTATGGTTATCCCTTCTGCTGTTTCAGCATCCTGACGAGAAATTTTTGCACCCATAAAGATGTCGGGATTAAGGATGGGGTTGAGATATTCGAGTTTTCCCCACCGTCTGATATCCCATTCTCTGAATCCATCCATGATGAGTTCGCACCTGCGCTCCCTGCGTATTTCCCATAACAGGGGAGATACATCAGAATCTCTTGCCGGATCATCGGGAACAGAAGAGAGCATAAGCGGAGCGACTGCTGCACGTTCTCTGAGAAGATTTATGGTATTGTCAAGATCTTCTTGGGTGAGTGTGCCAAGTTCGGCGGATGCTTCTGCGTAATTCAGCAGTACTTCGGCAAACCAGAATACCGGAGCATCCGTAGGGTTGTTGGGAGCCAGTATTTCTGAGGCTGCCAGAGACGGGTTGTTGAATTTGGTTATGATATATCCTGTGCTGGAGGTGAATCCTTTCTCGTTAGGGTTGCCTATGTATGCCAGAACATCCTCCACAGACTGAACAAGTCTCAAATCTCTGTTTGCCAGGGTTTGGGATATGTTATCATCGCCCTCATACATACCGGACAATGATATTGGAAGTCCGTCGGTGCACAGGAATGAATCTACTGCATCCTTGGTTAGTCCGCCCATCATGGTGCTGCTGTTGGTATAACCTATTACGGAATGTGTAAGGACGCCGGCAACATAAGATTTGTACAGGAGTACTTCAGGATTCTTTGACAGATCAAGTGATCCGTACAATTCATGGTATACCGGCGTGAGTGAAAATAGTCCGCTGCCCATAACCTTTGCTGCTGCATCTTTGGCAATCTGGAGCAGGGATGCAGCCCTTGCATTGTCATTGCCCATATATTTTGCATATGTCCCTTCATAAAGGGCAACACGGCTCAGGTATGCCCACACAACCTCCTGGGAGAGGACATTTACATCCCCCATGGTCTTGTTCCTGCTTATACTCCTTACATTTTCAGCAGCAAACTGCAGGTCTGCAATTATGCTGTCCACTACAACCTCCCTTGGTGAGCGGGGAGCATATATGGCATCAATGTCAGTTTGGTCGAGATAGGCATCAATATATGGAACATCTCCAAAATGGCGTACAAGGTCTGCATATTCAAAGGCCCTGAAGAAACGCCCGGTCCCCAGCCAATGGTTTTTGGCTTCCGGACTCAGGGATGCCATTTCAGGAATTCTTTCAAGAAGCAGATTGGCCTTTCTTATATATGTATAGTCCCAATGTGAATTGGATGCGGGGGCAGCTGTAGGGAACAGATCCATTGTACGTGCGGCCTGGTCGTCAGTGAATGTGGTAAAGTAGAAATTGCCGTTTGTCCCTGTACCATATCCAAGGAACAGGTTGTAGAATTCCCAGCAATATGATTTTACATTATTCTCACTTGTCCAGAAATTTCCATCCTGAAAAACTGTCTTGGATCCCCTGTCCAGAAAATCTTTGGAACAGGAAACAATTGTAATGGCAGCTGCTGCCATAGCCAGTGTGATGTATATTTTTCTCATAGCCTTCATTTTTACATGGATAATTGGATTCCAAAAGAGATTATCCTCTCAAAAGGTGCAGTACGTCCATAGAAGTTTGATGTGGATGAACCTGCTGTAATCTCGGGGTCAATAGGTATCTTCTTTTGTGAGAATTCAAACAGATTCTCCCCGCTGAAGTAAATTCTTGCTTTGGTAAGGTTCATTCTGTCTATCCATTTGTGAGGAAGGGAATAACCTATGGTAAGGTTCTTGAGCCTCAGGTAAGAGAGATTCAAAAGGTATTTTGTCTGGGGGTAGAAGTTGTTCCCCGAGTTGGCTGCAGCATTGGCCATATATCTGATTCCGCTGATTGCAGTTGATCCGTTGCCAGTATATGGCAGAGGGTATCGGGCATCAGGATTTTCCGGACTCCAGAAATCCATCTGATGCTCGTACATGACATCTGCACCCCTATAATACGGGATTGCCTCGTTTCCGGTAGCCCACAGTTGCCTTTTCCCTATCCCCTGGAAATAGATGTCCATATCAAACCCTTTCCAGGAACCGCCTATCCTGAAACTGTATTGGTATCTTGGGGTTGTGTTCCCGATAATCCTCAGGTCTCCGTGGTCTTCAAGTGTGGATTTGCCGGCATTTATCACATTGTCTCCGTTCAGGTCCCTGTATTTGATGTCACCGGGACCAAAGACAAAGTTTCCTGTCTGAAGCCCCCTCTGGCTTGGCGAGTTGGCCACATCTTGTGCTGAAGTGAAGTAGCGGTCTGTCTCAAATCCCCATATCTCCCCAATTGTTTTCCCCTTATAATTGGATGTAAGGAGATTGGCGGAATTGGCATTCCACTCTGTTATTACACTTTTATAGTCACTTATATTTACCGAACCGTATATGCTCAGCCCGTTAGGGAAAGAGTGGCTTCCGTCCAGTGTAAGTTCCCATCCCCTTGTACGTAGTTTTCCGTCATTTACCATTGCGGCAGCGGTGCCAAAAGTTTCTGGCAAGGTCTCTCCTACACTCAGCATATTGCGGTTTACCCTCTGGAACCAGTCGAATGTTATTCCGTAATCATTGTTGAGGAACCTGATGTCAAGTCCCAGATCCAATGTGGCAACATCTTCCCAATGAAGGTCTGATGATACATTGGCAGGCAATCCGGTATATAGTACTTTGGAACCGTCAACCAACCAGTTTGCGTATGCGGTTGACATTGTAGGAATAAACCTGTCTGCCCCCACATTCTGGTTCCCTATGAGTCCGTATGAGCCGCGGAGTTTCAAATCTGATACAATATGTTTTACAGGGGCAAAGAATGGTTCTTCCGACACTCTGTAACCCAAAGAGAATGATGGGAAGAAAGCCCATCTGGAGTGAGCGGGGAAGTTTGACGAACCATCATACCTGCCGTTTATCTCTACCAGATATTTGTTGAGCCAGTTGTAGTTTACCCTGGCAAACCATCCCACAACTGCCCAGTCTCCGGCACTTCCGTTTACAGTAGCAGTACCGGTGGCAAGCGGCAATTGTCCCAACGCTTTGTCCATAAGTCCCATTTTTTTGGAGAACTGCATGTGGCTCTGTCCTGTTTCCACATTTATGCCGCCTGTAACTTTCAGGTTATGGCCTCCAAAACTCCTTTCAAACGTTGCATAGGTGTTGGAGGTAATCTGTGTGGTGCGTGATGAAGTGAAGTCCACCTCATCATAGGAACTGCCGGGCAGTCTGGTGTTGTAATTGAGGCCACCTCCCCAGAAATCCCACATGGCAACATATCCTCCGGTTTCATGGATATCCCTGTGGGTGGTGGAGTATGCAAATTCACTTCTTACATCAACATATTCTCCAATGTGGAAAGTTGCCGCAATCTGTGCGTTCTGGTAGGTTTGTCTGCTGGTGCTGTATGATGCATTGTGCAGATATCCTGGGATATGCCTGAACCATGCGGTTGTGCCCGTCTCATCTGTATATGTTCCGTAAGGGAAATATGTTCCCCAGCGCCACATGTAATAGAATGGGTCCTGGTAACTGTACGGGTAATCGTAGTCGGTTTGCCTCATGTTCATTCTGGCCTCTATGTCAACCCATTCTGCAGCCTTAGCATTCATGCTGAGCGAGAGATTGTATTTGTTCAGAATGTCGGGTTTTATCTTCAGGATACCCTCCTGGTACTGGTAACCTCCGCTGAGTACAAAACTTATTTTCTCACTTCCACCGGTAATCTGCAGGGCATGGTTCTGCTGTGGTGTCCATTTCTGGTACATCTCCTTTACTGGATCCCAGAGTCGGTAGAAATAGGTGACACCATCCCGGATCTCAAAATCTTCACCCATAACCATATCATGCCCGTGCCTGTTGTGGGAGTAGTTGGCAATCCAATTTGTAATCCCTTCCATGAGGGGCTGGGCTTTCATTCCAAACATATCAAAAGCCTGTTTGCCTCTGGCCATGGCAGCATCCATTGCTGCAATCTCAGCAACTGCATTACGCGGAAATTCGGGGAGGACTGTAGGTGTACCCCATGAGAAGTTGTTGGAGTAGCTTACAGAAAATTTGCTTCCCATTCTTCCGCTTTTTGTCTTTATAAGAATTACCCCAAATGCTGCCCTTGCACCGTAGATTGAGGTTGATGCAGCATCCTTAAGTACAGATATGCTCTCAATGTCATCTGAGTTTACCAGAGAAATGTCACTCACAACAATATTGTCAACAAGAATCAGTGGTGCCCCGCCATCTGTGGCATTGAGGGACCCCATACCCCTGATGTTTATAGAAGGAGCATTGTTTATTGCACCGTTTGAGAAGGTGACGGTAAGACCCGGTACAGCCCCCTGCAATCCTTTGGCGGGGTCGGTGAACGGCTTGCTCTCCATTGTGCGGGCAACATTAACTGTGGTTACCGCTCCTGTAAGATTCTCCTTTTTCTGGGAGCCGAAACCCACTACAACGAGTTCTTCAAGGAGAATGTTGTCATCTTTAAGGATTACATCAATCTTCTCTCTTCCGTTTACAGATATCTTTTCGGTCTGCATCCCCACAAGGGAGAATTCCAGTACACCGTTGTCGGGAGCCACAATGGTATAATTGCCGTCTGCATCTGAAATGGCAATGTTCCCCTGTTCTCCATTTGAAACAACAGTAACACCTATAAGAGGCTCCCCGGAGGAGTCTGTGATTCTCCCTTTTACTATTATCCTTTCCTGCGGAGCCTCTATGGCCTCCCCACCGCCAGGGAGTGGGTATGCGTAGGAGGATTGGATTGCCGCAAGCAGGGATAATGCAATCCCTAAGCAGCCTACTATCCTTTTGAAATTGAATGGATTACTCATAAGTTGAATTTTTAGATGTTCGTGTTAAACAACAAAAATCAAATACTTTGGTTTAGATTTGCTAAATTTGCAGACATGTTGTCACTGAAAAGCAAAATATTGCTGCTCCCTTATTGGATAGCACTGAAAATAAGGCATTTCCTTTATGATAAAGGGATATTCAGGAGCCGTTCGTTCCCTGTACCGGTAATTTGTGTAGGCAACATTACCGTAGGTGGAACCGGCAAAACTCCGCATACAGAGATGATTATACGCATGCTGCAGAAAAAATACAGGATTGCGGTGCTTTCGCGTGGGTACAGGAGGAAAACAAAAGGGTTCAGGATTGCAACTGAAAATGATACGTTTGCCCATATAGGGGATGAACCTTTACAGATAAAACACAAGTTCCCCAATATTATAGTGGCCGTATGTGCAGACAGGTGCGAGGGGATAGAGAAACTTCTTGCCCTGCCGCAGGAGAGCCGTCCGGAACTTATAATTCTGGATGATGCATTCCAGCACCGGAGTGTCAGGCCTTCCCATTCAATAGTACTCATGAACTGGAACAACCCTATCTTCACCGACAATCTCCTCCCATTGGGAAGGTTGAGGGACCTGCCCGAGCAGATAAAGAGGGCCGACAGTGTAATTGTAACAAAGTCTCCGCTGTTTGGGGAGCATGACGGCATTATAGATGAGGAACTGGCTGCAGAGCAGATTGCCCCAGTTGAGAGGCAGTGGCGCAGCAGGCTTGGGTTGAGGGATGACCAGAACCTGTGTTTCTCCAGCATATTCTATGGGGAGCCGCAGGGGGTTGACCCAAAGATGGCCGATAACAGATATATCTACTCGGGGAGTGCCGTATTCTTTACAGGCATTGCAAACGATACCCAGTTCAGGGATTATCTCTCAGACAAATACAAGATTCTCAACTCCATCAAGTTTCCCGACCACTACAACTTTACAAAAACAAATATAAAGGATATCAACAATTGGGCTGCACTGTACCCTACAGCGGCTGTCTTTACAACAGAGAAAGACAGCAAGCGCCTCATTGGGAATCCATATTTGTCGGAAGATCTAAAAAGGAGACTATTCTATATCCCTATTGAGGTAAGGCTGATTCCCGGGAACCCCATCGGGAAGCAACGTAATCCAGAAGTTCAATGACCTTTGCGGGGTCGTTCTCGGTAACCAGTTTCAGGCGGGTCTCCTTGAAATCGGGAAGACATTTGAAATAGTTGCTAAGATGGCGGCGCATCTCAAGTACCCCCACACGGTCCCCCTTTACAGAGATTGATTTTGCAAAGTGTTTCTTTGCAAGGGTAACCTTCTCCTCCACCGTAAGCGGCGGCATAGGCTCACCATGTTCCATATAATATTTTATCTCCTTGAATATCCACGGACGGCCGTAAGTGGCCCTTCCTATCATTATGCCGTCCACTCCGTAACGCTCAAATGCAGCCGCTGCTCCGGGCCCGTCAGTTATATCTCCGTTGCCTATGATTGGGATATGCATCCTCGGATTCTCTTTAATCTTCCCTATAAGGGTCCAGTCGGCTTCACCTTTATACATCTGGCATCTTGTCCTGCCATGTACGGTAAGGGCGGCTATGCCCACATCCTGCAGCCTCTCTGCCAGTTCAACGATTATCTTTGAGTCTTCATCCCAGCCAAGGCGTGTCTTTACGGTAACCGGAAGTTTCACCGCTTCCACAACAGACTTGGTTATCTCCACCATTTTGTCGGGAAAACGCATCATGCCGCTTCCTGCTCCCCTTCCTGCAATTTTGCTCACAGGGCAGCCGAAGTTTATATCTATAATGTCAGGGCCTGCACCTCCGGCAATCTGAGCCGCATTCTCGGCCATTTTGGCCGCCTCAACCATTGCCTCGGGGATATGGCCGTAGATCTGGATTCCTACGGGTTTCTCATAATCGAATGTTACAAGTTTGGCAAGGGACTTTTTGGCATCGCGTATGAGCCCGTCTGATGATACAAACTCCGTGTACATCATATCTGCACCAAACTCTTTGCATATATACCTGAACGATGCATCCGTAACATCTTCCATAGGGGCCAAAAAAAGTGGCTTCACACCCAAATCCAAATCACCGATCTTCATTATCTTTGTTATATAGATTAGGATGCAAAAATAATGAATATGATGGAATCAAAGAAATTCAAAAGGATTGGAGTCCTCACTTCCGGAGGTGATGCTCCAGGGATGAATGCTGCAATAAGGGCTGTTGTAAGGAGTGCAATATACCATGGAATTGAGCCCGTAGGAATCATGAGGGGATATCAGGGAATATTGGACAAAAGGTTCATAGGGATGCAGTCCCATTCCGTTTCCAAAATAATAAACAAGGGAGGAACAATGCTCAAATCAAGCAGATGCCCGCAGTTCAAGGAACCAGGAATAAGGGCTCAGGCTATGGAAAACCTTAGGGAGGCCGGAATTGAGGCTTTGGTTGTAATAGGTGGTGACGGCTCTTTCAGAGGTGCAAATGCGTTGTATGAAGAGTTCGATTTTCCAGTGGTAGGAGTTCCGGGAACCATAGACAACGACATTTACGGTACTGACTTTACCATTGGCTTTGATACGGCCATAAATACGGCTGTGGAGGCCATAGATAAAATAAGGGATACAGCAGATTCCCACAATCTCATTTTTTTTGTGGAGGTAATGGGCAGGGATGCCGGTTTCATAGGTCTGTATACCGGTATTGCTACAGGAGCCGAGCAGTGCCTGATACCGGAGTACCACACAGATATCGATAAATTATGCAGCTACCTTACAAATGAAAGGAGGAAGAACAAGACCAGCGGAATAATTGTGGTAGCAGAGGGGGAAGATGCCGGAAGTGCACATGAGATTGCACAGAAGGTAAAGGAGAAACTTCCTCATTATGACACCAGGGTAACCACTCTGGGCCATATACAAAGGGGCGGCTCCCCTACCTGCAACGACAGGGTTCTGGCCAGTGTCCTGGGGAACGGTGCAGTGGAGGCCCTCATGAGGGGCTGGAGCGGAGTTATGGTAGGCCAGATTAATGGAGACATAACCTATACTCCGTTCAATCAGGCCTGTACTAAACATAATCAGATCAATAAAAATCTGTATGAAATTGCTCATATTTTGGCACTTTAAAAATTTTTACTACCTTTGCACCCCCTTATATAGGGGAAAATCGCAACAAAATATAGTATTAACTTAAAAATCAACACAGTGGAGTATCAAAGTTACAAGACAGTTTCGGCAAATGCACAGACCGTAACCAAAGAGTGGTTGGTGATTGACGCAACTGATCTAGTATTAGGAAGACTTGCCAGCAGAATCGCATTGGTTCTAAGAGGCAAGAACAAGGCCAACTACACACCTCACGTGGATTGTGGCGATAACGTAATCGTTATCAACGCTGAGAAAATCCGCCTTACAGGTAAAAAGTTGACCGACAAGGTGTATGTTAGACATACAGGGTATCCCGGCGGACAGCGTTTTGCAAACCCTAAGGATTTGCTTGTACGCAAACCAACCGTTGTACTTGAGGAGGCAGTAAGAGGTATGCTTCCAAAAAACAGACTTGGAGCAGAGTTGCTTCGTAACCTACATGTATATGCAGGTCCTGAGCACCCTCACCAGGCACAACAACCTAAAACAGTTACTTTTAACGAAATTTAAACACAGAGCATGGAACAAATCAACGCCCTTGGAAGACGTAAAACAGCAGTTGCTCGCGTTTATGTGAACACAGGAAAAGGTAATATTACCATTAACGGTAAAGAGTTGAACTCTTATTTCGTAGAGGAGACTCTACAGTTTATCGTTAAACAGCCACTTGAGGTAACCAATACTTTGGCAGAGTTTGATATCAAAGTAAACCTTGACGGTGGTGGAATTAAAGGTCAGGCAGAGGCTCTTCGCCTTGGTATTGCACGCGCACTTTGCGCTATCAATGCTGAGTACAGGCCAGCACTTAAAGCTGCAGGATTCCTAACTCGCGACTCAAGAGAGGTAGAGAGAAAGAAACCTGGTCAGCCTGGTGCACGCAGACGCCTCCAGTTCAGCAAACGTTAGTATTTTATTACAGACAACTGCTTACATTATTGCACAGTTTGAATTCAAATTTTTCGGGACTTCCTCAAGGGAGTCAAATCCCGTGCGGGAACTACCTGAAGAATTGTTCAACTGCGGAAAATTTGGGGATCGGCCAGGCCGCTACCTCAGATTGACATAAAGAGATTTATAAAAAAAGAAAAAACAAAAGAAATGCCTAGAACAAATTTCCAAGACTTACTTGATGCAGGTTCGCATTTTGGTCACTTGAAAAGAAAATGGAATCCAAAAATGGCTCCATACATTTTTATGGAGAAGAATGGTATTCATATCATTGACTTGCACAAGACCGTTGTCAAAATAGATGAAGCAGCAAATATGATGAAACAGCTTGCTCGCGCAGGTAGAAAGATTCTTTTTGTTGCTACCAAGAAACAGGCAAAAGAGATAGTTGCCGAGAAGGCTGCTGCTGTTAACATGCCATATGTTACAGAGAGATGGCCAGGTGGAATGCTTACTAACTTCCCTACTATCCGTAAGGCTGTTAAGAAGATGAACACCATTGATAAAATGATTACAGACGGTACATTTGACACTCTTGCAAAGAGAGAGAAACTTCAGATTACCCGTCAGAGAGCTAAATTGGAGAAGAACCTTGGTTCTATTGCAGACCTTAACCGTCTCCCTTCTGCTCTATTTGTAGTTGACGTTCAGAAAGAGATGAACGCAGTTAAAGAGGCTAACCGCCTTAACATTCCGGTAATCGCTATGGTTGATACTTGTTGCGATCCTACCCCTATTGATTATGTTATCCCTGCAAATGACGATGCTGCCAAATCAATCGGCCTAGTGATGGATGCACTTTGTGGCGCTGTTGCTGAGGGTCTTCAGGAGAGAAAGATTGAGAAGGAGAAAGAGAAAGAGGCATCTGCAGAGAAAGAGGGCGATGCACCGGTAGCAAAAAAACTACGTTCACGCAAATCAACTGCTGCTGCAGAAGAGAAAGCTGAGTAATTATTTTAAAAAAGAAATTATTATGGAAATTAAAGCTTCAGATGTTGCAAAACTACGCCAGATGACCGGAGCAGGTATGATGGATTGCAAAAAGGCTCTTGTAGAGGCTGAAGGCGATTTCGCCAGAGCTCAGGAGATCATTAGGGAGAAGGGTAAACTTGTTGCAGCAAAACGCTCAGATAGAGAGACTACAGAGGGTAAAGTAATTGCTCTTGTAAATGCTGACAACACCAAAGCTATCATTACTGCACTTGGTTGCGAGACTGACTTCGTTGCCAAAAATGCAGAGTTCCAGGAGTTGGCAGGCAACATTGCCAAAACTGCACTTGAGAACTTCCCTGCAGACCTTGCAGGTTTGATGGCTTGTTCATTCAACGGACAGACCGTAGAGGATGCAATCACTCAGCAGACAGGTAAGAGCGGTGAGAAACACGCTGTTCCTTTCTACGCAAGCATTGAGGCTCCTTATATCGCTTCATACATGCACGTAATCAACGGCAAACTTGCTGCTATTGTTGGTTTCAACAAAGAGGTGTCTGCAGAGGTTGGTAAAGGTATTGCAATGCAGGTTGCTTCAATGAACCCTGTTGCACTTGATGCAGAGTCTGTTCCACAAGAGGTTATCAACAACGAACTTACAGTTGCAGTTGAGAAGACCAAAGAGGAACTTGTTCTTAAAGCAGTAGAGGCTGCACTTAAGAAAGCTGGCATCAACCCTTCACACGTTGACAGTGAGGACCACATTGAGTCTAATATGGCTAAAGGTTGGATCACTGAGGAGGAGGCTGCTAAAGCACGCGAGATTAAAGCTACAGTTTCTGCAGAGAAAACTGCCGGTCTTGGTGCTGAGGAGGCTAAAATCCAGAACATCGCTAAAGGTAGACTTGGCAAGTTCTTCAAAGAGAACACTCTTCTTGAGCAGGCTTACCAGATGGGTGACGGCAAGCAGTCTGTAAAAGACTTCTTGGCTTCAGTAGACAAGGATGTTAAAGTTGTTGCATTCAAGAGATTCTCTCTTAACGACTAATTTTAACCCAATCATATTTTAGAGCACCCTAAGCGGGTGCTCTCTCTTTTTTAATTCATATAATACATCTCATAAAAAAATATATTCTCTTGTCGCTAGTTATTTTACTAGTATCATGTACTAAAGATAAATGCATTTTTGAATTTTCAGACTTTTTCTTTAGTTACTTTAGCACTAGTATTAATTCCGATACAAAAGCAATCCAGGGGCTCTCTTGTGATATACTATATAGTGTGCTAGGGACAATGACCGGTAGTATCTGGGCAGCTGCATTTACAGGTCCTATTGGATGGTGTGTAGGAGCAGCTTGGGGTGTAGCAGCAACTGTTGTTGCATATTACGAATGTTAAAAACACACTTATGAAAAACAAGTTGAGCAATAAATATTTATATCTTCTATTCATAGGTATAACAATGCTTATACTATATGTATGTTTTCATGAGTTTTTGGGAACTTTCTTTATGCTATTTTGGATTATTCCTTTTATGATATCCATCACTAAATACATACGGTCAACTATAAATAAATAAGCTACATATCATCAAATAGAGATATAAGGGAACACCACACAACATCATATTACGAAATGGGCAGATTAAAAATTATCGTTAACTCCGCCCTATTTTTCACCATAAAAACCAACCTCCTATCTACAGACAAAATCTGTAAATTAGCCTTCGGTATAGCTAATAGGAAAGGGTACAAAGGGATGTCAACGTGGGAGACCTCATTCGACGGTTGCTAGTTATTGCTAAGCCATAACGAAACAGAGGAGACTGCGTCGTTCTCCCACTTGCATATCTCTTTATCTGACTCTCTCTCTTACACTGTCGAGAAACTGCTTCATAGCCGCACTGTCCTTAGCCTGGACAATATCCTTCAACTGGTTAAGTTTGTCTATTATCCCCTGCAACTGTCCGTTTGTATTGGGATTGAACAATATTTCCGTGAGCAGATAGTCATCCTCACTGAGCAGGCCGTGCGCAATGGCCAGATGCTTTTTGAATGTTGTTCCCGGCACCTCCTGGTGCTTCATTATGGAGCCGAACACCAATGTGGATGCAAATGGTATTGAAAGGGAGTAAGCAACAACCTCATCATGTCCGTCAAAGGTATATTCCCTCACATTCAGTTTCAGGGAACTGAACAGGTCGCGGTAAAAAATCATACCCATATAATCGGTCCCCCTCACGGCTACATTGCCTGAAGAATCTTTCTGTTGAGGTTCATTTATAATAATGGCATTTTCTGTCTGCAGATTTCCCAGATTGGCAAAAGTAGGACCAAACATAGGGTGAACGGAAACATATCTGAATCCCGACCTCTCATAGAAATCCTTGAGCCCAGTCTTCACAGATGCAATGTCTGAAAGTATGCACCCCTGAGGCAAATGCGGCATAACCTCCCTGAAAGCATCTTCCGTATAACTCAGCGTTACACAATTTATCACCAATTCAGGGGCAAAATCCTTCACTTCCTCCATAGAAGAGAAGCGCAATGCGTTGTAGATAAAGCGCATTTTCTTTAGATCCTTCTCAAATACCGCAATCTCATGATTGAAACTGAGCAGGTCTGAGAAGAAAGACCCCATCTTCCCGTTTCCAAGAATAAGTATTCTCATAATGCCTTTTTCTACAATGACAACTGTATCCTCACTGATTCTTCGTGTATGCTCTTCATTATGGCAAACACAAAATCTTTGTCGAGATTCATTGCCTCACCCATCTGGGCACGTTTTTCAAGAATCTCATTGTAACGTCCGGTCTGCAATACCGGCATGTTGTTCTCCTTCTTGTACATTCCAATCTCTCTGGATACCCTGTTCCTCTTTGCCAGGATTGTAAGGAGCTGCTCGTCTATCTCATCTATCTGTTTACGCAAAACCGAGATATTTTCTGTAGTCTGCTTGTTCTCTCTCAAAACCAACATTTTTATTGTATAGTCCAGAATCTGCGGAGTAATCTGCTGCTTTGCATCGCTCAAAGCCTCGTCGGGATTACAATGCGATTCAATCATAAGTCCATCAAACTTAAGGTCCATTGCCTGCTGTGAAATTGGCGCCACAAGTTCCCTCTTGCCACCTATATGGCTTGGGTCACAGAACATTGTAATGTTCGGATATCGGCGTCTGAGTTCAATTGGAATATGCCACAACGGAAGGTTCCTGTAGATTTTCTGGTCATATGTACTGAATCCCCTCAAAATCACCCCCACATTGGTTACACCTGCATTCACAAGTCTCTCCAATGCTCCTATCCAAAGTTCAAGATCAGGGTTGACCGGATTCTTCACTAGTACAGGAATATCTGTACCCCTGAGTGAATCTGCCAATTCCTGCATGGCAAAAGGATTTGCCGCAGTTCTTGCACCTATCCAAAGAATATCTATTCCGGCCTTTATGGCTTCAAATACATGCGCCGCAGTGGCAACCTCAGTAGCCACCAGCATGCCTGTTTTCTGTTTCACCTCCTTTAACCATGGAAGGCCAACGGTACCTACACCTTCAAATCCACCCGGTTTTGTACGGGGTTTCCAAATACCTGCCCTGAAAATCTTCACACCGTTCCTGGACAAATCCATTGCTGTATTCAAAACCTGCTCCTTGCTCTCAGCACTGCAGGGGCCTGCAATTATTATTGGGCGCTCTGTTGCCTCAATACCCGGTAATACCAATTTTTCAATTTCCATAATATATCTTTTTTCTTCCCGACAACTATTTTATATTCTCATTTATCCTCTCAAGGGCCCTCTGCAGAGTCTGCTCATCTGCACACAGGGAGACCCTTATATAATTTTCTCCATTGGAGCCGAAAATGAATCCTGGAGTTATGAACACTTTTGCATCATACAGTACTTTGTCACATATGTCAACTCCTTTCCCCTGCACTTTACCCCATAGGAACAGCCCAACCTGTCCGGGAGCCACCTCTGCCCCCACTTTCTCAAGTATTGCCTGAGCCAATGCCTTGCGGGCCGCATACACCTTATTCATTTGAATATACCACTCCTGTGGTGCCTCAAGGGCCTTCACTGCCGCCAACTGCAGTGGACGGAACATTCCAGAATCCATATTGCTCTTCACCCTCAGAACCCACTCCACAAACTGCCTGTTTGAAGCCAGCACTCCAATACGCCACCCCGGCATATTGTGGCTCTTGCTCATAGAGTTGAGTTCTATACATATATCCTTTGCCCCCTCCACACTCAAGATACTCAGCGGCTTGTCATTCAGGATGAAACTGTAAGGGTTGTCGTGGCAGATTATAATATTGTACTTCTTTCCAAAAGCCACAAGCCTCTCAAACAGTTCTACAGAGCCGTTTGCCCCTGTAGGCATATTCGGATAGTTGCACCACATCAGTTTTACTGAATTGAGATCAATTTCTCCGCTCTCATGAGCCTGCTCCAGTGCCTGGAAATCGGGCTGCCACCCTTTCTCTGCACACAGGTCATAACTTATGATTTTTGCTCCCACCAGTTTGGAGACAGATGAATATGTAGGATATCCCGGATTGGGAACAAGCACTGCATCCCCCTCATTTACAAATGCCATGGAGATATGCATTATACCCTCCTTGCTTCCCATGAGCGGAAGCACTTCATTGTCGGGATTAAGGGAAACGTTATACCACCTTTTGTACCATTGTGCCCATGCACCCCTCAACTGCGGTATTCCCACATACGGCTGGTAACCGTGCGCCTTGGGATTTGCCGCCTCTTGGGCCAGTGTATCAGTAACTTCCTTTGCCGGAGGGAGGTCGGGGCTTCCAATACCCAGATTTATGACATCCGCTCCCTGGGCATTCATGGCGGCTATCTCCTTAAGTTTTACAGAAAAATAGTACTCCTGTACATTTGAAATCCTTTCTGCTGGAACTATCTCTTTCATAACCTTGTATTTTTATTGTACAGACTGTTCACCTTCCATATACTCTCCAAGTATCTGCAGATCCTTTACAAGAGGCAATATTGCATCTACCGCCTGCCTGTATCTCCTGTAATCTGTAAAAAGGAGATTTACATAGAACTGGTACCTCCACTCCTCGCCCACTATTGGCATAGACTGGATCATTGAGAGGTTCATGTCATAAAATGAAAGTACCGACAACACCTTTGAGAGGCTTCCGCTGGTATGGGGCAATGTAAACACCATGGAACTCTTGTTTATGTTCTCCTGCTCCACACATAACTCCCTCAACACATCCTCCGCCACATCCTTGTTTGCCAGGATGAGGAAACGGGTAAAGTTCCTCTTGTTTGTCTCTATCCCCTCCACCAGGACATTCATCCCGTACAGTTCAGCCGCTCCGGCCGGACATATTGCAGCATGGTCTGCAAGGTTGTTCTCCTTTATCCATTTTGCACTCCCTGCAGTATCCTCCTTCTCAACCAGTTTCACATTTGGCAGAGTGTCAAGAAACTCCTGACACTGCATGAATGCCATAGGGTGGGTATTTATCTCCCTTATATCACCCAATTCCACACCCGGCATGGCCACAAGAGAGTGTGCTATCCTCAATTTGTACTCACCCACTATAACAAGCCTGTTGTCCTGCAGTATCTTGTAATTCTGCAGGAGGCTGCCGGCAATGGTGTTTTCAATTGCCATGATTCCCAATTTTGAAGGGTCCTTCACAACATGCGCAGCCAACTCCTTGAAAGTGTCACAATCTATGGTCTCCACCTCATCATTCCTGAAGAAGAGTTTTGCCGCAATATAGTGGTTGCAACCACCTATCCCCTGTATCGCTACTTTCCTTTTCATATATCAAAAAAAACTCCCGCCACAACGGCAGGAGTTCATAAATCATTATCTGTTCATTACATACAAGCCCCCGCCTTTATCGTATTGCATGGATAAAAGTAAAAAAAGAAGAAGTATGTAAATCGGTGTTGTCTCATATCAAAGGACAAATTTATCTATTTTCTCCTAAGTTCCAAAGGTTTTAAGAATTTTTTTAATACTGATAATAATTTATAAATTTGCTCACGGAACAAACAAAATGAAAATGAAGACCCGTATTCATATTAACCAGAGTCTCAGCGGATTATCAAAATTAGCATTAGCAAAAGGGAACACTTTTGTTGTAATTGATAACAATTTGCAACATATTGCTTCATTTTTTGAAGGTTTTCCATCCCTTTTCCTTGCTATGAACGAGCAGAAGAAGGTTCTTGAACAGGTTGGGGAAATAGCCTCATGGCTACTGGATCTTGGAGCAGACAGGGATGCTCTGGTTATTGGAGTTGGAGGAGGAATTACAACAGACATTACAGGCTTTACTGCATCCATATACAAGAGGGGTGTAAAGTTTGCCTTTGTCCCAACCACCCTCCTTTCACAGGTTGATGCATCAATTGGAGGGAAAAACGGGGTAAATTTCCTCTCATACAAGAATATCCTTGGAACCATAACCCAGCCTGAATGGATTTTCATATGCCCCCAATTGCTGGCCACTTTACCGGAAGATGAATTCAAGGCTGGAATTGCAGAGGTCCTGAAAACTTTCATCCTGTTTGACAGGGAATATTACAGGAAATCGGTGGAGTTCTTCAGTTGTGTAGCAAAGGAATATGAGTTGTCGGGAAGAGGGAAGGGTACATACGGAGAAGTGGCAACCGGGATGGATATGGAACTGCTGTGCAGCATAATTGGCAAATGCGCACAATATAAATGTGGAGTTGTGGAGAGGGATGAATTTGAAAGGGGGGAGAGGAGACTGCTCAATCTGGGACACACATTTGCCCATTCCATTGAAAAACTTACCCGGGGGGGAATATCCCATGGATATGCCGTTTCCATTGGAATGGTGATTGCAGCACAGGTGGCAGTGCACATGGGTCTGGCTGAAAAGGGATTTGTGGAGATGCTCTCCGGGGACTTGAGGCGTTGCGGACTTCCCGCATCACTGGACGAATGCCCTGCAACCTCCCGCCTCAGCCTGGCAGATCTTGCCGGAGCAATAAGAAAAGACAAGAAAGTTATTGGAGACAAGATACATTTCATCCTCCCAAAAGGGTTGGAGGATGTTGAAGACATTACTGTTGCGTTGGATACATTAAAAGATTTTTGCAATGGTTTGCGTTAGCGTTCAGGAAAAGGATTTTGCAAAATGCAGGGAGATTCTCAGCACTGCCGGAATGGTGGAACTGAGGGGTGATTTGTGCGGCTTTTCAGAGAGCCTGGTTGGGGAACTGGTACAGATGCATCCCAATCTGCTCTATACCCACAGAATTGCAGGAAGCACCAGGCAGAAGGCATACAACTGCATGGTTGAAGCAATAAAGAAAGGGGCCAGATACGTAGATGTTGAGATTGAGGCACCTGTGGATTACCTGGAACAGATAAAGGCTTACGCCAGGGTAAACGGATGCACCCTCATAATATCATATCACAATTTTGAGGGGACACAGTCACTTGAAGAACTGCAGACAATCTATGACATATGCCGCCGGAAAGGGGCAGATATAGTTAAGATTGTAACCACTGCCCATAGCATTTCAGATGCTTCAAGGGTAATGCAGTTATACAGATACTCAAAAAAAGATTCTGAACTTGTCCCCTCCAATTATATGGAGAGAGGGGAAGAGAGCGGTTCGCTGAGCAACAGTTTTGGAGAGGAACAGGCCAGGCTCCTTGCATTCTGCATGGGAGAAGCCGGCAAATTCACAAGACATCTCTCTCTGGCACTTGGAGCCCCATATACATATGTGGCCCAGGATGAGGCTTCAGCCACCGCCCCGGGGCAATACACCAGAGAGGAGATGGAGAGACTTCTCAACGCAGATGAATATCCGTTCCATACTGTACCGCGTGAGAACACCATTTTCAGGGAGGCAATGCCTGCTCTTGAAATACCGTGCTCAAAAAGTATAGCCCAGAGGGCTGTTCTGGCTGCGGCTCTTGCATGCGGCACAACAGTCTTGAGGAATTTTGAGCCATGCAATGACATAATGGGGGCTGTTGAAGTTATAAAGTCTTTAGGTGCGGAGGTTTCTCTGGAGGGGAGGACACTTACGGTAAAGAGTAAAGGGATTGGCGCTCTAAAGGGGGTATCCTCTATATCGGTAGGAGAAAGCGGTCTGCTCACCAGACTCCTGCTCCCATTGGCCGCATATTTGTCGGGAAGAGGAGACAGGATTGTGATAACCGGAAAAGGGAGTATCCTTAAAAGGAATCTGGGAGAATCGGCCTTGGCCTTGGCTGCAGCAGGAACTGAATGCACAACCGGCGGCGGTTTCCTTCCATTTGAGGTGAGCGGTGGAGTAAATGCAGACTACATAGAATTCTCCGGCAAAGAGAGTTCCCAAATAGTCTCAGGATTCCTTATGATGCTTCCTCTACAGGAAAATGGCTCCACACTAAAGATAACCGAACCTGCAAGCATCCCTTATATTGATCTTACCCTAAAAGTACTTAAAAGGTTTGGCATAGAGATTCTGGAAGAGCGCAACCTCCCATATGAGATAATTTACAGAATCCCTGGGGGACAAAAATACAATCCTGCAGACATGTATATGGATTCCGACTGGAGTTCTGCGGCTAATTTTGCAGTAGCAGGGGCTCTCACAGGCGGCATAACCCTCAACAATATGCCTCTGCACTCTTCTCAGGCCGACGAATATATACTCACCCTGCTGCAGGGGTTCGGATATGGGATAAAGGTAGAGGATGCAGGGGAATTCCATAACATTACCATATATTCCAACCTTCCCGACAATGCCGGAAAGATATCGGGAAGAAGGGAGTTTTCATTGCATGACTGCCCGGATCTCTTCCCCATTGCAGCAGTTCTGGCGTGTATGAGTGAGGGTTGCACCGCTTTCCAAGGGGTTGGAAGGCTTGCCCAGAAAGAGAGCAACCGGGCTGAGACCGTATTGAGTGAATTGTCAAAATTGGGATTTGATATTCAGATTGACAGCGATATGATGTATATTTGCGGGAAAGGGAAAAAACCTTGCCCGGAGTACACAATCCCTGCCCTGTGCAACAGCCACAACGACCACAGGATAGCAATGGCACTTTACATTGCCTCATTGGCCGGCAATATTGATATAAGGGTGGATAATATTAAGTGTATAAACAAATCGTTCCCTACTTTTTTGGAAAGGCTAAAAAAATGATGATATGAACAACTACGGTAACAGATTCAGAATTTCCATGTTTGGTGAGTCCCACGGCGAACTCATTGGTGCAGTTATGGATGGTGTCCCTGCAGGGATTCCCCTTTGTGCAGAGGATTTTGTTGCAGATTTGAGCCGTAGGAAAAGCGGAGGGAAAGGGACCACACCACGCATTGAGAGCGATATGCCCCACATTGTAAGCGGCGTTTTTGACGGATATACAACCGGAGCCCCCCTTGCCGTGGTATTCCGGAACGGCAATACCATATCCAAGGATTACTCACAGTTCAGGGCCATTCCACGTCCGGGACATGCAGACTTTACTGCAGATGTAAAGTTCCGTTCATTCAATGACATAAGGGGAGGCGGCCATTTTTCGGGAAGACTTACACTCATTCTTGTTGCTGCCGGCACTGTTGCCAAGAAAATTGCTTCAGATGTCAGTTTCAATGCTTCCATCAAACAGATAGGAGGATCGGATAACCCTGCGGAGTGGGACGGGATAATTTCCGGTGCAATGGCAGAAGGAGATTCAGTAGGGGGCATTATAGAGTGCGTATGCAACGGTGTTCCTGCAGGTTTGGGTGAGCCTTTTTTCAATTCTCTTGAATCTGAGATTGCCCATCTGGCATTCTCAATCCCAGGGGTAAGGGGTATTGAATTTGGAGACGGATTCAGTTCTGCAGCCATGAAAGGGAGCCAGCACAATGACTGCTTTACCAATGCTGCAGGAGATACAGCAACAAATGGTGCCGGCGGTATAAACGGTGGAATAAGCAACGGCAACCCCATTGTATTCAGGATTGCCGTAAAACCAACTTCAAGCATTTCCAAAATCCAGCACACATTCAATTTTGAATCGGGCGAAATGGAAGATTTCTCAGTAAAGGGGAGGCATGACGCCTGTATTGCCCTCCGCTGCCCCGTAATTGTTGAAGCCATTGCTGCAATAGCATTGGCCCAACATATCCGCTAAAGGGTAAGTTTCACTCCAAAGGCACAATTGCGTCCCTGCCCCCAATATCCTGTAAAGGTATTGATGGTATGGTCCTTGCCATCCTTTCCCCTCTCAATATACCACTCGTCAAAAACATTGTTGAGGTTAAAGAAGAAATTGGCTCCAACAGCCTTATTGCCCATCCTGAAGTACTTAAGATAACTTACATTTATGTTTACAAGATGGTAGTCAGGCAATTTGAACGGCTCAGTGCGGTCATTTGCATCGGTTCTGGTGTTAGGCTCAAAATCTGCCCAATACCTTGCGCTGTAATTCCAGCCCAACTGCACAGTAAGTTCCCCATTAACGGCATCTGATATAGCGCCCGTAGGGTCAATCACTGAATATCCGCTCAAAGAGCCAAGAGGTTTGAGGGTAAGGTTTGCCCCTATCTGGGTCTGCGGAGCATCACCTACAGGAAGTCCATTGCTATATACATCTATCCTTTGTGCCACCTGGCCGGTATAGTTGTCATAAATGACCGCATTTACATCATTTTTCCATTTCCAACTTCCGATTGAGGCATAACCTGCAAGTTTTCCCCACCTGCTGAAATTGTAATAGGCATCCACCTCAACTCCATAATGGAATGCATCCAGACCTGTTATCATATATTTGCATGCATCCTCACTCTCCTGCTGCTTGTAAGGGGAACTCATTATTGATTTATTCTTCCAGTAACTGGCATAGAAGGTTGCCTCAAAACCGGCTCTGCCAAAAACTGAACGAAAACCGGCCTCTCCCAGATAATTCTGCTCGTTCTTTACCCCCTCCGAAATCTGGTTATTGCCGCTTGCAAAGAAGGCATTTGAATATGGAACCCTGCTGTAATAGGCACCATTGACATAAATGCTGCTTGATGCATTTTCTGAACGGTTCATCCTATAGAGAGCACCTGCCTTTACCGCTCCCCCAAGGCCTTTTGCCCAATCACTGTAGATATCATCCGTATAATTGTAACTGTCCCACCTTTGGGTTGCAGATCCGTTCAATGAGGCTCCAAGCTCAACATTCCATCTAGGATCCTTATACGACATTGATGTATATAGGGTGCCAAAATGGGTATCCTTTCCGTTTCTTGTCCTTATATAATCCCCTACTTTCTTTATTGGATTCCTTCCGGCTGCACCTGCCAATGATTTGGAAGCATAATCCTCATACCAGTACTCTCCACCCAACAAATCTGTAATCTGCTCCTTCTCCCATGTGAAGTATCCCTGATAATGGAATCCTCCACCCAAAGTGAATTTCTCAGAAAGTTCCAGTTCAAATGCACTTTTGGCTCCAATCTGGGTGTGTCCTGCAATATAGTCGCTCAAAGCATTCTGGGCAGATTTTTCCTTTTCTGTTGTTCCGTTAGCGTATGCAGCCCTATTTTCCGCAACAACAGCATCCCAATCTACATGGCCATTTGTCTGATGTGCCGCAATGCTCTTCCCTTTAGTTTCAGTCCAATAACCTCCGCCATGGGCCAGAGCCATATACACAGCATTGTTCAGCCTGAAATTCCTCTGTTTATCCCCCACCTTGGCATTATAATAGTGGTTGAGGGTAAAATATGGTTTGTGGTAATTGTTCCTGCTTATGCTGCGGGCCTCTTTAGAGCCGTCGGGAAGGGTAATGTATCCCCAGTTTTTGCTGTAGTCTCTCCCGTACTTCTGCACCTCATCATAGGTAAGCCTTGCAGACCTCTGGCTATGCTTCTCAGGCGAACCCATTGCTGTAAAGAGAAATGAATGTTTTGGATTTACCTTCTTGCTTACAGAGAGCAGATATGACCAGGCATCAACATCGGTACATTCCACCCAACTGTCGCCCCATACTTTTGAAACCAGGAAAGATACGCCCCAGCCCTTGCCCAACTCACCGCTGTTATAATTTATAAAGGCCTTAGAAGTGCCGCCTCCGGCATAATTGTAACCCACTCCGTATGTAGGGGTCTTGCCCGGGCTCTTGGTTACTATATTAATACTTCCTCCAACTGAATTGTCACTTAGCATACTGCCTCCCACACCCTTCTGTACCTGAATGGTTGCAGTGGCATCTGTAAGTCCCAGCCAGTTGTTCCAGTACATGCTTCCGCTGGTAAGTCCCGAAATTGGAATACCGTTTAGCAATACAGATATGTTCTCCTGCTTGAAACCCCTTATGTTTATTTTGGCATCACCGTAACTGCCTGTCTCCGCAGTAGCATAAATGCCTGGGATATCCTTGAGAAGTTCGGGATATGTCTTCCCCGCAGCCTGCACGGCAATGGTCTTCTCATCAATGTCAACCAGTCTCAATGGAGAAACATTTTTTCTCTTTACTCCCGACGAAACTATGATCTCCTTAATGAGGATGGAACTGTCGGGAAGCTGGACAGCAGGATTACCCTCATCTGCTGCTGCATTGAGGAGTTTTTTTTCTGAATCTGTTGAATGTAGTTCTGTTGCCTGTACACCTGTGGTGGCAACACAAAATAAAAGCGCCGCAGCGCTCAACTGAGTGTAAATTTTTTTGAACATGACTTTAAAATTTTCTTCCATCCAGACTTTAACTGTTGGTACCGTAGTTTCAACGGTTCCACCTTTGGCCTGCAGCCTCAGGGTCGCGGACTTTACCGCCAGTGGGGACTTTCACCCCGCCCCGGAAATTTTAACTTCAACAAAGATAATAAAAATACTCTCTAATTATAAACAAGAGGGAAGAAATATTTTGAAAACCAAATCCCTTCCACGCGTTGCGTGGGCCCGTTCACGAAACCACGGGCGGTCATGGTTTTCAAAATATTTCTTCCCCTCTTGTTATCTTTAGCCCGGTACTATTCTACTATTGAGCCGGCCACTATATTTGCAACCAAAGCCCTAAGCCTTGCAACACCACCTTTATCCTCAGGATGAACCCTGTGGGCCAAAAGAATTACTGCTGTCTTGGATACTGGATCTACTATAAATGAAGTTCCTGTATAACCGGTATGTCCGAAAGTTCTTGTCTTGTGGAACAGATTGCCCTGATTTGAGTTGTAGTCTGAATAGTTGTCCCAACCAAGTGAACGTCCAAGGTGCTCAAAACCTGCAGGAACCTGGGTCATTGTCTCCACAGTCTGTTTCCCAAGAACCTGACGGCCATTATAGTTGCCACCGTTCATAAGGGCTGCAGCCAACACTGCCAAATCCTCTGCACAGGAGAATACACCTGCATTTCCTGAATTACCGTGATTCATTACCCTTGCAAGAGGATCATGAACCTCGCCAAGGAAGCACTCACCCTCACCCTTCTTCTCTGTAGGGGCAACTTTAGCCATAATCTCAGGCTTGTTCTTAGGCAAATATGTAGTGCTGGTCATACCAAGAACATCAAAAATGTTCTTCTGTGCATACTCTGCCAATGTCATTCCTGTAATATTCTGCAATACATTCTGCAAAGTAATGAAGTTCAAGCAACTGTACTCAAAAGTTGTTGTAGGGAGATGTTTTCTCCTCATTGTGCAGATATAACTCATAAGACTGTCGGGATCATCCTTGCCCTTATCTTTTATTACAACCTCAGGAGACACATACGAAGGAAGGCCGCTTGAATGGGTAAGAAGGTCAATCATTCTGATATTTGTCTTCTTGCCTGTCTCAGGGTCTACGTAAGGCTCGAAGCCTGGAATATACATGTCAACTCTGTCTGTAAGTCTGAATCCGCCGCTCTCCATCAGGTGGTTCATACTCATTGCAGTACCCACAACCTTACTGCAGGAAGCAAGGTCAAAAACTACATCCTCAGTCATAGGGACAACCTCCGGATATACGCTCTTGTTTCCATAAGCCTTTATGTAGGCCATCTTTCCGTCTCTTACAACTGCAAGCACCGCTCCGGGAATCTCCTTCTTCTCAATAGAGGCATTGATAACCTCATCAACTCTTGAAAGGCGGGCCTCATCCATACCTACCTGAGATGGCTTTACCCTCTCCAATCTTACAGTTCCGTTACTGTCGGTTGCCGCATTGGATGGTGTACATGCGCCAAACACAATCAACGCCGCAGCACAAACTGCAAACGCTTTAAAAAATCTTTTCATATTGCTAAAGTTTAATAAGTTTCTTTGAGTTGCTAAGTTAGAAAAAAAACTCCAATCAATTATAAAGAAGCGAAGAAAGTGACAAGGAAAGGGACCGAGAAATCCACCAGTACTCCATGAAATATTGAGATGAAGGCTATCTCCTTTCCACTGGCTGACACTATCACAGGCAACGTTGAATCCATAGAAGTGGCGCCACCTGCTGAAATTGGGGCCAATCTTCCGAACACCCTGCAAATTACAGGAGCAAATAACAATGTCATAACCTCCCTCATTATATTTGCCATAAGGGCAATTGTACCCATCTGGGCAGCAGCCACAACCCCAATAGCAGGCTCCTTTATTTGTGTAATAAGTACCGAGGAAAGGGAATAGTATCCAAATCCGGCCCCCACTGCCATACAGTCTGCCATTTCTATCCCATTGAGGACAACGCCCACCACCGATACAAAAAGCAAAGTTCCCACTATGGTACCCAACGGCAGCAGAAGAAGTTTTGGCCTTATACCTGCAAGTATCTCCTTCAGTCTCTTGTCACTTCCAATACTAATACCAACCTGTATCATAAGGAGATACAATACATACATGGAAAAAAACCCATCAGTAAGCGCATCCGGCAAAAATCCCAGCCACCCGCACACACACCCCAGTGCAAAAAAGGCTACCACTATGAACCCGCCCATAAACTGGGCAAACTTGCCTCGCGAATGCGGGGCATCCTGCGCCGGCACATGTGCCGGTGCCTCTGTCTGTTCCTGTGCCTGTTCCTGTGCCACAGATTCCGCGTTCTCACCTTCAGCGGAGGCAATTGGCAAACCACCTTTACTGAATACAAACCTGTAAACTATCCACGCAAAACAACAACTCCCCAATACTCCCGACAACGATATGGCCAAAGCCTTCAACCCCAGGGTATCCAGATTTGCAACCACCTGCTCATTTGCTCCAACCTGAAGACCAAAAAAGAAAAGCAGCAGCCATATAGTGTATGAAATACCCTTATACAGCCACTCCACCCACCCTTGTCTGCGGAGCAGATACCCCAAGGCAATACCGCTGAATGTAATGAACAGGACCTTGAACATAGCAATGTATTTTCCTCTACAAAAATACTATAAACCCCCAAATACTCAAAATGGCATTTGTCCACGCAGAGAGGGCCTGGTGTGGATGCACTGTGCTGTCGGGAAGATTGGGGAGGAAGGGAGCGGGGGCGATGGGTGCGGTGGGCAATAAATAAAAAAGAGGAACCGCACCGCAGTTCCTCTTTTTTATATTGGGTAATTCAAATTACTCCTGAGTTTTTTTAGCACGAGGCTTGCCACCTTTACGGTTGTCTCTTCTGCCTCTGTTGCCACCTCTGTTGCCCTGGTTACCCTGAGCACCTGAGTTAGCGCTTACACCTGCATTTGGAGTAAGATCTCTCTTACCATAAACCTCACCATTGCAAACCCATACCTTGATACCAAGTACACCAACTTTTGTATGTGCCTCAGCCAATGCATAGTCGATATCTGCACGGAAAGTGTGAAGTGGAGTTCTACCCTCTTTGTACAACTCTGAACGTGCCATCTCTGCACCACCCAAACGACCGCTGATAAGTACTTTGATACCCTCAGCACCCATTCTCATGGTAGTTGCAATAGCCATCTTGATTGCTCTACGGTAAGAAACCCTACCCTCAACCTGTCTTGCGATGTTGTTTGCAATGATATTTGCATCAACCTCAGGACGTTTAACCTCAAAGATGTTGATCTGAACCTCTATGTTTGAGATCTTCTTCAACTCCTCTTTAAGTTTGTCAACCTCCTGACCGCCTTTACCGATGATAACACCAGGTCTTGCAGTGTGGATAGTAACAGTGATTAGTTTAAGTGTTCTCTCAATAACGATTTTTGAAAGACTTGCTTTAGCAAGACGTGCGTTAAGATACTCACGGATTTTAGTATCCTCAAGAATCTTTGCAGCGTAATCTTTTCCGCCGTACCAGTTAGAGTCCCAGCCACGGATAACACCAAGTCTATTGCTTATTGGATTAGTTTTCTGTCCCATGATTATTTCTCCTCTGATTTTACGGCTTTTTTATCCAAAATGATAGTAACGTGGTTAGAACGTTTTCTGATTCTGGCTGCTCTACCCTGAGGTGCAGTTCTGATTCTCTTAAGAGAACGGCCCTGACCTACCATGATGGTAGAAACAATAACGTTACCGTTTTCCAACTCTTTTTTATCTGCCTCGTTCTTAGCCTCCCAGTTTGCAATTGCAGAACGTAGAAGAGTCTCTAGACGAACTGAAGCCTCTTTCTTTGAATATTTAAGAATATCCAAAGCACGATTAACCTCAACACCTCTGATAATATCCGCAACCAGGCGCATCTTACGGGGAGAGGTAGGAACATCATTCAGCTTTGCTATAGCTGTGTGTTTTTTTATCTCTTTCTGCCTTTCGGCCATTAATTTTTTACGAGCTCCCATTTTACTGTAATCTGTGTTTCATTATACTATTTACGATTACCAGAGTGACCTTTGAAGGTTCTTGTCGGAGCAAACTCTCCGAACTTGTGACCTACCATATTCTCAGTAACATACACCGGAATAAACTTGTTTCCGTTATGAACGGCTATAGTATGACCAACAAAATCTGGCGAAATCATACTGGCTCTTGACCAGGTTTTCACTACATCTTTCTTGCCTGACTCATTCATGGCAAGAACTCTTTTCTCTAGGCTAGCCTCAATATAAGGACCTTTTTTAATTGAACGACTCATAATGCTCTATTCAGTTTAATCCGTTATTTCTTTCTACCTTCAATGATAAACTTCTTGGTAGTCTTCTTAGGGTTTCTAGTCTTATAACCCTTAGCTGGCAAGCCTTTTCTTGAACGAGGGTGACCTCCTGAAGCACGGCCTTCACCACCACCCATAGGGTGATCAACCGGGTTCATTACAACACCTCTCACGCGAGGTCTGCGGCCCAACCAACGTTTACGACCAGCCTTACCATGTGACTCCAAGTTGTGATCGCCATTTGATACAACACCAACTGTAGCGCGGCAAGTTACCAATACCATTCTGGTCTCGCCTGAAGGCAATCTTAGAATAGCGTGGTTACCCTCACGTGCAGTGAGCTGAGCATAGCAACCTGCAGAACGTGCCATAGCAGCACCCTGACCAGGAATCAACTCAATGTTGTGTACAAATGTTCCTAACGGAATCTCTGACAAGAATAGAGTGTTACCAACCTCAGGAGCAACACCCGCACCTGATGCGATAACCTGACCTACCTGAATGCCTTTAGGGGCAATTATGTAGCGTTTCTCACCATCACCATATACCACCAATGCAATTCTTGCACTGCGGTTTGGATCATACTCAATAGTTTTAACTGTAGCGGTATAGTTATCCTTGTTTCTAAGGAAATCTATCATACGGTACATTTTCTTGTGACCGCCACCAATATAGCGCATAGTCATTTTACCAGAGTTGTTACGTCCACCTGTTCTCTTTAGAGGAGCAAGCAATGACTTCTCAGGTACTGAACATGTAATATCGTCAAATGCGCTGATTACCTTATTTCTTTGACCGGGAGTAACCGGTTTAAATTTACGTACTGCCATCTCTTAAATGTTGCTGTAGAAATCAATCTTATCTTCACCGGCCAATGTCACATACGCTTTCTTGAAGTGATTTGCGCGGCCTGTCAATAAACCCGCTTTAGTGTAGCGGCTCTTCTTTTTTCCGTGGTAGTTA
>JAZNUM010000005.1:0-10107 GCA_045592325.1 Candidatus Egerieisoma sp.
TGAAGACCGTGAGGTGTTGCAGATACTAAATTCTGGTGGAAAATACGTTGACTATGCAGATTGGTGGACCGGATATATCGGACGTGCATATATGCATTTCTACAGAGGTGTTAGAACTGAGAAAGGTTCCAGTGGTGTAACTAGTTGGGCATCCCTATAACAGGAATCCTTAAATACTTTGAGAGGCCACAAGGCGTGGCCTCTCTTTTTAAACTACTCATTTACTGATAAAATTTACAGGTATGAAGAAGATATTGGTAATTATGCTGGCAATGCTTGTTGCAGTGCCTTCAGTAGCCCAGAAACTCTCAAAAGAGGAGAAGGCTGCAATGGCTAAGGCTTTGAACCAGTCTGCAATGGATGCCATCAACGCAAAGGCTTGGGTTCTTGTACCTTCACAGTACCAGAAATCTGACGGCACCTTTGAGAGCAATATTGACAATGCAATATTTATCTCTTATGAGGGTGACAAGATGTTCGTACAGGGTTATATTGTAGGTGGAAGCAACAACCAGGGCTATGTGGTGGAGGCTAAGGAATACACTCCAACCCTTGACAAGAAAGGCGGTCTCAAAATGAGACTGGTTGTGAACGGCCGTATGATGAGAGGTACTTACCAGATTACTATGAGGAACAACACAAATGTTGCTGATGTAATCTTTACTCCGTCGGGAAAAAGCCCAATCAAATTCCAAGGACCTATTGTACCGCTTAAAGGTGCAAACTATTATAAAAGGTCAAATCCTATGTAATTTTTTATTAAATAGGGGTTCTACTAAAAAGAGGGAAGACATCCGCAAGGAGTCTTCCCTTAATAGTTTCCTTTATTCTATATCAATCCGCTTATCAGGACTACCGCTACCACAACTGGGGCAAGGTACTTTATTGAATAGTAAATGAGGTTGAGGAAGATAGGATTGTATGAGTGGGCTCCTCCGCTTGTGAGTTCATCTTTTACCTCCGGTTTCTTCATCTTCCATCCTACAAAGATTACTGCAAATAAACCTCCTACAGGTAGCAATATGTTTGCCGAGGTTTTGTCAAAGAGATCAAAGAAGTTCAAACCAAGTATCTTTACATCAGCCAATACCCCTTGCGAGAGTGAGCACAGGATTCCAAATGTTACTATAACGGCCATTGAGAGCAGTATTGCAACTCTCCTGCTCATGGAGAATTCCTCCTTCAGGTATGATACTATAACTTCCAATTGGGATATTGAAGATGTGATTGCAGCAATGAACAGCATAAAGAAGAACAGGATTGCCAAAAATGCTCCAAATGGAATCTGGGCAAATATGTAAGGCAATGTAACGAATACAAGCCCGGGGCCCTCCGAAGGTGATATCCCAAATGCAAATACTGCAGGCATTATTGCCAACCCCGCAATAATTGCAAACAGGGTGTCTGTTATGGCAGTTTCTATAGAAATGCCTACCAAACTCTCCTTCTTGGCCACGTATGATCCGTATGTCATAATTGTTCCGCAACCAATGCTCAATGAGAAGAATGCCTGCCCAAGAGCATCTATGATGGTGCCGGCTGTAACTTTTGAGAAATCCGGCCTGAACAGGAACTCGAGGCCGGCACCGCTGCCCGGCAGTGTAATTGAGCGTATTGCCACAATTACTACAATTATAAACAGCAGGGGCATCATTACCTTAGTATATCTCTCTATGCCGTCCTTTATCCCCGCCAATACAATCAATCCTGTTGCAGCAAGGAAAATGAGCATAAATGCCAGGGGTTGGGTACTTGAAGTTACAGTCTGGGAGAACATGCTGCCCAGGACCTCCGTATCGGCCATGCTGAAGCGGAATGTAACCGCCTTCCAGAAATAAGCAATGGTCCATCCTCCCACAACACAATAGAATGAAATTATTGCAAGGGAACCCAATACATATATGAACCCCACATTGCACCACTTGGTTCCAGGTGCAAGTACTTTATAGGCTCCAAATACATTGGACTGGCTCCTGCGTCCTATTATGAATTCCGAATACATTATAGGCAGTGCCAACAGCAATACAAACGCAAGATATATTATTATGAATGCCGCACCGCCGTTTGTCCCCACCAAATATGGGAAACGCCAAAGATTACCCAATCCTACCGCAGAACCGGCCAAGGCTACAAGAGCTCCAAAACGGCTTCCAAAACTCTCCCTATTTACCATATCAACAAACTAAATTAAACTTCTCAACATTATTACCGCTATTACAACGGGAGCCATATACCTTACAGAGAAAAATATGATCTTTAGGTACAAAGGATTTACCTTATGGAGTCCTCCACTTGTAATTTCATCTATAAAATCCTCCCTTTTCATCTTCCATCCTGCAAACAGCACAACCAGAAGGGCACCCAAAGGCATAAGAATATTTGCGGAGAATTTGTCAAACAAATCAAAGATATTGCTCCCGAAAATCTTTACTCCCGACAACACCCCCTGGGAAAGGGAACAGAATACACCCAACACTGCAACCAGGGCAACCGTAGCCACCACAGCCGTTTTTCTGCTTATCTTAAATTCTTCTATTACATAAGCCACAACAACCTCCAGTAAAGAAATTGCAGAAGTAATGGCTGCAACATAAAGGACAAAGAAGAAGATTATTGCCAATATTCCACCGAAAGGCAATTGTGCAAACACATAAGGGAGCGTTACAAACACAAGTCCCGGACCCTGGCCAGGGGATATTCCGAACGAGAACACTGCAGGCATAATTGCCACACCTGCAAGAATTGCAAACATGGTATCAGCAGTTGCAGTCTGCACAGACATTCTTATAAGATTTTCATCTTTTTTCACATATGATGCGTAGGTAAAGATAATTCCAAAGCCCACACTAAGTGAGAAGAACGCCTGCCCTAAAGCATCCAGGACCGTATTGGCAGTTACTGCAGACCAATTCGGCTTGAAGAGGAAATCAAGACCTGCACCCGAGCCCGGCAAAGTGACAGAACGGACAGCAATCACTATAACCATCACAAACAGCAGCGGCATAAGCACCTTTGAATACTTCTCAATCCCATCCTTTACTCCCGACAGCAATATTGCACCGGCACTCCCTACGAACAGGAGCATAAAGAACAGAGGTCGCCAATTTGCAGTAACTGTTTTCTCGAACATGCTGCCCAGCGCCTCAGAATCCGAAGTGAACTGAAGAGTGAGTCCCTTGAACAGATAATCAATTGTCCACCCACCTACAACAGAGTAGAAAGAGACCACCAGTATGCAGCACAGGATGGCCATCGCTCCAATAATTCCCCATCCGGAACCTGGAGCCAGTTTCCTGAATGCCCCATAGACATTGCTCTGTGCCCTGCGCCCTATAACAAACTCAGAATACATTATGGGCATTGCAAGTACAAATACAATTGCCAGATAAATGATTATAAATGCAGCACCGCCATTGGTACCCACAAGATATGGGAATCTCCATAAATTGCCCAACCCCACTGCAGAACCGGCCATAGCCACAAGAACGCCGAAACTGCTTGCAAAACCGTCTCTCTTTGCCATTATCGTCTCCTTTTATAAACTATAAATTTAAAATCAATCCCATTTTCCTCATCATGCAGCATTCCGCTTTCCCTCACCACTTCCCACTCTTTCCCATCTACCTCCGGGAAAAAGGTATCTGCATTCTCCGCTTCCGCATATATTCTTGTAAGATAAAGGAAATCTGCCTTCCCGAAAGTTTCGTTGTAAAGCATTCCACCTCCCATTACAAAAAACTCCTCATCCCCTTGGGCAATCCTGTAAATCTCATCCAATGAATTTACCACCTCCATTGATGTTGTCTGGGGATTCTTTATGGGAGGTATCTCCATAGCCCCTCTGGTAAGTACAATGTTCCTCCTCCCGGGAAGCGGCCTTCCAATGGATTCGTAAGTCTTGCGTCCCATAATCACAGGATGCCCGGTTGTTGTACTCTTAAAATATTTCAGATCTTCTGAAATGTGCCACAAAAGCTCATTGTTGCGTCCTATTGCCCCATTCTGGGCTACAGCTACTATAATTGAAAGCATAACTCACGTAATAAAGCGCTAAATTATAAATTTATTGCCATATAAAACTTATTTTTGTACCAAAGATATTCCAATCATGAAACACATTACCTTCATATTGTCATTTCTCCTTCTGTGGACAAATGCATTTGCACAATCAGTGGATCCGTCAGCAGACAAATTCAGAAGTTATTCCCAACTGATGTCACCTGAAAAGGTATATCTCCATACAGACCGTGACATGTACAATGCTAATGATACAATATGGGTAAGCGGCTATATAGAAAATGCCTCATACAATTCGGAATTCAAGGAGTCCAATTACATCTACGTTGAGCTCCTCAGATCACAGTTGAACATAAATCTGGAATCATGGACCTACAAGCCGTTTTATGAGCCGGCACTGGTAAAAAGGATAAAGCTCAGGAGGGAACGCAACGGAGGATTCAGGGGATATCTGGTTATACCTGAAGAGGAGAGCACAGGAAAATGTATAATAAGGGGTTATACCTACTGGATGCTCAACCGCCCCGTTGAGTATATGTTCTATAAGGAGATATCTGTAACCAATCCTTTCAATGACGACCTCATTGCAAAAATGAAGGAAAAGGGGATTACGGACAAAGACAGGTATGCACGTCTTAATGCAGTTGCCCCTATTGACAATAAGGACACTGAAGATACTTCCAGGGTCAATTATGATATCCAGTTCCTTCCCGAAAGCGGGCATGCGGTTTCCGGAATAAGAAATACAATCTGGGTAAAGGCGGTGGACAACAAGGGCAATGATGCATCAATATGGGGTGAGGTAAGGGACAGCAAGGGGAACAGGGTCACATCTTTCAGGACAGATTCAACAGGTGTGGCAAAATTTGCCGTTATCGGGAAGCATGATGAAAAACTCTCTGCCCATATTACCGATTCCCTCTCCTTCAGCAGAACTTTGGGATTGCCGCCTTTTGAACCGGAAGGGGTACATATATCGGGAAATGCATTCATCAGGGGGGAGGATACGTTCCTTACGTCTGACAGATATGTGTTTGAGATATATGCAACGCCCAATGCCTACAGCAGGAAACTGTACTCGTTGCTTCACAATGGTACAGAGATACTCATGAGCAGACCGTTGGAAGCCATGAAAGCATCATTGAAGCTGCAGATTGGAAATCTCCAGCCCGGTACATATGCCATATGTGTGGTGGACAGTCTCAACAATGTTTACGCAGAAAGGCCTTTCTTTGTAGCCCCTACAGGGGATGGAAGCAGGATAAAGGTGGCTACCCACAAAAAAAGTTATGGAGCCTGGGAAAAGGTGGTGTGCAAACTTACTCTTCCGGAGTATGTGCGTGATACACTCTCTGCCCCTCCTCATGTCTCAGTCTCGGTAACTGACAGCAGGCTGGTAAATGATTTGGATGGGGAAAACATAGAATCCTATTTCCTTCTGAAAAGTGAACTTAAAGGGTATGTAAAAGATGCAGGATACTGTTTCAGAAGGGATATTCCCCTCAAACTCAGGATGGCCAGAGGCGAGATGCTGATGCAGACCCATGGATGGAGATATTATGAAACTCCTGATATCCTCAAAGGTGCATTTCCTATGCCGGAATACGGAAGGGAATATACACAAACTTTGTCGGGAGAAGTGAAGGGATTGTTTGCAAATACAAAGAAACCTACTGTGGTATCATTTGTTGCCTCTTCAATAAACCTTACAGCCCTGGGACAGGTAGATTCGGGATATTTTGTACTGAAAGACATAAATTTCCCGGAGGGGACGGAGTTCATAGTTTCTGCCATTGGGAAAAATGGAAGGAAAGGTGCACTTACACCATATCTTTATCCCGACTATTTTGCACCTATACACCAATACCCGTTGAGACCAGATGCAATAAAATACAGCAAGCAGTACAAGGATATGGTCATTGAGAATCTTTTTGGAGAAACCTATGCAATGTCCCTGGAATTGGATCCGGTAGTGGTAACCTCTTCGTACATTACCCTCAAGAACTCCCCATCCCCATTGCCAAACATAAGGATAAAACGCGACAGGATAAGGGATGAGAGGGCCATAGCTCCATACGCAAAATCCTATGACATCCTATCATATGTTGTAAGCCAGTATCCGTCAGTGAGAATTGGTGATAATGGATCCCTTCTCGGGAGGAGGGTTGGTGCATCAGGAAGAATGGTTGCAGGAGGAAGGTGGTTCCCTATAAGATATTTTCTCAATGGAGTAGAGGTTTCATCTGCATATATAGAGATGATTCCTTTGGAGGAGGTTGAGAATCTTGCATATCTTGAGGGGTTGGATGCTTCAGCCCACACCGGAGATGGCAGTATTGCCCCCATTCCGGTACTTATGGTGAGGACAAAAGAGACATTGAGGGTAAGGATCCCTACAAATGTATCTTCCGGCAACCCAATAGGATGGCAGAGGCCACGCAAGTTCTACTCCCCAAATTATGAAAAGGTTCCAAAGGTTACAGATTTGAGGGTAACCCTGTTCTGGACCCCTTATGTGAAATTCAATGAAAAGGGTGAGGCATGGTTCCAGTTCTGGACAAAACACAAGAAAGGACCGTACAGGATTGAAGTTGAGGGTACCGGAGGCTTCAGACAATACGTTTATGGAGAACATTTCATAAACGCTGAAACGGAGTAGTAATTATATTTGCCCAGTTTTTTTAACTTTGCGCTTTAGAAAACTTATAGAAACACCACACGCAAGATGAAACAATATTTGGATCTCCTAAGAAAAATAATGGATGAAGGTACTGTTAAAAGCGACCGCACCGGTACCGGTACAAAAAGCATTTTCGGATATCAGATGAGGTTCAACCTCAATGAAGGTTTTCCGTTGCTCACAACCAAGAAAGTGCACCTTAAATCCATAATTTATGAATTGCTGTGGTTCATAAACGGAGATACCAACATAAAGTGGCTCAACGACCACGGAGTAACCATTTGGGATGAGTGGGCAGATGAAAATGGAGAACTCGGCCCGGTATACGGTGCACAATGGAGACATTGGAAAACTGCTGAAGGAACTGAGATTGACCAGTTGGCCAACCTTATGAAACAGTTGAAGGAGAATCCGGATTCACGCAGACATATAATCTCCGCATGGAATGTGGCGCAAGTTGACAATATGGCCCTTCCACCATGCCATTCGCTGTTCCAGTTCTATGTTGCAAATAACAGACTCTCATGCCAATTGTACCAGAGAAGTGCAGATGTGTTCCTGGGGGTCCCTTTCAATATTGCTTCATATGCCTTGTTTACAATGATGATTGCCAAAGTGTGCGGATATGAATTGGGAGACTTTGTACACAGTTTTGGAGATACCCACATTTACCTCAACCATTTTGAGCAGGTGGAGACCCAACTCTCACGGGAGCCCCGCCCGCTACCGCGTATGATAATCCATGGCGACCAGAAAGATATCTTCAGTTTCAAGTATGAGGACTTTGAATTGGTTGACTACAATCCGCATCCGGTAATAAAGGCTCCTATTGCGGTATAGTGGTGAGTGTAATTATTTTAGGATAATGGATAATTGGCGGCAGAATCAATTTTCTGCCGCCTTTTTTTGTTGGGTCTGCAGTGTCTGGTTTTTTTAATTGTTAAAGGAATCTGTACACCATTACATAGGATTAGACCTTTTGTAATAGTTTGCACCCTTTAGAGGCACAATAGGTCCCTGGAATTTCATAGCACTTTTACCGGATGGAGTATAGATTACATCAGCAACATTTGTGTTGTTCCTCATGGTAATCTGATAAGTACCTCTCATCATACGGCCGTTGACTACAAGGCGCATCCTAAGATTTCCCTTTTTGTCTATTGTTGGGGTGTAGTCCTTAAACTCTACAAGATAACCTTGAGAATTGCTTCCACCACAGATAGAACCCTGAACGGTCATATTATCACCTTCACAGGCAACAAAAATGGCTGGATCTACATTACTTTCCAATGTGCCATCACTTTTCTGGTACTGTGAAGGTACAAGAACCCAAGCCTTTGCGTTGATGGCATCCATTGCAGACTGGTTCAAAGCCTTAGCCATTGCAGCCTTCTCCTCTTTTGAGAGTTTCTGGGCTACTGAAGGCATTGCAACCAGCATTGCCAGCATAATTACCAATATCTTCTTCATACCTGTAAATTTTATCAGTAAATGAGTAATTTAAAAAGAGAGGCCACAAGGCGTGGCCTCTCAAAGTATTTAAGGATGCCTGTTATAGGGATGCCCATGTAGTTACACCACTGGAACCGTTCTCAGTTCTAACACCTCTGTAGAAATGCATATATGCGCGTCCGATATATCCGGTCCACCAATCTGCATAGTCAACGTATTTTCCACCAGAATTTAGTATCTGCAACACCTCACGGTCTTCAGTAAGGATTCTGTAGTCAATTCTACAAGAACCTGATGAGTTGTGAGTTTCCTTGATAACTCTAACTTCAGTTCTTTCAGTAGCCTCACCAAAGCCTACAGGAGTACCCAAATCTTTCCACTCTTTGGTGGTTGGGTGCTGCCACTGGTACTGCAATTTGCCTTTGTACGGCTCACCAGCCTTCTCATAAAGAAGGTTAATGAACATTATAGTCTGCAAAGAGTCAGTATCCCAAGTAGTTACATTAGGAATACCGCTTACATGCTGATAAGGGTACTGGTTGTCAATTACAATAGGAGCCTTGTCAAGATCATGAACAATAACATTCTGTTTGCTGGCTGTTAGAGTAACATTCTGATCATAAATTACATTGCCGCCTTTGTAGAATTTGATGTTGGTCTCACCAGGATTTACTGAATAAAAGCGTCCTGGATAACTAGAAGAACCTGGTATGCTGCCCTGTGGTTTCAATTGACCTGCACCCTTCACACTGGAAACCTGTACACCGTTCAGCATTACAGAATCCACTGCATAAGCAGTAGCAGTACTGCTTACTGGTACAAAATAGTGCAACTGGAACTCGGCTCCAGTGACAGGAGTCGAGTTGTATTGGATCTCATGTTTGTCACATGATGCAATCATCAGCATCAATGCCAATGAATATGTCAAATATCTTAAAATTTTCATCTTTATATCTTTTTAATTCCAACATTAGTTTTTAGGCATATCACCAGGGTATGCAAACCATGGAATTGAACACTGATAATTTGGAGCATTACCAGAGATAGGTTTCAAAGCATCCAAAGAAGCCTTGTTCCACATGTACTCAGAGTTGTAGCGAGGACGGATACGGTAACATGGTGAACCGTTATTGTCGGCATTCCATGTACCCTTTCTATCCTCAACCTGAGCAGGTTTCAGGTAAAATCCCTTATAAACTTTAGTAGGATCTGAATCCCATTTCTGGCTCACGGTTGTAAGGTCATAACCGTCACCGAAAGTAGGTACATCACCAGAGAAGTCAATATCATAGTGATATTTACGGAAGTCAGTCCAGATCTCAATAGAACCCCAAGCATACATTGCAACAAATTTCTGAAGCATGATGTGAGAGAGTGTAAGGTCAGCCTCTGTCAAGCCATCACAATAAGGACCTGCAATATACTCAGCTGCCAAAGTATTGTAAGCAGCCTTAGAGATTACGTCACCACCAGGGTTAGCGCCACCCTGTTTGTAAGTAGGGCTACCGTCTTTGTCTTTACCTGTCTCAAGCGGAGCACCTGGAACAAGATGCAAACCTGTAAACTCAACATCCAATGCAATACCTTTCTTCAAAGCAGCAAGAGCATTGCCTTTCTGGCCAAGTATCCAGTAGGTCTCAGCAAGATAGAACTGGATTTCTGAAGCAGTCATAACAATATATGGTGCATCATTTCTGTACAACCATCTGCCGTGACCATCATTGGCGCTGTTTGAAGTGTTTTCAGTTCTGGTACCCCAAAGGTTAGCTGCTTTATTGATAGGACCTTGCCAACTGGTAAGGGCGCCACCATAATAGATCCAAGACTTGATTGAATCAATGTTGTCCATATTCTGGTAGAATCTTGCATCAAGAGTACCAATCTTGGCAGTTACACGAGGATCAAAGTGACCAGGTTTCTTTGAAGTGTCAGCAACATACTGTTTCTCTGCCAACTCA
>JAZNUM010000006.1:0-54816 GCA_045592325.1 Candidatus Egerieisoma sp.
GGTATCTGGAATGTTGGTGAGCAGCACTCAATTGCATTCGGTCTGGACATGACATTCATTGAGAAAGTATGGTTCGGTCTTCTTAAGGTACTTCCTCTTATTATTGTTTCTTATGTTGTAGGTTTGGGTATTGAGTTTGTTTCTGCCCAGCTTCGCGGACATGAGGTTAATGAGGGTTACCTTGTATCCGGTATGCTTATCCCTATGATCATGCCGGTAGATGTTCCCCTATGGATTCTTGCACTTGCTGTTGCATTTGCAGTAATCATTGGTAAAGAGGTATTTGGCGGTACAGGTATGAACATCTGGAACCCTGCACTTATTGCACGTGCGTTTGTATTCTTTGCTTATCCTTCACAAATCTCAGGTGACACCATCTGGATTGAGGGTCTTAATGCGGCTAAAGCAAATGCAATGCAGGTTGTAGATGGCTTCTCAGGTGCCACCCCTCTTGGACAGGCTGCTAACGGTGTTATAGATTTCACCACCACTACAGGTGAGCCTCTATCACTAATGCAGGCTTTCATTGGTACAATGCCTGGATCTATCGGTGAGACTTCAACAATTGCAATCCTTATTGGTGCGGTTATCCTTATCTGGACAGGCGTTGCAAGTTGGAAGATTATGGTATCCTGCGTTGCAGGTGCCCTTGGAGTAGGCTTCCTTATCAACGGTTTTGCTGAGGCCGGTACATTTGCAGCAGTTCCTGCATACTGGCACCTTGTTCTTGGCGGTTTTGCATTTGGAGCAGTATTCATGGCTACAGACCCTGTAACCTCTGCACAGACAGAGAAAGGCAAATGGATCTACGGTTTCCTTGTAGGTGCATTGGCCGTTATCATCCGTCTGTTCAACCCTGGTTATCCGGAGGGAATGATGCTTGCAATCCTCCTTATGAACACATTCGCACCGCTAATCGACTACTACGTAGTTGAGGGCAACATTAAAAAGAGAATCAAAAGATCAGTAACCAAATAAGCAAATAGAAATGGATACAAATAAAAATTCATATACTATCATCTATTCAATCGTAATGGTTGTAATAGTTGCTGCAGTGCTTGCTTTTGTCTCTTTGAGCCTTAAAGACAAACAGAATGAGAACATAAGCAACGAGAAGCAGCAGTACCTCCTTGCAAGTGTGGGCCTTGGCGCTGACGCAAACTTTGCAGAGGTAATAAAAGAGGCCATTGTTGTTGACGGCAACGGAAAAGTTGTAAACACTGCAACTTCTGACATTGCAAAGAGTGAGGCATTCAACATAAGTACCTCCGAGCAGACTGCACTTATAAAGAACGGTGCTCCAAAAGAGGACCTGAGACTCCCTGTATTCATTGCAGATCTTCCCGACGGATCAAAAGCATACATCTTCTCTGCATACGGTGCAGGTCTATGGGGCCCTATCTGGGGATGGGTATCTTTGAAAACAGACTTGAGCACCATTGCAGGTGTTAAATTTGACCACAGCGGTGAGACTCCAGGTTTGGGTGCAGAGATTGCAACTCCAGGATTCTCCGGCCAGTTCGCAGGTAAAGAGATGTTCAACAACGGTGAGTTCACCTCCATTGCCATTGTAAAAGGCGGTGCAAAGGAGGGAAGTACAAACGAGGTTGACGCAATCTCAGGTGGTACAATTACAAGTAAGGCCCTTGATGCATCTATCCGCATGTGGATGGAGGCATACCTGCCTTACATTAAATCACTTCAGGCTCTTGCAGCAACCCCAATGCCAATTGAGGGCGAGGTTGTGGAGACAACTGACAATATTCAAAACAATTAATTGTTACAGTAATGGATAAGAATATTTACATTAACCCACTATTGAAGAACAACCCTGTAACCGTATTGGTATTGGGTATCTGTTCTGCGCTGGCAGTAACTGTAAAGTTGGAGCCTGCGTGTGTAATGGCGATATCTGTTACTGCTGTAACAGGATTTGCCAGCCTTATTGCATCACTGCTCAGAAATACCATTCCAAACCGAATCCGTATCATTGTGCAGTTGGTGATTGTAGCGCTATTGGTAATCTTGGTTGACCAGATACTTAAAGCATATGCTTATGATGTGAGCAAACAGCTTTCTGTATATGTAGGTCTTATCATTACCAACTGTATAATTATGGGTAGAATTGAGGCATTTGCACTTGGAAACAAACCGCTTCCTTCATTCATTGACGGTATAGCAAACGGTGCAGGTTATGGCCTTATCCTTATTGCCATAGCGTTCATAAGGGAGTTGGTAGGCTCGGGTACCCTTTTTGGAGTACAGATCATTCCTGAAAGTTGGTATCTTGCCAATGGCGGATGGTACCTCAACAACGGTATGTTCATCATGCCTCCAATGGCTCTGATTATAACAGGATGCTTTATCTGGTTGCAGAGAAGTTTCCAGAAAGAAGAGAGTAAGAAATAACAAACACATTCTATTATGCAAGATTTAATTAGTTTATTCGTTAAGTCCATCTTTGTGGACAATATGATATTTGCCTATTTCTTGGGAATGTGTTCATTCTTGGCAGTATCTAAAAATGTAAAGACAGCAGTTGGTTTGGGTGCAGCGGTAATCTTCGTACTTGGAGTTACAGTTCCTCTCAACTACATGCTAAATGAATATGTACTTAAACCAGGTGCTCTGGTATGGATGGGCGAAGAGTATGCAAACGTAGATTTGAGTTTCTTGAGTTTCATCATCTTCATTGCTGTAATTGCAGCATTCGTACAGTTGGTTGAGATGGTTGTTGAGAAATTCGCTCCGGCACTATACTCTTCACTAGGCATCTTCCTTCCTCTAATTGCAGTAAACTGTGCCATAATGGGTGGTTCACTGTTCATGCAGCAGAGAGGTTATGAAACCTTGGCAGAGGCTACAACATTCGGCCTCGGTTCAGGTATCGGCTGGTTCCTTGCAATTGTTTCCCTTGCAGCAATCAGGGAGAAACTTGCGTACTCAAACATCCCTGAGCCGCTTAGAGGTCTTGGTATTGCATTTATCATTGTAGGTCTTATGGGTATAGCATTCATGGGCTTCATGGGTATCCAACTATAAACACTAAAAAAGGTATAAGATATGACTCAGATTATTATAATTTCAGTAATAGCCTTTTTGGTGGTAACCCTAATACTTGTGGGTCTATTGCTGTTTGCAAAGGCTAAACTTACCCCAAGCGGTACAGTTAAAATCAATATCAACAACGGTTCAAAAGAGTTGGAGGTTGCTCCAGGCTCATCTCTCCTATCAACACTGGCTGCAGAGAAGATTTTCCTTCCATCTGCATGTGGCGGTAAAGGAAGCTGCGGACAGTGCAAATGTAGAGTAACTGAGGGTGGCGGAACAATTCTCCCTACAGAGGTTGGTTTCTTCAACAAGAAACAGATCACCAACAACTGGAGACTCGGTTGTCAGGTTAAGGTTAAGGAGAACTTGTCAATTGAAGTTCCAGAGAGCGCACTTAGCGTAAAGAAATGGGAGTGCGAGGTTATCTCAAACAGAAACGTTGCAACCTTCATCAAGGAGTTCTGTGTTAAGATTCCGGATGGTGAGACTCTCAACTACCGTTCAGGAGGATACATCCAGGTTGATGTACCTGCAATTACAGTAGATTACAAAGACATTGACGTAGATCCCCAATTCCGCGAGGATTGGGAGAAAATGGGTGTATTCAACCTCAAGATGGTTAACCCTACCCCTACCCTTAGGGCATACTCAATGGCTACATACCCTCCAGAGGCCAACATAATCAAGTTGAACGCCCGTATTGCAACCCCTCCATTTGACAGGGTAAAGGGTGGATTTATGGATGTTAACCCTGGTATATGTTCATCATACATCTACTCACTCAAACCTGGTGACAAAGTGATGATTTCAGGCCCTTACGGTGAGTTCTTCATTCCTGACAACTGTCCTGATGACCAGGAATTCGTATTCATTGGCGGTGGTGCAGGTATGGCACCTATGCGTTCTCACATCATGCACCTGTTCAAGACTGAGAAGACCAACAGAAAAGTCAACTTCTTCTATGGTGCCCGCAGCTTGAAAGAGGCATTCTACCTTGAGGACTACGCCCAGATTGAGAAAGAGTTCCCTAACTTCAAGTTCCACCTGGCTCTTGACAGACCAGACCCTGAGGCAGACAAGGCAGGTGTACCTTATGTAGCAGGATTCGTTCACAACGTATTGTACGAAACATATCTGAAGAACCACGAGGCTCCAGAGGATATCCTTTACCTGATGTGCGGACCTCCAATGATGGCCCAGTCGGTAGTGAACCTATTGGACAGCCTTGGCGTTGCATCAGAGAACATTCTGTTCGACAACTTCGGCGGTTAATTGGTAACTGCCTATCCAATAAAAACTCCCTCAGCCCTTGGCTTTGGGAGTTTTTTTATGCACCCATCCCTCCCGGGAACCGTTGCCATTTGGGGACAAAGTGCCCCCTAGGAGTGGATTCCTCCAGGAAAGGCACCTCATTCGGGGACAAAAGTATCTCCCTCGGCGCCCGTACGGCATTTCATCCCGGAAACCGTTGCCATTTGGGGACAAAGTACCCCCAGAGCCCCGTTCCTCCCGGAAAGATACCTCATTCGGGGACAAAAGTATTTCCCTCGGCGCCCGTATGAGATTTCCTCCCGGAAACCGTTGCTATTCGGGGACAAAGTGCCCCCGAGTGTACCATTTGCAACATGAGGGTCAAGATATGGCAAATTGTCGGGAAAAATATTATATTTGTGTTTGCAGAATTTGTAAATTTTAAAACACAAGTAATATGAAACTACGTTATTTCCTTGCAGCAATGCTGCTATGCGGTGCATCTGCAGTTGCAAATGCCCAGAGTATTGGGGAGCAGGAACTTGCCCAAATCAAGGGGAGTTTTGTAAAGGATGCCCACACTACTGCTGTGCAGAATATCCTTTTGGGTGATGCCAATATCAAGAACAAGACAAAAGACCTTTCAAAGGTTAATGAGGTTGACCATTTCTTTAAGTATCGTGTTGATGTAAAGGGTATTACAGACCAGAAGAGCAGTGGGCGCTGCTGGATGTTCACCTCTATGAACGCCCTCAGGCCTACAGCACAAAAGAAGTACGAGTACAACAGATTTGATTTTTCCCACAACTACAACTATTTCTGGGATATTTTTGAGAAGGCAAACCTTTATCTTGAGAATATTATCCGCACCGCCGGTAAAGAGATTACAGATGAGGAGGTTGTATGGTACCTCAAATCTCCTGTAGCAGATGGTGGCGTATGGAACCTGTTCTACAATTTGGGTGAAAAATATGGTGTTGTTCCACAGGAGGTAATGCCTGAGACTGTACATTCAAACAATACAGGCCAGTTGCTCAGCACCCTTAACCGTTACCTCAAGAAAGCAGGTTGGGATATCAGACAACTTTATACCCAAAAGACAGCAAATGTAAAGAAAAACAACAAGAAGGCTCAGGAGGAGTTGGCAGCAGCAATGAAAGAGGCCAAGATTGCGGCTCTTAAAGATGTTTACCGCGTTCTTGCCCTTTGCCTTGGCGAGCCCCCAACAGAGTTCACATGGAAATATAAGAACAACAAGGGTGAGGTTGTTACTGTAAAATCTACCCCTAAGGAGTTCTATGCAGGCCTTGTTCCTGAAAACTACAACCCTGAGACATTCATAATGGTTATGAACGACCCTACCCGTGAGTACTACAAGGTTTACGACATAGCAAACTACAGAAATACAATTGAGGGTATCAACTGGGTTTACCTCAACCTCCCTAACGATGTAATTAAAGAGGCTGTCCTCAAATCAATCAAGGCCAACGAGCCTTTGTATGCTTCTTGCGACGTTGGCAAAGAGAGCGATTCAAGAGCAGGCGTATGCAACCCTGACATGTACGACTACGAGTCACTGTTGGGAATAAACTTTGATATGGACAAAAAAGCCAGAATTCTTACCCGTTACAGCGGATCATCACACGCAATGCTCATTATGGCATGCGACACAGATGAGAACGATAAACCTGTAAAATGGCAGTTTGAAAACAGTTGGGGTGCCGGTTCAGGGCATGGCGGATACCTTACCTTCACCGACAAATGGTTTGACGAGTACATGTTCCGTATTGTAATCAACAAAAAATACCTTGGCCAGAAAGAGATTGAGGCTGCAGCTCAGACCCCAATCGTCCTTCCTGCATGGGATTATATGTGGTAAAATAAAAAGATACTTGTCGGGAAGGGAAAGGGGATACATCTCCTCTTCCCGACATTAAAACAAACTGGAGATATGTCATTCTGGAGAGTACTTTTGGCAATTCTGTTCCCCCCTCTTGCCGTAATTGACAAGGGGTGCGGCTCGGTGCTGATCACCTTCCTCCTCACCCTCTGCGGCTGGGTACCGGGAGTGATAGCAGCACTGATAATTTTGAACAAACAGTAAATCTGGGGGGGAAGGGAAGATAAACTGTCGGGAAGCCCCCACCCGGTAAATCTGGCGGATTGGACTTCCGAGGGAGTTCTGGGGGAGTTCCAGTAAATCTGATTGGACTTCATGCAAATCATTGTCCTTACCGCCACCCCACAGAGATACATTTGAATTATATGAATAAGGACAACGGGTCGAAATTGGCCCGTTGTCCTTAATCTTTTTTGCAAATCCTTTCCACAAGGCTCTGCATAAAGGGTTTTATAATTTGAGTGAGGATGACGAATGTCAGCACATCCTCTTAAGGGCAATTATTGGGCTACCATAAATTATTCCTACCTCTGTAATAGGTTTGATATTAAGCCAATCATCCCATATTTTTCAGTTTGGTTATTCAGATAATATTTCTACCTTTGCGACAGATTTCGATTTTAAGCATAGGAAACAAGCGCCTACGCTGCTATAGTTACAGGGTAAGAATTTTATATAATTCAAGCCCTGTTTTTTTGTTATAACGGGTGATGTAGTCTCAAAAGCCGCTCTTCGCTCTCAGTTTAAAGGCTTGATATAATGATTAAAATCGAAATTAATGTTTATAGCAGCGGAAAAGAGCGCCTTTGCAAGGATTGCAATGATGCTCCACGTAAACCGTCACTTGTAAGAGGTCACTTCAGGATGATCAATGGCAAGAGGGTTTATGTTAAGCCCCATTACCGTAACAGGTAACAGGGCATAAGTTTGAAGTATCTTCCACCCGTTTGAACACCCGCAGTGATGTGGGTGTTCTTTATTTGTACCAGATGGTTCTGTCGGGAAGGAGATCTGCAAACTACCATCCGGCGAATCTGGTTAAATGGATTTCCTGGAAATCGTTGTCCTTAATCTTTTTTGCAAATCCTTTCCACAAGGCTCTGCGTAAAGGATTTTATAATTTGAGTGAGGATAACGAATGTCAGCACATCCTCTTCTTAAATAAAAACTAATCCCCTATCCTCATCCTTATCCTTCTGGCCATAGGGAGTAAATTGTTTGTGCGGTTGCCGAGGTTCTTCACAAATCCCAGGCCCAGGCCGCGGTATACCAGCAGCACATAGCCCATTGGGGCACCGGGGAGCACCAGAGGTTCTTTGGCCAAAAATCGGAGTGCATCTTCCCTGCTCACCTCTACTGCCGATATTCCTTGCGGCAAGGTGCCTGTTGCCACCATGGATGCCATCACACCCTGCAGTGCAAAATCTGCATGGGGTACATAGTCCTTTCCTTTTTTGTTTGCCACCGCTATTCCCGACAGCACTACCCTGAGGTTCTCCTCTATATACTTTATCTTTTCATGCAGTTCTTTCCTGTAGGCCTTTACCAGGTCTCCCTGAAGGATTTTCACATAGTTGTCGGAAAGATATATACACCCCTTCTCCAACTGTGGCTGGTTCTTCCCTTTGGAATCTTTGTTTTTGCGGCTATTGGAAGGTTTTGCCCCTCCTCTGAACATTTGTGAAGGCTCCCATTCTCCCCCTTTCCTCACCACAGCCATAAACTGGCCTTCCCCTTTTACTCTCCCCGGCACAAACTGCAGTCCGCCACCCTTTGTTAAAATTACCCCTGATTCTGAGGCAATTGTACATAATTGCGACGTGATTTTATTTTTAAGCCACTCCAGGTTGCCATCATTCTCAAATTTATTGTATGTGCAAGTTGAATATACAAGATATCCGCCTGGTTTCAAGGCTGGCCAAATGTCGGCCAAAATGCGCTGCTGGCGCTGGGCGCAGAGTTCCACGTTGGCAGGGCTCCATTCCCCCACCGCTTCGGGCTCCTTACGGAAAAGTCCTTCGCCCGAGCATGGGGCATCTACCACTATAAGGTCAAAGAATTCCTCAAATGCACCAAAATCTGCCGGATCACTGTTGGTTACAACCACATTGTCGCACCCCCATTTGGCTATATTGTCTGCCAGAACAACAGAACGGCTTTTTATCACTTCATTGGAAACCAACAGAGAATCCTTTCCCAGCAACGATGCCAGATGGGTAGATTTTCCTCCGGGTGCAGCACAAAGGTCCAGTGCGGCAATATCATGGTCAAAGAATCCTTTTCCCGACAACTCCTCTCCTATGCACCTTCCGGCAAAATCCTTCTCTATGGCAGCCATTGCCAGTTCCATATACATGCTGCTGGCCTCCTGCACATAATAGGCACCTGCATGGAAAAGGGGATCCAATGTGAATACCGGACGCTCCTTCAGATAATACCCAAACCTGGTCCACGGCACCCTCTCCTCTACCTCTGCAGGAAGGTAATCGGGAAAACACTCCTCTGGCATCCCTACACATGTATTCGGGGATGTGGCAACTTCCTTTAGCGGATTCACCCTCACAGAGGTTATTTCCTCCCCGGAGCCAATGGCATCAAACAATTCACTGGCAACCTCCTCTCCAAGGGCTGCAATGGCATATTCCTTAAATTCTACTGGCAATTCCATAACCGGGCAATTCTAATCACCGTCCTCCGCGGTCCTGGCCACTTTCAAAGCCCCAGCACCTGAGGAAAGCGTATCTTCTTTTTCAAAAATATATCTGCAAGGGTCCTCCACCCCCCAAAGGGCATAACGGGCAAACTGCACCGGCATAGCGGCAAGGAACCTTTTATAATCCTTCAGATCCTCACGGGTCCAATACACCTCCGCAATGGCAGAGATGCGTGGAAATACCGCATATTCCACCTCTGAAGGGGTAGCATAATACTCTGTCCAGATACATCCCTGTCCTCCAATAATATGTTCCAGAACAGAAACAGAGAGGGTATCGGGAGTAGGGTCAAAGTTATATACGGTATCAAGTGATACCAACCTGAACATGTGGGCCAGACGGGTTTCGTCGGGACGCTGTTTGTAATTGAGATAACTCCTCCCGTTAGGTGTCATAATTATCTTGTGCCCACCATCTGCCGCAGGAATCCACCTCTGCCCCCCTCTCCAAACCATCACAGCAACCCCCTCTGCAAGGCCGTTGTCAACCATCTCGTCCCAACCTACTGCAGTTCTTCCCCGTGCAGCAACCATAGCGGCCACCCGCTGGGCAAAATATTTCTGCAGCCCTTTTTCATCTCCCAGCCCGTGCTCCTTAATGAATCTCTGGGTCTTTGGAGACTCCTTCCACCATCTGTGGCAGCACTCATCTGCTCCAATATGGATATACTCCCCAGGGAAAATGTCCATCAGTTCCCCAAACACATCCTCCAGGAATGCAAAAGCCTCCTCACTGGGAGCCATAACATTATTGAGTTTGTTGTAGATACCCCAGGTAATTGCAGGTTTAACTCCGGCATTGTCCTCCGTACCCAAATGGGGATATGTGGCAAGAGCCGCCATACAATGCCCCGGAAGGTCAATTTCCGGCACAATGGTAATATATCTCCTGGCAGCATACTCCACAACCTCCTGCATCTGTTCTACAGTGTAATAGCCACCATATCTTGTAGAATCCACACCGGTTCCCGGATACAGGCCAATGATTGTTCCGTCCCTATACGACCCCACCTCATTCAGGCGCGGGTGCTTGCGGCTCTCAATTCTCCAACCCTGGTCATCTGTAAGGTGCCAATGGAAATAGTTCAACTTATGCAGAGCCAGATAATCTATATACCTCTTCACAAACTCCACCGGCATAAAATGCCTTGCAACATCCAGATGCATCCCCCGGTACTCAAATGCCGGAGCATCCACAACCTTCACCGCCGGAACCAGTATCTTCTTCCCGACAATTTCCCTTCCATCTTCCCCGCCAGTATCTCCCCCTGCACTCATCTCGCTGCCGGAGACAGCCGCAACCGGCAGCAACTGCAGCAGTGTCTGCACCCCATAGAAAAGACCTGGCTCATTTTTCCCCACAATTGAAATCCTCCGGGGAGAAACTTCCAGCGAATAGGCCCCCTGCACAGCAGCAGAATCAGGGACAATCTGCAATTCCACAACCCTGCCGCCCCTCTTGCGCAAAGAGAGTCCATAATGCTCCTGCAGATAATCCTTAAGGTACTCGGCAGAGTTTACGGCACCATTACCGGTATAAACAAGAGCGGCACTCCTGTCCAACAGGAATGCCTCATCTTCCAAAACCTCAACACTTGCCGGATGCGGAACAATTGCATTCAAAACCGCATCTGTCTGCGGCTGACTGCAACACGCTCCCAACGCGCAAACAAGAACAAATATCAGGAAACAGTTTCTATATTTCATCAGGTCTAACTATATCTTTTTCTCATCTCCTCAGCAAAAGCCTCCGGATCAATCTTTGAAGGGTCAATCTTACCGCTCAGGGCCATTCCCAACTGCTCAGTAATCTGGTCTATCCCCTCCTGCAGTTTGCTTCCAATCATCATCTTCACCATCATTGGAAGATCTGCATTGAGTTCCAGGTGGAAAGCAGTCTTGTATGAATCAATCGCATCAAAAAAGACTGTAATGGCAAACTCAAAAGGGGTATTGCCGTAGTTCTGGAACATAAGTGAAGAGAACGGGGTCTTGTGGGTAATCTGAAGTCCCATCTTGAATCCCTGCACCTCTCCCTCAATGGTATCCTCAGTTGCAACCACACCCTCCTTTTTGTCGGGAGGAAGGGCAGCAACAAAATTCCTCATATCTGAGAAGGCCGTATATAATACATAGGAAGGTTGCTCCACTGTAACAACCTTCCCTTTCACTTGTGTCATCCCCATTGTTTACTTGCCCCAGATTTCAGGATTTATTCTCCACTCCTTAAGGACTTTCATATCCTCTGCCTTAATGTAGTTCTCCTCAACTGCCTGCTCAAGCAAAGCCTCATAGTGGCTCAAAGTATGCAACTCAACGTTTGCATTCTCAAATGCCCTGATGGACTTTATGAAATTGTAAGTGAAGATGGCAACCATACCAAGGACAATTGCACCGCTTTTCTGCAAAGCGTCAACTGCTGCAAGACTGCTTCCGCCTGTAGAGATAAGGTCCTCCACAACAACAACCCTTGCACCCTGAGGAAGATCACCCTCAACCTGTGCACCAGTACCATGATCCTTTGGTTTTGGCCTTACATAAACAAACGGTTTGCCAAGAACCTCAGCCACCATCATACCGTAAGCAATTGCACCGGTAGCAACACCTGCAATAACATCAACATCTTTGAAATTTTTCTTGATGATCTCCACAAAAGCCTCATAAACAACCTTACGGGCTGCAGGATAAGAAAGAACTTTTCTATTATCGCAATAAATTGGAGACTTCCATCCGGAAGCCCAAGTAAACGGATTTTCAACATTCAACTTCACAGCCTTGATATCCAACAGCTGTTTGGCAACAATTTTTTCAATAGATTCCATAATTCATAATTATCTTTGTGCAAAGATAGGAATTCGCATCCTATATAATCATTGCAAATATAATAAAATCATTTTACATTTTATGTACAGCATATACTTTAACGACAGAATTATAAGGGTCTGTAACAAAAATATCATACCTCCGTATAATCCGAATGCAGCAGTACTGCACTCTGCCAACAATAAAACACTCCAGGGACTTCCTTGTTTATTTGAGCAGAACAAAAACTTAAAATATCTGTACATTCCCATCAATCCTTGCGATCTTGAGGAAACCCTCTCACACCTGTGCAGCACCCTCACCCCAATAAACGCAGGGGGCGGACTGGTACAGAATACCAAAGGGGAATATCTCCTCATCTTCAGAAACGGCCTGTGGGACCTCCCTAAAGGGAAACAGGAAGAGGGTGAAGAGATCTCCCTCACCGCACTGCGCGAGGTGGAAGAAGAGTGCGGCATCACCGGTCTTGAGCAGGGAGAACTCCTCTGCATCACCCACCACACCTACCACATGAACGGCCTCCACATGCTCAAGCACACCTACTGGTACAAAATGACCTACAAAGGAGACTGCGCCACTGCAATTCCCCAGGAGGAAGAGGGGATCAGCCGCTGCGAATGGGTACCGGCCTCCCGTCTGCCAGAATACCTGCAGGACACCTACCCTTCAATAAGAAAAGTATTTGAAGAGGCGGGGCTGATATAGCTTTTTAATATCGATGTTATAAATAAAATATTATTTCAATAACTTCCTATTCTCAACATCGCACAATACTCTCATTTGCTGAATCGCAATTTTATTTAATTTTATCAGTCGTTCTCTTTGAGATATACCTTCTTGAATGAATACTGCATTCAAACTTTCCATATTGGATAAGCATATCAGCTCATTAATGGATGCATAATCTCTCATATTACCCTCCAATTTTGGATTCTTCACCCTCCACTGTTTAGCTGTCATACCAAACAAAGCAACATTAAGTACATCAGCCTCGTTTGCATATATCACGCTTGTTTGATTGGAATCAACCTCATTAGGAATAAGATTCTGCTTGATGGCATCTGTATGGATATGATAATTAATTTTTGACAGTTCTCTTTTGGCTGTCCATCCCAATAACTTATACTCTTCATCTTTAAGTCTCTGAAACTCTTTGATGATATATAATTCAAATTCAACAGACACCCAACTTGCAAACTTAAAAGCTATATCTTTGTGCGCAAATGTTCCTCCATACCTTCCAGATTTTGATATAAGACCAATTGCGTCTGTTGAGCTAATCCATTTTTGAGGAGACAGTGTAAATGCATTCAAACCTGCTTCTTTCCTAAACCGCTCGAATTCGAGGGGTTTAAAATAAGGGTTGTATAAACTTTCCCATACTCCCAGATATTAAATTGTATTTCTATTTCGCAACCAATTGCTTATAACAGCATTGGGTTCATCACTTTTAAATTTTGCAATATCCGTGATTGAAATATAATCTATACCATCAACTGAAATTACAGTAATAATGGTATCCTGAACGAAAATCTTTGCCATATCTTAAAATATAAAATCCATCAAAAAAGATCGTGTTCTACTATAGATTAATATAGCACCACAAAACTCCTGCCAATTTTCCAAATAGCGCGACTCACCTTGGACAAGGTGGAGCTAAATCCGTTCCTGATGTTCTCCTTATTTCCGACAATGATGGCTACCAATCTATAATAGATAATAAAGCATACTCACGCTACAGCATATCAGGAGACCACCACAATAGAATGGTCCATAACTATCTTGGTGGTATTATGAACTATAATGGAGGATGCAGATGCCCTATTGGTTTCTTTTCATATATAAGTGGAGGCTTTGGTGATAATATCGATAATCAAATTAAAAGCATATCAACTGAATCAAATGTGCCTGGCTCTGGAATTACTGTGGGAAACTTTATAAATTTAATTGAACAACATTTGCAACAGCCATATAATCATGCAGAATTAAGAAGTATATTCAGTATTGATAGACAGGTACTTTTATCTGATCTTTACCGTTAAATTGATAAAGTATTCTTTCCTGTTTTTGATGAAAATCTTCTATTTTTCTTGTCTAATAAAAATATGTTTTCTATTTACGCATATCATTATGTATATTTGTGGAGAAAGAGAGGGTGATAAATATGTTGAAAATCATTAAGGCTGAATATCTGTCTGATTACAAACTTAAGGTATGGTTCAACAATCAGCAAGTTAGGATTGTGGATTTGGAAAGCAGTTTGTGTGGAGAAGTTTTTATTCCTTTGAGAGACAAATCCTATTTCAAAGAATTCACAATTCCTTTTAATACTGTACAATGGGATAATGGAGCAGATTTTGCCCCAGAGTATCTTTACAGGATAGGCACCCCTGCCGTATAATCTTTACCTCAAATCTGTCACCACTGCAGTGGGATAATCGTCCAGATCCAGTACAAATGAGGAGGCATCCAGTGAGTTCTCTTTTTTTGCACTGAGTATCCCGATAGTATATACCGCACCGGCTTTGGAGCGGAGTTCAATTTTGTCAGGAAGGGCACCAGGGGCGCCTAAAGTGGATTTTTTGCCCCCTTTCCAGGTGGTTACAGTATAGAAATCCCCCGCATGACGCAAGACTTCAAAAGGGTTGTCCATTATCCCCTGAATGGAGTTTGCAGCAGGGCCGCCAGCCGCCACCCCCTGCAGCACTATCTCGTCTATCTCCTTTTGGTAGATGCCTTTGGTTCTTCCGTCTGAGACAATAAGCATCTGGGGTGTTTCCATCCTGTAGGAATCACCCAATGTAACAATGGTTCCCTCTCCGTCATACAGGAGGGTTCCAGATGCGTCAACTGCCTTGAAGTTGAAACACAAGGTGGCGCCACCTATGAGGAACGCCACCAATGTATTTATGAATCCATTTGTCATATCTCAAATTTTATTCTCAGTAGAGGATGGCCGGTGTCCGCAATTTCTCAAACAGCAGCCATTGCATACCGGATATCTTCGGCTATTAACCATAAATGTCCTTTATGTTGGCAAGCCTTGCATCCAGTTCGCTCAGGTCACCTACCAGTACCTGGCGGGCCTTGCTCCCCTCGTAAGGGCCAACTATTCCTGCAGCCTCCAACTGGTCCATTATTCGGCCGGCCCTGTTGTAGCCCAGGTTCATCTTCCTCTGGATGAGTGATGTTGAGCCCTGCTGGTGCATTACCACAAGTTTTGCCGCATCTTCAAATAGCGAATCCCTGCGGTTGAGGTCAACTTCACCTACTCCTCCGTCATCCTCCTTGTCCTCACCTACATATTCAGGCAAATAGTGTGCCGTTGTGTAACCTCTCTGCTCTGCAATGAAGTCCACTACCCTCTCTACCTCCTTGGTATCTATAAAGGCACATTGTACACGGGTAAGTTCGCCACCAATTGAGATGAGCATATCTCCGCGTCCTATCAACTGGTTTGCACCGGTCTGGTCAAGGATAGTCCTTGAGTCCACGCTCGAACGCACCATAAATGCAATCCTGGCAGGGAAGTTTGCCTTAATGTTACCGGTAATTACACTTGTGGTAGGTCTCTGGGTTGCAATTACAAGGTGGATACCAATTGCACGGGCCAACTGTGCCAGACGTGCTATAGGCTCCTCTATCTCCTTGCCGGCTGTCATAAGCAAATCTGCAAACTCATCAATTACAACCACTATATAAGGCAAGAAACGGTGTCCTTTCAAAGGATTGAGTTTCCTGCTGAGGAATTTCTCATTGTACTCCTTTATGTTCCTCACATAGGCCAGTTTCAACAGGTCATACCTGGCATCCATCTCCATACATAGAGATTTGAGTGTATATACCACCTTCTGGGTATCTGTTATCACAGGCTCATCTGCGTCAGGCAACTGTGCCAGGAAGTGCTTCTCCAGTTTAGAGTAGAGAGACAACTCCACCTTTTTAGGATCTACAAGCACAAGTTTCATCTCCGACGGGTGCTTGTAGTAGAGCAGTGATGTAAGGATTGCATTCAGACCTACAGATTTACCCTGGCCGGTTGCACCGGCAACAAGCAGGTGAGGCATCTTGGCAAGGTCGAAGTGCATTACATCGTTGGTAATTGTCATACCCAATGCCACAGGCAGGTCATAACTCTGCTGCTTGAACTTCTCGTCATCCAGCACAGAGAGCATGGATACTGTACTTGGCTTCTCGTTTGCCACCTCAATTCCAATGGCATTTGTACCTGGGAGGGTAACCACACGGACACCCTTGGCTGCCAAAGACAACTGTATATCCTCCTCCAGCCTCTTTATCTGTGCAACACGCACTCCCGGTGCCGGAACTATCTCATAAAGTGTTACAGTAGGTCCCACTCTGGCCGATATCTTGGTAATCCCTATCTTGTAGTTGGCAAGGGTCTTTACAATCTGCCTGTTGTTCTTCTCAAGTTCCTCACGGGTTACAACATACCATTTGTCCTTGTAATCCTCCAGCAATGTGAGTGGAGGTGCCTGATATGAAGAGAGGTCCAGTCTCGGGTCAAAAGGCTCCATCTCATACTCCTCCTCTGCCTCCTCCTGTGTTACTGGGGTATCGTCGGGAGTGGAAAGGACCTCCACAGAGAGGGTCTCCTCTTCCCCTGCCTCTGCAGGGTTCTCCTCCTTCTCAGACTCATTCTCCCCTTCCATATCCACATCAAACTCCAGTTCATCCCCTTTCACCTGATCTTCCACCTGAAAGTCTTCCCCTATAACTTCAAATTTTGGATTCACATCTTCATCTGAAGCCTCCTCACATGTTACAGGAACATCAACCTCAAGGTCTGCATACAGGTTGCCCACCGGAGCAACATCTCCAGCAACCTGCAAGTCACCTGAAATTTCCTCTGCAGGTTCCTCTGCAGATTTCTCCTTTGGAGCAGTAATACGTTCAACCCAGTTGTAAAATCCTGTTATTATCTTGCCGTTGACCAGTATAAGCCATACCACAAGGAGGCTGAATACTATACTTCCTGTTCCAACACCTCCTATCATATTGTTCAGCCAGGCTATAACATGATATCCATATGAACCTCCGGCCCCCGTGCCGAACCAGTCATCAACTTTGGTGAACGAGAATATGAATGAGAAAGCCAACGAAATTATGATGCATCCCAACAGTGAGAGGATGAAGAATCTCAGAAGTTTTATTTTCTTAAGGTTAAGGCAATAGAGGGCCACCCCCAGGAAAAAGAACGGAACAATGAATGCCCCAAGGCCAAACAATCTTGAAACGAGGAAATTTGCCCATACAAGTCCCAATTTCCCGCCATTGTTCTCCACCTCAACTGCCGTGCTGAACATCTCCTTGTTATGGAAAAGGCTCTGGTCATCGGTCCATGTGAATACATACGAAAAAAGGGAAATCAAGGTATATACGGATAGAATCAAGGCAAACAGTCCACACAACAAATGGAACGCATCCCGCTTTTTGGGAACCTGCGTTTCCGCTTTTGCCCTCTGCCTCTCCTCTTTTGTAAGTTTGGTTTTTTCTCGTTTAGCCATCTTTATTTATTGTTTTTCCATCTTTTTCCGTTATTGGAACCGTTCTGTTTACCTTTGTTGCTGTTTTGCGGTCTGTGCTTCATAGGGGTCATACCCATCCCTATATGTACACTATCGGGAACTGTAATTCTTCCGTTTGAAAGTTTGTGGATATCATTGAAAATTGTCTCTTCAGATACGGAATCCTTGTTCCAGATAAGATACTGCTGCTTCATGTATGAAGCCAGAGTCTTTATCATATATGTCTTCACCTCATCATCCTCCCTCTGGGCAATCACCTCAATCATATTCTCTATGTTCCTACCATAATGGGCCGCCTTCACAGGTGTCTTCTGCAAAGGTATAGGACTCGGTGGAGTGGAAAGGCTCTCCCTTGTAGGGGTAGGATAAGGAGAGTCAATGTCAATCTTGAAATCTGAAATCACATGTACATGATCCCACAATTTGTGCTTGAAATCATTAATATCCCTCAATTGGGGATTCAGGGTACCCATTACCTGCACCACTGACTGTATCTGCTCGTTGCGTTTTTCCTTATCGGGAAGAGAAGCAACATACTCTATCATTTTCTGCACATGCCTTCCATATTCAGGCATATTCAGTTTCTCCCTCTGTGTATTATAATCCAGTTCCTCCATACTCAAATCTTTTCAATAATTACAGACAACAAAATTACTCAATATTTGCCTTCTTCTCAACAAAATATCTCGGACGCCTCTTAACCTCCCTGTAAATCTTGCCAATATACTCTCCAATCACCCCTATTGCAGTGAGGATTGCCCCCCCAATGAACCACAATGAAACCAGCAATGATGTCCAACCAGGTACCACATGTCCCACTGCATATTCATACAGTGCATAACATATGATTGCAATGGCAACAAATATGAACAATATTCCCGATGTTGTTATGAGCCTCAAAGGTTTGATTGAGAACGAAGTGATACCATCTATTGCAAAACTCAACATCTTTGAGAGGGGATACTTGGACTCCCCCGCAAACCTTTCACTCCTGTTGTAATATACATACTCCTGCGGGAATCCGAGACTTCTGACCATACCCCTGAGGAAAAGGTTCCTCTCCGGATGTGACACAAGAGCCTGCAGAGCCCTCTTGCCCATAAGGCGGAAATCTGCATGATTGTAAACCACATCACCTCCCATTGAACTCATCAGTTTATAGAACATCTGCGCCGTATGCTTCTTGAATAAAGTGTCTGTCTTGCGCTCCTTCCTAACCCCATATACAACCTCATATCCCGCATTGAACTTCTCCACCATCTCCACAATTGCATTCACATCATCCTGTAAATCTGCATCAATGGAAACAATTGCATCAAATTCACTCTGTGCTGCCCACTCCAGACCTGCCCACAAAGCCTGCTGGTGCCCCACATTATGGGCCAGTTTAAGCCCCATCACCCTACTGTTGCTTCCCGACAACTCCTCAATCACTCTCCAGGTAGAATCCTTGCTGCCGTCATCAACATACAGCATCATACCCTTTGCAATTTTCCCATTCTTCTCCATCCCCTCCACCACTGCATCCAATTGGCGGGTAGTCTCATGCAATACCTCTTCCTCATTATAACAAGGCACTACAATTACAAGTTTTGTGTCATTCATGGTCATTTGTTTTATGTTTGAATACAAATCGTACAAGTATAAAGTTCACAGGTATGGCAATTGCAAATACCGGAAGCGGCGCAAGTTCCTGTCTTACTCCAATCCACAGGAAGAGATTGAGCAGAACTATATGCAACAGATAATTTATTCCGTGTGCCCCTGCCATACCAAAAAGTTTCTTCCAGGATGGGGCACTGCCGAAAGTGAAATATGAGGTGAGGTAAAAATTGGCCACAAAACTCAAAACATACCCCACAGTATAAGCCACATTCACATCAATTGCCAGTTGCAGCAAGAAATAAATTCCATAATGGAGTGCAGTACAAAAGCCCCCCACCAGTCCAAAACGGACAAACTCCCATATTACAGGATTAATCTTCATTCTCTCCCCTTTGAGGTTTGTCTGTTATCATCCCCTGCCTTACAAGATATTCCGTACTCTGGAGCATTGAGAAACAATACTCCTTCAGCATCTTGTAGGCATCACTGTATTGCTCGGTGGAAATCTTTCCACCAGAATATTCATAAAGGAACTCCTGCCCTGTTTCTGGAGAGAAGACATAAAGATGGCTGCTGTCCCTTGCAGCAACCAAATTGTCTGCGGTGTAGAAGATGCACGGCCTCTGCTCCTTCAACAGGTCAACTCCAAAATTGTTCTGCACATACTCCATTCCCAATATTCCAAGTAGTGTTGGGGCTACATCTATCTGGCCTCCAAACCCCTCTATCCTTGCCGGAGCAATGCCTTTGCCATAAATCATCACCGGTACATGATTGTAAGACTGCGGTATCTCACACTCAGGGGTACCAACCAGTTTTCCATGGTCTCCAATAAGTACAAAGATTGTATTTTCAAACCAGGACTCCTTCTGTGCCGCGGTAAAAAACTTGCGTATAGACCAGTCGGCATACTCAACAATTGCATCCTCCATCTTCTCCGAATGTGGAGTAAAATAATCGGGAAGAACATAAGGGGGATGGTTGCTTATTGAGAGAAGTACAGCCATAAAAGGATTCCCCTCTCCAGCCCTTTCACCCAAGAGAGGGAGGGCATACTCATACAAATAATCATCCTGGATACCAAAATGATTGGCTATCTTCTCCTTAGGATAGTTCTCCTGAGCATATATCTCATCAAATCCGTTGGTGCGGAAAAATGCATTCATGTTGTCATACTGGCTCTCGTGGGTCATGAAGAACATATTGTGGTAACCGTTCTCCTTCAGGACTGTCGGGAAGCCGCTATACACAGGAATCACACTCCCCTTCATGGCATTGCGCTTCATTATGGTAGGGAATGAGTAGAGGGTTGAATACATGCCGTGGTTGGTATGTATTCCTGCAGAGTAAATATTTGTAAACAGCATGGATTCCCCCGCCAATGAATCCAGGAATGGGGTAAGTCCCCCAGTATTTCCAAAGGTTCCCATAAGGTTGGCACTCATGGATTCCATAAAGATGAATACAATATTCTTTTTCTGCGGATTTGCCGCACCTTCAACTTTTCTTGCAATTGATGAAATGCCTTCAATTCCCTCTCTTCCAAGAAGTCTCTGCGCCCTCTCCACAGCCTCCCCAACAGGCATCACATCAAGGGCCCTGTTCTCCTTGCGCCGGTCATCCAAATAACTTGTAAGGAGATTGAACACCGGATTTACACCTATCTGGTTGAGGAATGGATCAGTACAATAATAAGCCTGGCTTACTTTTATAGGATTATAACCGGTACGTCCCCTTATTCCAAAAACACATAATCCCGACAACACGGCACCCATAACCAATATGGAGAGGAAATTCTTTAAAGTATACGGCAACTTCTTCTCAGTGCTCCTCACATAAAAATACATTCCAAGCCTGTTTGCAATATATGAGAAAGCAATGATGCTTACCAGTCCCAATGCAATTGGGAAATAATACGAACTCTCCCCAAATATCATCCCGGCTGTAGTTCCTGCATATCCGAACCAGTTGAAGATGGATGAGTTTATAATCTTGAAGAAATACTCAAAATAAGGGATGTTGGCGGCTGTAAATGAAAAAGCCACCGCATACAACACTGAAAACCACACAGCCACACATCTGTAAAGCCATTTTGCCGTATAATTGAACAAAGACGCAATCCACATTACAACAAGAGGGAGTATGAGAATATAGCACGCTATTACGTTGTCGAACCATACCCCTTTCACAAATGCTACTGATTGCAGAAACCAATCTCCCTGTATCTCCTGAGGGAATTCATAGGCGGAATTCAGGAACAGCACCAGCCTGAAAATACCGAATATAAGCAAGGCCAGCACATGCACTGCAAGGAGATACTCCACGGCACACAAAAATCGTCTTACAGGGCTTCTCTTCATAACTGTTTCCTGTTAAATTTATAGACATGCGTCATATCCCTGAAATCATTGCTCCTGAATTCTATTCCGGGAATCTGTTCAATATCAAACTCTGCAGAATAGGTATCCATGAATTTTCCTGCCTCTTTGTCTCCAATTATCACATATCCGCTGTCGGGAGCAAAATCAACAAAAGGGACAATCCTGTTCCCCAAATAGAAATTGATGGTGAACGGATGCATCCTGTTTGCCATTATTGTATTTGTAATATATGAATAAACAGGCCCCTGTGGGGCAAGTTCCTTTATTTTCAAAGCCTCCGCCTTATTGGATTTGACATTTAGCACAACTGGCTGAAAAACTCCATCCAATGCTGTAAACAGCACAAAAGCCATAAAGATACCCTGCAGTCCGGTCCTAATTTTCTCCCATTCAACGCCGGCACAACAACGGCATTCCCTGTTCCTGAATGCAAAATATATAACGGCCACCGCCAACGGCAACAAAGCCATGAGAAACTCTCCTCCAAACGGCAGCGTTTCAAGGGAAGTGAGGTATGCAATATTTTCTGCAGCGTGCTTCCCTCCAAAAACAGAATGTGGAACCAGCCCGCACCTTACAACTATGAATACAAATGAAAGTAACGCAAGCAGTCCGCCCATAAGGTTATTGAACCACCTGAGTGCCTTTGGTCTGTTGTTGATGAGCCAAATTATATACTCCGCAATGAAATACGCAATAAAAGGATATATAGGGAGCAGATAGACACTCCTCTTGCTTTTTGGTATACAATAGAACACAAACATTATTGCAATGCTGAGCAAGGAGAAAAGCCTTGCATCATCCATATCCTTTATCCATTGAACAAACCTGCCCCACCACTCCTTTGGTTTTGCTGCAAACCTGGTGTACTTTAGAGTAAACAGAGACATAAGCAGCAATATTGTATAAGGGACAAATCCAGTAACAACTGTCATTACATTGTAGGTCCATGGATTCTCGTGTGATGCATAACTCATCTTGCCCAGGAACCTGTATACATTCTCTTCCAGAACCAGTTGAAGAAAAGGCTCTCCCCCCTGTTTCCATGCTGCAACATACCAGAGTGCAGGCAGAACGCATGCAGCCAATGCCACCCCCATGAATGAAAGGCAAATACGGAAGAAATTCACACCCCTTATCCAGCAGAATGCTGCAACTACAGCACAAGGCAATACCAGTCCTACCGGACCTTTGGTAAGGAATGCCCCGCTCAGGAACAGAATTCCCAGCCATGGAATTCCTCTGAGTTTCTGCTCTGCCCATTTGTACAACTGATACAGGGCAAGTACCATAAAGGCAGCAAGCACCATATCTACACGGCAGTTCACCCCCGCCCTGTGTACCTCAAAATTTGTAAGGGTGATAAGGGCTGTAAGCAGCGCAACTTCCCTTCCCCTCCTTTTTGCAAAAAAAGCATACCCCACAAGAACCATTGCAGCCAATGCTACAGCAGACGGGAACCTTGAGGTATATTCATTCACCTCGCCCGTAACAGTTGATGCAGCCGCAATCATCCAATGGAAGAAAGGGGGCTTATAAGCCATATCTACACCGTTGGTGGTGGGAAGGGTCCAGTTGGTATCATTTATCATTGCCTGGGCAACCAGAGCCTCACGCGGCTCACCCCTTGTATGAAAACTGCTCTTGCCCAAAAAAAGGAAAAGTGAAAGGAAACTCACAAGGGCAACCAGCCAGAAAAATTTATCTCTAAAGATATTAACCATTATAGTACATTTATAAACAACAAATGTAATGATAATTTATTGAAGGAGAAATATCAAAAAACCCCATGCAACAATAAATTTAGTATATTTGTAAAAAATCAAGTTTATTCTATATGAAAATAAACAGCAACTTTAAACTTCGCATGGTGGCAGGTGAAGCCATTGTGGTGAACCAGGGAAAGACAGGCACAGATATGACAAGAATCATTTCCCTAAATTCTTCTGCCCTTTTCCTATATGAATCATTTGCAGGAAAGGAGTTTGACACAAATGATGCTGCTGATGCCCTTATTGCCAAATATGGCATAAGTCGGGAACAGGCACTAAAGGATGCCGGATTGTGGACAGATTCATTAATGAAGTGTAAAGTTATTGAATTATGAAAAGAACAGAGGAGGTGCTGTTTGCTCTGCTCCGTTCCTCATTGAACGGGGGTAAAACAGAGTTGCCTTTTTTTGAGGGAATTACAGGCCAGGAATGGGAAGAATGTCATAAAATGGCAGTTGCACAAGGTGTTATGGCCTTGGCATGGGATGGAGTGTTGGGCCTTCCCAAGGAAATGCAGCCCCCACTGAAACTGAAACTCACCTGGGCAATGGCCGTAGAACGCTATGAAGCCAAGTACCTGCGTTATTGCAAAACGGTGGATGAATTGTCTACATTCTATGCCGGTCATGGCATTGCTACAGTACAACTGAAAGGTGTAGGCTTTTCTACCCTTTACCCGGTTCCATCGCATAGGGAAGGAGGCGACATAGACATCTATACCTATTCGGCTGACAAGGACAAACTTACTGATACTCAAGCCAACAGATTGGCTGACACACTCATGGAACAACAGGGCATAGAGGTGGAATATCATTCCTACAAGCACAGCAATTTCTATTACAAGGGAATTCCCATAGAAAACCACAAAACTTTCCTGAATATAAAGGAGATAAAGGAGGCTGTAACAGCAAACGGGATACTTGGCAAGGTGCTGCGCCCAAAAACAGTTGGTCTTATAGAAGGGAAAGTACAGGTTCCATCTGAGGATTTCAATACTTTGTTCATTGCCTTTCACGCATTGCAACATTATGGAAGCGGGATAGCCTTGCACCATTTGTGCGACTGGGCAATGATCCTGAAACATTATGGGCTGAAATTGCCGCAGGAACTGGATGGCACACCTCTTATGAATGGAATATACGGCATGACACTGCTGTGCAACCGCCATCTGGGGACATCGGTTCCCGTAAGCGGAGGAGAAAAGGTGGCTGACCAAATGCTGGAAGAGATACTGAATCCACCATTCAGTACCGATGTACCATGCAGGACCAAAGCCGGCATAATAATTTACAAAACAAAGCGGTTGCTGCATACATTCCGTCTGAAGAGCAGTGTATTTGACATTTCGTTTGGAGGGCGCATATGGAGTTCAATAATCAGCCATATACGCAACCCAAAAACCATTTTTGGATAAATTATCAATGATTGTACTCAAACGCATATACCGGTTGCTGCAACCGGAAGAACGGAAGAAGTCCTGGCTGGTTGCCGCCACGGTTTTCTTCTCGGCACTGCTTAATTTTATAAGTCTTGCAGCCCTGCTGCCCATCCTCCATTTCCTCATGAAAGGGGGAGAAAACAGACAGGCCGCCCTGCTTTTCTGCCTTATTGCCATCTCTGTAATTGTGGTAAAGACTCTATGTGGAATATTTTTTTCCCGATATCAGCAGGAATTTCTCCTCAATTTTTATAAACGGCTCAGTTTTTCCCTCTTCTCGGCATACTACCGGCGCGGACTGCTGTTCATCAGGGAACAGGGAAGCAACAAACTGGGATATGAGGTAAATGCCCTGTGCTATGCTTTCAGCCAGAGCCTCCTCTCCCCATTGCTGCACATTGCAGGTGACCTGCTGCTGATTGTGCTTATAACTGCAGCCCTGCTGGTATACGATGGGGCTACTGTATTGATGCTTTATGCCGCCTTCCTCCCGTTTATGTTCATTTATCTGTTTGGGGTAAAGGCCAAGGTGAAGAAATACGGAAAACTGGAACAGGAAGCAAAGCGTGATCAGGGGCGTGTGGTTATGGATACCTTCCGTGGATTCTCCGAACTGGAAGTCAGTGGCGCTTTCCCGTCTCTCCAGGCCTCCTTCCTGGAAGGGATGGAGAAGGTAAGTTCAAGCCGCATAAAGATGAACACAATACATAAGTTGCCATTGTTTCTCTCAGAACTTTCGGTAATTATTGGCCTTGGACTGCTTGTAGCATTTGGAGAAGGGGACATGAAGATGATTATAGGTGTTTTTGCTGTTGCTGCCTTCCGTATGTTGCCGGCATTGAGGGGAATTCTGTCGGGATGGACACAAGTACAAAATACCATGTTTTGCCTCGACACCATTGAGGCAGGGTTGAAGGATGGCTGCGAAGAACCGGAGATTGACGGTAAAGGGGAAATGACATTTGAGGAGTCAATAACCATTGAAAAACTTTCCTATACATATCCCGACGGTCCGAAGGTACTGGAGAATTTCAGTTGCAGGATTGCCAAAGGGGAATATTTGGGATGGTGCGGCAGCAGCGGCAGGGGAAAATCCACACTGTTCAATCTGATGATAGGCCTGCTTACCCCCACCACCGGAACAATCTGCATAGACAACACACCCCTCTCCCGACAAAACCGCAGGGCATGGCTAAGGCACATAGGGTATGTTCCGCAGGAGGTCTTCATATTCAACGGAACATTGGCTGAGAATATTGCATTGGGATACAAACATACAGACAAGGAGAGAATCAAGGAGATACTTGACCATGTAAGCCTCGGCAACTGGGCGAGTACTCTTCCTAAGGGCATGGATACTGTTCTGGCAGAGGCGGGAGGAAAGTTGTCGGGAGGACAAAAACAAAGGATAGGGATAGCAAGGGCACTCTACAAGGAGGCAGATGTGATCTTCCTCGACGAGGCTACGTCAGCCCTGGACAATGGGACAGAAAAGGAGATTAATGAAACATTAATGCAACTTAGAAATAAATGCAAGGGACTTACCATCCTTTCCATAGCCCATAGGGAGAGTTCCTTGGCCTATTGCGACCGTATAATCACATTGGACAATGAAAATAAGCAGAACATATAAAGTAGCCGGACACTGTTTCCGTGTGTGTGGAGAAAGGCTCTGTGAGGCTGTAGACCGCATAGATGGTTTCAGGCCTTTTGAATGTGCCGCAGGCAAACCACAGTTTGTGTTTGAGGAAGGCACAGAAGTGCCTGAGATGAAAGAGACACAATATACCTTCTGCTATGAAGATGTTACAGGAACATTCGGACGCTGGGAAAAAGGGTTCCTCCTAAAACTGGAACCTGCCGAAGAAAAGCCCCTTTACATGTGGGTAAAAGAGGGCGAGGGAACGGCAATGCTGTGCGGCAATTGGCAGATACGTCTGTACAGGTTTGCGCTATGGGTAGGATTGGGACTTATGGTACTCCCATTCAACACAGTAGCAATTCATGGCAGTTGCATTGTTTACCGCAACAGGGCCTATCTGTTCCTGGGAGAGAGCGGTACCGGAAAAAGTACACATACACGCCTTTGGAGAGAGAATATAGAAGGCGCTGTTCTGCTCAATGACGACAGTCCTGTAATTCGTGTGGAAGATGGGAAGGTGTGGGCATATGGCAGCCCCTGGAGCGGAAAGACTCCATGCTACAAAAACGAACGGTACAAACTGGCCGGTTGCGTCCGCCTGTCGCAGGCCCCTTTCAACAGAATGAAAAGACTTGCAATATTGCATGCATATGGAGCTATCCATCCCTCTTGCCCTCCTGAGTTTGCATATGACAGTACGCTGTATGATATGGTAAGCGGATTTATTGGCAAACTGCTGTCTGAAGTTCCAATCTATCATCTGGCTTGCCTGCCTGATGCAGATGCAGCGCATCTCTCCTGTTCAACCTTATTGGGAACCAATCATGAAAAAGATAGACAATGATATTTTCTTCTCATGGGTAGAAGATGAAATAGCAGCCGGCCATTCCGTACACTTCCGCCTTAGAGGCAATTCAATGTTCCCTCTGCTCAGAAACGGGAAGGATGTGGTGGTACTTGAAAAATGTCCGGCCGAGGCATTAAAACCTATGGATGTAGTACTGTTCCGCTACAAGGGCAAGCACGTGCTTCACCGTATTATCTGCAGAGATGGGGACAATCTGCTTATTCAGGGAGACGGCTCAATTGTGGCCAAGGAGCAATGCTCTGTATACGATGTGGTGGGGAAAGTAGTTCAGGTTTGCCGTCCGCATGGAAAAACTGTATCTGTGGAGAGTTGGAAATGGCGAGTGCCCAGCTGTCTGTGGCGTTGCACCGGATTCCTGAGAAAATGGATCCTTAGGGTGGCATACCGTCTCTCAATCATCAAATGACAACATACAAAAGAAAAAGAGCAACTCTTACGAATTGCTCTTTTTTCTTTTAGTAGCGGAGGCAGGACTCGAACCTACGACCTCCGGGTTATGAGCCCGACGAGCTACCAACTGCTCTACTCCGCGGTGTTATTGGACTGCAAAAGTAGGGGTTATTTTTTAATTATGCAAATTTTATTTCATCTTTTTTGCATACAATCTGCTCTCCGGTTGTCTGATTCTTTATATTTACCACACCATCTGCAATTTCCTGCTCGCCTACAATTACAAAATATGGAATATTTTTCTTTGCAGCGTAGTCGAACTGTTTCTTCAGTTTGGTTTTGTCGGGATAAATTTCACAATTGATTCCCTGTGCCCTCAATCCGGCTATGATTGGAAGAGAGTATGCTACCTCGGCATCACCCATATTTGAGAAGAGGACTTTGGTACCTCCTATTGCCTCTTTAGGGAATTTGTCCAATCCCTGCAGCACATCGTATATGCGGTCTGCACCAAATGAAATACCTACTCCACTCATACCGGGGAGGCCGAAGATTCCTGTAAGGTCATCATATCTTCCTCCGCCGCATATGCTGCCTATTGCAAAGTCCTTAGCCTTTACCTCAAAGATTGCACCTGTGTAATAGTTGAGGCCGCGGGCCAATGAAAGGTCTATTTCAACCTCCTGTTTTATTCCGGCAACAGCAATGTAACCGAACAGTTCCTCAAGTTCTGCAAGCCCTTTAAGACCGGCCTCGCTGCTTGCCAATATACCTTTCATTGTTGCAAGTTTCTCTTCTGTAGTACCGTTCAACACCAATACAGGCTCAATGGTTGCAATCCCTTTTTCATCTATTCCCCTCTCTGCCAATTCTGCTTTAACGGCATCAAGTCCAATCTTGTCTATCTTGTCTATTGCAACTGTAATGTCAACCAGTTTGTCGGGATGACCTATAACCTCTGCAAGTCCCTGAAGGACCTTTCTGTTGTTTATTTTTATGCATACATTTATCCCGAACTTTGCAAACACTTCATCCACAATCTGCACAAGTTCAAGTTCGTTTATAAGGGATTTGCTTCCAATTACATCAACATCGCACTGGTAGAACTCCCTGTAGCGCCCTTTCTGAGGACGGTCTGCCCTCCATACCGGTTGTATCTGGTAGCGTTTGAACGGGAATGCCAGTTCATTCTGGTGCTGCACCACATATCTTGCAAATGGGACTGTAAGGTCATATCTGAGACCCTTCTCGCATACCTTCAAAGAGAGGGCATTGCTGTTTTCCAACTGTTCTGGCTGTACTCCCTGGAACGCATCTCCGGAATTGAGGATCTTAAAGAGGAGTTTGTCCCCCTCATCTCCATATTTACCCAATAGGGTTGAAAGGTTCTCCATTGAAGGGGTCTCCAGAGGAGCAAACCCGTATTTCTTGAATACTGAACGTATTGTGTCAAAAATGTAATTTCTTCCTGCCATCTCTGCAGGTCCAAAGTCTCTCGTGCCCTTTGGAATACTCGGTTTCTGAGCCATATTATTTCCTGTTCTTTAAATATTCATCTATTGCAGCAGCACCCTTGCGGCCTGCCCCCATTGCAAGGATTACTGTTGCCGCACCTGTTACAGCATCACCTCCTGCAAAAACACCTTCTCTGGTAGTTGCACCATCTTCTGTTGCGACCAATCCCCCTTTGCGGTTCCTCTCAAGCCCCGGGGTAGTCTGTGCTATCAGGGGATTAGGGGAGGTTCCCAAAGCCATAATTACCACATCTGCATCCACCATAAAATGTGAATCAGGTACCGGAACCGGAGACCTCCTGCCACTTGCATCAGGTTCACCCAACTCCATCTTCTCACATTTGAGGGCTGTAACCCATCCTTTCTCATTCCCGACGACCTCTACCGGATTGGTGAGCATCATAAACTCAATTCCCTCCTCTTTTGCATGGTGCACCTCTTCTGCCCTGGCAGGAAGTTCCTTCTCTGTCCTGCGGTAAACCACTGTAACCTGGGCACCCAAACGGAGAGCAGTTCTGGCAGCATCCATGGCAACATTTCCGCCACCCACAACGCATACCTTGTTTCCTACATATATTGGGGTTCTTGCATCCTCCTTATAGGCCTTCATAAGGTTGCTCCTTGTAAGGAACTCGTTTGCAGATACTACGCCATTAAGGTTCTCACCAGGAATATCCATAAATCTTGGGAGTCCGGCACCGCTACCCACAAAGACAGCCTCAAAGCCCTCGTTGTCAAACATATCATCTATTGTAAGGGTACGGCCTACAACCACGTTGGTCTCTATCTTTACACCCAAATCCTTAAGGTTCTCTATCTCTGCCGCCACAACTGTATCTTTGGGGAGTCTGAATTCAGGTATTCCATAAGTGAGCACTCCTCCAGCCTTATGCAGAGCCTCAAATATGGTTACATCATATCCCATCTTTGCAAGATCACTTGCACATGCCAATCCGCTGGGGCCACTTCCTATAACGGCAACCTTGTGTCCATTGGGTGGTACTTTCCCTATGAATTTCACATTGTTCTCCCTCGCCCAATCTGCAACAAACCTCTCCAGTTTACCGATTGCAACAGGCTCACCCTTTACTCCCATAACACAGGAACCCTCACACTGACACTCCTGAGGACAAACCCTTCCACATATTGCCGGGAGAGAACTGTCTATTGATATTATCCTTGAGGCCTCTGCAAAATTCCCTTTTGCCACAGCCTGTATAAAGAACGGTATCTTCACAGATACAGGACATGCTGTCATACATGCGGGCCTCTTGCAGTTGAGGCACCTGCGGGCCTCAAGCATTGCCTCCTCATCTGTATATCCCAGACATACCTCCTTAAAATTTCGGGCCCTTATCTGAGGATCCTGCTCCCTTACCGGAACTCTTGGTATTCTTCCACTCATTATTTTCCCCTCCCTATTCTACATTTATGGTCTTCTTCCATCTCTTTTCCCCTATACATTGCCTGACGTCTCATTGCCTCATCAAAATCCACATCGTATGCATTGAACTCAGGCCCCTCAACACAAGCAAAACGCACCTTCCCTGCAACTGTTACCCTACATGCTCCACACATTCCTGTGCCGTCAACCATAAGTGTATTGAGGCTTACAACCAAAGGCAGATTGAACTTTCTTGCAGAAGCAGTTACAAATTTCATCATTATCATAGGACCTATGGCTACAGCCTGGGTATATTCCTTGCCACCGGCCATAAGTTCCTCCAATTTTTCGGTAACAAGCCCCTTGAACCCTTTTGAGCCGTCATCGGTACAAATGTATAGGTTATCGCAAACTGCTGCCATCTCATTTTCAAGAATTACCATATCGGCAGTTTTTGCACCCAAAATCACATCTACCTTCGCCCCCTTCTCATGGAAATATTTTGCCTGCGGGTAAACTGGTGCTGTACCCAATCCTCCTGCCACAAATACAAATGACATATTGCGGATCTGTTCATCGGGAAGTGCAATGAATTCAGATGGCTGGCCAAGAGGTCCTACCACATCTTCAAATGCATCCCCCTGCCTAAGGGCACAAATCTCCTTACTGCTGGCCCCTATTGCCTGGGTGACTATTGTCACTGTTCCCCTTTCTCTATCATAATCACAAATTGTAAGGGGAACCCTCTCACCATCCTCATTTATCCTCACTATGAGAAACTGCCCCGGTTTGGCAGCTCTGGCCAAACGGCCAGCCTCCACCTCCATTAATGTAATGGCAGGTGTAAGCACCTCTTTCCTGACAATTCTATACATTATCCTATTCAATAATTTTATATTTCGTTCAAAGCTTTGAATGAATATCCCTTCTTCTCAAGGTACTGTACTATTTCACCCAATCTGTCATAAAGTCTGTCTATCCTATCCTCATGCACACCAGGATGGATAAGTATAATGGCACCGCCAAGTCCCTCCATATGCTCAAAAGCATAAAGTTTGTCTATCAATTGCTGCGAACTCCTGTAGTTGGCCATCTGCGGCGTAGTATAATCTGCAGGTGTTGCTGTCCCTGGTGTATAATTGAGCACCCTGTATCCGAGATTTTCTGTAATTTCAACACTCTCATCATTGTAATACTCATATGGAGGAAGGAACCATAAAGATTCTTCTTTTGCTATTCCAAACTTCTCCAGTTCCTTTGCATTGGCAATGATATCATCCTCTATCTGCTTGTAGGTAACAATGAGGGAATCCCTGTTATCCCATCCTGCATAGAGCATATGCAAATCTGAGTGTCCTCCCACATAATGCCCATCCTTTATGATCTTTTCTATGATATCCTTATGCTCCTCCAGTCTGAGGGCATTCCCTGTAAAGAAGAACGAACCCTTAATCTTATTCTTCTTTAGGGTTTTCAGGATCTTCTCCCCTCCCTGGAACATTGAATCTGCAGTAAATACAAGATAAATGTCCTTCTGCCCAGGGTTTATTCTGGTAACACACCCATATCTGTCCTCCACCACATCGAGTTTCTTCTGTTTCCTTCCTTCCTCTTCAAGTGCTGCAAAATAATATGTAAGTCCGGCAGTACCGTCCATCGTTGGCTCATTACTGGCGTAATCTCCCACATCATCATGATATACAGCCTCCCCATTATTGAACACTGCAAACTCATCAGGTCTGGTGAGTGAACCGCCAGCCCTCTCCTGGAACAAGTCCCTTTGGATAGGACCATCAACAAGTCCGCCATACGTAATATCATTCCACTTTATAAGGTATGAAGAGTGGGGATAAAGCGGATAATCTGCTGTTGAAGGATATCCTACAATCATGGTTGTACCCCAAGGATTACACCCCAGGAGCCAGTCCCTCAAAGCCATCTCCATTTCAACATATGTGGAATCGCCAGATGCAATGTTGTACAGCCTGGCATAAGTAACCGCTGCCGATGTAAGGTTGTTTGAACACCACAAATAAGGTACTCCGTGCATAAACGGGTCATCTGCAGCATTTTTCTTAAGAATATCCAATCCCAGTTTCATGAATCCCTGATACTTTGCCGCTATCTTCCCATCCTGGCTCTTTGCCTGCAGGAAGTGACCCAGATTGATGAACGGATACCACTGGTAATGGTGATATTCGCCTCTCCTGCCAACCTCCATCCATGGAGTCACAGGCTCAAGATCTCCCCAGTAGTTTGCCTTCTTCCTCCACTCCGGCATACCTGTAAATTCTGCCAATGTGGCCGCAGCAAGCTCAAGGTCATCCACATATGAATCCTCCTCATAGAAATATGGTGAGACCAGACACGCTGTTTGGGTATTTCCGGGAAATTCCTCACCAAAACTGAAAGCCTGCACTGCCTTCACCTGCATTAGATTTGCCATCTTGGGATCCAAATCCTTGAATATGTGTGCACCCATAGCAAAAGTAGAAGCAAATTTACCTGCTGTAGATGCCACACCCGTTGTCCTGTTTATATATTTGCCCAATCCCTGTGGTTTTCCGGTAACAAAATATACCGGTCTTCCCTCTCCAGGTCCCCAACCGTAATCGACTGTATCCCTATGGGGAACTCTGAATCCTGCATGATCCCTGTCATCCGCTATCTGATTGAACATTACTTTATCTTCCGGATTCATTTTATTGAGCCACTCCAGTCCCCATTTGGCTTCATCCAGGATGTCGGGAATACCGTTTCTGCCCCTCCTTCCATTTGCAAGATATTCATCCTTGAATACAGATTTGTCCTCTGTCATATAATATGCGAACATCATATGGTACGTTGCCGTAGCAGAGGTTGTCTGATACTGGAGATAATCAGTTGCATCATGCCATCCACCACGCACATCAATCTTCTCTCCGTTACGGGTAGGATGATCAACTATATATCCGTCATGCTGATGACAAAGTGTATCTGTATACGGATTGTCACCGCATCTCTGCTGTCTCATATATACAAGCATATAATCCGCAAGGCCGTCATATACATCTGCCCCTATCCTGAAATTTGGAGATTTCGCACCCGCACACTCTATGTAATAGCCCCCTTCAGCCTTCACTTGAGAGAAATTGAGTCTGTAAGCAGATTCCATTTTCCATTTTTCTCCGCTTACAGCCTTGGCCTGTCCCACATATACAACCTTACCTGTAACCGCATCACACACATTAAATCTCTCAATATCAGATTCTTCTGTTGCTATATACACAGCAACCTTCACATCCTCAGGTAAATATCCTACCCTATTAACCCTTACCCACTCCTGGGCCATAACCTGCAACGGGCAGACTACAAGCATCAATATGGACAGCAATCTCTTCATGGCAAAATATATTGTCTGTTTTACAATTTTTACAACTTACAAATGTACTAAGTTTTTCCCTAAATAAAAAAGGGCAGCCAGCAGGCTACCCCTCATATAAATACCGGAAACTTTTTTAGTGTTTATGGTTATGGTTGTGACCGTGCTCATGATTGTGACCGTGCTCGTGGTTGTGTTCATGGGCAGCGGCTGCAGGTTTCTCACCAGGTTTGAAATCCTTTACAGGGAAACCTTTCTTTGCAAGAGCGTTCATAAGATCCTGTTTTGAGATCTTTGCAGGATCAAACTTGATCCACAATGACTGCTCTTCAACACTTGCCTTCATATCCTTTATTCCCTTGATTGTAGGGACAACAGCCTCAGCCTTCTTTTTCTCATCATCACAATGGAGATAAACACTGAATTTAGCCTCCTCCATAACTTTTTTCTTCTTGTTCTGAGCCTCTGCGTTAAAAGTAAATGCAGAAACCAATACTGCAAGAACCATCAAAAATTTAATGCTTTTCATATCTGTAATATTTTAATTGTTGTTATTTCCATAAAGTAAACCTCATTCCGGCGTAAACCATTCTTCCCATAAGAGGACCCCAAACCATTGCGGCGTTAAAATCTTTTCCAAAAGCATTGTCTGCATTAAGGATAGGATTGTCCTGGGTATAACCTGTAATGTTCTCAACTCCAACATATACATCCACAAGGTTGAATTTCTTGGTAATCTGGGCAAATAGCATAGGGTAAACCTCAGACTCGCCGCCTCCCATAAACTCAGGCAACGTGCAAGGACCGTTCAACTGTGCAGTAAAATCAAACATCCATTTGTTCATAGGCATTGCATACTGCAGGTTGAGCACAGCCTTGTATTTGCTTGTCATTGGGGCATCAACAAGCCCTTTGCCCTTCATTGAGATCTTTGCATTGCTGTAACGGAATGTTGCTATTGCAGTAAACCTCTCAATAGGCTCTACAGACAAATCAAACTGGTATGTATCTGTAAATGCCCTGTTGCTTCCCATTGTAGCGTCATTGAAATCGTAGATTACCACATTACCCATATCTATATCCCAATCATACACCACTTTATGGTTGAAACCTGTCCTGAAGTAGTCGAAACTGAAATAGTTGCTCTCCCTCTCACCAATCCTGAAATACTGGGTAAAGTTACCTCCGAATGTCCATGCATCCTCAGCCTCCAGATTATCTGCAATCTTAAGGTTTCTTCCCGACGAAAGTACACCCAGATTGTCTGTAATCACATGAGGAGTACGGAAGCCCCTTCCACCGGTAAGTCTCAACACTGTCTGGTCTGTGAAAGAATATTTGAAACTTGCCCTTGGAGCAACCTGCCATCCGAACTCGGAACTGTAGTCACCCCTCAAACCTGCAACAAGTGAAATCTTCTCATCCAGAGTATATGTATATTCGGCATAAGCACCAATAACCTTATCATCTGTATTGAACTCCATTTTTCTGACATTTGAAGCAGATGAAACCAATGCATCATGACTATAACAGGTATAATTGCTGTGGATATCATCCAGCCTTCCGCTCACACCAAGAGTATATTTGTGGTTCTCATTTATATCCTGGTGGTACATTGCATTGAAGAACCCTATATTCTGGTATCCGCCAAAATCCTTTAGACCGTAACTGCTCTCCATATCATAATATGAATAGTCAGCCACCACTGCAATGTTCTTGCTCTGGTCCTCATTCAACGGAATACCCAACTTGAAGAATCCGCTCACACCGGTATTGTGAATCTCATTTCCCCAGATTCCCTTTTCAAAAGCCTCTCCAAACCCGGGAGTCCTGTCGTTCATCCCCTCCTCATAATCCTTGTGTCCGCCTATACGGGTATCATTCACAAACTTGGCTCCAAACCTCACCTGTGTTCCGTTAGGGTTGAAATACAGCCATCTGTTGTCAAAGTTGAACTGCTGGGTAAGGGGATCATCCCTGAACATGTCATCATTCTCATCATGAATCTTGTTGTCCTTTGAGAAATGTCCCATCATTACAGTGCTCCATTTCTCATTGAGTTGCAACGAAGAAGCCACATTACCCTCTGTCCTTAGGTTTGTATTGGTGAAAAGGTTTACAAAAAGAGGGTTCTCCGCAGTAGGTTTCCTATGCTCTACATTAATCTGTCCTGTAATTGCCTCAAGCCCGTTAACTACAGATGAAGGGCCTTTGGCAATCTGTATGCTCTCAAGCCACTGTCCGGGAACGTAAGTAAGACCGAACGGAGAAGCCAGTCCCCTCATTACAGGACGTGTCTCATCCAGCATCTGAGTATAACTTCCCGACAATCCCAGCAATTTGATCTGTTTTGCACCGGTAACGGCATCGGAGTAGCCAACACTCACACTTGCAGAACTCTCGAAACTCTCTGCAAGGGAGCAGCATGCCATCTTGCACAATCCGGCAGCCGAGATTACCTCAGTCTTTATGCTGGCAGTCTTTGAAAGGAAATTAGCCTGCTGCCTTCCGGTAATTGTTACCCCATCCAATTCATTTTCAGGAGTAAGATTGAAAACTATATCCTTGTCGGGAAGAAGATTTATTCCATTCCCGAACAATTTTATGGTATCCTGCCTATATCCTACATAGGCTGCAATAAGGGTAATGTTGTCACCTTTGAGTGACTTTATGACAAATTCTCCGTTCTCATCCGCCTCCACAGCAGACTTGCCCTCAAGCCACCAGACACTCGCATACGCGCCAGGTTCTTTTTCACCCTGTGGATTAAGGAAATACACTTTGCCGCCCACCCTCTGTGCTACGGCAAAAGTAGTGCATAAAAACACCAATAATAGCAGTGTAAATATTTTTTTCATTGTAATTTTTTTAGATGTACGTGATACAGATTATTCTAGCCAAACCATTGGCAATCATTGGGTTATATCACAAATCAAGATCTGAACACACATATGAGGGCCTGGAATTCATCCAAGTCAGCCACATGTTTGTGAAGAGTCTGGAAGTTTCTGTTCATTTGCATATCGGCACAATTGCCGGACCAGTCTTGACATTGCACAAGAAAATCTGCAACAACAGGTTGTGGTACAGACACCTGAAAGTCCTCAGTCGTATTCTGGTCGGGAGAAACTGTATAGACACTGGTAGAACAGCAGTCACTGCTGTGCCCTTCACAGCCATCACATTCATGGTGCCCGCCATTGCAGTGGTCATGGTGATGCTCACCTGGAGCATGCGCGTGGGTATATGTATTTCCCTCATTGTCCACATGGGAGTGCACCCATTCACAAGGAGTCTCACCAAAAAGCAATATGAGCGACGCTGTTCCGTCTACGGTACACCTGTGCACTCCATACCCCATTGTTGACATGGTATAGAGCACAGCCAGAGACAAAAACAAAATATTCCTCAATACGCTTTTCATAGCCGCAAAAATAATAAAAATTTCATACATTTGTATTAACAGACAAATAACAATAAAATCTATAGATCATGAAGAATTTTCTAAAAACCACATTGGCAGTAATTTTAGGCTCCCTTATTGCCATGGCAGTAAGTACATTCCTGTTCTTTGGGATTATTGGCTCAATTGCAGCATTGGGTGACAGCGCAGAACCTGTTGTCCCTGCAAAAGCCATTCTGAGAATAGATTTCAACAATCCTGTAACGGAATTGGGTGAAGAGGATGCGATGGCCGCATTCCAGAGCCTTAATTTCAATTCATCAAAACCAATTGGAATACTCAAGGCTGTACAAGCCATTGAGAAGGCTGCTACAGATCCTGCCATAAAGTTCATTTACCTTAACCTCAACGATATGAACATTGGTATGGCCAACCTTGAAGAGGTAAGGAATGCACTTGAAAATGTAAAGAAACAGGGAAAAGCAATCATAACTTATGTTGACAACTTCTCACAGGGTTCATACTATCTTGCATCTGTTTCGGACAAAATTTACATGAATACCGAGGGCTCATCTGCAATGGTGGGTATTGGAAGCACCATGATGTTCTTCAAGGATCTTCTCGACAAACTTGGCATTGAAGTCCAACTTATCAGACACGGCAAGTTCAAAGCTGCAGCTGAACAGTTCATTGCTTCAAACATAAGCAAAGAGAACTACGAGCAGAACAGGGAGATGCTGGGATCAATCTGGGAAAGCTGGATAGAGGAGATTGGAGAAAGCCGCAACATTGAGCCCGCACAAATAAACAGGATGGTAGACGAACTGAAACTGTTTTCGGCAGAATCAATGCTTGAAAACGGCCTTGTTGACGGTCTGGTAACCAGAAACGAAATGACAACCATCCTGTGCAACCTATTTGATGTTGAAACAGACAAAGGGCTTAAATTCATAAGCCTTCCAACATACGCAGAGGCTGCTGTAAAACCTGATCTCAAAGCCAAGGAGAAGATTGCTGTAATATATGCAGATGGCGAAATAACCATGAATGATTCAAAAGGGCTCTCTGCAAAGAAATTCTACCCTATAATAAGGGAAGTAAGCAAGGACTCTTCAATAAAGGCGGTTGTACTGAGGGTAAACTCTCCAGGCGGTGACGCACAGGCAGCGGAAATCCTCAACAATGAGCTTCAGATTATGCGCCTTAACAAGCCTGTAATTGTAAGTATGGGTGAATATGCAGCATCTGGAGGATACTGGATCTCCGCAAAATCTGAAAAGATATTTGCAGACAGGACAACCATCACCGGCTCAATAGGTGTATTCAGCATGGCAATGAACTACGGCAAAGGTTTGCGAAAACACCTTTCAATAAACACTGCCGACATAGGAACAAATGCCCACAGCAACATGATGAACGGAATAGACCCTCTTGATGCCAAAGAGGTGGCATTCATGCAGGGAATGGTGGAAGACATTTATACAAAATTCACCAACCTTGTATCGGAAGGAAGGAGTCTCCCTGTAGAATACGTTGATGAAGTTGGCCAAGGACGCGTATGGACCGGTGCAGATGCCTTGGAAAACAAACTTGTTGACGAAATTGGCGGCATTACTGATGCCATTGACTATGCCGCAGCATGTGCAGACCTAAACTCATACAGAATAGTGGAGTATCCTAAGGCAAAAACATCCATGGAGCAGTTTATGGAGATGCTTGGTGGCGCAGAAGCAACAGTCAAGGCTGTTGCATCTCCGGAGGAAACCATTAAAGGTATCTATTCTAAAGCTTTGGAACAGGGTGAATTCAAGGTATATGCCCGCCATCCTTTCTGTTACGAGTTCAGATACTAAAAAGTATATGCAATGACAAGATTCCTGACAGCTTTAGCATTTCTGCTTTTTCTGAGTTTCAATATGGAAGCCCAGGAAGAGACCATACACACACTTAAAAATGTAAGATGTGAATACACAGTCCGGTTATCGGAGGACTATTCAACTGCAGACATCAAAAAGCAGCTCCGTGCCCGCTGCAAGGAGAAAGCCATATCTGAAGTTACATCTGAAGTGTATAAAAGCTGGTCGGATCTTGTTGTTGCAAACTCAGAATATGGAGAGGGGGCAGAATCCTTCAACAACCTTGTGAATTACAACACAAGTTCAAGGGAAGGGGAAATTGTAGAATTCAATATAGTAAAAGAGGGAACTGAACTGGGAGACGGGGCCATTTTATTTTACTGCATTGCAGATGTAAAGGTAAAGACAGGAATTGCCCCAGACCCTGAGTTCATAGTTCCTGTAAAGGGAATCAGGAGTGTGTATCTGGCAGGTGAAGAACTCCATTTCAGTTTTACTCCGTACAAGGAGTGCTACATGATGCTTTTTCTCATAGAGAATGAGAGGACAGGCTATATGCTTATTCCCAACCAGTATGTAAAAGACCAGAAATACTCTGCAAACCGGGAGTACAAACTAGATGAAGAGTCCCGCAGTTATATAGAATTTGCCAAAAGTCCCAATCTGGAGATAGAATTCAACAAACTGATTTTTCTGTTCACTACCCGCAAATGGGCTTTTGACAAGGATTCACAATCGGCAAAAGAGATTGTTGAATGGATTGCAAGAATCCCCAACAACGAAAAATTCATCCATCAGCAGATTATAGAAATAAGGGAGAAATGACAATTTCTCCCTTTTATTTTATTCTTACCAGAAATGCAGTTGCAGTGCCCTTATCCGCTCATCTGCCTGTTTATACCCTTTTTGGGAGGCCTGACGGTAATACTTGATTGCATCAGCATACCGCTTGTTTTTTTCACACTCCTGCCCTTTTCTATAATAGTCAGCACCTGATTCAAGTGTTGAAGAAGATTCAGCCTTCCGTTCCTGTACATCAGCAGTATCTGATCCACCGCCATAAATATCCACTTTAAAAATTACTTCAGGATGGACAAATGAGTCATAATCTTCCAGGACACGCCACTCTATCCTTTTTCCTCTCCCTACATTCACATTACTCAAATCTCCTGAAATGCTTCTCAGAACCATATAGTTTCTACCTCCATCCACTGAGAAACTTGGGACAACAGAATATCTGCTGCCTGAACTGGGGCTCTCCGGGCCGGATATGGCATATTCAACAATTATCTTGTCTCCCAACTGATATGCATCCACATCAGTCACATGTTGAGCAACCGCAACATTGGATAACAACAGAATTAAAATTGACAAAATCTTTTTCATTACTTCAACTTCATATTTTTCCAATCCTCACCCAAAGTAAGCGACGGTATCACAGTAGGTGTCTGGGATTTGCCATTAAGTACAATACTCTTGCGCTTTACCTCTCTCCTTATATAATCGTCCAACTCCCCCAATGTAACATCCCCTTTGGATGCTTTCAATTTCTTCAACAAAAAATATGTGAACATACCATGTTGCTGCTCCTTATATGAATATGCTGTTTCGTCTCCCTGCGAGGCAGTAAACACAACCATATTACCCACAGGTTCCTCTTCCCTCACCTTTATCACAGCACCTCTCGCATTTGCAATCATATCCCCTTCACGTTTCGCCCCTCCAAAACAGGCATCTATAAAAACTGTCACAAACTGGCTTGGCATCCCGCCCAACGTCCTGTACAATGTCCCCAACTTGTAACCGGTTTCAATATCTGTCTCATAACCGTCAACAGGCAGAAGATATGCCGTACGCTCAGATTCGTGCGGAATACCGTGCCCTGCATAATAGAATATTATTTTTGCCCCTCCTGAATATGCATCCATCACCTCCTTCAACCATCTCACTTCTGCCCTTATCTCATTAAGTGTGGCATTCTCCACGTGGTGGATATTGTCAGACGGAATACCCAATGTCCTTTTGCAGTATTCCTTAAAAACTCTGCCGTCATTCAAAGCAAATTCTACAGGTGCAACCTTTTTGTACATCTGGTTTGCTATTATCACCACAAAAGTATTTTCATTGCCGGATTCTGCCGCCGGTATATCCTGCTCAATGTCACTTGATCTGAAAGTCTCCCCGGCTCCGGCAATACCTCCGTCCCTTGTAATGTTAAAAGACTTTGGCCTGCTGACATTACTCTGTGCAAACAAAGCACCTGCAGACAAAATGCAGCATGCTGCCATTAATGATACTAATAATACCCTCATTTCTGCCAATTAAAAATCTATCTCCATCAATTTATCTTTTGCAGCCTGAAAACCCTTTTCTGCAGACCGCTTATATGCCTGCAGAGCGGCTGATAAATCCTCAACTGTTCCCCTTCCATACAAATGGCACTCACCCAAATAGAACAACGCCATAGCATCACCGCCCTCGGCTCCTTTACAGAAGAACTTGAACGCCTTCCGGTAATCAGGCATATCTTTATGATAATACAGATGCCCCAATGCTGCCGAGGCCATTACATAACCTTTCCCATCTGCCTCAAGAAACCATTTTTCAGCCAAATCGACAGACCTTGCCACTCCGGTTCCGTTATAATGCATTGCCCCCAAATTGTACTGTGCCGCCGCAAGTCCGGCTGCGGCAGCCTTTCCATACCACACCAGCGCAGCCCCATAATCCTGAGGGGTGCCCTTCCCCTTTTCGAGACAAACTCCTGCCATATACATAGACTTCAAGTCTCCAAGTTCCGCTGCGGCAATATATGCTTTGAATTCATCTTCCATAGTTGGCGGAACTGCTGTTCCTGTATAATAACTCTCAGCCAATCCAATTACAGGATTCTTTCCTGTTTCCACAACATCTTCTTTTCCCGACAATCCCACTTTCTTTGCAGGCACAGCAACCTCCATGTTCTTGTCACCGGCCCTGAACAGAATGAAATCCTCCCCTCCATTGTCAACCTTTGGAGTCTGCCGTCCCTGTGATTCTATACGCACCTGCTCAGTAATGTAATCTCCCAAACTTGTGATTGTCACATTCCCGTCAGAGTCACTCGCCCCACCTTTAATGCCATTGAGCAGCGCATATGTAAAGACACCATGATTCAGTTCTATCTTTTCAAGAGAAGGCTGGTTCCTTGTACTTGAATAGAAACCTATTACAGCCGGATCAGAATCGCCTATAAATTCACCCGCCGCCTTCGTATAATACATCTCTCCGGCATAGCAGGCATCCATATACACTATCACCTTGCACTCCTTATCCTCCAGCTGTTTCAACTTGCCCTTCAGATCTGCATAACTGATTGCTGTAGACTCAATATACATATCATCCTCAACATCATATGGAAGAAAATACCTCTGTGATGTAAACTCAACGTATTTTCCATGTCCCGACATATATATCATCACAATATCCCCAGCATCAGCCTCATACCTTATATCATCCAGACATTTCAGGATTCTTCCCCTTGTCGCCTCCTCATCTGCAAGCAATACATGATATCCACCTTTATCATAAAGGTCAAGGTTCATGGTTCTCAATGTATCCAGGACCTTTGCAACCATTGCCGCATCACTTGCCGCATAATGCAATTTCTCTATTCCCCTGTTTTTATAGTTGCCTATACCCACAGCCATAATGTGGAGCTTCGGCTTGTCCAGCCTCTCATAGTTTACTGAAATATTTAAGGTATATTTCCTTCCCGACATGTCCTGTACACGCAGTTCCAACAAATTCGGTCCATAACTGGCCAACCTGAACTTCCGCTCATTTATCCCCTCCACAACAGCAATCCTGCCATCCTCCTTTCCGTTCAGGAATGCATCCACCCACTTTATTTTGTCGGGATCCTTAACAAGGAACCTCAATGTAATGTCGGGAAAACCTGTTGTTGAATTGTGTGGAGGTGACAACAATTTTACATACGGATTCTCCTCAAGATAGGCCTTCGCATCAAAAGGAGCCTCACTTGCAACAACCTTAAGTTCAACCGACATAAGGTCCTTGCCCATTTGGGGGAAAGCGGAGAGCATCACCGTACCCTCAGCAGGTATAAAAAGATCCATCTGTGCCATGGCATCTCCAGAAAGGCAACATGCTTCAGCCACCCCGTCTGAGCCCGTACTTATCACATTTACAAAATACGGGACATCCGAAGTATTGGAAACAACAAAATAGTAAATTCCAGCCTCCTCCAAATCACGTTGTTCCACAATATTCCCCTTGTCGTTTACAATAAGGAGACTGCTATCCAGAGTTGTAATTTCCAATGCAAGATCCTTATAAACCACTCCAGCCATTTTGGTGTGGGTCTTACCCTGAAGCAGATCTTTCATATGGGCCTTCAGATTTGACTTGAGCTGTGTCCTGTTTTTGCCTACCAGATCCTCAACTTTGAATTTACCCTCTCCTGTATGAAAAAACATCTCTTTGCTCCTTGTATCCATTAAGGAAATTTTGGAATATCTTGCAAATTCAAGAATATCTTTACCTTCAACCAGATTGTTCCTTACCACATCTTTTCCATTGGCAAGTCTGACCTGAGCGGGAGCAGAAGAGACATCACACACCCTGTACTGCTGGCCCCAAGCCGCAATATTTGCCACTAAAAAGCATAATGCCAATATATATATTCTCCTAAACATGTTTGCGCCTTATAGAAAGTTTGGACTTTATATGCCTTACCATATCCAATCCTGCAAGGGAGAAATCACTCATTGCCACCCCTATTGTAAAATACAATGGGCTCATAATCATATCAAACCACAAATATAATGGATAACATACCCAAATCATAAAAGTGAATACTGCAAGATGCACACATTTGAAGTAACAACGTGGAATCCCCTTCAATGTCCAGCATTTGCCCAATAATGTAAGAAAAAATGATGCAACAAATCCCAATAGCAGGCTTATCCAATTTGGCACAACAATAATCCAGTTGTCATTAACCATAGAAGCCACCGCGTATGCATGAAGGAAAACTCCCGGAACCCTTTTTGAGGTGGTCATAGTATTGGAATACCTGTGGTCGGTCATTGCAAAATCCATATCTATGTAATCCCTCAAATCCTCAGTATCACCCAAGAGAACTATTTTCCCTTTTACATCAGATTCAACTATATCGTCTATCCCCATCACAGGGAAATACCTGTTGGTATAATCAACAGAATATTTTCTTTTAGGATATCTTACTTCATCACATGCAGTTTCAGCAACAAGGGATGCAAAATTCTCAAATTTCACTCCATCAATATATGCATCCCTAGAATGACTGCCATCTGCAAAAACCGTCACATCACCGCTCAGGCAACCTTCAAAAATGGATTCCTCCACATGACTCAACTGCCCCAGTCCATCAAGGACAGGTCTTTGTGCAACAACAATCTTTCCATTCCCTTCCACAGTCTGTTTCAATTTCATAGTCTGCAAAGAATCAACACCGCTTGCCTGTGAAAAAATAATATCACATCCTATTGCGCTGGGGCCATAACTGTCAAGTCTCCCTATAATTGCCGCTATGGAATCTCTCGAATTTACCCCCTCAACCGAACAGATAAGCACGTTATCCTCATACACAGGGGCCCTACCGTTATTCTTAAAGGTAACATATTTGGACAACAGCCAACTGCTGTCCTTCCCCGTAGAAAAATAGGAGAACAGACTGCCGGCAAAAACATACAGAATGGCAAAAACCACCAGTGTAAGCATGTTTGCCAACAAAGCATCCTTTATGGCTCCTTTATATTTGCCCATAAATGTATTATAGAGTATGAGAAGAGATTACCTTAGGTGTAGAACCTTGTTTGTTTGACTCATCTTTTGCCCTTTTCAGAAGAGCTTTTACCACATTATCCCTGGTGCATGCCAATTTCACCAATACTTCAACTTTTCCACCCGGTAGCTCCCTGTAACATGTAAGAACCGGTATCAGATTCCCCAAATTCAGAGAACTTGATGTCTTGTACCTGGTCTCCTGCAAACTCTCACTTTCAATATCGGACCCCTCCACATTAATGGTGTTCCCTTCAGAATCCGTAAAGGTCATATTATCTATCAGGGAAATCATATTGCGTTTGGCCATTTCCATTGCATGTACCCTTGCTGCCTCAAATGTAGCACCCTTTACTTTTCCGTCTGCAATTATGTATTTGTTGTGACCATTGGCAACTTCCTCCTGCATGGTAAACACCTTTATAAGCTGATACTTTATAGGCATACTTCCAACATTTGTCTTCCACCCCTCCTTACGGTACCCTTCACTTTCTTCAGCCGCAATTTTTTCAATCTCCTTACTGCTCATCTGAGCATATGAAGCAACCACGCCTATCATAAGAGCTGTTGCCAACAATAAAAGTTTCTTTCCCATATAATTGTCATTTTACGTATTTTCTCATCTTATCTGTCACACCCTTAACATATCCTCTTGCCTCAGGGTGATGCAGATTTTGCCTCAAATAATTGTACAACTGTTCATTGCTCATAGCGTTAATCTGGGGTGCCGCACCGCTCACACTCAATTTCCCAGTAAACGCCCTTGCCACATTACCAGATCCCGTATTATATGCTGCAATAGTGCACAGCATTTTGTTTATCTTCTCCTTGATGGTAGGGAACTCCCTTGTCATAAGAATTTTTATATATGCTGTCCCCAACTGAATGTTATTTTCCTCATCATACAAGAACGCAGGTTCCGGTGCATCATTTATTTTGTACACATACAAATAGGCATCCTTTCCGCCATATTTTGGAACAAGTTGCATAAGGCCATACGCATCCTTGCCAGAACGGGCCATCCTGTTAAAAGCAGACTCCTGCTCAATAATGGCAAAAACCAACGGGACATCTATGCCATACATCTTTGCATACTTCTCCACGTATGGCCGTACCTTCTGTGCCCTCTGATTAAGATGGTCGGGATTAAGTTGCAACACAACAGAACTCACTCTCTTTACCCCTGTACTGGTGGAAACCTCCTTGTGGGAATGGGTACTGCTTTTGGCAGCCACCTCTTTGGGAACAACCTTTATCTGGTTCTCCAAAATAGGCTTATCCGCTACCGGTCTCTGTTCCACAACCTCAGACTTGAAATCAATTGTTTTCCCCCTGCTTCCCAACATCTCTTCCACACTCTTCTGTATTCTTCCCGACGTAACCTTTACAGGCTCATCCTTATCTGAAAGAACCTCCACCTTAACCTCACCTTTCTCAAAATCCACACTGAACCTGCTCTCCTTATCATCTGAATACTCCACCCAAACCTTTTGGGAACTCTCCACCATCTGTTTCTCCCCCCACTTTTCCATAACTTCCCTCCTGAAAGCCTCATGTTCAGCTTTCAGCCTTTCCACCTTGTCTGTATGCCTGTTCCGGATTGCCTCCATCCTGCTTTTAGCCCTCGCCGCAATACTGCTGTTCTGGGCAAAAGAGACAACACCCACAAACAAAAACAATACTATTGCAAATATCCTCATATTATAATGCTATTATCTGGAAATTGGAATATCAAATAATGTTACCGGTTTTCTCGACGAATCCCATTGGCTTTCATCACACAAGTCAATGTCCAGCCTCTTGAGTTCAGTTGCCAACTCCGACACATCAGATATCTTCACCCTCACTTTCAATGCCACCCCTGCTGGAAAATTCTTCACCTTGTCCCATTCTCCAACATACTTTGAAGTATTTCCAATGGCCATAGTAATTTTTGAATATTCATTGCCCATATCATCATATGCCCTGTTTACATGCACTACACTCGACCTTGTTGTGGCAAGCAACCTGTAATCTCTGTTACCGTTGTTCTCCATGAGAAAATCAACAATACATGAATTGTCAGACTGCACGGCACACCTGAGTACCTTTATTGACACATCCTCAAAACTTGTCCTGTATCTTACGCCCTGGGCAAAAGTTTCTGAAACTGAAACAACTGAAATAAGCGCAATAAACAATCTAAAAAGTTTCTTAAACATAGTCCTGTATTAAGTTTGAAATTTATCGGGAAATTGGAATATTTAAAATTTTTACAAACCGTTCTCCAGGAAGCCATGGACTAAAAAAACGTAATTTTATATCAAGTCTTTTGATGACTGTTGCAATATCGCTCACATCTGATATCACTGCCCTAACCTTAACAGGAATTCCCTGTGGTAAATCAAATTTTTCAAGACTTCCAAGACTCCTTTGCATGGTTCCCACATAGAGATAAATAATCTTGCCAGAATCGATACCATATACATTCCCCATATCGTCATATGCCTTTTGCTGGTACACATAGCCTGGACCAGCTACCTCTACATCACTTAGGCCTATATTCTCAAAAAGCATATCAACCACACAATCTTCACCAGCTACTTCACACCTCAACACTTTAACCGTCATATTCTTATCTGGAGAAACTATTTTCATTTGCGCCAGCAATTCAATACCAGGATACATCATAAACAGACTAAAGAATACCATCAGAACCTTTTTCATAGTCACAATTATGTTAAGTTTTTACAATTAGAATTTATCGGGAAATTGGAATATTAGATACCTTTACATGCTGCCGTCCAAGTTTCCATGGTGAATGATCAAAGTCAATTATCAAATCGAGTCTTTTTATTGAAGTTGCTATTTTACTTATATTTTGCAACATGACCCTTACTTTCACCGGCACCTCCGAAGGCAAATCAAAGGTCTTGCCATATCCGGGAATATAATTGTTCATATCTCCTACATACAAATAAATGGAATTGTCATGGGCTGTACCGTACATATTTCCCATATCATCGTACCCCTTATGCTGGGTAAAGGACATGGTTGCTGCCTTTACATCACTTGGGCCAACATTCTCAAACAACATATCAACAACACAGTACTCCCCCTGCACCTCACATCTCATAACATTAATTATCAAATTTTTATGCGGTGAAACAACTTTAACCTGTGCAGATGCAGCCAAACAGAAGCACATCAAAAATACACCAATGCCAAATTTCAGAATCCTTTTCATTACCATAGTCTTATCCAATGAAGTAAAATATTGTCAAATTTAAAGATTTTCTCTTCCAATTGCAAATTCTACTGCTCCTGAGGGCTTCACACAACCACTCTTTATACCGACTCCACACATTCACGGCCTGCACAGATGGCTGAACGGTTCCACCTGCAATTCACCGTGGGCACGAGCATGCCGTGCAGATATGTTTCAGAAGGGGCGCTGCCCACGGCAGAACAAATTTGTTGCACCGTGGGCAACACCCCTTTCTGCAGCAGCATATATCATGTGGTAATGCCCACGGTGAATTGCAGGAACTTGAGCCCCAGTTCCAAAATAAGTAATCCCCGCTAGAGCATATTCTAACGGGGATATTCCTTTATCATTATGACCTTTGGGGTCACCCTATTACGGAGGGTCAGATTACGGACAGTTACAAGGTCCTCTTGATCTCTACAATCTGGTAAGCCTCAACAACATCGCCAACTTTGATATCGTTGTAGCCGTCTATGTTCAAACCGCAATCGTAGCCGCTTGCAACCTCCTTAACGTCATCCTTGAAACGTTTCAGTGAGCCGAGTGCTCCGGTGTAGATTACAATACCGTCGCGGATTACGCGCACTTTTGCATTTCTGGTAAGTTTACCCTCCTTCACCATACAACCGGCAATTGTACCAACTTTGGAAATCTTGAAGGTCTCGCGAACCTCTGCAGTTGCTGTAACCTCCTCTTTCTCCTCTGGTGCAAGCATACCCTCAATACCGCTCTTCACCTCGTTGATTGCATCGTAGATTACAGAGTAGAGTCGGATCTCAATCTCCTCATTGTCGGCGAGTTTCCTCGCATTTGCAGATGGTCTTACCTGGAATCCTATAATGATTGCATTTGATGCTGCAGCCAAAAGCACATCAGATTCAGAGATTGCACCCACAGCCTTGTGGATTACGTTTACATGAATCTCCTCTGTTGAGAGTTTGATCAATGAGTCAGACAAAGCCTCAATTGAACCGTCCACGTCACCTTTGATGATAACATTGAGTTCCTGGAAGTTTCCAATTGCAATACGGCGTCCAATCTCCTCCAGGGTAATGTGTTTCTGAGTTCTCAATCCCTGGATACGGAGCAGCTGCTCCCTCTTGTTTGCAATATCCTTAGCCTCCTTCTCATCATCAAATACGTTGAAGTTCTCACCTGCGGTAGGTGCTCCGTTCAAGCCAAGGATAGATACCGGAGTTGAAGGACCTGCCTCTGTAACTTTCTGTCCGCGCTCATTGAACATTGCCTTAACTTTACCTGTATAGCAACCGCTCAGCATTACATCTCCTACATGAAGAGTACCTGCCTGTACAAGGATAGTAGCAAGATAACCTCTACCCTTATCCAAAGATGACTCAATCACAGAACCAATGGCCTTCTTGTTAGGGTTGGCCTTAAGTTCCAGCATATCTGCTTCAAGGAGCACCTTGTCGAGAAGCTCCTCAATTCCTATACCCTGTTTTGCTGAAATTTCCTGGCACTGGTATTTTCCTCCCCAGTCCTCTACGAGGATGTTCATCTGTGACAACTGCTCGCGGATCTTGTCAGGGTTTGCGGCAGGCTTGTCTATCTTGTTGATTGCAAAAATCATAGGACATCCTGCAGCCTGCGCGTGGCTGATTGCCTCTATAGTCTGTGGCATTATGGCGTCATCAGCTGCTACAATAATGATTGCAAGGTCGGTAACTTTTGCTCCACGGGCACGCATGGCTGTAAACGCCTCGTGTCCTGGTGTATCAAGGAATGTAATTCTCCTTCCGTTAGGAAGTTTTACGTTGTAGGCTCCAATGTGCTGAGTAATTCCACCAGCCTCACCTGCAATTACGTTAGCTTTACGGATATAGTCCAGCAATGATGTCTTACCGTGGTCAACGTGACCCATTACTGTTACAATAGGAGGTCTCTCCTCCATCATCTCCGGTGTATCAACATCATTCTCCTCCTCAATGGTCTCCTGAATCTCTGCAGTTACAAAGTCAATCTTGTAACCGAACTCCTCTGCTACAAGGACCAATGCCTCAGCATCAAGCCTCTGGTTGATTGACACCATAAGGCCAAGGTTCATACAAGCCTCAATAACCTTGATTACCGGAGTATTCATCATGGTTGAAAGCTCATTTACAGTAACGAACTCGGTAACTTTGAGCACATTGCTGTTCATCTGCTCCAACTCTTCCTCCTCCATCATCCTCTGTACGTTCAACTCCCTCTTCTCTTTCCTGTATTTTGAGCCCTTGGTCTTGCCTTTGCCCTCAACCATTCTCTGGTATGTCTCCTTTATCTGCTTCTGTACTGCATCCTCGTCAATTTCCACTTTTACCGGCTTGAACTTGTCCTTCTTGTTCCCTTTGCCATTATTGTGGTTCTTATTTACAGGCTGCTGTTTGTTAGGGCCTCCCTGATGCTTGTTGTTCTGACCGTTTCCACCGCCATTAGGCTTGTTCCCATTATTCTGTTTTGACTCTTTGGCAACATCCACCTTTTCATTCTTCTTGTGGACCATTCTCTCCCTCTTTCCTCCATTCTTGTTGTCACCCTGGCTCTTCTTCTTGTTGAAGATGGAAAGGTCTATCTTGCCCTGAATCTTAGGACCTTCAAGTGTCTCCACAACTGTTGCTATATGCTGTGGTGCCTGAGGCGCATCAGCGGCCTTAGGTGCAGTCTCTTGCTGTGGTTTGACTGCTGGGGGAACAGTCTTGTGCTCCACTTTAGGGTTGTAGGGAGTCTTGTCCACAGGTTGAGGGACCGGTTTCTCCTGGGTCTCAGGTTTTGGAGCCTCCACTTTTTCAGGCTGTGGTGCCTGCTCCTTCCTTACCTCCGGTTTCTGCTCCGGCTCATTCTTTGCAGGTTTGTCAAGATTTATCTTGTAAAGGACTTTAGGGCCTTTCACCTCCTCAACTGATGTCTTGATGAAAAGTTCCTTTTCCTGTTCAGGTTCTTCTGCGGCTTTAGGCTCCTTTTCTGTTATATCCTTCACCTTTATGGCCACTTTCTTTGACTCTTCCTTTACAATCTGCTCTTTCTTGAATTCCTTGGCAACAATTGCATATTGCTCTCCGGTAAGTTTCGCTCCCGGATTGGAATCTATGTTTATACCTTTCTTACGCAGGAAGTCAACAAGGGTACCCATTCCTATATTGAACTCCTTAAGTACTTTACCTATTCTTATGTTATCGTTTCCTGTCATATTATATCCCCCATTTTAATTCAACAATGATTTTACTGAGCTTAGTCCTCGAACTCCGCTCTAAGGATGTTCTGGACCTCAACAACTGTCTCCTCCTCAAGGTCGGCACGTTTTACAATATCCTGTACAGACAAGGCAAGGACACTCTTTGCAGTATCACATCCTATACCTTTAAGGGCATCAATGATCCACTGGTCAATCTCATCATTGAACTCTGTCAACAATACATCCTCTTCCTCCTCCTCAAGTTCCCTGAACACCTCTATTTCCTGGCCTACCAACATGCTTGCCAACTTGATGTTGCTTCCGTTCTTTCCAATGGCAAGGGAAACCTCGCCAGGTTTCAACCATACGCTAATATGGTCACCCTCAATCTTTATAGAAGAAATCTTGGCAGGACTCAATGCCCTCTGCACAAGCAACTGGGTATTTGATGTCCAGTTGATGATATCTATGTTCTCATTCTTGAGTTCCCTTACTATACCGTGGATACGTGAACCTTTCACACCCACACATGCTCCTACAGGATCAATCCTGTCGTCATATGACTCAACTGCAACCTTTGCCCTCTCGCCAGGGATGCGCACAATCTTCTTGATGGTGATAAGACCGTCAAAAATCTCAGGCACCTCCTGCTCAAACAATCTCTCAAGGAACATTGGAGCAGTTCTTGAGAGGATGATTACAGGATTGTTGTTCTTCATCTCTACCTTTGAGATCACAGCCCTCACTGACTCACCTTTACGGAAGAAATCAGAAGGGATCTGCTCTGATTTTGGAAGAAGCAGCTCGTTACCCTCCTCGTCAAGTACAAGAACCTCCTTTTTCCATGCCTGATAAACCTCACCAACCATAATCTCGCCAATCCTGTCCCTGTAGGCATTATACAAGTTAGCCTTCTCAATGTCCATTATTCTTCCCGACAGATTCTGTCTCAAATTAAGGATACCCCTCCTTCCGAAACTTGCAAGTTTCACCTCTTCGGTAAACTCCTCTCCAATCTCATATGAGTTGTCAATCTTGTCAACCTCCTCCTTTGAAATCTCAGTGTTCGGATCCTCCACTGTCTCAACAACAGTTCTGTTTCTCCAAATCTCAAAATCACCCTTGTCTATGTTGATGATGATGTCGAAATTGTCCGCTGTACCGTACATTTTGGCAAGCTGGGTACGGAAAATATCCTCCAGCACGCTCATCATTGTAGGGCGGTCGATGTTCTTAAGCTCTTTAAATTCAGCAAATGTGCTGATCAAATTAAGACCTTCCATTTCTATATTCTTGTTTACTGGTTTTTACTTGAATTTTATTACAGGCTTGCATGATTTCACATTGTCATACACAAAAGCAGTTACAGTATCCTGCTGTACCTTCTTCTTGCTTCCCTCAACCTTCACCATCTTGCTGACAGTTACCTCAAATCCCTCTGATGATGCAGCGGTAAGGATACCTTTCATCTTCCCTCCCCCTTTCACAACAACCTCAACTTCACTCCCGATGAATTTGAGATACTGGTCCAGAACCTTAAAAGGTTGGTCCAGACCCGCAGAAGTTACAGTAAGCGAATAATCTTCAACATCCCTGTCAAACACTCCGCTGACAATGTGGTCTATGTCTATACAGTTGTCAATTTTCACATCTGCATCCCTGCTCTCAATGGCAATTGTAATGTCATTGTCCTTGGATATTTCTATATCTACAAGAAACAGTCCGTTGTCGTTCAAATAGTTGGCAATTGTGCCACTTAATGCTTCCGATGTAATCATAATCAATCAAATATGACAAAGGGCAACCGCATGCGGTCACCCTCAAGCCTTTCTTTCTGAGTGCAAAGAAAATAAAAATATGTAAGAAAAACAAATAAATTGGAGTACTTCTTTATTTCGTAAATATTTATTATTTTTGCTCTGTTATACTATATCACTAATTTATGGAAGTTACAGCTGAAGTAATCGCGCAACATTTTAATGGAGAAATTGTTGGAGATCCAACCGTTAAAGTTTCATCGGTAGCAAAAATTGAGCAGGGGAAACCGGGTAACATCTGTTTCCTTGCAAACCCAAAATATGAGCAGCACCTGTACACCTGCAAAGCAAGTGTAGTTATCATAAACAAGGAGTTCAAACCAAAGGAACCAATTGCCCCCACACTTATCCTTGTGGACAATGCCTACGAGGCGGTTGCCTCATTGCTGGACCTTTTGAACACCCTCAAGAAGGCAAAGAAAAGCGGAAGAGCCTGGAGTTCAAAATGCGCATGGAGTGCCAGACTCGGCAAAGGAGTATGGCTTGGTGATTTCTCATTTGTCGGGAAGAAAAGTACAATTGGTAAGGATACCCAGATTTACCCTCAGGTTTACATAGGCAATGAAGTTACAATTGGAGAGAACTGTATCCTGTATCCAGGTGTAAAAATCTATGACGGATGTAAAATTGGCAACAACTGTATCCTTCATGCAAATGTTGTAATAGGTTCTGACGGTTTCGGATTTGCCCCAAGGGAGGACGGTTCCTATAAAAAGATACCCCAGACAGGTATAGTTACCCTTGAAGATGATGTTGAAATTGGTGCAAATACTGTTGTTGACAGGGCAACTATGGGAACAACCCTGATAAAGAAGGGTGTAAAATTGGACAACCTCATACAGGTGGCACACAATGTTGAGATAGGCGAGCATACTGTAATGGCTGCACAAACAGGAGTTGCCGGCTCTACAAAGATTGGCGCACAATGTATGATTGGAGGCCAGGTTGGATTTGCAGGCCATCTTACAATACATGACAAAACAAGCATAGGGGCACAGGCAGGTATAATGGGAAGTACAAAAAAAGAGGGTGAGGCCCTTATGGGAAGCCCTGCATTTGACCTCAAACAGTATCTCAAATGCTACGCCCTGTTCAGGAAACTGCCCAACAACAAATAAGAGAAATATCATTATATTTGCAAACTGAACCTAACACCTTAATACATATATGAACGAGAAGCAACATACGCTCAAGTGTAAATATACTTTCAAAGGGAAAGGGCTCCACACAGGAAGAAATGTGACAATGACCCTGGAGCCTGCACCTGTAAACCACGGAATCAAATTCAAGAGGACAGACATTGGAGAGGACGCTGTAATTGATGCTGTGGTGGATTATGTTACAACAACTGCGCGCGGTACAACCCTTGAGAAGGGAGAAGTGAAGATATCAACCCTGGAACACCTTATGGCAACATTCAACGGACTTGGCATTGACAATGCAATGGTCCTTATAGATGCCCAGGAGGTACCTATCCTTGACGGAAGTGCAAAACCTTACGTAGAGGCCATCTGCAAAGACGGCCTTGTTGAGCAGGATGCACCAAGGGAGTATCTGGAACTGAAGGACAAGATAGTTTACAGGAACGAGAAGACCGGCTCAGAGATTATAATAATGCCCGACGACCACTTCTCGGTTGACCTCATGATAGACTACAACTCAAAAGTATTGGGTAACCAGTATGCCAGACTGGATGAGACTACAGATTTTGCAAAGGACATTGCCCCTTGCAGGACATTCGTATTTTTCCATGAACTGGAGCCGCTGTTCAGGAACAACCTCATAAAGGGTGGAGACCTTGACAACGCAATAGTAATAGTTGAACACCCTGTTCCACAGGAGGAACTTGACAG
>JAZNUM010000007.1:0-7538 GCA_045592325.1 Candidatus Egerieisoma sp.
TAGCGCCGATGGTACTGCTATACCAAGTGGGAGAGTAGGTAGCCGCCAACTTTGAGGACCTTCAATCAGTAATGGTTGGAGGTCTTTTTTTTATGTATATCTGATAATCAGCTTTTTGTACAAAATCACGTCGTGATTATATTTGCCATTTTGTCATTTTTTCTTTTTTGCATACTTTTTGCCATAAGACTGTCATTATAAATGGATATTAAATTATTACAGATATGGCAAAAGGACACATTGGGGTTACTACTGAGAATATTTTCCCCGTTATTAAGAAGTTTTTGTATTCAGATCATGAGATTTTCTTGAGGGAACTCGTTGCGAATGCGGTTGATGCTACTCAGAAGATGAAGGCTGTTGCATCTAAAGGTGAGTTCAAAGGTGAACTTGGTGATCTTACAATTCATGTGGCTGTTGATGATAAGGAGAATACCCTCACCATTACAGACCGCGGTATTGGTATGACAGAAGAAGAGGTTGACAAATATATCAACCAGATTGCCTTTTCAAGTGCAGGTGAGTTCCTGGAGAAATATAAAGACCAGTTAAACAGTATCATTGGCCATTTTGGTCTTGGTTTCTACTCTTCATTTATGGTTTCAAAGAAGGTGGAGATTAAAACTCTTTCATGGAAAGAGGGTGCAAAGGCAGTAAAATGGAGTTGTGACGGTTCTCCAGAGTACACTATGGAGGAGATTGAGAAATCGGATCGCGGTACTGAGATAGTTCTTTATCTGGATGATGAGAGCAAGGAGTTTGCCGGCAAGAGTAAAATCAATGAACTTTTGAACAAATATTGCAAGTTCATGCCTGTAGCAATTGCTTTCGGGAAGGAAGAGGAGTGGAAAGATGGCAAATATGTTGATACAGACAAGGATAAGATCATTAATGACTCTACCCCGCTATGGAGCAAGACCCCTTCTGAGATTACTCCCGACGAGTATATGGAGTTCTACCGCAAACTGTATCCTATGCAGGATGATCCGTTGTTCTATATTCACCTGAATGTGGATTATCCTTTCAACCTTACCGGTATCCTTTATTTCCCTAAGATTAAGGACAGGATGGATATATCAAAGAACAAGATACAGTTGTACTGTAACCAGATGTTTGTAACAGATTCTGTTGAGAATATTGTTCCAGATTTTCTTACACTCCTTTATGGTGTAATTGATTCTCCGGACATTCCTCTTAATGTATCAAGAAGTTACCTTCAGAGCGACTCAAATGTGAAGAAGATCTCTACCTACATTACCAAGAAGGTAGCGGACCGTCTGGATGAGATTTCACGCAACGATAAAGAGGCTTTCCAGGAGAAATGGGACAACCTGAAACTCTTTATTGAGTATGGAATGCTTTCAGATGACAAGTTCTATGAGAAGGCACAGAAATTTGCCCTAATGAAGACTACTGAGGGAAAATACTTCAAATATGAGGAGTTCAAGACCCTTATTGAGGCTGAGCAGACAGACAAGAACAAGAAACTTGTTTATTTGTACACTACAGACCCTGTTGCCCAGTACTCATACATTGAGGCAGCAAAGAACAGGGGATATCAGGTGCTTGTATTTGACAGCCAGTTGGATGCTCACTTTGTAAACCTCCTTGAGAGCAAGTTCAAGGATTCTACATTTGCACGTGTGGATGCAGACAGCATAGACAACCTCATACAGAAGGATGACAAACAGAAACCTGTTCTTAAGGAGGGGCAGGAGAAAGATCTCGGGTATGCATTTGAGTCTGTACTTCCAGAGGGGGCACACTACCATGTACAGGTTGACAACCTTGGGGCCACAACTGCTCCTATAGTAATTACCCAGAGCGAGTTCATGCGCCGCTACAGGGAGATGAGCGCACTGAACGGCGGACTGAATTTCTACGGTTCAATGCCTGATTCATACACCATTACCCTTAACTATGAGAACCCTATAATGAGGAGCATCATAGATTCACTTGAGGGAGAGACTGCATGCAAGGTGTCTGATATCCAGGCCAGAACTGATGAGGCCCAAAAGAACCTCAAGACAATTGAGGATAGGAACAAGGATGTGAAAGCAGAGGATATCCCTGTTGCAGATAAAGACGGGAAAGAGAAGCTCAACAAGGAGATTGAGGAACTTACAGCAGAGAGAAAATCCCTCATGGAGGAGTTTGCAAAAGGGAATGATCTTATGAAGCAGACAGTGGATCTTGCACTCCTTTCAAACAATATGCTCAAGGGCAAGGAACTTCACGCATTCATCCAGAGAAGCCTGGATCTTTTGAAGAAATAATTTGTGCAGATAAGAAATGAAACGGAAACTGTCGGGAAGAAAAATTTTTTCCCGACAGTTTTTATTTGTACAGCAGATTGTGCATGTATTGCTGCATCCAGTTGCAGATTTTTGTTGCGGGTTTGCGGAAAATCCACATAAGGAGGGTACCGGAGATTATTCCTATGATGTTTGCTAGGAAATCCAGCGGATCTGAATCCCGGTAGGTGGTGAAGGCTCCCTGGGCATATTCTGTAAAGGCGGCGAAGGCCAGGCCGGTAATGAAAAGGAGCGGGTACAGATATCCGTGGCGGATTTTTATGTGCTTGTTGTAAGTACACATGAGCCATCCTGCAACCGGATATGCAAAATACATAAGGAAATGTGCAATCTTGTCCATAGGGATTCCCAGAAAGTATTTTGGAAGTTCCGGGGTCTTGTCTGAGAGATCAAGCAATGTGAGACACAATACTGCAATTATGTATAGTGCAAACAAACCGGTTACAGCAACGTATGTTTTCCTTTTTTCCATTATCTTTGTAAGATATAAACTTTTATGTAATGAACATCAAAATGGTTGATCTGGTTGGCCAGTACCTTAAAATTAAGGATGAGGTTGACTCCCAGATGCAGAACGTAATAAATACAAGCCAGTTCATAGCCGGTGCCAAATGTAAGGAATTTTCCGGTAATCTGGCCCATTATACTGGGGCAGAACATTGCATAACTTGTGCCAATGGTACAGATGCACTGCAGATTGCCCTTATGGCCCTTGGACTGGAGAGGGGGGATGAGGTAATTGTTCCTGCGTTTACATATATTGCCACAGCAGAGGTGATTGCCCTTCTGGGGCTCGTTCCGGTGCTTGTGGATGTGGAGTGGGATACATTCAATATTGACCCTTCAAAAATTGAGGAGGCAATTTCTCCCCGTACCAGGGCAATTGTGCCGGTGCACCTGTTCGGGCAGTGTGCAAATATGGAGGCAATTCTGAAGATTGCCCGCAAACATAACCTGTTTGTTGTGGAGGACAATGCCCAGGCAATGGGGGCGCAGTGGAAAGGTGTTCTGGAGGGGAGGGATAACCCAAAAAGCGGAACTATGGGACACATTGGCTGCACTTCGTTTTTCCCTTCAAAGAACCTTGGATGTTTTGGAGACGGCGGTGCAATGTTTACCAATGATGCTGAACTTGCCGGCAGACTACATTGCATTGCAAATCATGGCCAGAAGGTGAAATACCACCATAGCATGGTGGGGTGCAATTCGCGCCTGGATACCATTCAGGCAGCCGTACTTGATGTGAAACTCAAATATTTGGATGAGTATATTGCTTCCCGACAATCTGCTGCTGCATACTATCTTGAGAACCTTGCCGGTATGGAAGGTGTTGAGTTGCCTGTTACCGCAGAATATACCACCCATGCATACCATCAGTTTACAGTTAAGGTTGCAGACGGAAAAAGGGATGCATTGAAGGAGTTCCTGGCAAAGAGGGATATCCCTTCTATGGTCTATTATCCTCTGCCGCTCCATCACCAGGAGGCATACAGGGATATGGCAAAGATTGTGGGAGGTCTGGAGAACAGTGAGGAATTGTCGGGAAGAGTATTGTCTTTGCCTATGCATACAGAACTCAGTGAGGAACAATTGCATTATATTTGCAAAGGAATTAAAGCATTTTACAGATAGGATATGAAGAATTTTGCACTAATAGGGGCGGCAGGGTATATTGCTCCGCGCCACCTGAAAGCAATAAAAGATACAGGAAACAATCTGGTTGCGGCGTATGATCCGTTTGACAGTGTGGGAATTATGGACAGTTTCTTTCCGCAGGCCAGTTTTTTTACCCAGCAGGAACTGTTTGACAGGCACTGCACCAAATTGCAGCGCTCGGAGAATAAAATAGATTTTGTCTCGGTATGTACTCCCAATTACCTTCATGATGCACATGTGCGTTACGGCTTGCGACTGGGAGCAAATGTAATTTGTGAAAAGCCGCTGGTCCTGAAGGCCCGCAATATAGATGCCCTTGAGCAGTTGGAGAAGGAGACCGGCTGCTGTGCCTACAATATTCTCCAGTTAAGACTCCATGATTCAATAGTGGCCCTTAAAGAGAAGATTGACAACGGCCCTGCAGACAAGATATATGATGTGGACCTTACTTATATAACATCCCGCGGAAACTGGTATTATACTTCATGGAAAGGGGATGAGCGCAAGAGCGGTGGAGTGGCAACCAATATTGGTGTCCATTTTTATGATATGCTCCAGTGGATTTTTGGCCCTGTACAGAAGAATATTGTACACGTTAAGTCTCACGACAGGGTAGCAGGTTTCCTTGAACTCAAGAAGGCCCGTGTGAGGTATTTCCTGAGTATAAATGCAGACCATCTTCCTGCAAATGCGGTTCAGGGGGAGAAAAGGACATACCGTACCATTATGATTGACGGGACAGAGTTTGAGTTCAGCGCCGGCTTTACAGAACTCCATACACGCAGTTATGAGAATATCCTTGCCGGGAAAGGGTTCAGAATCTCCGAGGCCCGCAACTGCATACAGATAGTGAACGATATCAATGATGCCGTGCCGGTTGGCCTGGTAGGGGATTATCACCCATTGGCCAGGATTCCGTTGTGCGCGCATCCGTTCGGGTGGTAGTTTCTTATGACAAGATAATGGAAAAAGGGCAACTCCGGTTTGGAATTGCCCTTTGTTTTATAGCCTGCTTGCTTTTAATCCCCTTTTACAATGTTGTTGTCCTTATCCATGTTTATTATTGTAGGATTGCCGTAGTGGGTAAGTTTGGATGTCCTTCCTACCATTATTTTCAGTTCTCCTGTGCATCTTACCTTTGAGTTGCTGGCTCCGGTCACCTCTGCGTATCCGTTTCTTGCTGTATATTCCTGTCCTTTAAAGTTGCTGGCACCTGTGGCAATGGTTTTCAGATAATTGGTGCTGCCGCTCAGTTTTACATTTGATGCACCGCTGCATGTGATATCTGTATTCTTGTGGTCTCCTGTTAATGAGAAGTTTGATGCTCCGCTTATATCACCCTCAACTGTTGTTGCGCTGCTGTTCAATTTTACTGAAGATGCTCCCGATACATCTGCCTCAATATCTCTGAAATCTCCAGTAAGATCAAGTGATGATGCTCCGCTGCAATCGAGTGAAAGTTCATCTCCGCTTATGTTCAAACCGCTTACGGATGTTGCCCCGCTAAGGTCTATTTCAAGTTCATTGGTTGTGAATACACCTGTTGCTTTCAGAGATGATGCTCCCGACAGGTCCAGTTCCTCAATTGTCTGCATCTGCAGATATACTTTTATTCCAATCTGGTCTTTTTGGTTGCGGTTTCTCTCTATACGGGCGTTAGGTGTAAGTGAAAGTATGAGTTCCCCTTGTGAGCATCTTATATCCAGGTGTTTCTCATAAATATCATCACATTCAATCCTTACCCCTTTGGCATTTCCTTGGGTTACTTCAATTGCAAATATTGAAGAGGCCTCAATGGATTTGATATTTCCAAAATTGTAATTCTTTGTAACTGTGTTGTTTGCACATAATTGCGACGTGATTGCCAATAATAATAGGCTTAGTATTAGAATTGTCTTTTTCATAATATTTGTGTTTTTTAATCAATTATTTCATTTGAGTGGGCCAGGACCCTGAAGTTCTTTAGGGCTGCAGTCTTTGCCTTGTAGTATTCCCTGAGGATTTGGGCCCGTTTTTCCTGAGAGAGTTCTTCCGGAAGTTGTTCAGAAAGGGGAATGGCCTCTTCTGTAATGGATTTGACAGAGTTTACAATGTTTTGGTCATCTTCTCCAAGCATCATCATAATTTCGGCCTCTTCAATGTACATCTCTTCTGCCACTTCATGAATTGCTATAGTGTAGTCATCACTATCTGAGGTTGGCGAGCCGGTTGTGATGAAAAATGCAATAACTATTGCAGCGGCAGCTGCTGTAGCGGCAAACAGGCTTCTGCGGGAGAAGAGGCGGGGGGCTTTGCGCTCCGGAGCGGCCTGTGCTGCCTGGAGTTTTGCCATAAACCTCTCCTGGTGTCCCAAAGGCATTTCGCCACAGTTGAACTGTTCCAGGTTGTCCTGTATGTATTTTTCCAAGTTTTCCATGTTGTCTATTTTATCTGTTCTGCAGCGTTGCCGCCAATTTTTCTTTTGCCCTTTTGTAGAGGCTTCTCAGGGTTGCCTCTTTTGTGCCGGTTATCTGTTCAATCTCCTGGTAGTCGTATCCCTCAAAGAGGTGTAGGGAGAGGATTGTACGGTAATTGTCGGGAAGAAGGAGGAGGGCTTTTTTTATCTCCTCTACCGAGTATTGCAACGGGGGAGGAGGTGTTGCAGGGGGCTCATCCTTATATTCCTCCAGGAAGGCTTTTGTGCGGTGCTTCTCCCTCAGTTTGTCCAGCGATTTTCTTACACATACGCTTTTGAGCCAACTTGCAGGCTTTTCAATCACCTCTACGGCAGCCTGGCTGAGGTATTTGAGGAGGGTGTCATGCATTATCTCCTCTGCCTCAAAACTGTTTCCTACAATCCGCAGGCTTGTGAAGTACAGGTGCTGCGAGTGGGTTGCGTATAGTTTCTTTATGTCTGTGGTGCTGTTCATTCTCTCTCTTTTTCACTTATAAGACGAATCGTTTTTGCGAATGTTGCAGTTTGTAGGAAATTATTTGTACATTTGGATAAATCTTATGACCCTACAAAAATAAAATTTTAGGGGTAATAATCATGTTGTTGATTTGCTCATTTTAACTTTTTTGAGACTTAAGTTATTATATTTCAAGTGAAAGATATACCTTATCTTTGGTATAATCTCATAATCCGCTAAGAATAAAAAGTTTATGCGGAAAGTTCAAGAACGAGGTAATGAGTTGGCAACTGTTCTGATTTCTACATACTTGCGTGATTTGCATTGATGTACAACTCATCTTGGAATAAAGGTACAACTTTTTATGAACGAGCAAAAGGACGGTGCAATTTTCATTATTGCAGGGTAACATTTGAAATTGGCCTATCATTAATCTGCGATATTATAAGTTTCCCGATTCCGTCATTCGCCCCTTTCCTTTGCTCGTCTGCGAAGGTAGTACATCAGCCCTTGAAAGTTGAAAGGTCAGGCGGCAACCCGTCTCGGCCAGAATCTTCCTCCTGCGGAGAGTATTCACCCCGAAAACCTCGCTCCACCCTGATGGTGGAGGCAATCCGCTCCCGATGGTCGCAGATTGTGAAAAATAAGTTGAAGAATTTATAACCAAATAAATAAT
>JAZNUM010000008.1:0-53193 GCA_045592325.1 Candidatus Egerieisoma sp.
GATAAACGGGGAACTTGCAGAGCGTACGGATTATGATTCACCGCAGTACAATAATCTGATTGTAAAACTGAATGAATACAACGACCGTGTTGCAATACTTGAGGCAGAACCGGTACGTTCACAGGCAGAAAAGGTGCTTACCGGACTTGGATTCAAGAGGAATGAACTGGAGCGCTCAACAGCAACTTTCAGCCAGGGGTGGAATATGCGCATAGAATTGGCAAAGGTGCTTTTGCGCAAGCCTGATGTACTGCTGCTGGATGAGCCTACCAACCACCTGGATATAGAATCAATTGAGTGGTTTGAGGATTATCTTAAAAGTTTTCCAGGGGCAATTGTACTCATCTCGCACGACCGCAAATTCCTTGACAACATTACCAAGCGTACCGTTGAGATTATGCTTGGAAAGATATATGACTACAAGGTTCCGTACAGCAAATACAAGGAACTGAGGGCTGAACGCATGCAACAGCAATTGGCAGCGTATGAGAACCAGCAGAGGATGATTGAAAAGACCGAGGAGTTCATTGAGAGGTTCCGTTACAAGGCTACAAAGAGCAACCAGGTACAAAGCCGCATAAAACAGTTGGACAAACTGGAGAGGATAGAGGTTGACATTGAGGACAAGAGTGCCCTGAGTGTGAAATTTCCTCCTGCACCACGCAGCGGCCAGATTGTATTCAGTGCAAAGGATGCAACAATTGGATATGGCAGCAAAGTTATTATTGACGGAGTGAACATATCTATTGAAAGAGGGGAGAAGATAGCATTTGTGGGGAGGAACGGTGAGGGAAAGACTACCCTTATGAGAATCATTACCAAGGAACTCTTCCCGATAGATGGTGAAGCCGGACTTGGATATAATGTGGATATGGGTTACTTTGCCCAGAACCAGGAAGATGTACTGGACAAGAACGACACAGTGTTTGACACCCTTGATAAAATTGCAGTTGGGGATATCCGTACAAAATTGAGGGATATCCTGGGTGCATTCCTTTTCAGGGGGGAAGATATTGACAAAAAGGTTGCCGTATTGAGCGGTGGTGAAAGGGCCCGTTTGGCAATGGCCAAACTGATGCTCAAGCCGCATAATCTGCTGGCATTGGATGAGCCTACCAACCATATGGACCTTATATCAAAGGATATCCTGAAACAGGCCCTGCAGGCATACGACGGCACTTTGGTGATTGTATCGCACGACCGTGATTTCCTTGACGGTCTCGTGGACAAAATATATGAATTCAAAGACGGGAAAGTTAAAGAGCATCTGGGTGGAGTACAGGATTTCCTTGCAAGAAAAAGGCTGGAAAATCTCAATGAATTGGAGAGAAAGGCTCCTTCATCACAGGCTGTCACTTGTAGTACCGGTGCAGAGAAAGTTACATGCAACGAGACTGCAGGGAAGCAGGAAAACAAGGCTCAGGCACAACTCACCTACCAGCAGATGAAGGAGATTGAGAGGGAGAAGAGCAGGCTGAAGAAAAAGATTGAGCAGTGCGAAAAGAGGATAGAGGAACTGGAGGGAATCATTGCGAACCTTGAAGAGGAACTTTGTAATGTTACTGCTCCCGACAAAATACTTGAACTTACAGCAAAATATGATACTGCCAAGAGAGAATTGGATGAGAAGATGGATGAGTGGGCAAAATTGAGTGAATAATTTAAAACTGACAGATATGGAAGAGAAGACAAACTACCTGTTTGGTATGCATCCTGTCTTTGAGGCAATCTCAGCAGGAAAGAATATAGAGAAAGTGTTTCTGAAAAAAGGTCTAACCGGAGAGCAGTTCCAGCAGTTGTTCACATTGCTGCAGGAGAAACAGATTGCATTCCAGTTTGTACCTGTAGAGAGGCTTGACAAGATTACCCGCGGACGCCATCAGGGAGTGATTGCCGTAATTCCTTCTGTTGATTATGTTTTATTGGAAGATGCCGTTGAGCAGGCTTTTGCAAAGAAAGGGAATCCATTATTCCTCCTTTTGGACGGTGTAAGCGACGTGCGAAACTTTGGAGCAATTGCCCGCAGTGCAGAGTGTGCCGGGGTAGACTGCATTATCCTCCCTGCAAAGGGTGGTGCCTCAATTACCCCTGATGCCATAAAGACATCTGCAGGTGCATTGTTGAGAATAAATGTGTGCAAGGTGCCTAATCTCAAGACTGCTGCATATTACCTGCTCCAGAGCGATGTGCAGATGGTTTGTGCAACCGAGAAGGCAGAAGGCTACCTGTATGACGTGAACCTTACTGGCCCTACAGCCATTGTAATGGGTGCAGAAGACAAGGGAATCTCAGACCCTGTACGCAAACTTGCTACCGCAGAGGCCAAAATCCCAATGGCCGGCAACATAGGTTCACTTAATGTTTCTGCCGCCGCTTCTGTAATCCTTTATGAAGCTGTAAGACAAAGAATAAGTAAATAGTTTATCTTCTGAACTCGGCGCAAATTATTGCGGTAGCAATTGCAACGTTAAGGGATTCTGATGTTACTGCGTCTGCAGGGTAAGGGGGGATGAGGAGTTTGTTGGTGATGAGGGATTCAAGGGCAGGGGAGATACCGAATGATTCACTGCCCATTACCACAAGGCCGTGTTTTTCATTGGCAGGGAGATTCTCGTACAGATTCTTTCCATCCAGGAATGTACCGTATACAGGAAGGCCTGCTGCAGAGAATTTTCCGCATATTTCTGCCAAATCAGTATATATTACCTGTTTGCGGAATATTGCCCCCATTGTGGCTTGCACAACTTTGGGGTTCCATACCTCCACTGTGCCTGGGCTGGCAAAAATTGCATCCACTCCAAACCAGTCTGCAATGCGAATGATTGTTCCAAGATTGCCCGGATCCTTTACTCCATCCAACGCAAGGTACAAAGGTTTTCTTCCCGACAGGTTCCCCTTAAGGTTCTGTAAAATATTGTCGGGAGTAAAATTTGGTTTCTCCACAACTGCCAGGACTGGGGAAGGGGAGGAGAGGCAAGAAATGCGCTCCATACATTCACGTCCTATTTCATCCGCTCTATACAGTTCTCTTACATTATAACCAGATGCAAGGGCTTCCAAAACAATTTTTTCACCTTCTGCAATGAAAAGGCCATGCTCATCCCTGAACTTTTTCTGAGCCAGTGAACGGATGAATTTAATCTTATTGGTGGATAATGCAGGCATAGAAACTTTGTTTAATACAAATATACGGAAGTTTGAACAAAAAGATTAAATTTGTGTAGAATAAAGAAATGACAATGTACAGATTCCTGACAAAATATCTTCTATTTACTCTACTTATCATTGCTGCAGGATGTTCAACTACAAGAATTATCCCTCAAGGTGAGTCAAGACTGGTGCAGAATGAAATAAAAGTGCTCAACGACAAGAATTATCAGGTTTCGGGGCTTGAACCTTACATAAGGCAAAAGCCTAATACACAATTCCTTTTTGGATGGAACCCGTTCATGAGCATTTACAACTGGAGCAATGGGAAAGATAACGGATGGGACAAGTTTGTAAAAAAAATGGGGCAGGCGCCGGTAATATTTGACAATAAACTTGTTTCAAGTTCTGTAGAAAATATAAAAAACCATCTTATCTATCAGGGGTATTACAATTCATATGTCACCGACTCAGTCATAACAGAAAACAAGAAAACAACAGTACATTATAACATATTGCTTGGAAAACGGTACACAATTGATTCAACTGAATATGTAATAGATGACAAAACTCTTGAGGAATATTTTTACAAAGATTCATTACAGAATGTAATTGAAAGGGGAAGTACCCTCTCCGAAAACTTTCTTGACGGTGCGGCAGAAACTATTGCAGGGAGATTGAGGGACAGGGGATTCTTCGGTTTCAGCAAGAATTACATTTTCTTCGTGGCAGATACTCTGGCTGGAGACGGAAAGGCAGACCTGCTTGTTGAGATAAGGAACTATTCAAGAAACGAATCTCCCAAAGAGTCACGTCCACATAGGATCTTCCATTATGGCAAAGTAACAATGCAACCATTGCGCAAGCCGTCAAACCCACTGATTTACACTTTTGTAGGAGATTCTGTGATAGCGACGCCATCAATGAACCTCAATGTACCCACCGACTCCACAATATACAACGGGATAAATATCAGGTACAGAAATGAACTGATACTGAGAAAAAGAGTGTTGACGAGAATGAGTTATGTACGCCCGGGTGCAACTTACAATGAACAACAAGTTGCAGATACATACCAGAGGCTGTCAAATCTCAACCTTTTCAGCAGTGTAAACATTCAGATGGATCCCGTTGATTCAAATACGGTAGACTGTACCATGAAACTCACTGCGTCTGAATTGCAGGGATATAAACTGGGACTTGAAAGTTCAATCAACTCTACAGGCTTGTTTGGTATCTCTCCAACAATTTCGTACTACCACAAGAACCTGTTCAAAGGTGCCGAACTCTTTAGTGTAAACCTTATGGGAGACTTCCAGTTCGGATGGAACAACAACAAGAGAGCCAATGAATTTGGTGTATCAACTTCATTGAGCACACCTAATTTTCTGCTTCTTCCCGACAGGATTTTCAAATCCACAAACATTCCAAGAACCGAATTTGCAGTATCATACAATTTTCAGGAACGCCCGGAATACCGAAGAAACATCATTTCCGGAAGTTACAGTTATGTATGGAGCAGCAATGAAAAGTTCTTCTTTAAGGTCTCGCCATTGCAAGTGAGCATTGTAAAGCTTTATAATATGAAACCCGACTTCTATGAAAGCCTTAAAGATCCGTTCCTGAAGAATTCATACAAGGACCACTTTGATATGGGTATGGGTACTAATTTATACTATACAACAGACTCTTCACCTCGTCCAGAACACAGTTATATCTATTTGAGATGGCAAAATGATTTGTCGGGAAATTTGCTCAGCCTTTTCAACAGTTGTATGAAAAGAAACGAAAATGGTGAAAGGCTCATTTGGGATTCCCCATATTCACAATATTACCGTACTGAGGTAAGTGCAGTATATACATGGAAATTTGGAAAAAAGGAGAACAGGTCTTTGGCGGCCAGATTTCTGGCAGGAATAGGTGTCGGATACGGCAATTCACTTTCAATGCCATTTGAGAAACTCTTTTGGGCTGGTGGAGCCTACAGTTTGAGAGGATGGCAGGCAAGGACTGTTGGCCCAGGATATGCACAGATAGATACAACGTTTACTATACCAAACCAGACAGGAGATATGCGCCTGGAAGCCAATCTGGAGTACAGATTTCCACTATTCTGGAATTTTGAGGGAGCAGTATTCATGGATGCCGGAAATGTATGGAATATCAAAGACCATACGGAAGAAGGTGAGTCTACCAGAGAGGGCCTCTTCAAATTCAATAATTTTTACAAACATATTGCCGCTGACTGGGGAGTAGGGGTAAGATTGGACCTGAAATTTGTTCTTCTCCGACTTGATATGGGTATGAAACTTTATGATCCTTCTGAAAATGACTGGAAAGGTCCTAATAGTTTTCTCCGAAAAGGCAATTACGCATTGCAGTTTGGTGTGGGATATCCATTTTAAACTATTGCATGTAAACATAAAAAAGGTGACTTGTAACAAGTCACCTTTTCAATATCATGCAAAATCAACCGGTTATTTTGCAAAGCTGACAGATCGGGTCTCCCTGATGACAGTAATCTTAACCTGTCCCGGATAAACCATCTCATCCTGGATTTTCTTTGCAATATCAACAGACAACTGTTCAGCCTGCTGGTCAGAAACTTGCTCACTTCCAACAATGACCCTAAGTTCCCTTCCGGCCTGGATAGCGTAAGTCTTGGTAACACCAGGGTAGGAGAGGGCAATATTTTCCATATCCTGAAGCCTCTTGATATAAGATTCAATAACCTCTCTTCTTGCTCCAGGTCTTGCGCCTGAAATGGCATCACCTACAAGTACAAGAGGTGAAAGCAATGAAGACATTTCAACCTCTTCGTGGTGCGCACCTATTGCGTTGCAAATCTCAGGTTTCTCCTTGTATTTTTCAGCAAGTTTCATACCCAGGATTGCATGTGGCAATTCTGGATCTTCATCAGACACTTTACCTATATCATGCAGAAGGCCGGCACGTTTTGCTGCTTTTGGATTAAGACCGAGTTCAGAAGCCATAATTGCACAGATATTTGCAACCTCTCTGGCATGCTGCAAAAGGTTCTGGCCATAAGAAGAACGGTATTTCATCCTACCTATAAGTTTGATAAGCTCAATGTGAAGGCCATGGATACCCAAGTCGATACAAGTTCTCTTTCCGGTTTCCAGAATCTCCTCCTCCAACTGTTTCTGCACTTTGGCAACTACTTCTTCAATTCTTGCAGGATGTATGCGGCCATCAGTAACAAGTTGATGAAGAGCAAGTCTCGCAACCTCTCTTCTAACAGGGTCAAACGCAGAAAGCAGAATTGCTTCTGGAGTATCATCAACTACTATCTCAACACCGGTAGCAGCCTCAAGAGCACGGATATTTCTCCCTTCACGACCTATTATCCTACCTTTAATCTCATCACTCTCTATATTGAACACTGTAACTGCATTCTCAATTGCTGTCTCCGGAGCGGTTCTCTGAATAGTGTTGATTACAATCCTTTTTGCCTCTTTAGAAGCAGTAAGTCTTGCCTCATCCATTACATCATTGATATAAGACATTGCCTGAGTCTTAGCCTCATCCTTCATTGTCTCTACAAGTTGGGCTTTTGCCTCTGCAGCAGTCATACCGGCAATGCTCTCAATTTTTTCAATAGCCTGCTGTTTCAGTTTGTCATATTCCTCGCTCTTTCTGTTTACAATCTCAACCTGATTCTTGAGATTTTCCTTTATGAGGTCAATCTCTTTCTGTTTTTTTGCAATCTCCTGATTCTGCTGGTTGACAACAATTTCCTTTTGTTTTACTTTGTTTTCAATCTGCTGGATCTGGTTATTCTTCTCGTTTATAAACTGTTCGTGCTCACTTTTAAGTTGCAGGAACTTCTCTTTAGCCTGAAAGATCTTTTCTTTCTTAATGTTCTCACCCTCTGTCTCCGCCTCTTTAAGAATCTGTGCCTTCTTTTTCTTGAGAACAACATTGTTCACTACAAAATAAGCGACACAAAAACCTGCCAAAGCACCACAAAGTGATAAAATTGCAATAGTTAAACTTTCCATCTCTTCGCTCTTTTTATATATATGTTATTATAGGTTTTGGTTAAGTTCAAGCATAAAAAAGCCGCTGGATCTGCTGTTTTCAGAAAAATCTTAAAAATTAAGATTTGGGCTCCAATGATAGACGCAACCTTCCAACGTCCCGTAAAACGGAATCCCCCAAAGGGTCACCCAGGCCTGGTTTTGTCTGTTGGTCACCCGGTTCTGTTTATAGTGTTGATTTTCGCAAAGAGCGTGATCCAACGGCTAAAAGTACATTTAGCAATATGTATGTCAAATTATGTTATCTGCTTGCGGCAATATATTCATCCAATTGTTTATCCAAAACTGTAAGGTCTTCCAATAAACTCTCAAATTCCTTATTCTGTTCCAGTTTTACCATCTTTACGGCAAAATGGAGTACCGACATTGACAACGCATCCTGAACATCCCTGTCCTTGAACTTGCTTTTATAGAATTCCACCATCTCCCTTATCTTGCTCACTGCAATACGCATGCTCTCCTCCTCAGACGGGTGAATGGTCAGCGGATACTGCCTTTCGGCAATCGTAATTTTAATCCTCTGTTTCTCTTCTTCCATTGTCAGTCATTTAACATTGAAATACACTTGTCTATCTCCTTCACAATCTTCCCTATCTTCTTCTTTGCCTCTTTCACATCCTCTGTTGTTGCAGTAAAGGCCTCAGCCAACTGCATCTGTTCAACTTTCTGCTCTAACTCCTTTATCCTGTTGTTTTTAGTTTCTAATTCCTCTGTAATTTTATCCAATTGTCCTTTCAATGAACTGTTGTAGGAGAGGGCCAACTCATATTTTGAGATAATCTGCTCAATATGGCCTTTAAGTTTGTTGATTACTATTTGACTCTCTACACTCATTATAATAACAATTGCAATAGCAAAAATAATAATATTTTTTCATTAAAAAATAAAAGTCCCTACAAAATGGTAAGGACTTTTACTTATCAGTTAGATATGTTGTTACAATATATTAATATCCACAACTTTATCCATTCCAACATTAATAGCTTCAGCATTCATTGGAATAAGATGATGATGCCTTTCCGGGAGTGACTTTTCAAGCCCTTTAAGGACACTCTCCATAGAAACCACAGGTTTCTTTTTAAGGAATGCACCAAGGACAATCATATTGAATGCTTTAAGATTACCCATTCTTGCACTCTCTTCCGCAGCTTCAATTGAGCAAATGTTTATATCTTTCCTTTCCGGATGTCTTGTAATGCCGTTAGGATCATAGATGAGCAGTCCGCCAGGTTTTACATAACTTTCAAATTTGTCCATAGACTGCTGGTTAAGGATGATTACTGTATCACATTTGCCTAAAATTGGGGAACCTATTTTTTTATCGCTAATTATAACCGTTACATTTGCTGTACCGCCACGCATCTCAGGACCGTAAGAAGGCATCCATGTCACCTCTTTATCCTGCATGATTCCGGAGTAGGCAAGGATTTTACCCATAGATAAAACTCCCTGACCACCAAAACCTGCTATAATCAATTCTTCTTTCATCTTATATAAATTTATGCGTTACTGGTTTATCTGTCTTTCATATCGCCAAGGGGATAGAATGGGAACATATTCTCTTCCATCCATTTGTTTGCCTTTACAGGAGTAAGTTTCCAGCCGGAATTGCATGTTCCGACAACTTCTACAAAAGAAGTTCCCTTATCCATCATTGAGTTTTCAAAGGCTTTCCTCAAGGCTTTTTTGAGTTTCCTTACAGAAGCGGGATTCTGTGCTGATTGTCTGGTAACATAACAGGTACCCTCCAATTGGGCCAGAAGTTCGGTAATCTTCAACGGATATCCGTTGAGTTTTGCATCCCTTCCGTAAGGGGTTGTTGCAGTTACCTGACCAAGAAGGGTAGTAGGTGCCATCTGACCGCCTGTCATACCATAAATGGCATTGTTGATGAAAACAATCACTATATTTTCACCTCTGTTGCAGGCATGCATAACTTCAGCAGTTCCAATTGATGCAAGGTCACCGTCACCCTGATATGTGAATACATATTTGTCGGGATTAAGACGTTTGGTTGCAGTTGCAAGAGCAGGTGCACGTCCATGTGCGGACTGTTCCCAATCTATATTTATATAATTGTAGGCCAAAACTGCACATCCTACAGGGGAAATACCTATTGTCTTATCCTGAATACCCATTTCCTCAATTACCTCTGCTATGACTTTATGTACTACACCATGGGTACACCCTGGGCAATAGTGCATAATTGCATCAGAGAGAACTGGAGTTTTGGAATAAACCTTATTCTCCGGTTTTATAATATCTTTTATATCCATAACCCACTATTTATTGAAAGATTTGACAAACGCTTCATAAACATCTTCAGGTGAAGGGATAATTCCTCCCATCCTGCCATAAAAATCTACAGGCACCTTACCGTCAACAGCAAGCCTTACATCTTCAACCATCTGGCCCGAACTCATTTCAACAACCATAAAGCCTTTGACCTGTGGTATAAAACTCTGGATCTGTTTTACCGGGAAAGGGAATAAGGTAATTGGTCTCAAAAGTCCCACTTTGTATCCGGCTTCCCGTGCCTGGTCAACCACAGCCTCACAAATGCGTGACATGCTGCCATAAGCCACAAACATAAATTCGGCATCTTCAGCCATATATGTTGAATAACGTACTTCGTTCTCCTCAATCTCCCTGTATTTTGCCTGAAGTTTGATATTTACCTTTTCCTGTACATTAGGATCCAGAGCAAGGGAAGTGATCAGATTTCTGTTCCTGTCCGGAGTCTTTCCGGTAAGTGCCCAAGGACATTGCTCCCTTACCTCACCGTTGGTCCTCCTTGGTTTCATTTCACCCAGTTCAACTTTCTCCATCATCTGGCCTATAACGCCATCAGAAAGAATCATGGTTGGAATCCTGTATTTGAAAGCAAGGTCAAACCCCAAACCTACATGATCATACATATCCTGCGCAGATGCAGGGGCAAGTACAATCATTTTATAGTCACCATGACCACCACCTTTTACAGCCTGGAAATAATCTGCCTGGCTAGGTTGAATTGTTCCAAGACCAGGGCCACCGCGCATTACATTTACTACGACACATGGAAGTTCTGCACCGGCAAGATAACTGAGTCCCTCGGCCATAAGGCTGATTCCCAAACTGCTGGAAGAGGTCATCACCTTTTTGCCGGTTGATGCGCCACCGTAAACCATATTGATTGATGAAGTCTCACTTTCAGCCTGAAGCACAACCATTCCGGTTGTCTCCCAAGGTTTCTCCTCCATGAGGGTCTCCATGACCTCCGATTGGGGAGTAATAGGGTATCCGAAATAACCGTCGGCACCACATCTGATTGCGCCATGGGCAATAGCTTCGTTACCCTTCATTAAAATCTTTTCAGCCATATCTGTCAATTTTATATTTTCACTCTATAAACTGTAATTACAGCATCCGGACATACTGTTGCACAATTTGTACATCCGATACAATTGTCGGGATTCTCCATATATGCATAATTGTATCCCTTCCCATTCACCTGTTTGGACAATGCAATTGTCTGGGTAGGGCAGTTTGCAATGCACACACTGCAACCCTTGCATTTCTCAGTATCAACTACTATAGCTCCTTTTACTGCCATATCAATAATAATTAAATGTTAATCAACTATTTGCCACTGAAGAAACCAAAACCTTGCTTAATTCCTTCTATTGTAGAATCCCACCTCAGGAGGATTCCTATTACAAGCAGAATACACAAAAGCAACATACCTTTAGCAGTAGGACTCAACTGCTTGTATTCATCTGCTAATTTAGTAATTTTTCCTTTAATCATTGTCTTTTTCCAATTCTGATTCTTGCATCAACTGCCATTACACTCCTGCTGTTTCCAAGGAGAGGATTCAAATCCATCTCCTCTATTTCCGGAGCAACTGCACACAAAGAGGAGACTCTTGAAACAATCTCGGCAAAAATTTCTTCGTTGACCCCCTCAGAGCCCCTGATGCCTTTAATAATTTTATATCCTCTCAAATCCTTTATCATCTTATGGGCAATATCCTGTGAGAATGGTGCCAGATTTGAAGATACATCATTAAGTGCCTCAACAAAAATACCACCCAGTCCACAAAACACGAGAGTCCCGAAATCGCCCTCTTTCTTCGCTCCAATAAAAATCTCGGTACCCGAAAGCATGGGCTGAAGAAGGATTCCCACGGTATCCTTAATTTTTATCATCCTGTCAAACTCGGAAAGCAATTGGGTGTTGGAATCTACATTCAGCACAACGCCTCCAACATCTGTCTTATGTACCGGTCCAACAACTTTCATCACCAATGGGAAACCTGTCTTTTCTGCAGCGGCAAGTGCCTCTTCAGGAGTTGCAGCAACAAATTCTGCAGCCCTGCTTATACCTGCAGCATCCAATAATTGCTGAACATAATCTGGAGCAAGGTATCCTTCCGGCGCAGAATCAATTATACTACGGATTGAATCAATATCAATATCCCGACAATCAGCTCCATTACCATTCTCAGAAAAAGTTGAAAACAAATTTACAAATGCCTTGCCAAAGGAAACCTCATCAGTGAAACAGACTCCGCCGGATTTTCTGAATTCGCGGATAGCATCCCCGGCATTGACTACAGAGGTAAGGATTGGGTAAACAGGTTTGGGGGAATCTTTCATTTTATCAAGAATAAACCTGTAAACATCTGACACATCTGTAAGACCAGGACTGCCAAAAATCACAGCCATGCCGTCTATTTCATCAAAATCTCTATTGCAGGCATCAATGATATATCCCAACTGCTCTTTAGTTCCTGTAGCAAGGAAATCAATAGGATTTGCAACTGAGGAACCATGGTACAGTTTACCAAGCAGACTGGTGGCTTTTTCTCCTTGAAGATGAGGAATATTGATACCATTGCTGCTCAGAATGTCCGTAAGCATAACAGCAGGACCGCCGGCATGTGTAATAATTGCAATATTCTTTCCCTCAGGTTTAGGCAGTGAAAAGATTGAGGCCATATCAATCAGTTCCGTACGGCTGTATACCCTGCAGATTCCGGCTTTTCTGAAAAGTGCGTCAACTGCTTTGTCGGGAGAGGAAAGGGCACCTGTATGAGATGATGCAGCCCTGCTTCCTGCCTCACTGTAACCGGCCTTTATGGCTGCAATTTTTGCCCCTTTGGCAATAAGGGACTTCGCATGACGCAAAAGTTTCTGAGGGTTTGAAATGCTCTCAATATACATGAGTTTGACAGGTGAACTCTTTCCTGGAACAAAAGTTTCATCAAGATACTCAAGTACATCTTCAACTCCAATCTGGGCACTGTTGCCTACAGAGAATACATTTGAAAAATTGAGACCTCTCCTGACAGCCTCCTCCATTATGAAGACCACTGTAGCACCCGAACCGGAAACTATATCAATACCGTCGGGAGACAAATTTGATACCGGCAGGGTAAACACACCTGCATAGGAGTTTGTAATGAGTCCAATACAATTGGGACCAATAAGTGATGCTCCATATCTGTTTACAGTATCAGTAATCTCCTTTTCCAGGAGAGCCCCTTCCTGGCTTTCCTCATGGAAACCGGCAGAAAAAATTACAATTCCTCTACAGCCTTTGTCCCGGCATAGGACTTCTACTGTTTGCGGACATATTTTTGCTGGAATGGCAAGTATGGCGCAATCAGTCTGCGGAAGTTCATCCACACTCTTAAATGATCTGATCCCCTGGACATAGCCATTCTTTGGATTAACTGCATAAAGTTCTCCACTATAACCTGTATCTATAAGATTCTTAAGGGCATTGCCTCCTGGTTTGGAAGTATCATCCGATGCTCCAATAACTGCAATGCTTCGGGGATTTGTCAATTCTTTTGCAATCATTATTGTAAAATATAAATATCTAACAAATATACAAAGAATTGGTTATAATTCATAATATACTGGCACATTTATATTACAATTTATATACATTTGTAGAAATAACTAAAACTGAACACATGAAACTATTTATTGTTGATGCATTTTCTTCTTCTCCTTTTGGCGGAAACCAGGCCGGAGTAGTGCTTCTTGGAGAAAACGAACAGTTTCCTGCAGAAGAGACAATGATAAAAATTGCAGCAGAACTGAGATATTCAGAAACTGCTTTTGTCAAACAAAAATCACGTCGTGATTTTGTGACAAGATATTTCACTCCATGCTCTGAAGTTAACCTGTGTGGACATGCCACAATTGCAACATTCAGTGTACTTGAGAATGAGGGGATTGTACAGAATGGAGATGAATGTGTGAACAGCACTCTGGCTGGAGATCTGAGGGTAATTATTGGAGAAGACATCCTTATGGAGATGGCCAAACCTGAGATGATAGAAAAGGAACTTGATACAGAAACACTCTACAAAATAATGGGAGCCTCACCTCATGACACACTTGCTCCCAAGGTTGTTTCTACCGGTCTTCCCGACATAATACTCCCGGTAAGCACTCTGGAAGAGTTGGACTCACTTGCGCCGGACATGGAAGAGTTGAGCAGAATAAGTGAACATTATGGTGTTGTTGGGGTACATGCATTTGCTATTGCAGATGACGATTCAACTGCACATACGAGAAATTTTGCCCCATTATATGGCGTTCCTGAAGAATCGGCTACAGGTACAGCAAATGGAGCCCTTGCCCAATACCTCCATTTGGAAGGGATTGCCAAAAAAGGGGAAAAATGCATATTTATACAAGGGGAGAAAATGGGAAGACCATCCGGCATATCCGTGGAAATAACTGCAAACGGGGAAATTTATGTAGGAGGCTCAGCGCACATCATTGCCAAAGGGGAACTGTACATCTGATTACAGTTCCTCAATATATGTATTGCAAGGTGCCACACGTTCTATTTCCTTATTATAAGCAAACCAGTGCCTATTGCCGCCAACCTGCAGATAGAAATACCTGTATCTTGGGTCCCCCTCTACAAAAATGGGGTTGGGAACCTCAGCAACCCTATAGTCCCATCTGACAAACACCTCTGCAGGTACTTTCTTCATTGAGAGGCCGTTGTAAGCCCACTGCAGGGCTACTTCAGCACACTTGGAAGGGCAATGCTTCCTGCAGAAACTGTAAAGGAGCATCCCTTTTGCCTCAAGGCTCAGAGGTTGAGTCAAGAATTCCCCCTCAGAGAGTTCATCAATCAAAATGAGAAGGAGATCTCTGTTTCTGGAGAATATCTTCACGAAAGGTTTACGCCATTTTACATCATTATACCAATAATCCAATATTTTTGAAAGCACCATACACCTGCAAAGTTCACTATAGGAGACAGCAGGTGTAGAAAGGACCTCATAAGGAGGGAATGGAGAATATTTCAAACCATAAGTTTCAGACAGATTTCTGAAATGTGTGCCAGGAAGGAGTTTAAGACTCTCCAACTGTATCTCAGCAGGCCCAATCCCAATGAGTTTCAATGTATCATCCACCAACGGAATGAAACCGTAACCAGGCAAACCGGCAATCAAGTCTGCATGCACCTCAAAATTGCCGCACCCCACAAGAAAGGCAAGTCCCTCAATTGAATTGGCACAAGAGCCTTTTCTGCAGCATGTATCAAGAACATCCTGATGCAGAGTCTGTATTCCTGCTTCCAGATGAAGAAGCCCCTTGGGGAGCGACTTCAGCAAATGTTTCAGCATGGAAACTGAAGAAGAGGAATTATCGTCAGAAGCATGCAGCAGTGCGGGATGAATCTCCAGATGGAAATTAAGTTTGCCTGCAAATTCAGAAAACAGTTCCAGAAGGGAAAAGGCACGTAAAGGGTTTGCGTTAAAAGTCCTGTCAAGTATCCTTACCTGTCTTATTCCTTTGGAAACAACAAGTTCCAGCCTGTTCCTCAACTCATCAACAGGTATATCAGAAACAGGAGTCTTGTCAATACCGCTGACACAGAACCTGCAGGAATTGAAACATCCTCTGGAAGTCTCCATTTGGACAAATGATTTGTCCCATGAAAACATATGTGATGAAGTTGGTGGCACAAGAGATGTAAAATCTTTGACTTTAACAGTTTCAGAATTATGCATGCATTCAGAATCTATAAACTCAAAACCGGGGATATCCTTCCATTTTTCATCTGAGTTGAGCAAAGATGAAATGAAAGGCTCAAAAATATCTTCGCCTTCACCTTTGAATACAGCTGTGACAAAGCGGTTTTTTTCGAGAAAAACTTTATTGTCTCCCAAAAATTCCGGACCACCAAGAAAAATACCTTTAATTGGACATAGACTTGCCATTCTCCCCAGAACAGACAAAAGAAAATCAATATTGAAAAGCCAGCCTGTGGCAAAAATATAATCGGGATCAAATGATTGCAATTGGGTTATGACCTGGGAAAGCGGACTCTTGATTGTACCCCTTACAACCTTCATATTACATTTGGAAGAAGTGGCCGGCAGCAAGTTTGCATGAAGTGCCGGTAATGCAAGGGAAGAGTGCGACCAGGAAGCATTGATATCTAACCAGACAAAATTCATAACTTAATTTTTATGGTACCAAAATACAATAAATTCACCAATAAAATAAAGAAATGTTAACTTTACATGCAGTAAAAGGAGGTTGTATGGAAAATTTATTGCTCAAAGGAGTACTGGCAAATGGGAAAGAACAGGACATTCTCATAAAAGGGAACATGATTTCAGCCGTAGGGAGTAATATCCAGGATAGAGATATGGGAGACAAATGCAGAATAATTGACTGCAAAGGGAAAGCGGCTATACCCGGGTTTGTAAATATGCATACACATACTGCAATGACATTGACAAGGGGATACAAGGAAGATTCAAAACTTCAGGACTGGCTCCAGGAGATATGGAAAGTGGAGGCCAAGATGGATGAGGAGGCAATATACTGGGGTACTAAACTTGCTTGCCTTGAAATGATAAAGACAGGAACCACATGCTTCTATGACCAGTACTGGATGATTGATACTGCTGTAAAGGCTACCAGAGAAATGGGTCTCAGAAGTGAACATGCATTTGTGGCGCTGGATCTGAAAGATGAATCCAAGGATGCTGCAATAAAGGAGGGTATGGAAGCAATGTTTGAAAAATCACTTCAATGGGGTGAACTGAACAGGATGTCCGTAGGAGTACATGCGCCATATACCGTATCGGATCCGATGATTCAATGGTGCAGCAATTTTGCAAGAGAGAACAATCTTACACTTCATATACATGTTTCGGAGACAGAGCAGGAAAACATGGACTCAATTGCATTGAACGGATGTACTCCGTTCAAACACCTTGAAAACTTGGGGATTCTTGGCCCAGAGGTAATTGCAGCCCATTGTGTATGGCTTGAGGAGGAAGATATGGACATAATGTCAAAATATGGAGTAACTGCTGTACACAATATAAACTCAAACCTCAAATTGGCGTCGGGAAGCAGATTCAAATATAACGAACTGAGGGATAGAGGTGTAAGAGTATGTCTCGGCACTGACGGCTGCGGCTCTTCAAATAATCTCGACATGAGGGAGGCCATGAAAACCGCGGCCCTGCTGCAAAAGGGATGGAGAAGGGACCCAATGGCATTCCCGCTTGAAGAACTTGTAAATGTTGCCACATCAAACGGAGCAGATGCCCTGAAAGTAAATTCAGGCAAGATTGAAGAAGGCAAACTTGCAGACATAACAATTATTGACATGGACAATTACGCATTCATGCCAAATCTCAATTTCCTCTCAAATCTTGTGTATTCTGCAAATTCCTCTTGTGTGGAAAGTGTAATATGCAACGGACAATTCATTATGGAAAACAAGACAGTAAAGGGGGAGAGGGAGATTATGGAAAATGTGAAAAGGATATGCAGGAAACTTTATTCAAAATAATATAAACAGATGATTTTATGGATGACAGGTTAATAAGAATATATGAAGCAGCTGAATATATCAGGAATAAAATAGGCAATGAGAAACCTGTAGCGGGAATAGTCCTGGGGAGCGGCTTGGGCAAATTGGCAGAAGTAATTGAAGATAAAACGGTTATACCATATAATGATATTCCCCATTTTCCTGCATCTACAGCAGTAGGACACAAAGGGAACTTCATCTCAGGAAAACTTGGAGGCAAATTTGTTCTGGCAATGCAGGGCCGGTTCCATTATTATGAAGGCTACCCTATGGAGTATGTAACATTGCCGATAAGGGTAATGAAGGTACTGGGAATAAATTATCTCTTTGTTTCAAACGCAGCAGGCGGTGTGAACTACAACTTCAGGATAGGAGACCTTATGGTAATTGAAGACCACATAAACCTGTTGCCAAACCCGCTTATAGGACCAAACATGGATGAATTCGGCCCCCGTTTTCCCGACATGACACATCCTTATGACCCATCATTGATATCCATTGCAAATGCTATTGCATCAAAAATGGGAATAGAACTGAAAAAAGGGGTATACCTTGCAAGTACAGGACCTACTTATGAAACACCTGCTGAATACAAATATTTCAGGACAATTGGTGCTGATGCCGTTGGTATGTCAACAATTCCGGAAGTGATTGTTGCCAGACACAGCGGTATACCGGTATTCGGAATCTCAGTAATTACAAATGAGGCACATGATGACTATGCAGAAGATTATGCCAACGATGGGGATGATGTTGTAAAGGCAGCAGATGCTGCAGCAGACAAAATGACCTCAATATTTATTTCAATGATAGAAAATATATAAATATGATAAAGAATCTGATATTTGACCTTGGAGGGGTGCTTGTATCTCTGGATAAAGAAGGAGCTGGGTGAAAAATGGTAAAATTCTTCAGTCTGAGCAGTGGCAGCAACGGCAACTGCTATTATATAGGAAACAGTGAAACCGGTTTTCTCATAGATGCCGGCATTGGGCCAAGAACCATTAAGAAAAGGTTGTTGGAACACGGCATTTCCATGGATTCAATAGAATTTGTACTTGTAACACATGATCATATAGACCACATAAAAGGTTTGGGGATGGTTGCGGAAAAGTATTCCAAACCGGTATATGCAACAGAGAAACTCCACGCATCACTGAACAATCACCCATGCACAAGATGCAGAATGAAGGGTTGTGTACGCAAGACATCAGCAGGGGAGGCCAGTGTATATAAAGGGGTATCTTTCATACCGTTCATTGTACCTCATGATGCAACTGAGACTGTAGGATATTTCATAGATTTCTATGGTACCAGATTTACTTTCCTAACAGATTTGGGAGAAGTTACTGACGATGTGGTCAAATACTGCAAAATGTCCCAAATTGTAATCTTTGAGAGCAATTACGACCTGGATATGCTCCTTGAAGGGCCATATGCTCCAGAACTTAAAGTGAGGATTATACAAGGGCACGGGCATCTTAGCAACGAGCAGGCAGCATCGGCGGCAAAAAGATTCTGGCACAAAGGGCTTACACACCTTTTCCTGTGTCATTTGAGCGAAAACAACAATACACCCGATACAGCCTATACCTGCATGGAAAAAGCCCTTAAGGAAATAGGAGTTGTACCGGGTAAAGATATTGAACTTGTATGCCTTCCGCGCAAATACAATTCTGACCTGTATGAGTTCGGAGACTAGAAGACAAGCTTGCTTGGATTGAAGCCCCTGGTACGGAGGAATTCAAATATGTGATCAAGTGTTGCTCCATCCATTACTTTATCCCTTGACATTATCCAAAGGAGTTTGCCGTTATTGCCGCTTACAACAGAATATGAGTAATCAGGGGCAAGCATAATTATATTATAGTCAGATGAGAACCACCAGAAGAAACTTACCTTCAGGTGAGCGGGGTTTCCCGGATGTGGCTGGATGGCCGTGCCAAAGGTTTTCTTCTCTTTTCCATGCCTGTTCATACCGGAATTCTCAACTTTAACAGTATTGTCGGGAAGAAGGGAATATCTTGCTTTTACATCTACAAGGCCCCTTTCGAAAATATTCTCATATCTGGCAATTTCATACCAGACACCCATATACTTTTTTATATCAAAGTTCTCAACAGTTCTTTTATGGCTTGTCTTTGGGGTAATGTCTGTGGATTTCATAGAATTTTTTCTATAAAACAACAGACATAAACAAAGGTTTATGTGCAGAATGAGGTTATTCCTTTACGATATTGTAAAGGGAATAATTCTCCGGTTGTTCAAGTTGGCTGTTTACAAGACGCAAAGTATCCGCATCAACTATTTTAAAATAGACAGTATCATTTCCCGGAGGGGGCAATAGCCTGAGAAACTGTGATTCATCCTTAGAAAACCTTACAACCTTTCCATCTGAGAAAAGGACAATGTCTATACCGTCACCTTCTCCGTCTATATAGGTGACTGTAAGTTTGTAGTGACCCTCGGGCTGCAATGTAAGCAGATATTCAATGCCGGGACAGTCTGCAGCGGGGAGAATACCTTGCCATACACCCTGCATTTCAAAAGGGGCATCATTGTTGTGATTTTTACCGGAATTGTTATTTGCACAAGAGAATGCAATCAGCATTATTGCCACCGAAACAAGAAACTTCTTCATATGATATACTTTTGGGTTGTGAAGGTAACAATTCTTTTTTTAAGTAGGAATAAAACTATAAATTTGCTGTAGAAACAAATCTTTATGGAGAACAGTTCCACAAAATTTTCGGTAATAATACCGGTTTACAACAGGCCTCAGGAGATAAGGGAACTTCTGGAGAGCCTGGCATCGCAAGAATACAGGTCATTTGAAACAATAATAGTGGAAGACGGTTCAACAGAAAAATGTGCAGATATATGCAGAGAATTTTCTGACATTGTACCGAACAAATACTATTATAAGGAAAATGGAGGCCCTGCACAAGCACGCAATTTTGGGGCAGAAAAGGCAAAAGGGGAGTGGCTTATGTTTTTTGATTCAGACTGCATACTGCCGCCACACTATTTCAATGCTGCCATAAAGGAACTTGAGTATGAAGAATGCCAGCTGTTTGGTGGAGCCGACCGGTCTCATCCTTCATTTACAACACTGCAAAAAGCAATTGACTACTCAATGACCTCAATCATTACTACGGGAGGTATACGGGGAAACAAAAAGAGTGCAGACAAATTCTATCCCAGAACATTCAATATGGGTATAAAGAGAAGTGTCTTCAAAGAGACAGGAGGTTTTTCCAACATGAGGTTTGGAGAAGATGTAGACTTCAGTTATAAAGTGAAGGAGGGAGGATATGACAGCAGATATTTTCCCGATGCATGGGTATATCATAAAAGGCGCAATACATTGAGGAGTTTCTTCAAGCAGGTATTCAATTCTGGAATTGCACGGATACATCTTACCAGGAGGCATCCAGGGACACTCAAGCCAGTACATCTGCTTCCAACAGCATTCTTTCTCGGATGCATATTCCTTACAATCATGGCTGTGCTCATCTCAGGATGGTTCTTTATCCCAATGGTATTTTTATCTCTCATATTGTTCATGGATTCTTCTGTGAGAAAGAAATCACCAGTAACCGGGGCTGTATCAATAATTACTTCCTACATTCAACTGTGGGGATATGGCAGCGGCCTACTGGCTGGTTGGTGGAACGTATGTATTCTCAAAAATGAGACCTATGCCGCATTTGTAAAGAACTTTTACAGATAAAATTTTCTACTTTTTATAATTTATTATTTAATATTATTTGCATTTTAAATTTTTAGTATTATCTTTGCAACAGAAACAAGGGAGGATTGAACAATACGCAATTTCCATTGTTTGGTAAAAGAGTAATAACATTTAAAAACATAAAATTATGGCTACAAAATTCTACAAATGCCGCCACTGCGGTAACGTTATAGGTAAAGTTGTTGATTCTAAAGTTCCAGTTGTATGCTGCGGTGAGAAAATGGAGGAACTTGTTGCAAACACCGTTGATGCAAGCGTTGAGAAACATGTGCCGGTTGTAACAAAAGTTGATGATTGTACAATTAAAGTGGAAGTAGGAAGCGCTCCTCATCCAATGACACCGGAGCATCATATATCATTCATCTATGTTGAGACAGAAAATGGCGGTATGAAGATAGATGTAAAGAACAGGGAGAAGGCAGAGGCAATATTCTGCACATGCGCAGACAAACCTGTTGCAGTTTACGAATACTGTAACCTTCACGGTCTGTGGAAAACTGAACTTTAAAAAGTTGTTATTATATAGTCAAGTAGGGCCCGGAATTCCGGGCCCTCATTTTATGCTTTAAATTCAAATTTGTCTCCCATAAGTATCCTTGGAAGGTTGCACCCAATATAATTGCCTATTATAGCCCAGAACCACGCAACCAGAATCCACCAATCCCAATTACCCTGAATTGCAGAAAGTGCATAATAGAATGCATCAGCAACACAGTGGGGCAAACCGCACAATATGAACACTGGAACCCCAAACAAAAGGGGGAGATAATGCTGTTTTCTTGCACCATATACAGCCAATGTCATTATCATCCCTGTTCCCGACGAAGTTACAACAAGTGAATGCCAGGAAGCGGATTGTCGGGAAGCAAGAATGCTTGAAAGATTTGCATTTACAGTCTCACTGGCAACATACTGCGCAATATAGGCGGCAATAAGGCATCCAAGTGCATTGGCAGCGAGCATAAGAATGAGTTTTGGGAATTCCCTATATGGAAGGAATCCTGATTTTCCGGTATAGAGTTGTGCCCCGCACATTACAACACAAAGGAGTCCGAATGCAAAAAGCACAGCACCTGACAAACCGCCCACTCTAAGATAAACAAGTCCTCCGGTACCTATAAGAATTCCTGCAAAGACAGACATGGAAATAAAATTTTTCATACAAGGATAATTTTCTTCAAAAATATTAAATTTGTAACTATAGAGCAAATATTAAATCATTATAGTATGGACAGAAGAAAAATGCTGAAACTTACAGGAACTGCACTTGCAGGTTCTGCAGTATTGGGAACTGATGCTTTTGCAGGCAACAGTTCAATTACAGGAAACGCCATAGGCACACCGGGTAAAGGTAAAAAAGCAATGGTAATTGGTGCTCATCCCGACGATCCTGAGACCGGATGCGGAGGAACCATAATGGTTCTGAAAAAGTTGGGTTATGAAGTAGTTGTTGTATATATGACCAGGGGAGAGGCAGGTGTTCCAGGGAAGAGTCATGCTGAATCATCTGCAATGAGGATGAAGGAGGCAAGGGAGGCTTGCGAGGTGTTTGGTGTAAGGCCAATTTTCATGACCCAGATTGACGGCAGTTCCGAAATTACAAAAGAAAGGTATGCAGAGATGAAGGAGGTTATTGAAAAGGAGAATCCCGACATGGTATTCACCCACTGGCCAATTGATTCCCACAGGGACCACAGAATATGTTCTATCCTTACATATGATGCATGGAGACAGTTGAAATATGGTTTTGACCTTTATTATTATGAGGTAATGAGCGGTGTGCAGAGCATGCTTTTCCACCCTACAGACTGGGTTGACATTACTGAATTTGCTGATATAAAGAAAAAGGCAACCTATTGCCACAAATGCCAGAACCCTGAGGAGTGGTATGATGAGTCCCACGGACAAATGGAGATATTCCGTGGTATGGAACATAACTGCAAAAGGGCAGAGGCATTCATCCATATCCGCAGAACATCAAGCGACATAGAAGAATAAATACCTCAAAAATAGGAATCGGCAGAATATTGATTCTAACAGCTCGAAGTCTCCTCTGCTTCGTCATTTCATAAGAAATAACTCGCAACCGTCGAATTATGCTGTCAGTATCAATATTCTACCGATTCTTCTATTTATTCACTTATCCGTTATCTTCTATTCTGCTGTGTAGCTAAAATGGCAGGATAACCAGGTTTTACTGGAATTCTTGAATCATCCATTGCAGCATTGAGAGCAAGCCATGCCACTATAACTGCATCAATCTTCAGATCCTGAAGGGAAAGTCTCTCGTAAGTATCCATTACGGTGTGGTATGTGCGGCCATACTCAAGAGGGTCCTGAATGAACTGATATGCAGGAAGGCCAAGACGGTTGAATGTAACATGGTCTGTACTGCCTGTACGTCTCATTGAAATGGTATTGAACCCAAGAGATTCAAGGGGTTTCATCCATGCCTGGAAGAATGGTACAGCCATATCATTCTCCTCCAGATAGATGCCTCTAAAACGTCCCGATCCGTTGTCCATATTCAAATAAAGGGCAAAATCTTCATATCCTGGAAGAACCTTTTTCTTCTCATTGTCATACAGTTTTGTTGCAGCATATCCGCGTGAGCCATACAGGCCCTGCTCTTCACCACCCCACAAGGCAAGACGTATAGTACGTTTGGGCTTGATTCCAAGTTCTTTAATGATACGCAAGGCCTCTGTCATTACTATACATCCGGAAGCATTGTCTGCTGCACCTGTACCGCCATGCCATGAATCGAAGTGGGCACCAAGGAGCACAACTTCATCCTTGAGAGCAGGATCTGAACCGGGTATTTCCGCAACTACATTATTGATTTTCTGGTTGTCAGTAAACTCATTCCTTACATTAAGTTCCATCTCCACTTTCTCATCTTTTTTAATCATACGGACCATTCGCGCATGATCTTCAAGCGGAAGGATAATTTCAGGTGCAGGTTCTGGCTGGCCAACTTTATATTGTACACCTCTGGATGAAGGGACATTGAATGTACCGCCACCGCTTATTACTGCCAAAGGGTTCTCTTCTTTTAGAAGTTGGTTCATGGCATTCTGCAACTCCCTTGCTGCAGGGTTGTAATTGTAGGAATACCTTCTTCCTGGTGATACATTTGCTCTGGAGTCTGTCTCCATCTCCTCCAACTGCTCATCCGTATATCGGGAAGCAAGAGGGGTGAATTTCATTTCGTATGTTTGGGTAGAGGGCATAAGTACAATTTTGCCGGCAAGTTTACCTTTATACGACTCCAGATCTGCAACATTTTTAGGGTCAAGTACAATACACTCGCCTTTTACAAGACCATCTGTACTGCCGCTCCATGCTTTGGGATTTGCAGCAAAACTGCAATAGTATGGGGAGGTCATGGCCACATAATTCATTTTATTGTCCCAACCTCCTTTAGGAAAATTGTAAGCAAATTCAATTTTGACATTGGAAAAACCCATTTGGGTGAGTTTCTCAACCATCATCTGTTCCGCTCTGAGTTTCAATTGCGAAGCGGCAAGTCTTGGCCCCATGTCATCTGTCATAAATTGAGCCAACTGTTCAATCTGAGATTTTGAAAAACCTTCATTCTTAACCTTATAGGCATAATCTGCAGGAAGGCACTGCTGTGAATAAGAAGCCGAATTTGCCAATAAAGAAAGGGCAAATAGCAAAATAACAACTCTTTTCATTGTATATAATTATTAGTTAGGTTACATATTATTAGATATGCAGGTGTAAATGTATGGTGTTTTTGAACAAAAACAAAAAAATATGATAATGAGCCACAATTATTATTAAATTTGTTGAAAATTTCACCTAATTTAATGAATACAAAGTATCATAAGGCGCATCCTTGGCACGGCATAAGCCAGGGCGCAGATTTTCCGGATGCTGTTAGGGCATTCATTGAGATTGTTCCTACAGACTCAGTAAAATATGAGGTTGACAAAGAATCGGGATACCTTACTTTGGACCGTCCTCAGAAGTTCTCAAATATAGTACCTTCACTATATGGATTCCTGCCTAAGACTTACTGTGGACCAAAAATGGCCGAACTTACCAATAAAGCACTTGTACGTACAGATGTTGACGGTGACGGTGACCCACTTGATATCTGTGTGCTTACAGAGAAAGATGTAACCCATGGAGATATCCTTGTAAATGCAAGGCCAATTGGAGGTCTGAGGCTTCTTGACCACAATCAGGCTGATGACAAGATTATTGCAGTATTGAGAAGTGACGCAGTTTACGGACATATGACAGACATAGACCAGGTACCTATGGACATTATCAGACGTCTGATTCACTACTTCAGTACATATAAGGATATTCCTGGCGAGCATACAAGCCGCATGCAGTTCATTTCAATATATGGTCCTGAGGTTGCAAAGGATGTGATCCTCAGATCAATGGAAGACTATAATGACCTTATAAGCAAAGAATAACATATAATTGAAAGAATGGAAGAAACTAGGCTTCTTTTGGGAGATGAGGCTATTGCTTTGGGTGCCGTACATGCCGGAATCAGCGGAGTGTACGCTTATCCCGGGACCCCATCTACCGAGATTACTGAATTTATACAGACATTCTCGCCACAGGTGAGAAGCAGATGGTGTACAAACGAGAAAACTGCCATGGAGGCTGCCTTGGGCATGTCCTTTGCCGGAAAAAGGGCCCTTGTTTGCATGAAACATGTGGGAATGAACGTTGCCGCAGATGCTTTTGTGAATTCAGCAATTACAGGAGTGAACGGAGGGCTGGTTGTAGTTGCAGCAGATGACCCATCAATGCACTCTTCCCAAAATGAGCAGGACTCCCGTTTTTACGGCAATTTTGCCATGATTCCAATATTGGAACCATCATCCCAGCAGGAGGTTTACGGGATGATGAAATATGCATTTGAACTCTCTGAGAGGGTAAAACTTCCGGTTCTTCTGAGAATAGTTACCCGTCTTGCACATTCACGTGCCGGGGTACGTATAACAGATGCTATTGCACAGAATCCTCTGAATCCAAGCAATGAGCGTTCAAACTGGGTACTTCTTCCAGGAAATGCAAAGAAACAATATGCATCTCTTGTAAAGAAACAGGATGTCCTGAAACTTGAATCAGAGAACTCACCGTACAATATTGACACAGATTTTGAAAAGTCGGGGCAGGGAATCATAGCATGCGGAATAGCGTTCAATTATGTAAAGGAGAATGACCCTACGGTTCCTGTACTCAAAATTTCGCAATATCCCCTTCCAGAGGCAACAATAAAGGAATTTGCCCGCAGATGCAGCAGTATTCTTGTTGCTGAGGACGGGCAACCTGTTGTGGAAAACCTTATAAAAGGGATTCTGGGAAACGGATACCCTGTTAAAGGGCGACTTACAGGAGATCTTCCACGAATGGGAGAACTTACTCCCGACAATGTAGGAGCAGCAATGGGAATTGTACAGGAGAAGAGTTTCAGCACTTCTGAAAATGTAATGCCACGCCCTCCCGCACTATGCCAGGGATGCGGACATAGGGATGTATATAATGCCCTGAATGAAATACTCAAAGGATATGAAGGGGCCAGGATTTTTGGAGATATCGGGTGCTATACCCTTGGCGCACTTCCTCCTTTCAGGGCAATTGACAGTTGCGTTGATATGGGTGCCTCAATAACCATGGCAAAAGGGGCTGCAGATGCAGGAGTTTTCCCGGCTGTTGCAATTATTGGAGACTCAACATTCACCCATTCCGGAATGACCGGGCTCCTTGATGCAGTAAACGACAATGCAAACATTACTGTAGTAATATCGGATAACCTCACAACTGCAATGACCGGCGGTCAGGATTCTGCCGGAACAAGCAAATTTGAAGCAATATGCATTGCCTTGGGTGTTGAGCCCGAGCATGTAAGGGTGGTTGTACCTATAGCCAAGAATATGGAGGAGATTACCCGTACAATAAAGGAGGAAATTGAGTATAAGGGTGTTTCTGTTATTATTCCAAGAAGGGAATGCATTCAGACACTTAACCGCAAACTACGTAAAAAAAGGGCAGCGCAACAATGAAAAAGGATATAATTCTGTCGGGAGTAGGAGGACAGGGAATACTTACAATTGCAACAATAATTGGTGATGCCGCTGCAGTTGCAGGGTTGTACCTCAAGCAGGCTGAAGTTCATGGAATGAGCCAGAGGGGTGGAGATGTGCAGTCCAATCTGAGGCTTTCTACTGAAACAATATACTCAGACCTTATAAAGGAGGGTGGGGCAGACCTCATCATTTCCATGGAGCCTATGGAGGCCCTGAGATATCTGCCATATCTGCATAAGAATGGGACAGTAATTACATCATCCCACCCTTTCAGGAATATCCCTGACTATCCTGAACTGGAGAAAATTGAAGAGGAACTGGCATCGCTGCCACATTCGGTTTCTCTGCCAATTGAGGATATGGTAGCAGAAATCAATTTGCCAAAAAGTGCCAATGTTATCCTCTTGGGGATGGCTGCCAAATATATAGAGATTCTTTCTCCAGAGCAATTGAGGGAGAGCATAAAGAGGATATTTGCACCTAAAGGGGAGCAGATGGTTGAGAGCAACCTCAAGGCTTTTGACTACGGTTTCAACGCTGTAAAATAAATCAGTATCCCAAGGATTTGAAGAAGAACTCCCTGCGGAGATTGTCGGGAATGGCATATTTGTCTATACGTGAGTTTATTCCCTCGTAAAAGAGATTGTCGTGCAGATTGCACACATATAGGGTGTCTGTTTGTGACAGATAGAGGGTGTTGTATCTGATATCAAGATTATCCTGCAGACTTAAAGTATATTCAAGTGCCACTTCAACCTGAGTAAGGTTGAGAAGATCCCTGCAGAATACAAACAGCCCGAATTCATTGAAATTTCCATAAAAGCCTGATGCAACTTTCTCAACTTTGCTTTTGAGAATACGCTTGAGCGGCTGGGCAAGTAACCAGTATTCCTCCTCCTTGTAACCGGTATAATTCAATCCAGGCAAACCGTAAGCATATCCGGTATCAACTATTCTCTGCATATCTTCCTTCTGAGATTCGTTAATATGCATCCCGGCCAGTTCCTTAAGGAGTTGGTTTGCATTGTAGCGGTCGGGTTCCATGGCACGGGTAACCTCAATGCCAAGGGAATTGTCGGGAAGCTGGAGATCCGGCCTGTCCTTATTCTCGAGTGCGCTAAAACGGGTACCAAGGATAGTTTCCAGGGTAAGATGGGCATAACGCTCAAAAAAACAGGTGTCAAATTTTCTATAGGCCATACTGCAGTTATTTCTGATGTAAAGTTACAGATTTTTAACTACATTTGTATAGGATAAAACACATTAAAATGAAAACTGTTGCTGCTTTAACTATGGCATTACTGGTAATGGGGAGTTGTGCTCAAAAACAGGAAGTACCTGCCCCAAGTGAACAATACTACAGAGATGTGGTAAAGGAACTCTCTTCCGCAGAATATTTTGGAAGGAGCAATTATATGAACGGCACAATTAAAGCCGGAGAATTCATTATTGGAGAAATTGAAAAACTTGGAATTGGAACAATTCCTGCAGATGTAATTGAGAAGAGTTGGGAAGGGAAGAGCAGACCTGAACTCCACTCCCTGCAACCTGAATTCAAGAGCCTTATAACCCCATGTGATGCCCGCAGATGGGAAGGGGCACCGGAGAGCAGACTTGCATACCTGCAACACTTCAACCACCCTCTGAATGCACAAAGGGGCAAAGTGGAGATGACAGTTGACGGAAAGACTCTACGCAATACAATTGACTATACACTCAAGGAGTTTTCACCTTCATTTGAGGGGGAACTTGACATTGTATATGTAGATGACAAATACATTACTCCCGACAAATTCTGCAATTATCTGAACTCCGGAAAATTCCAGGACAAGGCAGTTGTAATAAACTGGGACAAGTTCAGGGAGACCATGTATACCTACCCGGGAATTGAGGTTTACAAGACATATTTTGTTCCGCTTACAAAAGTGGGAGCCCTTATCTGCAAAGGTGAACTGCTTCCATATTTCAAATCACGAAACCATTTCAATACACCTATGCCGGTATTCATAGTGGATGAATCGTTCCCTGAGAATGCCAAAAAGGTGAAAATTGAGACACATGCAGAGATGATTGACAATGATGCACACAACATTATTGCCTACATTCCTGGAAAATCAAAAGGCAATGAACATTTCATCCTTGCATGCCATTACGACCACCTTGGCATTTGCGGCCCAGATGACATCTTCTATGGTGCTAATGACAACTCGTCAGGTACAGCAATGCTTTTGAACCTTATGAGACATTTCAAAGCCAACCAGCCTGAACACTCAATTGTATTCATATTCTTTGATGCTGAGGAGAACAACCTTCTTGGATCATTCTTCTATGCAGACAATCCTCTTCTTCCTCTTGAGGATATCAAATACTTTGTAGAACTGGATATGATAGGAGACAACGGAGAGAACATCTACTGCCAGATTTCAGACCAGGGGGAGAGAGGTCTTGAATGCCTGAATGCAATAAACGCTTCTATGGAGAAACCGTTCGCAAAACTGGACCGCCATCCAATGGATGATTATGCAGACCATTACCCGTTCGGGTTGAAGGGTGTTCCGGCAATCTATATTGAACTGGACGGTGATACCAACAAGAATTACCATTCACCAAGGGACACTTACGAAAATTTCCACTCATGCAATTTTGAGAGAATCTTCAATCTTGTAACAGGATTTGTAGAGAATTACAAATAAGATATGTCTGCAGTAAAGAAAATACAATACACTGGATTGAACTTCCATGAAGTGAAACAGATGTGCGGAGACATGGTGTTGGCTCCGTACATCTGTATGGGTTTCTCTATGCTCTCCTTGTTTACAGAAGAAGGATTTGTTTCTGTAAATGAAGGAGATACTATAGTTATGGACGAAAAGGGGAATTTCTCTGTTGAGAAATGACCCTTAATCCAGAACTTCTTCGTACATGTAATAATGGCACTCTGCCATACCAAGTTTCTGATACACTTTCTGGGCAGAATAGTTGGTCTTGTCTACATAAAGGCGAATCTGGGTAACCCCCTGCTCCTTGGCCATCTGTTTAATCTTCTCATACATTGCCCTGTAAGCACCCTTACCCCTGTACTCAGGCTTTACATAAACACTCTGTATCCACCAGTACCAGCGGTTTGTCCAGTCGCTCCACTCACGTGTAAGCATAAGGCTGCTGATAGCCTGTCCGTCAACACTGCAGACAATATAGGTACCTTTCTGCTGATCATTTACAGCAGCGGTAACACCAGGGAGAACTGTCTGTATATCAAGAGTTGTTCCCTCTGACTCCTGAGCCATATCAACCTGAAACTGTGCAATTGACTGAATATCTTTTGTAGTTCCCACAACAACATCGTAATTGATTCTATCTTTAATTTCCATAGTATTAATATTTAGCTGTAAAGGTAACAAATACTTTTATGAACACCACATTCCGGTGTGCAGGTTTGGTGCTTCTGCGTGGATGCAGTGCGTTGAGGATGCAAAGTGCCGTTACATTGGGGAGGCGACATCTGCAATTGTGGCACCCACAAAGGAGATGAGTGCCTGTGGTGCAATCTCTATCTGCAAACCACGGACACCTGCACTAACATATATGGTATCAAAAAGGGTAGCAGTTGAATGGAAAAATGTAGGGAAAGGCTTCTTCATTCCAATAGGGGAGCAGCCTCCACGGATATACCCGGTGACCTGCAGCAGATCCCTCATGGCAATCATTTCAACCTTCTTGTTGCCGGATGCCTTGGCCAGTGCCTTAAGATTCACTTCACAGTTGCCTGGAACAACACATACAATATAACCGGTTTTGTCTCCGTGGAGCACCAGGGTCTTGAACACCCTTGCAATATCCTGCCCAAGGCTGTGGGCAACATGTTGGGCTGCAAGGTCATTCTCATCAAACTCATACGGAATGAGGTCATATTTGATACCTGCCTTATCCAGAAGGCGGGCGGCATTGGTCTTTTCTCTCTTCTTGGCCATAGTTACTGGATACTACTGCATATTACTGCATTAATCACGCAACGCAAAATTACTCTTTTTCTTATCAAATTACTATCTTTGGCCTCAGATGACATTGAGAAAATTGTTCCATTAAATACATTAATTATGAAATCCATCAACCTAATCATTTCAGTACTGGGCCTTGCTGCACTAATTTCATGCAGCCAGCCTGAAAACACACCAAATGAAACCAATAAAGATATGAAAGCAGAGAATCAGGTAATTGAAAACATCATGACCCGCAGAAGCATCCGCAAATACAAGGATGGTCCTGTAGCACGTGAAACAATGGATAAAATTCTGGAATGCGGCATAAATGCCCCAAGCGGAATGAACAGACAGAGTTGGGAAATTAGGGTAATTGACAACCCTGAAACCGCTGCCAAATTCAAAGAAGCAATGGTAAAGTCAAACAATGATGTAAAACCAGAAATGGTAGAGGGATGTTTCCGTGGCGCCCCTACACTTGTATTCATAGCAAATGACCCTTCATACGATTTCTCTCCTATAGACTGCGGCCTCCTTTCAGAAAATATCATGCTCTCTGCATGGTCACTTGGAGTAGGTTCAGTTTGCCTTGGCAGCCCAATCCGCTTCCTCGCAAAATCACAGGAGGCAACCCAGATGCTGGGATTCAGCGAAGGCTACAACCCAATCATCTGCATTGGTCTGGGTTATCCCGACGAATCTCCTGAAGCAAAACCTCGTGACAAAGCAAAAATCAAGTATTTGCCATAAATGCAGAATGGAATCAGCCACTGACAATATAGACAGAACATAATTAATAATTGACCAGATAATGAAAATAATAGCAGACAAAGTACAGGACGGGATAAGGATAGTTACTGCAGCAACCGAAGGGGTATGCTCTGTACAGATAAACCTTGCACTGCAGGGTGACACAATAGTTGACGCAATGTTCTACGGAGGATGCAACGGCAACCTCCAGGGGATCTGCGCACTTGCACGAGGACAGAAAATATCTGACGTAAAAGAACGGCTGCAGGGAATCCGCTGCGGCAACAAGGCAACATCCTGCCCGGACCAGTTTGCACAAATGCTTGAGGCACTGATGTAATGTTACGCCGGTAATTACTTCCGGCTGGGACACTATTGCATCTGGTACTGTTTTCCTTACTGCAATTCGTTATCCTTGTCATATTTCTCAATTATGATCTACAAGCAAGTCTCGAAGTGTTTCATAATATATTTTAAGGACAACGGGCCAATATGGGCCCGTTATCCTTATTAATCGTTATGAGATAGTTTGTAGCAAAGTATTATAAGGACAACAAATTTTTATATAGGGGAGAGAAAGAGGGGTAATTTTTATAGAGAACAGAAAAAATATTTATATTTGCAATGCTGTTAGGGGTGCTGAGCCACAGGTGGCAAAGCTGAGAATATACCCTATGAACCTGAAATGTATAATGACAGCGCAGGGAAACGGTATTTTACATTATTGGAATTTAATTATTACAAATATGCCGTATCACCCAATGATACGGCTTCTTTATTTTTACATATATGGGATACGAAAGTTTTGACATCTATGCCAATGAATATGATTCCTGGTTTATAGAGAACAGCAATGTGCTTGAGACAGAAGTGAAACTTGTTGCCTCATGCCTCAATAATGCAGGTAAAGTGCTTTCAATTGGTTGCGGGAGCGGATTGTTTGAGAAAATTATCGCAGACAAATACGGAATATTAGTAAAAGATGGCATTGAACCATCTGCCGCAATGGCTGAAATTGCCCGCAAACGTGGGATGGAAGTTACAGTGGGAACAGGAGAAGAGACAGATTATGGGGTTGAGAAATATGATACAGTACTGTTCAACGGATGCCCCTGCTATATGCAGGATCTTGGGCTGGCGTTGCGCAAAGCATATGAAGCACTAAGGAAAGGGGGTAAGGTTGTTGTGATAGATGTTCCCAAAGAGAGTGCATACGGTCTGCTTTATAATCTTGCTCTTTCAACAGGCTCGTGGGACCACCAACTGCTTGAGGGGTGTGTACCTATGATGCCATATCCTATTGAACTGGTAAAACAGGCCAAATGGCGCACTACAGCAGAAAAAATCAATTTGATAGAGGAGGCAGGTTTTATGGAACTGGAGTTCTCACAGACTCTAACCGCAGCCCCATGTTACTCTCATAAAACTGTGGAGGAACCAATCAAAGGATACGATAAAGGATCTTATGTTGCAATAGTTGCCTATAAAAAATAGAATTATCATGATTGATATTGTACGTCTTAAAGAGAATTTCCGTGCAGTGAGGGAAAAATCCCCTTTAGTGCACAACATTACAAACTATGTTGCAATGAATTTCACTGCCAATGCATTGTTGGCAGCCGGTGCATCTCCGGTAATGGCACATGCAGCAGAGGAGGTGGAGGAGATGGCACAGATAGCAGGAGCACTGGTTATAAACATTGGCACTTTGGATGCCAAGTGGATAGAATCCATGATTATTGCCGGTAAAACAAAGCACAAAACGGGTGGAATAACAGTATTGGACCCGGTTGGTGTAGGTGCAACTACATACCGTACAAAAACTGCATGGAGAATAATAGATGAGTGCCATCCAAACATTATAAGGGGAAATGCTTCAGAGATAATGGCACTAATGGATGCGGAGATTAAGAGCAAAGGGGTTGACAGCAGTTGCAGTTCAACCGATGCACTAAATTCTGCCAAGATGCTTGCAGAACGTACTGGAGCAGTAGTAGTTATCAGTGGAGAAACTGATTATATTACAGACGGGAATAGAGTTGAAACAATAAAGAACGGTTCGCATCTGATGCCGTTGGTAACAGCAATGGGTTGTACAGCATCTTCTATTGTAGGGGCATTTGCTGCGGTAAATCCGTCGAATCTTCTTGAGGCATCCCTGCATGCAATGGCACTTATGGGTGTAGCAGGTGAAATTGCTGCAAAAAAATCAGACGGACCAGGCTCATTATTGACTAATTTTGTGGATACATTATACAACATTACAGAAGAGCAACTGGCTGAAATAGTGAGGCAGTAAGTAATAAGGCTGTAAGAGTGTAAGACAGTAATACAGAAAAACAGAGAGAGTTAGAGAGTAAAATAATGAAAAACGGATTAAAACTATATCTGGTAACGGACCGTTCCCTTTCGTTGGGGAGATCTCTTGAGGAGGTTGTCTCAAAGGCAGTTGAAGGGGGTGCAACAATGGTGCAGTTGCGGGAGAAGGAGGCTTCCACCAAAGAGTTTGTGGAACTTGCACAAAGGGTTAAGGGGATTCTCAAGCCATACAATGTGCCTCTGATTATAAATGACAGAATTGATGTAGCCCTTGCAGTGGATGCAGAGGGTGTGCATATTGGACAGAGTGATATGCCATATAGCATTGCAAGGGAACTTCTTGGTCCCGACAAAATCATAGGACTTTCCGTTGAGAATATTGATGACCTCCTGCAGGCAAATGACCTTGATGTGGATTATGTGGGGATTTCACCTGTATTTGCAACCCAGACAAAGAGAGATACTGCAAAACCGTTTGGAATAGAGGGATTGAAGGAAGCAGTGAGAATGTCAATCCACCCCACAGTAGCAATTGGAGGTATGAACAGCAGAACCGCTGCAGAGGTAATGCAGACAGGATGTGACGGTATAGCGGTAGTGAGCGCAATTTCTTCTGCGCAAGATATTTGCGGTGCAGCAAAAGAGTTGAAGGAAATTGTTGATGCAAATACTGCAGAGAGTTGGTGCCAGGAGGTATGGAGGAAATCCAATAAAATATACAAGGCAATTCTGGGGCAGAAATTCATTGGGGAGTTGTCGGGAGGAACATTGGCATTGGATAAGTTTGCAAGTTACATTGCACAGGATGAACACTACCTGAAAGGGTATTATGCCCATATGCTCACAGCAGCGGAGATGATGGATACCCCGCAGAACAGGGAGATGTTCACTGCAATTGCCAAAAGCGGCATGGAGGGGGAGAAACTGATGCACGAGTTTCTGATAGAAAAATACGGTATCAACACAGATGTGCCTGTTTCTGAAGTGACCAAGGGTTATGTAGATTTGATTCAGGAGGGTATTGATACCGGTAACCGTTGCCTGGCCCTTGCAGTAATGCTCCCTTGCATGTGGATTTACAACCGTGTGGGGCTGCAGATACTTAAAATTGCCAAAATGGATGAGAATCCATACAAAGAGTGGATTCTGGAGTACGGAAATGAAGAGTTTACCCAAGGGACAAGAGCCGTATTGGACATTATTGACTCATGGGCTGCAAAAGCAGACAAACAGACCCGTGAAAAGATGACATATTACTATCTGAGAGCTGCACTATATGAATATGCCTTCTGGGATTACGGTTACGAGGGGGAAGGTAAATCTTATGATTACGCAAAAACACTTGAAGGATGGATTTAAGGGAATTGGGCGAGTTTGGCCTTATTGAGGAGATAAAAAAGGGAATTGGAGTACCGGAAGGGTACCTAGGAATAGGTGATGACTGCGCTGTAATGCCTCAAAAGAGCGGAATGGAAACCCTGGTGAGTACAGATATGCTCATAGAGGGGACCCATTTCCTTATGGATGACATAAGTGCTTACCGCCTGGGGTGGAAAAGTGCTGCGGTAAATATCAGCGACATTGCGGCAATGGGGGGAAGATGTACCGGATCTTTCCTCTCCTTTGCACTCCCGAAAGGTTTGGGCAAGGAGTGGACAGACGAGTTCTTCAGGGGCTACAAGGAGATTTCCTCACTCTATGGATGCCCACTTCTGGGAGGTGACACAACCTCTTCTCCCGACAGATTATGCATAAGTGTTACGGTAACCGGAGAGGCCCCTGCAGGGAAATCTGTAAAGAGGAGCAATGCTGCAGTTGGAGATCTTATCTGCGTTACTGGCAACCTTGGAGACTCAGGGTGCGGACTGAAACTTATCCTTGAGGGGTGCGAAAGGGATGCGGATGCTGAGAAACTGATTGCAAGACACTATCTTCCTATGCCAAGAGTAAAGGAGGGAATGGAAATTGCAGCAGCCGGGGCATCGGCAATGATGGACATCTCCGATGGTATAGGTTCAGACCTGCGCCATATACTTAAGGAATCGGGAGTAGGGGCAGAGGTGGATACCGCTTCTATTCCTGTTTCAGATGAGATGGAGCGCAAGTGTGCCCAAATGGGTTGGGATGCATTGGAGATTGCCACAAGCGGCGGGGAAGATTATGAACTGCTCTTTACAATAAGCCCGGAGAATGAGAAAAGGGTTGCCGTTGGGCATCATATCATTGGAAAGATTGTACCTGGAAACGGTATAGAGTGGAAAGGTAAGGAGGATAAAAATTATATGGGATACAGACATTTTTAAATTATGAAATACAACAGAGTACTTACAATAGCCGGAAGCGATTCGGGCGGAGGAGCCGGAATACAGGCAGACATTAAAGCCATAAGTGCAATGGGTTGTTTTGCAGCCTCGGCAATTACAGCAGTAACAGTACAGAATACAGTAGGGGTACAGGGGGTGCATCCTATCCCTTTGGATATCCTGGAAGGGCAGATTGATGCCGTTTTGTCTGATATTGGTGCAGACGCCATAAAGATTGGGATGCTCCATTCAGCAGATGTAGTGGAAGTGGTTGCCAGGAAAATAAAGGAATATGGGATAAAGAATGTGGTTCTTGACCCGGTAATGGTATCTACCTCAGGACACCGTCTTATAGAAGAGAGTGCAATTGAGACTCTTAAAAAGAGACTGGTACCGTTGGCAAGGGTAATTACCCCCAACATCCCGGAAGGGGAGATATTGTCGGGAAGAAGAATTGAAGGGGAGAAGGATTTCAAGAGTGCTGTGGAACTGCTTTCAAATGGGGGAAAGGTATCTGTTCTGCTTAAGGCGGGGCACCTGAAGGACAATGTGCTGGTGGATTATTTCTTCAATGCGGAGGATGGGACAACCACATTGTTTCCAAGTTGCCGCGTTGAGACACAAAACACCCATGGAACAGGGTGCACACTTTCTTCTGCATTTGCAGCGGCCCTTGCAAGGGGTGAGGAACTTACCCAGGCGGCAAGAAGTGCAAAAAGATACATAGAACAGGCTATAATATCGGGAGCAAAATATGAAATAGGAAAGGGTCACGGACCGGTTGACCATTTCTGGAACCTTAATTGAATATGAAAAAAGTATCAATTCTATTAGCACTGCTGCTGGCAGTGAATGTGGCCTTTGCCCAGAAATCCAGACTCACACAAAGTAATTGTACATAAATATTCAGACCCCAAAAAGGGGAATGATGTATGGTTGTATGAAGTAGTGGATGGAGTCCACTCATGGTTTAATGAAGATATGGATACTGCAGAAGAAATATGGAAATTCTTCTGCAAATTTATAAGCAAATAGGCCTTGGAAGTGGGTCTGTAAATGGATAAAAAAATAAATTGTACATTTTTCTTGCAGATTAGTGAAAAAATATATATAAATTTGAGGACATTTTGAGAAACACGAAAGTGTAGTTTGTTCTCACTGACGAACCTAGGAAATTCAAAAGTGAAGAGAATAAGCTCGCATCATCGTCGTATCCTATCAGGATTTCGGCGTGGTGATGTTGCCTATTTATTCACGCGGTTATTCCTAGGACCTGTCAGTTAGATAAGCTTCAGCGCCACGCTTTCGCTTTTTTAACCACTTAAAACACCTCTGGCGCTGGGTAACACAATTGTTACAAAAGAAATGGCGCGGTCTGCAAGAAATATTTTAGTATTATTTCTAGCCCTCACATTGCCCGGTATAGCATATTCCCAACAGAAACCAAAACCTGTAGGGGATACACTGCGGCACAAGACATACGAATTCAAAATAGATTATCCATTGAACAAGACCCGGCTTTATCCGGATTACATGGATAATAAAAACCAACTCCAACAAATAGAATGGTTCATCAAGAATGTACCCCAATTGGGAGACAGTCTTATAATTTACTCATACGCATCACCCGAAGGACCATTCTGGAACAATGTAAGATTGTCCAAAGGGAGAGGTGAAACTGCAAGGCAATATCTGAGAAACCTTTTCACCGACAAATCGCTTGCAGATTCCATAATCATCATTAACCATACTCCAGAGAACTGGGAAGGTTTCAGGCAACTGATAGTTGATGAATATACTCGTGACGATAAAGAAAAGGTTCTTGAAATTATAGACTCGAACCTTCCTTCTGAAGTAAAGAAAAACAGACTTAAAAAAGTAAGTTACGGATACGCATGGCTTCACATCCTTGAGAACGTAATGCCTAAATTGCGTTATGCCAAATGGGTCGGGAAATGGCAGAATCCCAGACCACGCCTTGTGGAACTGCCGTTAGGACCACAAATATATCATCCGGTTGAGCATGCAGCACCAATGATATCTGAGCCGCAACTCCGTTTTGTTCCCGACAAAAAGACCAGAGTTGCCCTTAAGACCAATCTCCTCTACGATGTTGCAACTGTATTGAACTTTGCAATAGAGGTACCGTTCAATGAAAAATTCTCAATACTATATGAGCACCATTGTCCTTGGTGGCTGTCAAAAAACAACAAATACTGTCTCCAGTTCCTGAGTTTTGGTGGAGAGTTCCGCTGGTGGTTCAAACCACAGACCAGACCGGCAAGTGAAAACAGGGTAAAACGTGATGCACTTGTAGGACATTTCCTGGGTTTATACGCATGGGGTGGAAAACTTGATTTCCAGAATGTGAGAAAAATATGCTACCAGGCAGAATTCATGAGCGCCGGACTCACATACGGATACTCATTTCCTATAAGCAAAAGATTCAATATGGAATTGTCCGTATCTGCAGGTTATGCTGAAATACCATACAGGCATTACAATCCTACAGAAGACTTTGAAATCCTGATCCGCGACAGGAACAAGGTTGGTACATGGAAAGTCTTTGGCCCTACGAAAGTGGAGGTTGCATTTGTTATCCCATTGTTGTTCAATTACAAGAAAGGAGGCTACTATGAAAGGATCAACTAATAGAATACTATTGTTGCTATTGGTATTGTGCACTGCAGCATCATGCCACAGAAGGCCCCTTTTTGACCTGGAATACACACACTACATAAGGGTATATATAGACGAGGAACTCAAGAATGTAACAACAGGGTTCTACAATGAAAACCACAAAAAACCGGAATACGAGACTCCAAAGGTAGTAAGGGTAATATTGTGCAATCCGGAAACTGATGCAGTTGTGGCTGAGCGTTATCTTCAGAATGCCGGCAGTGATGAACGGGGAAATTATCTTGACGGTTATATAAGCGCAGGTCCGGGGAACTACAAACTGTTGGCATACAATTTTGGCACTGAGAGTTCAATTGTGAGGAATGAAGGAAAATACTCATTGGCAGAAGCCTATACAAACAACATCTCTTCATATCTGTATGGGAACTTCAACAGCAAGGAGAGGGCAAAGGACCGAATTGTTTATGATCCCGACCATCTGTTTGTGGACACATACGAGGACCTCACAATAGGATACAACTCGCATGTAGATACCCTATATAACCGGAACGGAGATTACTTTACAGCAAAAAGTATTGTAAAGACATATTATATACAGGTAACTGTGGAGGGTGCACAATATATATCAAGTGCTGTAGCACTTCTTGACGGTATGGGAGGAAGTTCTCTGCTCCACAACGGCTTCAAGCCCAACAATGACCCTGTCACCATCTATTTTGACATGATAAAGTCAGACACTGAAGGGGAGCCTGAACAGGCAGTCATGTACTCCAATTTTGGAACATTTGGAAAACTGGAGGATATGAACAACAATCTGGAGATGTCATTTGATGTGATTACAACAGATGGGAGGAAACTCAGCTGCAAACTTGACATTACCCATAAATTCTATGAGGATGATGCTATAAACCACCAATGGATAATTATAAATGAACATATAGTAATTCCACCTCCAGAGCCTGGAGACAATAATAATAACGGAGGAGGATTTACCCCGAATGTTGATGAATGGAATGATATAAGTGCTGAAATTACAATTTAAAAACACATGGAGAAGATTATGAATAAATATATTCTGTTTGCAGCAGTTGCAATGTTCATTCTTGCAAGTTGTGCAAAAGAAACAGTTGAACAGTCAGTAGACTATCCGATATCATTCTCTGCACCTGTTGTAGGTTCTATGACTAAAGCGCCACATACGGGGAAAATTGTAGGTCCTTCTTATCCTAAAGATGAAGAATTGAAAGTATGGGCAAAATATTCGGATGAGGATCTTGCAAAGTGGGAAGATGGTATAACATACATGAATGCTGTTACATGTAAATATGATTCAGGTAAAAATAGCTGGATTCCTGTAGGATACCAATATTATTGGCCTAAACAGGGAAAATTGACTTTTGGAGTTTTTTCTCCTGCATCTGCCCCTAATGTGACATACAATGAAAAAGGAGTTACTGTAACAGATTATACAGTTCCGGAAGATGGGAAACACCTGGATCTCATGTATGGTCTTAGAGAGTACAATAAGACAATTGGAGACCAGACATCCAAACCTGATAATCCTGCTTACAGTGGAATTGACATCCGCTTGTTTCACGCATTGACTTCTGTTAAATTCGAAATTAAAAAGGCTGCTGAATATTCAGGTACCAGATTGATACTGAACTCTATCAAATTGCACAATGTGTATAGCAAAGGTACTTTCAAAGAGACTATAGAAAATCAGACAGGTGGATCATATGCCGACGGATGTACAAGAGTTCCAAAATGGGTTGATGTAAGTGAAGAAAGGGATTTTACATACGTGGAAAATTCAACTCAAGAATTGTCAACAAGCGGTGAAGAAGTAAAAAACGCTAATGACATGCTTATGATTGGACAGAAATACAATCATGGAACTGAATCCAACCTAAAATACATAAGCATGACTATTACCTATACAATTATAAGTTCAGACGGTGTGGAAATTGAGCAGACCCATAATGTGGAATTGAAAGATTTTACCCATTATATGAATATGAGCAACAATAAGGTTGTTGATAGAATTCAAGATGGATGGTATCCTGGATATGAATATACATATATAATAAAAATAGGCCTCAAGAAGATTGATTTTGAGCCAATCATTAATGAATGGACAGGAATTGACACAAATCCGGATATTACACTGTAATATGTAAATACTTAATTAATAAGGGCCTGACCGCCATTATAGGAACTGAAAAACAAATAAAGGAATTTCATGAAAATATGGAGATATACAAGAATTATCGGCATTGCAGCGTCAGTTGCAGTGATACTGGTGTCATGTGTGAAAGACAATGAGGATATATTGGATTATGATGTAGCCCTGTCATTTAACCCGGCAATTTATTCACATGTGAAGAGTGCGGTCAATGGCAATTATCCCGACAATGTCCCATTTGGTGTTACGGCTATTACTCAGCCAAATGGATTGAAGGGAGATAGAGAGGGAAAAGGCTCAGAGAGTTTCCTTTATAATGAAAAGGTGGAGTCTTATGACGGGAAATGGGTTCCCGAAAGCAAATGCAATTGGCCACATGTAAGCAAAACACTTACCTGTATAGCCTATTCTCCTTATGGAGTTGCTGATGAATGCAATTTTGAGGATGGAATAATATTCAAAAATGTGGATATGGAAAAGAGCCAGGAGGTAATACTATATACCGAGCCTGTTGAAAATGTCCATAAAAGCATATATGGCGGAGTGGTGGCTTTACCTTTCAAACATGCACTTGCAACTGTAAGCATAAAGGTAAAGAACCTTGTTGACCTGAAAGAGAAAATAAAAATTAAAGGGGTTAGGATACTTGGGGTAAAATATAAGGGAGATTTCCGGTCTCTCCCTGCTCCAGAATGGCAATTGAAGGAAGATGAAACTGACCTTGAATTCTATAAAGGGGATTATGAGATACCTCAGGCACCAACAGACCTTGGAAAAGGATTCATGGTTTTGCCACAGGTGCTGGATTCTTGTTTTGAGGTTGATTTTTCATACCACACCTCTTCGGGGACATATATTGAACATACTATAAAATCACGGAATGCAGGGACACTCATTGAACCCGGAAGGAACTACATATACACTCTATCAATAGGTATAGATGAAGTTAAATTCATGTTGGAGGTAATTGACAACTATTTGCAATAGATCTTATGAAACTGTTTAAAGTATATATGAAAGGCATAATGATAATGCCGGTATATGTGATGATTATGATTCTTGTCTGCTCCTGTTCAAAAAGCGAGACAATACAGGAAGATATGGCAATTGGATTTGGTGCATATCTTCCCGGGAACATGCCGCAGACCAAATTGGCAGCAGATGCAACTTCATTTGAAACAACTGACCAGATGGGTGTGTACGGTTATCTTGTTAAAGATGGTACTGTATTGTACTCACCTGCATATATAAGCAATTGCGCACTGAAACATGAAACAGGTAATATATGGGATTTTGACCCTGACAAATATTGGCCGAACATAGGGTATGAAGCTATGAATTTCTATGCCTATTGGCCGTATTCAAGTTCAAATCCTGCCAGTGGAACACCAGGGTTGTCTGTAATAGGACGGGATAATACTTATCCGTACTTTACATACAAAAGCGACATAGCAGGTGGGGCAAAAAATGAAAATTTTCTTGTAGGACAGCACAGTTGCTGGCGTGAGACTGTTGACATGGAGTTCAAGAGGCCATTGGCAAAGGTTATAATTGTTGTGACTTATGAGGATTTCATCGGTACTTTGGGTGTTGACTTTACAATGCCGGTAATATCGTCGGGAAGATTTGATTATGACCCGTCGGGAACAGAAGATGGAGATGGCTGGGACCTTACAGGAGCAACGACTGAAAATCTGAATTTCAAGAGGACAAAACAAATTGATGGAAATTCAACAAGTGAATATACTCTTGGAACATGCTATCTGATACCACAGGATATATGGAAATTCTCAATTAAATGGAACTATCATAAAGAGTCTGTAATTAAAGATTCAAGTGCCGAAGCTGAGGGAGTTTTCAAATTGGTTGCAGGCGGCTCACATACGCTAAAAATACATATTACCAAAGATAATGTGATTGAGGTGGAGACCTCAGAAGGAAAAGACCAGTGGTACACTGTAAGGAATGAAAATGATTTAACCAAATAATCCATAGAAGAGATGACAAACAGATTGATCAAATATATATTCGTATTGATTGCGGCACTTTCTGCAACCTCGTGTGAAAGGGATGAATTTGTTGACAATAAGGACAATTCTGGAATTTATACAGGAAAACTGGTTGAAGTACCGGCAAATATTTCTGTGGTACCGTTTGGGGGAGAAGAGGTAAAATCAGAAAACTATAAGGTTAATGAAAGCAAGATAGAGAATTTCTGGCTGCTGCAGTTTGGCGCCATACCGTCAGGCAAGAAAGATAAGGACAGGCCATTTCTTGCAGCAATTTACCATCCTCACGTAAGTGGAAAGAATAATCTTACACAAAACTATGTAAAGATGGCCGAGGAGTATCTCAGCGAGACAGAAGTGGTGTGGATTATTGCAAATATAGGGGAGAAGGATATAAATGGAAAAAAATTCTTCTCATACTCCGGCAAAACCATTGACACTCTATACAAAGATGGAATGCTTCTGAGTGAAATAGACCAATTGAAACCTTTGAATGGAGGTAAAAGTTATATAACTGATCCAAGTAAAGGACTGGCTATTCCTTTGTCGGGATACGGTAAATTCAATGTTGATGACCTGGAAGGTATTGACAGCAAAAAGGGACTTGTTGTAAAGATTCAATCAATTGTGGCAAAACTTACAATTGATGCAACAAATGTTGCAAATCTTACAAGGATGAAGTTGATGAGGATACCCAACAAAATAAACTTTGTCCCTTCTAAAATAACATTAACCCAAACAAAAAACCTTTATTATGATTATTTGATTGAAGATTTTGAGGAGAACACAAGTGCAAGCAAAACAATAACACTGTATATACCTCAGAATCTGCAACAGAAATCAGTATTTCCAGAGGAACAGATAACGTCCGGCACAGCCGCTACAAAAACCAAAAATGCGCCCGCCAAGGCTACATATGTATATCTTGATGTAAAAAGCGGCTCAAAGCGTGTATCTATAAATGTTTTCCCGGGGGGAGTTGACAATACATATACCAATGATAATGTTGGGGACAATTCATATACAAACTATGATATTAAGGCCAACACACATTATACAGAGGTAATCAAATCAAATAAAACTGTGTACAGCAATTATCTTGCTGACAAAACCGATGATTCCAGGATGATAGAAAAGATACAGCATACAGTTACATCCAATTGCTATATTCTGAATCCGATAATTGATCCCGCAGAACTACAAAGTGATCAAGGAGATTATTTCAATGATTTTAAGTATAAAGAGGAGTATTATTCTATCCCTATTATTGCCAGGGTAAATGAAGCGTCTGCTGCAAGTGGCATATCAATTGGACCCGATGACGAATGGAGGGTACAAGTAATATGGCAGGATGTTCCCGGAAGACAGGTCTTCTTTGCGGAGTCTTCCGGATTGAAGAGTTGGTCCTATTCAACAGGAAAAATTCCACATAAAGGAACACTTGCTGATGACAACAATAATTATGCTACCGTTTACTATGGGAGAGGCAACTCAGAAAAAGACGGACGTGTAAACATAGTAGTAAGACACGAGAAAAACGACGAGAAGACTGCTGGGAATGTGTTGATTGCTTTAAGAAAGAGAAAACCTGGCGCAACCGGATATGGTTCTGATGCCTGGAGTTCCATTATATGGTCTTGGCACCTTTGGGTAACGGACTATGATCCAGATGCTGCCGGAGCCTGGACATCCGGGATCTTTCGAAAAATCACCCCGGGCGATGATGGTAATACAAATGGAAATGGTAAGAGAGATGGCTGCGTATTACATTATGGATATTGGGGAGATAATTACCAATGGATAATGGACAGGCATCTTGGAGCTTTAGGATGGAGACCGAATGGAGTTGAAAGTGGTAAGACATATAAATCCTTCGGTTTGTATTACCAATGGGGACGAAAAGACCCGTACCCTGCACAGAGGTTGCTGACATACGGGCAGAATGTTGGTGAAATACAGTTATACAATATCAGAGGCGTGGAAATAGATACGAAAATCAAGTCAAACAGTGCCACAAGCGGTACTATTTGGAATGCGACTAATAACCCAACTCATCTTTATAAAAAAGATGTTATCATCACATATGCGAAAGATAACAACTATTGGAATCATCCGACGGTGTGTAAAATTAATCAAGGGACAAAATCAATATTTGACCCATGCCCACCAGGATGGGAGGTCACTCCGACTGATGCATATAGAGGTCTTGTAACGAAAACAGATGGAGATTCCAATACACAAGTAGATAATAAAGACGGGAAATATGCCGTAAAATTCTTATATGGAACGGAACCTGGCAGTACCCTTCCTCCGGCTGGTTTATGGGCCACTCAAGAGCAAGTAAACGATGGAGCATGGGTAATCAGTGCTTCGGGAAAATTAAATGATGGTGAACCGGCAGATGCTACATATTACCCTAACAGTGGATTCATTAACGAATCTGGAATGAAGGAAATGACAGGACTTGGAGATCTTTGGTGTGCTGATCAAAAAAATAATAATTCGGGTTCTTTCTTATATATTGGTTACAGTATACATGATATAAGTAGTGATGGGAAAGGCTTAAGATCACAATTCCCTGTTATAGTGTTGAAAGCTTCAAATGCACCAAATTATTTTTCTAAAGATTTGGCATTCTCTGTACGTTGTGTAAAAAAATAATAAGATAGGTTAAGATTTGGTTGTTTAATTTAATTAAGTAATGTGTGTCCCTCTGCAACCAATGAAAAAGTTGCAGGGGGTTTTGAAAGACAAAACCCAAATAAAAATAATTTAAAACAATACTATGAAATTTAAAAATTTACTTATCTGTGCAGTGGCGTTGGCAACCTTTGCATCCTGCACCAAAGATGAACCTGCAAAGGTTCCTGATGTTGAAATCTCCTTCTCGGCACCTGTAACAGGAGCTGTAACCAAAGCGGTACCGGGAAAAATTACAACTTATCCTAAAGACGAGAAATTTGCGGTATATGCATACTATCATAAAACAAAACCTAATTCTAACGTACACATTGAACATTGGGAAGGCGGTTCATTATATATGGATAACGTTGTATGTGCATTTGATGGAACAAGTTCATGGGTTCCGGAAAATTATAAATACTACTGGCCTAAAGAAGGTTATTTGTCATTTGCTGCATACTCACCAGCTGATATAGGTGAAAGATGTAGAATATCATATGGCAAAGAAGGCTTGATAATAGAAAAATTTAAAGCTGATACAATAGATTTGCTATTTAGCCAAAGGGCTTCATATAAGAATTTTAATAATCAAGATGATGATCCTGAAAACCCTGCTTATACAGGAGTTGATATAAAGTTTCATCATGCACTTGCTTCTGTGAAATTCAAGATTAGAAAAGCTGATGAATATGAAGGGACAGAATTACAATTAAAAGGATTATATATAAATGACTTGACAATAATTGGTGATTTTCATGAAAATATCCAAGACCACTGGCCTGAGCAATTGCGATTTCCTGATGGTTTAAAAAGAAGCCCTGGTTTTTGGGGTGCAGGCCCTAATGTAAATAGTAGAGGAACACTCAGTATCCTTTCCATTGATGCTTTAGAAGACGAGATGAATGATGGCAGATTTGATGAAGATGGTAATGCCCTTTACGACGAGATTGTATTGCCAGGTCAAATAATAACAACAAATCCAAAATATGTAAAGTCAAATTCTGGAAAAATTAAAGACTATTTTGTAATACCTCAATCATTTCTAGTAGATTTTGAAGAAGATTGGTGGTATCAATATATAGAATTGGAATTGGTATATACTATTGATCCGCCAGGTGAAACTACTCCACCTGTATATCAGACTCAAAAGATTCCATTAGAAGGAATTAAGCATAAATATAATGGCGACAGTGGTTCTCTGGGGAGCTATGAACATTGGGATATGTATGATGAGTATGGAGGATGGGAAGAAGGCTTTGAATATACCTATACTATAACAATTGGTTTGAATGAAATAAAACTGGAGCCAATTGTACGTGAATGGATAGAAACTGTTGTAGTGGATGGAGATGAGAACTTGGAGATAAGCAGCGAAACTAATGGCCTTAAAGAAAACAATAGTGCATGGTAATAAAGGAGGAACTGAACAATGAGAATTTTTACAAACATCATAGTAGTAACATTGATAATGTTGACTGCTTTTGGATGCGAGAAAGATGACAATATATCCAACAACTCAGCTAAAGGAAAAATTACTCTTTCAGCAGTAATAGATAATGGTGGTACAAAGACATCACTAGGTGCTTTGGAAAATTCTGAATATCCTATTTTGTGGAGTGAAGATGATGCAATTGCAGTAATCAATAACGGCAAACTATTCAGATTTGTTTTAGATGAGAGGGATGCTGGAAAAACAAAAGGTACTTTTGTATTAGATGTATATGATAGTTGCGGTTATACTGAAGAGGATTTTGATACAGATGGGAGCATAGATGCATTCTATCCGTATGAAGCGGTAACTTATAATGACAGAAAAATTAGTTATAATATACCTGCAATACAGACATATCAAGGAAATATTATAAATGGAAAAACTACCAGCACATTTGGACAGGGTGCTTTTCCAATGGCAGCTTTTGTTTATAGTGCAGATCTGACATTAAAATTTGAAAATCTTTTTGGTGTACTAAAATTACAGATTGTAGGTACAGAAGATGAAAAATTACAATGTGTTGAGATATTCAGTGACAAGGCGGTAAATGGAGCAGCATCACTATCTTTTTCACCATTAGGCAATAAAATCACACCTATAAAATACCCGAATGTAGAGCAACGGAGAGTTGCATTGAAGAAAGGGAATCAGGATATAACTCTGTCTACTTCTAAATCTGCACCTACAGAAATACTGATTGCTTTACCTGCTGAAGAACATAAATTATCTGTAGTAATACATACAGATAAAGGGATATATTACAAGGCTGTAACATCATCTAAGACCATTACAGTAGGAGAAATATTGAAGATGGATCTGTTGAATTTACCTGAATTCGACAACAAAATGGCATATGTAGAAAATGGTATATGTTATGGTGAAGGTGTACTAATAGGTGATGAGATATGGGCACCTGTAAATTGTGGATATGAGCCTGCAAATGAGAATTATAAAGGATATCCATATGGAAAATTGTATCAGTGGGGCAGGAAATATGGACAAGGATATTATGATGCAAATAATGAAAGCCTATGTGATGCAACTCATCCGTATATCATAAGTGAACAAGGAAGTTTAAGCATTGCAAACGATCCATCTTCTGCAGATTATTTTTATAAATTTTGGGATCCTACAACCTTTACTAAAGATATCCTTTGGGGAGGCTCTGGAACTAATTTTAATGTTATTAAAACACAATATGATCCTTGCCCTGAAGGTTGGAGAGTACCAACAAGTCCTGAAATAAATAATAATTTAAAATTTGACCCTGAAATAATTGAAAAAGAAGGCGTTAAAGGTGTTTATGCACATCATATTTATACAGATACACCAAAGATATTCTTACCATTGAGTGGAATGAGTAAATATGGTGAATGTAGATATAGAAATGATTATGGATATTATTGGACGACATCTTTGGAATACCATAGACCTATAGGAGAAGCACTTATTGATGGTATAGATACTCATAATGAAGAATATAGTGCAGGATATTCTGTCCGCTGCATAAGAGAATATGACAGTAATGAACAATAAATTAAACAAAATATTAACTAACCAATAACTAATAAAATTACTATTATGAAAAAACTGATTTTATTATCTGCAGTTGCAATGATGCTTCTTGCAGGTTGTTCGAAAAATGAGGTTGTACAGACCCCGGACCAACTGATTACTTTCTCTGCTCCAGTGATAGGTTCTATGACCAAAGCACCAGTAACAGGAAAAATTGATGGGCTTTATCCGACCGGAGAAAAATTTAAAGTTTGGGCACAATACTCTGCTGCTAATCTCACAGCGTGGGAAAATGGACAAACATACATGAATGCTGTGACATGTGTATATGACTCTAATAAAAATGGCTGGATTCCTGATGGAAACCAATATTACTGGCCTAAAAACGGAAAATTGTCTTTTGCAGCATTTTCACCAGCAGATGTTAATAATGTGACATATGATAAAACAGGAGTGACAGTTACAAATTATACTGTTTCAAATGCAGGAAAGCATATAGATCTTTTGTATAGCGAAAGAGAATACAATAAGACTGTTGCAAATCAAGATGATGCCCCAAATACACCTTCATACACAGGAGTTGACATTAAATTCCATCATGCATTGACTTCAGTTAAATTCAAAGTAAAACAGGCAGCAGAATATACAGGTACCACTTTAAAATTAAAAAAAATACAGTTGAATTATGTATATAAAAAAGGTGACTTCAAAGAGAATATAACTGCTCAAACTGCTGGAACAGATGGTGTTGGTTGTACAAGAAATCCTGAATGGAATAATCATGATGGTGAGACTAGTTATATGGTAATTGATAACTCCACCCAAACATTATCTACAACAGCAACAGATGTAACTAACGCAAATGACATGCTTTTGATTGGACAGAAATACAATCATAATACAAAATACATAAGCATGACAGTAGTCTATACCATTGATAGTCCTACAGGTGATCCAATTGAACAGGAATGTACTGTAGAGTTCAAAGACCTTAAACACAAAGATAAAGAAGGTAATATAGTTGATGGAATTCAAGATGGTTGGTATCCAGGATATGAATATACATATATAATATCAATTGGATTGAACGGTGAAATTCAATTTGAGCCAATTGTATATGAATGGACTCCTATTTTGGCTGATCCAGATATTGAATTGTAAGAAACAATTGTAGAGAGTATTAAAACTGCAACTGCCACGAGAGGGGAGACCCAATCGTGGCAGTTTTATTTGAATTGTTAGAGTTGATTACAATCCCAGTTTATTGAGGATATGGGCAGGAACTGCCGCTTTGTTTACAAGGATGTTCATGGTCTTGTAACGTGCATAAGATTCTGAAACGTAGTTGTGGCCGTTGTATTTGCCCTCTTCTCCAAAAGAGTTCTTTACCATATAGTATTTTGTACCGTTCTGGTCCTTTGCAATACCGTAGATGTGCATTGCATGATCATCTGTTGTCTCTTTGTTGTCGTAAGCAATCTGGCGCATCTGCTGGTCAATTTTCTTTTCAGGGCCAGGGGTGTTCTTATTGTATAGCATAGCCTCCTTTTCTGCTCTGCTGGCACCAATCCATCTTGCCTCATCAGAACCTACAGCAGCCTGGTTGGCGGCAACATCTGGAACAGTTGAAACTTCGCCCCAACTCTTCTCGCTCATATCAGAGGTCCAGCCTACAGTGTAGCCGTTCTCTATTGCATAATCCATAATCTCCATCATTTCGTCAAGAGGAATGTTCCAGTAACGGGTCCATCTCCAGTTGTCGGGAACATCAAGAACCATTGTCTGATAGAATGGCTCATGGGTGAATGATGTGAAGAGGATGTAATCGTCGGGATTAAGATTGAGGGATTCTGCATAGGTTTTTGGAGTGTATTCTTTTCCCTCATAAGTGAATTTTTCCGGGATTTCTCCAAGATATGCATCCAATACGTTGTTGAATCCGTTTACCCAAGCGGTTGAAATCTTTCTGTTGGGGTTCTTGGCTACGGCTTCTACAACACCTCTGAGAACCTCTGTAAGTTCCCACTGTACATGTTTGGTTGTACCGTAGTTCAAACCTGGCATAATAGAGTTTGGAACAAGACCAAATTCTTTAAATACAGCAAGTACATCGCCCATATCACTGCCGGCATCAAACTTGAAATGCTCATCCAGCCTTACATATTTGATTGCCCTGCCGGTATAGGATTTTGAGACTACAAACATCTCTGCAAGGTCCAATGTTTGAGGGGCCCCTTTCTTTATAGCCTCACTCTCAAGGAAACTAAGTCCTGCATGACACCAGCAGGTACCGGTCTCGTACTGGTCTTTGGTTGATGTTACAGGGTTTGCCTTAACGGTTGTGAAAACATAACCTTGCGGTTTTTCTTCTGCTTTTTTCTTTTTCTGGGCTGTGGCAGGAACGGCAATAAGTCCGGCCAAGAGCATCAATACCAGATTCCTAGATAATTTCATAGTAAAGATTCTAATGTTTTTTAAGTTTTTCATTTAGAGACAATAAAGATATATAATAATCTGCATAAATACTAATTGACAAGATATTTTATAAAAAATAGTTGCATAACTAATATTTTTAGTTACCTTTGTGAAAACGTAAAATTTGAATATGAAACGGCTGACAAAGAAAGAAGAGGTAATTATGAACCATTTCTGGGATCAAGGTCCTTTATTTGTTAGGGAATTACGTGAGTTGTATCCCGAACCAAAACCGCATTTTTCCACATTGTCCACGCAGGTGAGGACACTGGAGGAGGAGGGGTTCATTGATCATAAATCTTACGGTCCCACATACCAGTATTTTGCTTCAGTATCAAGGGATGAATATAAGGAGCGCACTCTTATAGGTCTGATAGACAAATATTTTGACAATTCATACCTGAGTGCGGTATCTGCTCTTGTAAAAGAAGAGAAAATTACTGTAGAACAATTGAAAGAATTGATTGAACTGGTAGAAAAAGGGGAGAGCAAATGATGGAATTCATTGTATATGAGATTAAGGTTGCAGCCATTCTTATGGCTTTCTATTTATGCTTCCGCTTCCTTCTCAAAAAGGAGACGCTGCATAAATTGAATAGGGTAGTACTGGTTACAATTGCGGCTATTCCATTCATTTTACCGTTCTGCATAATTGAGATTGATATTCCAATGGAAATTGAGCAATGGACAATTGAACCGGTAACCACAATAATGGCAACTGCAATAGAACCGGAAGTGATTGCAACAAGTGATAGAGGATGGTGGATTGCGGCATTGGGAATTACGTTGTGTATAGGAATTGCAGCAACATTATTGCGGATTATCATATCCGTAATTTCAATAATGAGAATAATCAGGAATGGTAAAGAGGTTGAGAGAGGGGACAGATACACAATAATTGTAACTGATAGGGAGATAGATCCGTTCAGTTGGATGAAATACATTGTAATTTCCAAAGAAGATTGGGATGGAAACCATACATCTATTATTGTTCATGAGAAGGCACATATATATAAAGGGCATTCTTATGAACTGATGCTGGTAAATATATTGGCAGCAATGCAATGGTTCAATCCGGCAATATGGATGCTTAGAATTGACTTGCAGGAACTGCATGAGTATGAGGCAGACGAAGCGGTATTGAAAGCAGGTACTGACATTAAGGAATATCAATATCTATTAATAAAAAAGGCTGTAAGCAAGAGCGGCTACTCAGTTGCAAACAGCCTCAATCACAGTATCATTAAAAAACGCATTACTATGATGTCAAAAACTAAATCTCCTCTCAAGAGAGGATTGAAGGGGCTCTACGTGCTCCCATTGGTATGCCTATGTTTAGGTTTACAGGCTCAAACAGTTAATGAGCAGGACAAAGGTAAAGAAATTTCCGCTAACGGAAGAAAATTTGAATTGGATGAAATTGTAATTGTCAGTTATTCCAATGAGAGTAAAAACGAATCTTTCTACTTGAATGAACCGGAGAATTACGCATCTTTCCAGGGGGAGGGTACAACAGGATTTACAAAGTGGATTTTCAGCAAGATTTACCGCCCGAAAGGTTGCAGCCATGCCGGTACAATGAAAGTGTCATTTGTAATAGGTAAGGATGGACTGGTAAATAATGTAAGAGTTATTGAAAGTGTATGCGAAGAACTTGATGCAATGGCTGTTTCTTTAATAAAAAGTTCACCTAAATGGGAACCTGCAACCACAAACGGCAAACCGGTTGAACAATGCCTGACTATCCCTATTAAATTTGAAATAAGATAAAAGAAAGTCTAAATGTAAAAGGCTGCCACAATGATGTGAACCCCGAAAGTTAGACAAAAAACTTTCGGGGTTTTTGTATGTATAAGAAACACAACTATTTGGATCGCCTACGTTACATGGCGCTACTTGAGGATGGATATAGTACTCACTATGTTCATAAGAAATTTGGT
>JAZNUM010000009.1:0-34142 GCA_045592325.1 Candidatus Egerieisoma sp.
GGATCCACCTCTTCCCATCCCGAACAGAGAAGTTAAGCCCGTTAGCGCCGATGGTACTGCTATACCAAGTGGGAGAGTAGGTAGCCGCCAACTTTGAGGACCTTCAATCAGTAATGGTTGGAGGTCTTTTTTTTATGTATACTGATAATCAGTCTTTTGTACAAAATCACGTCGTGATTATAGGAGATTATAGGAAAAGGGCGGTAAATCCGCCCTCCCTTATTTGAGTTCATCAAAATACTCTTTTCCTAATCCGCATCCTGGACATACCCAAGTTGAGTGCAATTCATTGAAAGGTGTACCGGGAGGGATGCCTCCATCAGGATCGCCTAGTGCTTCGTCATATACCCAGCCACAGGCTCTGCATTCATATTTTTTCATGGCTTATAGAATTTGGTTTAAACATTTCCCAGGAATCACTTCTGTATGTGATTCTCTGCTCTTGTTAAACGTAAATTCACGTCCATTTGTTTAAATGCTGTAGCTGAAATGTGCGATTGTCTGAACTTTTCAAAGATATATTGTACTGCCAATGGTGAAGGATGCATCATATCTTCTGCATAGAATCTGTAATCTCTCAGTTCATCAATCATTATTTCATATGCAGGGAAATATTTGCACCAACTGCACTCTTTAATGACATTCTCAATGGCTAGCATTAGTGTTGCTTTACTTATCTGGTTTCCATGTGCCCCATCCTTGAAGTGACGTATTGGGCTCACCGTAAAGATGATTTTTTTGTCGGAAAACATTCCTGCAATTTTCATAAGTATTTCTGAACACTCATTAATGTCAAGGAGTTTTCTCGTAAATTCCTTGGCTACTCTCTTATGGCAGTTAGAAACCACTTCAGTGCTGTTGTTATTGATAAATACCCATGCAGTACCGAGAGTGATTATTATAATATCGGTATTTCCAAGCCATTTTGAAGTAATCTCCAGTTCCCTGTTCGCATTTTCCAGAAACTCGGCACCAGTGGGTCTTGCAAATGAACTGTGGTGTGAGAAACTGGCATACTTTTTTGGAGAAAGTGTATCTGTAGGGTTGGTCTGTATAACCTCCTCTTCTGTAAAATGGCGGCAAGATACAATCCTTTCCAGAGAAGCCAGTATGGAGGCTGGATTATATATGGTTCCAAAAGGATTGACCATTACATTGAATCTGTAGTCCTGCAGTATTTTACCTATTTCTGTGGTGAAGCAGGACCCCAGCATCATTATTTTACTGTCATATGTGATTCCTGTCTCCTCATCCCTTATGTCAATTTTTGTTCTGAAATTAAAATCTCTCATAATCATTTGTTTTTTTCTCCCCAATCCAAGGAAACCTTGATGTTCTCGAGCCCTCCCCTCAATATTGGTGAATCCTTGAAAATAAGCTCAAATTCGGTATTATCCAACTCTTGCCACCACTCAATTCCCCGCCCAAATAAAATGCTGTAATTTGAATGGAATTCGCTCCATCCTGCAAGATTCTTGCTGTTCCATGGACATGCATCCATACAACTGTCACATCCAAAGTACCGTCCGGTAAAGCGAGGTACTGAGCCTGCTGCCATTTGGGCTGCCAAATTCCTGTTTTCAATAGTGTGGTATGATATGCATTTTCTTGTATCAGTAGAAAATTCTTTTTCCAATGCTCCTGTAGGACATGCTTCCAGGCATCTTTTGCACTCTCCGCAATTTCCGGTATTGTTTTTCACTTTTTCCCGTTCGTATTCCAGTGTGGAAGGCAAAACCACATTGCATATTATTATCCCGATGAGGTTTTTTATCCCATATTTTTTGCTTATGAGAAAATTGTTTTTTCCAATCCATCCCAAACCGGCCTTCACTCCCCATTCCCTCTCCAGTATAGGTGCGGAATCAGTGAATGCCCTCCCTTGAAAATTGGGACACTCCCCCTTAATCAGTTCCATAATTGAAAACAGCTTCTCCTTTATGACAATATGATAATCTTTTCCCAATGCATATTGTGCTACTCCTGCAGGTGCAGGCATATTGCAGGGAAGCGAATATGGAGCAAGGAAAACAAGAACTGATTGCGCTCCGGGTATGAGAAGTTGCGGGTTGAACCTCTTCTCCAAGTTTTTATGCATGTACTCTAATCCCTCCAGATACCCATTGTTCAATGAATCAAGATAATGCGACTTTGCCATAGGAGATACTTCAGATGCCTTGGCACACCCGAAATCTGCAAATCCCAACTCTTTTGCCTTCTTCCCGATAAGACCGTATATTTTTTCTCCATCAACTGACATGATACAAAAATAAAGTTTTTAGTAATAAATTGTTTATGAAAACACAATATATGTCTAAAATTATTACATTTGTATAGGCAAAAGAGATAATAACTTTTACATACATATATATGAAAAGAATATTGGTATTGGGCGCAGGAGGTCAGATTGGTACGGAGCTGGTTCCTCACCTTCAGAAAAATTACGGATATGACAATGTCATAGCAGCAGACCTTAAACCCGAAGTGGTGGCAAGATTAGGTAAAAATGCAAGATCTGTAATACTGAACGCCCTTGATATTGAATCATATGCAAAATTGCTGAAGACGGAGAAGATAGATGCCATATATAATTTGGTTGCCCTCCTGTCTGCTACAGGGGAGAAGAATCCTCAGTTGGCATGGAACCTGAATATGGGAGCACTTATCAATACCCTCAATCTGGCATTGGATTTCAAGTGCTCAGTTTTCACCCCAAGTTCAATAGGAGCATTTGGAGAAAACACTCCGCATTACAAGACTCCGCAGGATACTGTCATGAGGCCAAACACAATTTATGGTGTATGTAAAGTATCGGGAGAACTTTTAAGCGACTACTATCATACAAGGTTTGGTGTTGACACAAGAAGCGTCCGTTTCCCGGGTATAATTTCAAATGGAGCTTTGCCTGGTGGCGGAACAACAGATTATGCAGTGGAAGTGTTCTATGAGGTGGCCAAGCATGGGAGATATACATGTGAAGTTCCAAAGGACACATATATGGATATGTTGTATATGCCTGATGCTTTGAATGCGGCAACTCAGGTAATGGAGGCAGATCCGTATAAGCTGGTCCATAGGAACAGTTTCAATGTTACATCAATGAGTTTTACTCCGGAACAGTTGTTTACAGCAATTAAGAAGCGGGTCCCTTCCTTCACATGGGACTACAATATAGATCCTGTAAAAGCCCAGATTTCGGCATCTTGGCCTGATTGTCTGGATGATTCATGTGCAAGGGAAGAATGGGGATGGAATCCTCAGTGGGGCCTGGATGAGATGATAGATGACATGCTTGCTGCATGTGCGAAGAAAGTTGCTGAGGGGAAATACTAGACAACAATTATTTGATTATAGATGAAAGGAGGGTTTTGCCCTCCTTTCACATTATATGAACATCCCTATAATTGCGGCTGACATAAGTGCTACCAATGCAGATGCCAGAAATGACTTGAATCCATACTCGGAAAGGATATGTTTCTTTCCAGGAGCCATCCCTCCCACGCCCCCGATAAGTATTCCTACAGAGGCGAAATTGGCAAAACCACATAAAACATAAGTTGCCATTATCACAGACTTGGAAGAGGCAAACATCCCTTCCCTTATCATTACAGACAGACTTTGATATCCCACAAACTCAGTAAGTATCAATTTCTCTCCCAACAATTGTCCTACAAGGCCTATGTCTTCCCCCGGAACCCCTATAAGCCATATTATAGGATAGAAAATGAATGCAAGTATGGCTTCCAAAGACAAATTGGAATATCTTCCTCCCGACAGATTCTCTATAAACGCATCAATGGCAGGAAAACTTATCCAACCAAGAATTTCATTTACCCCCGCTATCAAAGCATAAAATACAAGCAGCATGGCAGCCACATTGGCTGCAAGTTTCAACCCTTCTGCAGTCCCGTTTGATATTGCGTCCAGGATATTTTTGCCAATCTTGTCTTTTGATACAGCAAGAGTATTGTCAATCTCTTCACTCTGGGGAACCATAATTTTTGCCATAGCAACCGCACCCGGTGCAGCCATTACAGATGCAGAGAGAAGATGTTTGGCAAATTCAATCTCCATAACTTTGTCTCCACCGCCAAGCATTGCTATATATGCAGCCATAACACCTCCTGCCATTGTAGCCATTCCACAAGTCATGACCAGCATAAGTTCACTACGGGTCATTTTAGGGACATATTCCTTAACCATAAGGGGCGCCTCGCACTGCCCAAGGAAAACATTTCCTGCGCAGCATAGAGCCTCAGCTCCCGACAACTTCATGAATTTGGTAAATATCCATCCCATAATGTATACAACCTTCTGTACTATACCAAGATAGAACAGAAGACTCATAAGAGCCGAGAAAAAAATAATGGTAGGCAAAATCTGGAAAATGAATACGAACCCGAACCGGGATGTATCCATAAAACTGCCAAAAAGGAAATTGGAACCGGCTTTGGTCCATCCAAGAACAGCGACAAAGGCGCTTCCAACTATTTCAAACAGGGATTGTACGGCTGGGAAAGCCAATACGGAAACAGCAATGACAAACTGGAACAGCAGGGCTTTTCCAACTGCTCCCCAATTGATGGCTTTCCTGTTGGAACTCAGACACCAGCATACAAATACAACTGCAGCCATGCCCAACATTCCCCTCACAAATGATATAAATGAGAAATTGAATGACTTCTGGAGCAGAATCTCCTTATAAGGGTTATCTGCAAAAGATTCCTGGGCATTTGCTGTTGTGCAGACAACCAGCAGTAGCCCCAATACGGGTAAAAACTTTTTCATGGGGCGGAACTATTCTTGTTTGTTCAATTCATCGATGGCCTTGCTTATTTGTGCGGCCCTTTCATAATCCTCGGAAGAGATGGCATTGGCAAGTTCTTCCTTCAGTTTTTGCAGATGAATCTCTTTCTTTACAATCTTCTCAGAGACAATATCAATGGCTGATGCATATTTTTCCATCAATTGCTCATCCGTATATATAGGACAGGCAAACTGTTTGGCAAGAATGACTCCGTCAATGAAACTTCCATACTGCCGTATCTCCTTTTCGCCGTCAAAAAGAAGCAGTTCACATGCAAAACATCCTCTCTCATCATCCCTTATAACAATAACTTCCAGCAATTCAATCCTGAACTGCTGAAGGGTATTGCAGAACAGATTGTGGATAGTCCCTCCCTGGTCATCCTGCCTGTTGAAATTGGAGAGGACAGCATGCATGTCGGGAGGAGAAAGTTTTACAGGGAGACATTTATCCATCCCTTCCCTATATAGAAAAAACATGAAACTTCCACCATCTTCCGGAGATGCGGTAAGTGCCCCTATGTCCAATCGTATCCTTTTCATTTGGTTTGTCTCCATTTTATTGCCCAGTATATACCCCCGTAGGGCATTCTATAATGAGCGGTTTACCACAAATATAGAAAATAATTTATTACTTTTGCCATTTGTAGCAGATAGTATAATATGAACTTTGAGAGAATAGCACAAGATCCCCAGTCTCAGGCCAGATGCGGATTGCTTTACACAGACCATGGCGTGATAGAGACCCCCATATTCATGCCTGTAGGGACAGTAGGGTCTGTAAAAGGGGTATACCATAGAGACCTGAGGGATGACATAAAGGCTCAGATTATTTTGGGAAACACATATCATCTATATCTTCGCCCCGGACTTGATATAATAAACAGGGCAGGAGGTCTGCACAAGTTCATTTCGTGGGACAGGCCCATGCTTACCGACAGTGGAGGGTTCCAGGTATTCTCTCTTGCAGAGAACAGGAAACTCACTGAGGAGGGCTGTACTTTCCGCTCCCATATTGACGGATCAAAACACACTTTTACTCCAGAGAACAATGTGGATACCCAGAGGATGATAGGTGCTGATATAATTATGGCACTGGATGAATGTACACCCGGTAACGCTACACATTCATATGCTCTCAATTCATTGAAACTTACACAAAGGTGGCTGGAGAGATGTATCAGGAGGTTTGATGCTACAGAACCGCTGTACGGATACAACCAGTTCTTTTTCCCTATAGTACAGGGGTGTGTATATCCCGATCTGAGGGTTATGGCAGCAGAGCATGCCGTCTCATTGGACCGGGACGGATACGCCATTGGAGGACTTTCAGTTGGAGAACCTACCGAGGTTATGTACCAGATGCTGGAGGTTGTGGTGCCTGTATTGCCAAAGGACAAGCCAAGGTATCTTATGGGAGTGGGGACACCGGCCAATATTCTGGAAGGTATAGCAAGAGGTGTTGACATGTTTGATTGTGTGATGCCTACACGTAATGGAAGAAACGGGATGCTCTTTACATGGGAAGGGATGATAAATATAAGGAACCGCAAGTGGGCTGATGATTTTTCACCGTTGGATGAACAAGGTACATCTTTTGTAGACAAGATTTATACCAAGGCATATTTGAGGCATCTGTTCATTTCTGGCGAGATGTTGGCAGCCCAGATAGCAAGTGAACACAACCTGGCCTTTTACCTGGATGTTGTACGTCAGGCAAGAATCCATATCAAGGCAGGAGACTTCCTGCAGTGGAAGAATGCTGCCGTAAAAAAACTTGAGACAAAGATCTGATGAAGTATAACTTTAATATAACAACCATAGACAAATACATAATAAGGAAGTTCATAGGAACCTATTTCTTTGCAATACTCCTTATTATTGGAATTGTAATCATCTTTGACATCAGTGAGAAGATAGATGATTTTGTGGACAAGAATGCACCTCTGAACGAGATAATATTCAACTATTATGCAAACTTTGTCCCTTACTATATGAATATGTTCAGCCCTATGTTCGTGTTCATAGCAGTAATCTTCTTCACTTCAAAACTGGCGGCAAATTCAGAAATCATAGCAATATTGGCTGGCGGCATCAGTTTCAAGAGGATGATGTACCCATATATGATTTCTGCTTGTGCCATTGCCGTTTTCAGCCTGCTGCTGAACCTCTTTGTAATACCGTCGGCGAACAAGGGCCGTATAGATTTTGAAAATACATACATAAAGAAAAGGTATGAGAATACGGGGAGGAATCTCCATTACCAGATTTCTCCGGGAACATTCATGTATATGGAGTCTTTCAGTACATGGAACAATACCGGATACAAGTTTACCCTGGAGAGCGTTGAAGGTCACAATATAATATCCAAACTCAGTGCGGAATCTGCCCAATGGGATTCTACAGGAGGATGCTGGAAACTTAGGAACTGGCATTTGAGGGAATATATTGGAAGCAGTGAGAAAATCACTACAGGAAAGAGTATGGATACCACGCTGGTAATAACAGTTGATGATTTCTACAGGAGAAAGAAGACAGTGGAAACCCTCAATTATCCCCAATTGAATGAACTTATTTCAACGCAGGAGATGAGGGGAGACCAGATGGTAAAATATGCCCTTATAGAGAAGCATACAAGATTTGCACTTCCGTTCTCAGCTTTTATTCTTACAATAATTGGAGTATCTCTGTCTTCTCAGAAGAGGAGGGGAGGGATAGGCCTGAACATAGGAATAGGTATAGCCTTGAGTTTCTCATATATACTGTTCTTGAGATTCAGTCAGATGTTCGTGCATACAGGAGCCCTCCCTCCGTTTATAGCGTTGTGGCTGCCTAATATACTGTTCGCATTCGTGGCAGTTGCGCTATACAGGATTGCTCCCAAATAATCTTTGGCTAAAAGAACCGGTATTGGCTGATATTTCTGAACCCAAGCAGGAAATCTTTTGTACGCATCCTCTTTTTGCCGGCCATCTGTATCTCATCCAATGAGATGGCAGATCCGTCAGCACAATATACATGGATATAGTTTTTCCCGTCACTCTCTATTGTACCTGTCTGGAGGGTATTCCCGTTGGTGTGTGTGTCTCCAACCAGTGAGCATTCATAAATTTTGAACTCGTGTTCCTTTTCTCCATCAGTCATTGCTGCAGTTGCTGCAGGGTATGGTGAGAGCCCTCTTACAAGTCTGTCTATCAATTGGGCACAGCTGCTTCCCGGTTGTTCAGGATCTGTCATGTCCCATTTGATTCTTCCCAGTTCCCTGTTAAGTTTTGGGGCACCTGTAATTCGTCCTTCCTGTGGATGTGCAGAGAGATTACCGGTGGCCAGGCCATCAACGGTCTCAACAACCAGGTCTGCTCCAATTTCCATCAGCCTGTCATAAAGTGATCCGACATTCTCCCTTTCACCTATTTCGCATTCTCTTTGCATAAGGATATTTCCAGTGTCAATTTCCTTGTCTATAAGGAATGTTGTCACTCCACTTTTCTTTTCTCCTTTAATTATGGCCCAATTTATAGGTGCTGCACCCCTGTATAGAGGGAGCAGGGAGCCATGCAGATTGAATGTCCCCATTGCAGGCATCCCCCATACAACTTCTGGAAGCATTCTGAAGGCAACCACAATGAAGAGGTCGGCATTGAGGGCGCGTAGTTCATCAAGGAACTCTTCATCCTTGAGAGAAACAGGCTGCAGCAGCTTTACCCCTTTAGGTACAAGATGTTCCTCTGCATAAAGCTTTACGGCACTTTTGTTCATTTTCAGTCCTCTTCCGCTTGGCTTGTCGGGAACTGTAACAACACCGGTTATATTGTAATTGCCTTTTACAAGTTTGTCCAATGGGGCTACCGCAAACTCCGGAGTCCCCATATATACTATTCTTGGTGAATCTTTACACATTCTGCTTTTCCTTTTTGTGAAGCCTGGTTTTGTTGAATATGTTCTTGAAGAACATTATGTATGCATCAGCGTTGAACAATGCGGAATCCCTGGTAGATTTCCATGTAAGGAATACTCCCATAGGGAAGAGTACAAACGTAGATATGAATGCACCTATGAACGGCGTAATTGCGCCGTCATTTGCAAGTTTTTTTCCGCTTATATCAACAACCCAGTATATTACGAAGAAGAACATTGATACTATAACTGGGGTTCCCAAACCTCCTTTCCTTATGATGGCCCCCAAAGGTGCTCCAATGAAGAAGAAGATTATACATGCAATGGAGAGTGTGAATTTTCTGAAACTCTCCTGAATGGTCCTCCTCAATGGATAGGCCACCTGGTTGAGTTCTGTAGGGAAGTAGTTTACATTTGCAATCTGCTGCTCCAACTGCCCAATGGCATCTGAGTATGCTTTCTCTTCTTCCTGGATATCTTTCCACAGGAATAGGGAATCAATGCTTATGGAACCTTTTATTGAGCCCGGGTCATTCTTGAGCCTTAAGATGTGGCCAGTATGATTGAGATTGTCCGGATGGGTTGCCCTTCTCACCAGATTTTCAAGGGTATTCTTGTGCTTGATTTCAAGGGAGTCCCTGTCAACTCTAAGTTGGGCAAGCCCCTTTGTCATAACCTCATTGCCATATTTGGAAGACTCAGATTTCTTGAAAGCATAATTCTTCAATGGAATTACAACCTCCTGCATGCTGAAATTGACCTTTTGCAATGAATATGAGCTGTCACGTCTGGATACAGTATTCGATTCCTCGTAATTTGTGCCATTGAACAATGTGAAGGTGACGCTGCTTTTGTCGTTGCTCATCTTCAGTATACCGGAATCTGCAACAGTAAGGCTCACATTACCCTGACCTTTGCTGTGGTCATATACCATTACATTGTGCATGATATTGTTCTCATCCCTGTCAACAACCCTGAGGGTGTATCCGTCTATACCGTTGTAGAAAATACCTGTAGGAATCTTTATCTCCTCCTTGGTTTTGCCAATGTCATCCCTTAATGTGTATATTTTGTCATATGCTACAGGAATGAGATTGTTTGAGGCAAAGAACGCTGCCACACTTATGAATACGGAGAGAATCATAAGAGGCGACAATATCCTCAGCAAGGGGATTCCGGCAGCCTTCATGGCAAGCAACTCATTATTCTCACCCAAGCTGCCCATAGTCATGATGGATGCCAGCAATGTAGCCAGTGGAAGTGCCAATGGGAACAATGTGGCACTTCCCCAGCCGAGGAATTCAAATATCACTCCCAAACTTAAGCCCTTCCCAACCAGTTCGTCAATGTAAAGCCATAGGAACTGCATCATAAGGACAAACAATACAATGAGGAATGTCATTATGAACGGGCCCAGAAAGGACTTGAGTATAAAAAGATCTAGTTTTTTCAAATCTGTTTCCTGTTATTTGGTAGCAATCTCCACCAGTTTATCATATGCTTCTGCAAGGCCATCAATATTCTTGCCACCGGCAGTTGCAAGGAACGGTTGTCCTCCACCACCGCCATTTATGCACTTGGCAGCATCCCTGATGTCTTTGCCTGCATTCATACCTTTGGCAACAAGGTCATCTGTGTACATAAGTGTAAGGGTAGGTTTGCCCTCGTGATCTGTTGCAGCCACAAAAATGGTATTTGAACATTCTTGTCTCATGAGGTTGGCAGCATTTTTCACCACTTCAGGGATAAATGGACCTTTTACGGCAACAAGATAGTATCCGTTCACTTCCCTTGCACTCTTAAGCAGGGTGTCCTTAAGGTTGATGGCCCTCTCTTTCATGAACTCTTCAGCCTCTTTCTTGAGGGTATCGTTGTCTGCAATCAGTTTTTTGATTGAACCTGTAAGGTTAGGGGTATTGTTGAAGAATGATTTTATCTGCATCACCATGTCCTCTGCTGCATACAGAAGATCTTCGGCATTTGCACCTGTAGTAGCCTCAATTCTCCTTATACCGGCAGCTACAGCACCTTCAGAGAGGATTTTGAAGAAACCTATGTTTCCTGTTGCCTCCACATGGGTACCTCCGCACAACTCAATTGAGTCGCCGTATTGTATTACGCGTACAGTGTCACCGTATTTCTCTCCAAACAGCGCCATTGCACCCTTAGCCTTGGCCTCATCTATAGGAAGGTTCCTGAATTCTACTCTAGGCCTGTTTTCCCTGATGTACCTGTTTACAAGTTTTTCAACGTTTCGGAGAGTTGCATGGTCAATTTTTTCAAAATGGGAGAAGTCAAACCTGAATCCTGTAGCGGTAACAGATGATCCTTTCTGTTCAATGTGAGTCCCCAATAGCTCTCTCAATGCTTTGTGCAGCAAGTGTGTTGCTGTATGGTTGTTGGTAACCGACTGCCTGCGTGCTGCATCTATCCTTGCAGTGAATGTTGCCTGAGGATCTGAAGGGACAACGGCTGCGATGTGTACAGGCAGACCGTTTTCCTTGATGGTATTTGTTATTTCAATTTTTTCTCCATCCTGGAACTCAATCCATCCGCAGTCTCCAACCTGTCCACCGCTCTCGGCATAGAAAGGACTCCTGTCGAATACAAGCTGTACGCTCTCTTTGTTCTTGGATTTGACTTTCCTGTATTTGAGCAGTTTTACACCTTTCTCCTCAATACTGTCATAGCCTGTGAATTCAGTCGCAGCATAAGGATATACTTCAACCCAGTCACCCTCTTCTACGGCTGTAGCATTGCGGCTTCTGTTTTTCTGCTGCTGAAGCTCTTCCTCAAATCCCTTGAGGTCTACAATATAACCGTGCTCTTTGGCTATAAGTTCGGTAAGGTCTATCGGGAAGCCGAATGTGTCATAAAGGACAAATGCATCTTTTCCTGATATGGTTTTTGTCTGTTCATTATTTCTAATGATTCCCTCAATGAGTTTGATGCCCTTGTCCAAAGTTCTCAGAAAAGCCTCTTCTTCTTCCTTGATGACTTTCTCTATAATTGTCTGTTGGGCCTTGAGCTCAGGGAATGCGTTGCCCATCTGGCCCACAAGGGTAGGGACAAGCTTGCATAGTAGCGGCTCATCCATCTTCAGGAATGTGTAGGCGTACCTTACTGCCCTTCTCAAGATTCTTCTGATTACATATCCGGCTTTAACATTAGAAGGGAGCTGACCGTCTGCAATGGAGAAACTGATGGCCCTTATGTGGTCTGCAATTACCCTCATGGCAACACCGGTGTCACCATCTGCATTGTACTCAACTCCTGTAATCTCGGCAATACGGGAGATCATGTTCTGGAATACGTCAGTGTCGTAGTTGCTCTTCTTGCCCTGTAATGCCATGCACAATCTTTCCAATCCCATTCCTGTGTCAACGTGTTTCTGTGGAAGGGGTTCAAGTGAGCCGTTTGCCTTTCTGTTGAACTGCATGAATACAAGGTTCCATATTTCAATTACCAGATGATGGCTCTTGTTTACAAGTTCAACGCCTGGAACCTGCGCCCTCTCCTCGTCACTTCTCAAATCTATATGTATCTCGCTGCATGGTCCGCAAGGGCCTGTCTCACCCATTTCCCAGAAGTTGTCCTTCTTGTTTCCAAGTATGATCCTCTCCTGAGGCAGGTGTTTCAGCCAGGCATCCTTAGCCTCCTGGTCCATTGGAACGCCGTCCTGTTCAGAGCCCTCAAATACGGTTGCATAGAGCCTCTCTTTGTCAAGTTTGTATACTTCGGTGAGGAGTTCCCATGCCCAGTCTATCGCCTCTGTTTTGAAATAGTCTCCGAAGCTCCAGTTGCCGAGCATTTCAAACATTGTATGGTGATATGTGTCATGTCCTACTTCTTCAAGGTCATTGTGCTTTCCGCTTACACGGAGGCATTTCTGTGAGTCTGCCACGCGTTTGTATTTTACCTCGCTGTTGCCCAGGAACCAATCCTTGAACTGGTTCATTCCGGCATTGGTAAACATTAGTGTAGGGTCATTCTTTACAACCATAGGGGCAGAAGGTACTATGGTATGCTCCTTGGAACGGAAGAAATCCAGGAAGCGTTGTCTTATCTCATTTGATGTCATATCCATATAATTAAATTAGATGCAAAAATAATCTTTTTAATTTTATTTTTTATATTTGCATCCGTCAAATTAGGGTTTTTATCTGATGGCCAGGAAGAAAAGGTACAATTTTAATACGCAGACCTTAGCATACGAGGTGTACAGGACATCTTTGAGAAGACGTTTCTCCAAGGGGCTTGTGATGTTTTGTCTCAGTCTGGCTGCTTTTGCAGGCTACTATTTCCTGTATACACAATATTCCGGTTTTGACACTCCAAAGACAGCGTATCTGAAGCAGAGGTACATGGAGATGAACTCCAGATTTGAATTGCTTGAGAGAAAGTTTGAACAGAGCAATCTTGCCTTGTCTGAACTGCAGATGAGGGACAACAATATCTACCGCCCCATTTTTGGTATGGAGGAACTTTCCCAGGATGTGAGGGATGCCGGTTTTGGAGGGGTGAACAGATATGCACATCTTGAGGCAACTTCCAATTCATCGGCACTGCTGGATGCGGTAAAGAGGATGGATGTCATCTATAAGAAGGCGTTTGTCCAGTCCCGTTCATATGATGAAGTATCCCTGTTGGCAAAAAGAGCTGATGAGATGGCCCAGTGTGTCCCTGCAATTCCACCTGTGGCATTGGATAATGTAAGGCTATCAAGCCTTTTCGGTTACAGGACAGATCCGTTCTACAATACAAGGAGGATGCACCAGGGAATAGATTTGTCGGGAGATAAGGGGGAGCCGATATATGTTTCAGGCAATGGTGTAGTGGTTGAGGTAAGAAGGAACTTTTTCGGTTATGGCAGGGAAATTGTTGTGGACCATGGCTTTGGGTACAAGACCAGATATGCGCATCTTAATGATATGTATGTGAAGGTTGGGGATACCGTAACCAGAGGCGACCAGATTGCCACTATGGGCAATACCGGAAAATCCAAGGGTGTGCATCTGCACTATGAAGTCATATACAGGGACAGACGTGTAAATCCTCTTAACTATTATAACCAGGATGTGAGGGGAGATGAATATATGGCTATGGTGAAATCCCGTTATGAAGGCACTTTAGCCTACAGGTAGTTTAATGGGCAAGTATAGATTCAATAAGGAACAGCTTAATTTTGTTGAGGAGAAGAGGGGTGTCAAGGGTTGGGTAAAGATATTTCTCAAGTATTTTTTTGGTAGTATTCTCCTTGCAATCCTGTATTATGCCATCTTTTCCCTCCTGGTAAGTACTGAGCAGGAGAGGGAATTGGCAAGAGAAACCGCACTAATGGAGCAGGAATATGGGAAACTGCAGGAGAAGATTGGAGTTCTGGACAATACAATCAAGAATTTGCAGCAGAGGGACAGGGAGATATACAGAAGCATTTTCAATGCCGAGCCCCCTGTATATTCAGAAACGGGTAACTATAGCCTGTTCGAGGGGCTGGATACCACCAGAATGGAATCAGTAGTGGCCGATACCAAAATGAGGATTGAGGTTATTGAGCGTGGAATGGAGAAGGTAAATTCTTCCATTGCCGATATTAATTCATCTTTGGATACTCTTGGCGGGCGTATTACGGCAATACCTTCTATTGTCCCCATAAAGGATTTTTCAATAAGGCAGTCGGGAGCATCAGTGGGAATGAAGGTGAATCCGTTCTACAAGACTGTTACCATGCATTCTGGGATGGATTTGCTGGCTGCTGCCGGGACATCTGTATTGTCTGCCGCCGATGGGGTTGTGGAGAAAGTGGAAAGAAAGGGGAAGAAAGATGGTGCAAATGTGACGGTGAACCATAAGAACGGCTATGTTACAAAGTACAAAAATATGGGGAAGATAGTTGTGAGGAAGGGGCAGAAGTTATCCCAAGGGGATGTAATAGGGAACGTGGGAATGTCCGGGATGTCATTTGCGCCCCATCTCCATTATGAGGTGTGGTTCAACGGCAGGATGATGGATCCGTTGAACTATTTCTTTTCGGACCTTACCCCTGAGATGTACAGGGAAATGGCTATTATTGTAGCCAATACAGGGCAGTCATTGGATTGAAACAAATAGTTTAAGATATGCCATATAAGGACAAACCTATTGAGAAGTTGTACTATACAATTGGAGAGGTGTCGCAGGAACTGGATGTAAATGCCTCTTTGGTACGTTTTTGGGCCGGAAAATTTCCTGAGTTCATTAAGCCGGCAAGGAACAAGAAGGGAAACAGGCTGTTTACTGCAAGGGATATGGCCAATTTCAAGGTTATCTATTACCTGGTGAAGGAGAGGGGAATGACCCTGGAGGGGGCCGCCAGGAGAATGAAGGACAATATTACTGGAGAAGACAAGAGGGTTGAGGTTATAAGCAGGCTTACAGCAATAAAGGAGAAGCTTTTAGGCATAAGCAGGGCACTGGACAATAATGGAAATAAGGATGAAGATGAAAGCATTTGAACTTGTAGGGCCTATTGAGGGTTTTGCCCCGGTGGCACAGCAGGAAAAGTGGGACAATTGCGGGTTTTCAGTGGGAGATCCGTACAAGGAGGTCTCAAAAGTTCTTGTGGCATTGGATTGTACTGAAGATGTGGTGGATGAGGCTATTGAATGCGGGGCTGATATGATTATAACTCATCATCCCCTTATTTTTGGAGGGGTGAAGAAGATATCTCCACAGAATTGGCTGGGGAGGGTGATATACAAGGCTGTTGCAAATGGGATTGTACTGTATGCGGCACATACCAATATGGACAAGGCTGCTGGAGGGGTAAGTGCCCTTATGGCGGAGAAACTGCAGTTGAAGGATTGTACCCCTCTCACTCCCGACAATTTTGGAGTGGTTGGGACTTTGGATAGTGAGATTGGGGTGGAAGAACTTGTCGGGAAGGTGAAACTCGCCTTTGGTGCTGATGCAGTAAGGTGCTCATTGCCGTTGGAAGGGAAGGTTTCAAGAATTGCTGTCTGCGGTGGCAGTGGAAAATCATTCATACAGGATGCAATGTCACAGGGGGCCCAGGTATATATTACAGGGGATATCTCCTATCATGAGTTCTATGCTGAGAAGGGATTTATGCTCATGGATATCGGACATTATTTCAGTGAATATGGTATTGTTGGCCTATTTGCAAAGATTCTTTCCGAAAATTTTCCTAACTTTGCAGTTTCAATAAGTAAAAAGAATAATAATCCTATATACTACTATTAAAGCTGAGATATGGCTACAAGTAAGAAAAATAACACAGTTGCACCTCATGTTGTTGAGGGTGAGACTTTTACCTCGTTGCAGATTGCTAAAGATCTTGGATCTGATGTAAGCATGGAGACAAAGCTCCGCCTATTGTACAAATTGCAGCAGGCTGATTCCAAAATTGATCAAATCTACCTTCTTAGGGGAGAGTTGCCACTTGAGGTACAGGACCTTGAGGATGAAATTGAGGGTTTGAAGACAAGAATCTCCAATTTTGAGAAGGATATCAAGGAGGGTGAGGCATTTGTTGCCCAAAAGAAACAGGATATTGAGAGCAGCAAGGCTTTGATTGAGAAATATGAAAGCCAGCGTAACAATGTGAAGAACAACAGGGAATACGATTCACTCTCAAAAGAGATTGAGTTCCAGTCTCTTGAGGTAGAACTTGCTGAGAAGAGGATTGGTGATACTGGTAAATCCCTTGTGGAGAAAAAAGCAGCCATGGCTGATGCTCAGGCAGTGCTTGATGGCAGAAGCATTGATCTTGAGAACAAGAAAAAGGAACTTGAAAATATCATTGAGGAGACTCAGAAAGAGGAGGAGGCATTGCTTAAGCAGTCTGCAGAGCTTCAGGAGCAGATTGAGCCAAGAATGTTGAATGCTTACAAGAAAGTGCGTTCAAACTTGAGGAACAAATTGGCTGTAGTTACAGTCAAGAGGGATGCTTGTGGCGGTTGTTTCAACAAAATTCCACCTCAAAGGCAATTGGATATAGCATTGAGCAAAAAGATTATCGTTTGCGAGTACTGCGGCAGAATTCTTATCAGCCCAGAGTTTGAGAACGAATAATTCCCCCGGAAAAATTTAAGATGTCCTCCTTCCCGACAGGAATTTTCCTGCAAGGGGGAGGATGTTTTTTATATAAAATTCTTTAAATTTACTGCCCAATACGGATTCATACAGACAGATTATGGCAAAAGGCTATGGAAACAGAGGCTCACAAGGGTCCAATCAGATAAAGAACTTGGAGATTATAGGCCTGGAAAGCGGCAAGAAACCGCCGCAGGCACTTGATATTGAAGAGGCGGTTTTGGGTGCGCTCCTTCTTGAGCCGAATTCGGTTGCTGATGTGCTTGACCTTCTTACTCCGGAGTGCTTCTATAAGGAGGCAAACAGGAAGATTTACAAGGCAATTTCTGCTCTGGCCGGTAAGCATGCTCCTATAGATATCTATACGGTGGCGCAGGAACTTGCCAAGACTGATGACCTGGAGATTGTAGGGGGCCCATATTACCTGAGCCAACTGAGTATGAGGATAGGTGCTGCAGCCCATCTCGATTTCCACACTAAGGTGCTGCTGCAGAAATATATCCAAAGGGAGATGATCTCCATTTCATACGAGGTCCAGAAAAAGTCGTATGATGATACCATTACAGTTGACGACCTTCTTGATTCAACTCAGCAGAAGCTCTTCAATCTTGCTGAAAAGAATATGAAGAAGGAGACCCAGTCGGTAAAGGATATCCTCAATGAGGCTATTGATGACCTCAGGGCAGTACAGACAAGAACTGATGGTTTGAGCGGTGTGCCAAGCGGATATACCGGTATCGACAGGGTTACCTACGGATGGCAGGCCTCAGACCTTATCATCATTGCTGCCCGTCCTGCAATGGGTAAGACAGCATTTGTACTTACAATGGCAAGGAATATGGCAGTTGAACATAAAGTGCCTGTAGCTGTCTTTTCATTGGAGATGTCTTCTGTCCAGCTGGTAAAACGCCTTATGGTGAGTGAGACCGGTCTTTCTGCAGAGAAGATAAGGGGAGGAAAGAAACTTGAGGAGTATGAATGGGCCCAATTGGACAGCAAGTTGAACCAGTTGTCCCAGGCTCCGCTCTATATAGATGATACCCCTTCGCTCTCAATTTACGAGTTCCGTTCAAAAGCAAGGAGGCTTGTGGCAAATGCAGGGGTCAAACTTATTGTTATAGACTATCTGCAGTTGATGACCGGCCCTCCTGAGTTGAAGGGAATGCGTGAGCAGGAGGTGTCTTCAATATCAAGATCACTCAAGGCTATAGCCAAGGAATTGAACATTCCTATCATTGCATTGAGCCAGTTGAGCCGTGCTGTGGAGACCCGTGGTGGCGCCAAGAGGCCGCAGTTGAGCGATTTGCGTGAATCTGGAGCAATTGAGCAGGATGCGGATATTGTAATGTTCATCCATAGACCTGATTATTATGGAATGACAGAGGACCCGTCACAGGCCGGTCTTACTGAGATAATCATAGCCAAGCACCGTAATGGTTCTGTTTGTGATGTGCAGATGAAGTTCCGCAACTCGGAGGTAAGGTTTGTTGATGTCTCTGATCCTGCAATGGATATTCCGCAGGCAAATGGGGTGGCAGAGTACGGGTCAAGGATGAATGCACAGGATATGCCTGAAGAGGAGTTCGGCAGGGTTTCTGCAAACAATGAATTTGAAAACAGCGATTTTTAAAAGGTTCAGGAAATGAAAGGATTTGCAATAAGGTTGCTGGTAACTGCACTTTTGCTTATATCTACTTTTTTTGAGACAGCAGCACAAAAGGAGAGCCTCCCTTTCATTGGGGGGGAGAGCCTTACATATGTGGTCAAATACAAATGGGGCGCAGTAAATACAGATGTGGGTGAGGCGGTTACATCGCTCTCCCTTTCGGACGGCATGTTCCACAGTGTAATCACCGGCAGAACCTACAAATTCTACGACATAATCTTTAAGGTAAGGGAGCATTTTGAGAGCAAATTCTATGCTGATACACTGAGGCCCCACTATTTTTTCAGGGATACACGTGAAGGCAAATACTATATAAAGAATACTTTCCGTTTTGAGAGGGATACAAACCTGATTCATGCTACTATACAGAAGTATGACAGGACTCCGGTTGATACCCTTCTTGTGGGTTCGGGGAATACTTATGATATACCTTCCCTTTTCTATAAGGTCAGGGCTATGGATTTTGACAGCGTGGCCCTTGGGGTAAAGCAGCCGATATCATTTGCAATTGATGATGATGTCTATAATTTCTATTTCATATTTGTCGGGAAGGAAGAGAAAAAGATAAAGGGGTTGGGGACATTCAATACCTTGAAGTTCCATGTTAAACTTGTTGCAGGAAGTGTCTTTACCGGGAAAGATGAAATGACCATTTGGGTTACTGATGATGAAAACAAGGTTCCCCTGCTTTTTGAGTCTCCAATTATTGTGGGCAAAGTGCAGGGTAGGCTTATGGAGTATTCGAATCTTAAGGGCCCACTTACCAGTAAAATAAAATGACAAGATGAAAGAGAAGAAATCTGTTTCCCATAAAGGGACTGTGATTGAAATTACAGAGGGGAATATAAAAGTGGAGATAATAAACAAATCCATGTGCGCGGCATGCCATGCAAAAGGGTTCTGCAGTGCGGGGGATTCTAAGGATAAAGTGATTGACGTCCCTTACTGGAACAATGGGGAGTACGCTGTGGGGGATGAGGTTGAAGTGATTATGAAAAAGTCTATGGGATTTAAGGCTGTATGGATTTCATATGTAATTCCTTTGGCTATCCTATTGATTTTTTTACTAACTTTGCAGCGCTTTAACCTGACAGAACCGCAGGCCGGTTTGTGTTCTATGCTTGCAGTTGCCGTTTATTACATTGTAATTTACTTGTTTAGGGAGAAGATTGCAGACAAGTTTGTATTTACAATAGCTAAAAACAATATATAAATGAGTACTACTATTATCTTTACCGTAGCCAGTTTGAGCATCTTAGGCCTCTTGCTGGCTGTTGTGCTTTATTTTGTAGCACAAAAATTCAAGGTAGAAGAAGATCCACGCATTGACATCGTAGAGGGTATCATGCCGGGCGCAAACTGTGGCGGTTGCGGTCAGGCAGGATGTAGAGCCTTTGCTGAGGCCTGTGTAAAAGCAGGAAATCTGGATAGCTTGTTCTGCCCAGTTGGTGGTAATGCAACTATGAAGAAAGTTGCTGATGCTCTTGGCCTTCAGGTTGCTGAGAAGGCTCCTATGGTTGCCGTTGTAAGATGTAACGGAACTTGTGAGAACCGTCCTAAGACCAACATTTATGACGGAGTTGCCACATGTGCAGCAAAGAGTGCACTTTACAGTGGTGATACCGGATGCCGTTATGGTTGTGTAGGTTGTGGAGACTGTGTAAGGGTTTGTAATTTCGGAGCCCTTTCAATGGATCCCGTAACCGGACTTCCTGTGGTGGATGAGGAGAAGTGTGCTGCCTGCGGTGCATGTGTGAAAGCATGTCCAAAAGGTGTAATTGAGCTTAGAAATAAAGGCCCTAAAAACAGACGTGTATTTGTATCTTGTGTGAGCAAGGACAAGGGTGCTGTTGCAAGAAAGGCTTGTAAGGCTGCATGTATCGGATGTGGCAAATGTGCTAAAGTTTGTCCGTTTGAGGCAATTACAGTTGAGAACAACGTAGCATATATAGATTTCAACAAATGTAAGCTATGTACAAAATGTGTTGCCGAGTGTCCTACAGGTGCAATTCACAAAGTAAACTTCCCTGAGAAGCCTGCTGCTCCTGCTGCTCCTGCTGCAAAACCTGCTGAGGCTCCAAAAACTGCACCCGCAGAGGCAAAACCAGTTGAGAATAATGTTAACCAGGAAAAATAGAGATCAGATATGAAGACGTTTTCAATAGGTGGAGTTCATCCACATGACAGTAAAATATCTGCAAACGCTGCAATTGAGAGCTTCCCAATTCCTGAGGTTGCCTATATTTCTATGGGCCAGCACCTTGGTGCTCCTGCAGAGCCTATTGTTGCTCCTGGAGACAAAGTGAAGGTGGGTCAGTTGATTGCAAATGCAAACGGATTTATTTCTGCTCCTGTACACTCAAGTGTTTCAGGAACAGTAAAAGGTATTGAAACAATTTTTGATTTGGCCGGCAACCCTTGCAAGGCTGTTGTAATTACAGTTGAGGGTGACGAGTGGGTTGAGACAATTGACCGCTCAGACAAGATTGAGAAAGAGATCAAACTTGAGGCTAAAGAGATTATTGAGAAAATTAAGGAGTGTGGTGTTGTAGGTCTTGGTGGTGCTACCTTCCCTACAAACGTGAAACTTTCCCCTCCTCCAGGCAAAAAGGCAGAGTTCCTTATCATAAATGGTGCGGAGTGCGAGCCATACCTTACTTCAGACTACAGAGTGCTTCTTGAGATGCCTGAGCAGGTTCTCATAGGTGCCCAGATTATGATGAAGGCCTTGAATGTAACCCAAGGTTTCATAGGTATTGAGGAGAACAAGCCTGAGGCCATTAAAGTTATGTCTGAGAAAGCAAAGGCATACCCTCAGATAAAGATTGTACCTCTCAAGAAAAAATACCCGCAGGGTGGTGAGAAACAGCTTATCGATGCTGTAGTTGGCAGAAAAGTTCCTTCAATGGGATTGCCAATTGATACAGGCGCTGTTGTACAGAATGTAGGTACTGCACTTGCAGTTTATGAGGCTGTACAGAAAAACAAACCGTTGTTTGAAGGTATCCTTACCGTAACAGGTGAGTGCTGCCCTATGCAGAAGAACTACAAGCACAGGGTTGGTACACCTCTTTCAAAAATCATTGAGGCTGTAGGCGGTGTTCCTGAGACTGCTGCAAAGGTTATCAGCGGTGGCCCTATGATGGGTAAGGCAATTGCAAATCTTGATGCCCCTACTCTAAAGGGTTCTTCATCTGTTCTCTTCCTTACCGAGGAGCAGACAAAGAGAAAAGAGGAGAGCAATTGTATCAGATGCGGAAAATGTATTGAGGCTTGTCCAATGGGACTTGAGCCATACTTGCTCAACAAGTTGGCAAAAGGACACCGTATGGATGACCTTGAGGCAAACAAGATATATGACTGTATAGAGTGCGGCTGCTGCCAGTTCACCTGTCCTGCATATATTCCGCTTTTGGGAACCATCAGATTGGCTAAGGCTGATGTAATGAAGATTATGCGTAGCCGTCCTAAAAAATAATTCAGACACTTAATAAACTAGTAAATAAAATGAAAAAACTGCTTGTATCACCTTCTCCACATATTCATGGAAAGGAAAATACCAGAAACTTGATGAGGGATGTGGTTATTGCACTGCTCCCTACTGTAGCGGTTTCAATATATTGCTTTGGCCTGTCTGCATTAAAACTTGCTTTGGTTGGTGTACTTGCCTGTGTTGCAGTTGAGTATGTTATTGCAAAATTCATGCTTAAAACCAAAGTTACAGTTTGTGATTATTCTGCAGTAATTACAGGTCTGCTATTGGCCCTCAACGTCCCAATCAACACTCCTTGGTGGGTTCTTGTAATTGGTTCAATTGTGGCTATTGGAGTAGCAAAAATGACTTTCGGTGGCCTTGGCCAGAACTTGTTCAACCCTGCTTTGGTAGGCCGTGTATTCCTTCTTATTTCATTCCCTGTTATTATGACAGACTGGAGTGTCCCTGCAAACACATTATTTGATGCAGTTTCAGGTTCAACTCCTCTTGGAATTGTAAAAGAGGGCTTGGCACAGGGTATGACACTCAGCCAGATTTATGCCGAGAACAATTTCTCATATGCACAGATGTTGTTCACCAGAATTGGTTCTGCCGGTGAGATATCTGCAATAGCACTTCTTTTGGGCTTTGTTTATCTGCTTGTAAGAAGGGTTATCAGACCTCACATCACTTTGTCTATCTGGGGTACTGTATTTGTATTCTCAGGAATTCTATGGTTGTGCAACCCTGAGCAGTTCACAGATCCAATCTTCAACCTGCTTACCGGTGGTATGTTGCTTGGTTCAATTTTCATGGCAACTGACTATGTTACCTCTCCAATGGAGCCAAAAGGTATGGTTATCTTCGGTGTTGGTATAGGTATCATTACAATCCTTATCCGTGAGTTCGGTGCTTATCCTGAGGGTATCTCGTTTGCAATTCTTATCATGAATGCTACAGTTCCTCTAATCAACATGTTCTGTAAACCTAAAAGATTTGGTAAGGAGGCAAAATAATGGCTAGAGAATCTACATTAACTAATATGGTTGTAACCCTTTTTGCAGTATGTCTTGTATCTGCTGCACTTTTGGGTGGCCTGTATGCTCTCACAGCAGAGCCAATCGCAGCTGCACAGACTGCAAAAATAAATACTGCAATAGGTGGAGTGGTTCCGGAGTTTGACAACGCCCCTTCATCAGAATTGTTTGAGGTTGAAGCAAACGGCAAAACATCAAAAGTATATCCTGCAAAGAAAGGCAACGAGGTTGTAGGTTATGCAATTGAGGCATCTTCATCAGCAGGTTTCGGTGGAAACATTACCCTTATGGTAGGTTTTACTCCCGACGGTACAATTGTCGGGACATCAGTGATTTCACATGCTGAGACTCCTGGTCTTGGTGCAAAGATCTCTGATGGTGAAAGCCACTTCATTACACAGTTTGAGGGTAAGAATCCAGGTGATTCCAATTTCAAATTTGCAGTTAAGAAAGACGGTGGCAGTTTTGATGCAATCACCGCATCAACCATCACTTCAAGGGCGTTCATTGATGTCCTTAACAACGCATACAACGCTTTTCTTAACATAAACAAGAGTGGGGAGGCTCAACAGAACTAATATGAGTAAGTTAAGTTTAATTACCAAAGGTATAATCAAAGAGAACCCTACTTTTGTACTGGTTCTTGGTATGTGTCCTACTTTGGGTACAACCACATCGGCTATCAATGGCTTGGGAATGGGTCTGGCTACAACATTTGTGCTTATCCTTTCCAACATGGTAATATCTGCAATTGCATCTTTGATACCGTCAAAGGTTAAAATTCCTTGCTACATTGTAGTAATTGCATCATTGGTAACAGTATTGCAGTTTGTAATGCAGGCTTACGTACCGGCTCTATATGAGACATTGGGTCTGTTCATTCCACTTATTGTAGTGAACTGTATCGTATTGGGTAGAGCAGAGGCATTTGCATGCAAGAACTCTGTAGTTGACTCAGCATTGGACGGTATAGGTATCGGATTGGGTTTCTCAATCGCTCTTACAGCCATTGGTTTTGTAAGGGAGTTGTTGGGTGGACTTTCAGTATTCGGCAACAAATTGTGTGACGGAGACGGTATGTTGGCATTCGTATTGGCTCCTGGTGCATTCCTAGTACTAGGTTACCTTATGATGTTGTTCAACAAAGCAAAAGCAAAATAATTAACCCTATAGAATAATAACAGATATGGAATATATATTGATTATCATTTCAGCTGTATTTGTCAACAATATCCTGTTGGCTCAGTTCCTTGGAGTATGTCCTTTCTTGGGTGTATCAAGCAAGGTTTCTACAGCAGTAGGTATGAGTGGTGCAGTTTGCTTTGTAATGGCAGTAGCAACATTGGTTACATACCTTGTACAGTATTATCTGCTTGTTCCACTTGAGATTCAGTTCATGCAGACAATTACCTTTATCCTTGTAATTGCCGCATTGGTACAGATGGTGGAGATTATCCTTAAAAAGATTAGTCCGTCATTGTATCAGGCTCTTGGTATCTTCCTCCCACTTATCACCACAAACTGTGCTGTATTGGGAGTTGCTATCCTTGTAGTATCTAAGGAGTTTACATTTGGAGGAGAGCCTCACATGCTTAACCTTGCAGGTTCTGTAGTATATGCTATTGCAAGTGCACTTGGTTTCGGTCTTGCAATGACATTGTTCGCAGGCCTTAGAGAGCAGTTGGACCTTAATGAGGTTCCAAAAGCGATGAAGGGTGTTCCAATTGCCCTTATCACTGCAGGTATCCTTGCAATGGCATTTATGGGATTCTCAGGCTTGGTATAGTTTCACGGCTCATCTGTAAAATATGGAGAAGAAAAAGGCAATATCACAACTCCTTACAACTCTTGAAATAGAGGCGCTCCTAAGGGAGAGCAAACTGGAGGAGGCATATACACAACTGAATGCACTTTTGGAGAGAGAACCGCGGAATGCATACGGCTGGTATCTGTTGGGTGGTATTTACCGCAGACAGCAATTGTGGGGAGAGGCAATCAATGCCTACAACAAGGCAAAGATGATAGATCCCGACGGCCCGGCAGCGGTGGCCATAGAGGCTATATACGAGATCCTCAACTTCAGAAATACAGATATGATGAATCCATAAACAATAAAAACTGGACCAAACGGTCCAGTTTTTTATTGTCATTTGCATTTCCAGTATTAAATTCCTGTTATCATTGGTTTATTTTCAGCACCTTACAGAATTCCCACAAAACTATTCCCAAAGAAACTGATATATTGAGGGAGTGTTTTGTACCATATTGCGGAATCTCAATCACAGCATCACTCATATCCACAACCTCCTGCTGTACCCCTTTTACTTCATTCCCAAATACGAGGACATACTTTCTTCCCGACAAATTGCCGGCAGACAGATACCCTTCTATATCTTGCAGTTTTATGGAGTTCTCTGCCTGTTCAATGCTTATTATGGTATATCCGGCCCCTTTGAGGTCTGCAACTGCATCAGTTGTCTCCTTGTGGTACTCCCAGTCAACTGAGAACTCCGCACCGAGTGCAGATTTGTGGATTTCAGCTGTTGGAGGGGTAGCGCAGCATCCGCAGAGTACAATTTTTTCAATCATAAACGAATCAGACGTACGGAATGCCGCCCCAATATTATGTTGGCTGCGGATATTGTCAAGCACAACTATTACGTTTATCTTTTCAGCCTCTTTGAATTCCTCTGTAGAGAGCCTTCCCAACTCATTATTCTTAAGTTTTCTGTGCATATTTCAACTGAACAGGTATATCCTACAAAGATAATAAAAAATGTAACCGGCTTGGGAAAAAGTTTTAAAACTCGGGGACCGACCTAAGTCGGTCCCCGAGTTTTAAAAAAGCCGACATACGACATCCAAATAAAAAGCAGTAAAATTGAGGAAAATTGTTATATTTGTAAGCTATCTTAGCTTGGATAGTGTATGGTTGAAACAATAATTAATTAAGATAATATGAAACAAGATATTCAGATTTTAGACCTGATTAAAAAAGAGGAGAGCAGACAGCTCAATGGTATTGAGCTAATAGCTTCCGAGAACTTTGTATCAAACCAGGTGCTTGAAGCATTGGGTTCTGTGTGTACAAACAAATATGCAGAGGGATATCCGGGTGCTAGATATTATGGAGGGTGCGAGGTAGTGGACCAGATTGAGCAGTTGGCAATTGACCGTCTTAAAGAAATTTTTGAGGCGGAGTATGCAAATGTGCAGCCACACTCGGGTGCGCAGGCTAATATGGCAGTTATGACAGCCTGTATCAAGCCTGGTGAAACTTTCATGGGTTTAGACCTCTCTATGGGCGGCCATCTTACTCATGGTTCCCCCGTAAACATTTCAGGTATCCTTTATAATGCTGTGGCTTATGGATTGGATCAGGAGACAGGTCTTGTTGATTATGACGATATGGAGAAAAAGGCTTTGGAGCATAAGCCAAAGCTTATCATAGGCGGTGCTTCTGCTTATTCAAGAGAGTGGGATTGGGAGAGAATGCGTGCAATAGCTGATAAAGTGGGCGCAATCTTTTGGGTTGACATGGCACATCCTGCAGGACTTATTGCAGCCGGCCTTCTCAAGAATCCTGTGAAGTATGCACATATTGTTACCTCTACTACCCATAAGACACTGAGAGGCCCTCGAGGCGGCATTATCCTGATGGGCAAAGATTTTGAGAATCCATGGGGTATCAAGACTCCAAAAGGGGCAGTAAAAATGATGTCAGCGGTTCTAAACTCAAGCGTTTTCCCAGGAATCCAGGGTGGCCCGCTTGAACATTGTATTGCAGCAAAAGCTGTTTCATTCTTTGAAATGATGCAGCCGGAGTTCAAGGATTACCAGATTCAGGTTAAGAAGAATGCTGCAGCTATGGGTGAGGCATTTATTGCAAAAGGCTACAAAGTTGTGTCAGGAGGTACAGACAATCACCTGTTGCTGATTGACCTGAGGACAAAATTCCCTGAACTTACAGGTAAAGTTGCTGAAAAGGCTCTTGTGGCAGCCGATATTACAGTAAACAAGAATATGGTTCCATTTGACAGCCGCTCTCCATTCCAGACATCGGGTATCCGTGTAGGAACCCCTGCAATTACCTCAAGAGGTTTGGTGGAGAAAGATATGGCACTTATAGTTGATTTGGTAGACAAAGTCCTCAGTAACCCAGAGTGCGAGAAGACAAGAGAGGAAGTAAAGGCAGCGGCTCATCAATTGATGGCAGGCAGACCTCTTAATGCGTGGTAGGCCCTTCTTCCCGACAGATATTTCACAAGCCCCGCATCAGCGGGGCTTTTTTTGTCGGGATGATAATATTAATTCTTGATTGATAGCATTTTATTTATATCTTTGTGTGGTTTTTCAGAAAAGTTTATTTAATAAAATAAATACCTCATCTGCCAACAAATGCGGCCCGCGGCAGATGAAGGTGCTGTAAAAGGTTTAATTCAACTCCCATAGGGGGAGGCGGGCTGCGAGAGATGTTAAAAAAATAATGAATGTAGTTAAAAAGACCATCCAACTTAGTGATGGCAGAACAATTGAAATTGAGACAGGCAAGTTGGCTAAGCAGGCTGATGGGTCTGTTGTGGTAAAGATGGGCAAGACTATGCTTCTTGCAGCAGTTACCTGTGCAAAAGATGCAAAAGATGATGTTGATTTCATGCCTTTGCAGGTAGATTACAAAGAGAAATTTGCATCTGCAGGAAGGTTCCCTGGCGGATTCATGAAACGCGAGGGCAAGGCTTCAGATTCAGAGATTCTTGTAGCCCGTCTTATTGACCGTGCATTGAGGCCTCTTTTCCCAGATGATTTTCATGCTGAGGTATTTGTTACAGTAAACCTCATTTCGGCTGAGAAGGATATCCAGCCTGATGCACTTGCAGGTTTGGCTGCTTCTGCTGCAATTGCAGTAAGTGACATCCCATTCAACGGTCCAATCTCAGAGGTAAGAGTGGCAAGAATCAATGGTGAGTATTGTATCAATCCGCCATTCAGCAAAATGGCTGAGGCAGACCTTGACATTATGGTAGCAGCAACCATAGACAACATTATGATGGTTGAGGGTGAGATGAAAGAGGTGAGCGAGGCTGTAATGTTGGGCGCAATCAAATATGCACACGAGGAGATTAAGAAACAGTGCCAGGCTCAGTTGGAGTTGATGGAGGAGGTTGGCAAAACCCAGAAAAGGGAGTACTGCCACGAGACCAACGATGAGGCTTTGAGGGCAGCATGCCACGAGTACTGCTACAACAAATGCTATGAGATTGCAAAGAGCGGCACAAGCAAACACGAGAGAGGCGATGCATTTGCGGCAGTTCACGAGGAGTTCCTTGCAACAATTCCGGAGGAGGAGAGAGAGGAGAAGGCATTTATGGTAGGCCGTTATTTCCACGATGTTGAGAAAGAGGCTATGCGTAATATGATTTTGGATGAGGGTATCCGTCTCGACGGCAGAAGCACTACACAGATTCGCCCAATATGGTGTGAGGTTGACTATCTCCCTTGTGCACACGGTTCAGCAATCTTTACCAGAGGTGAGACACAGTCCCTTACAACTGTAACCCTTGGCACCAAAATGGATATGAAGGAGATGGATGAGGTTCTTGTACAGAGCACCGAGCCATTTGTTCTTCACTATAACTTCCCTCCATTCTCAACAGGAGAGGCAAAGGCACAGAGAGGTATTGGCCGTAGGGAGATAGGACACGGAAACCTTGCATTCAGGGCCCTCAAACCTATGGTTCCTGTAGGCGAGGAGAATCCTTATGCTGTACGTGTAGTATCAGATATCCTTGAGTCCAACGGTTCATCATCAATGGCTTCCGTTTGTGCAGGTACACTTGCACTTATGGATGCAGGTGTAAAGATAAAGAAACCTGTATCAGGTATTGCAATGGGTCTTATCTCAGACTCAAAAACCGGCAGATATGCAGTTCTTTCAGATATCCTTGGAGATGAGGACCACTTGGGAGATATGGACTTTAAAGTTACCGGTACTGTTGACGGTATCACTGCAACCCAGATGGACATTAAAGTTGACGGCCTTTCATACGAGGTTCTTGAGAAGGCTCTTGAGCAGGCACGTCAGGGCAGAATGCACATTATGGGCGAGATGATGAAGACCATCAGCGAGCCAAGACCAGAACTTAAACCTCATACTCCAAGAATCGTTCAGTTGAGAGTGCCAGGTGAGTTCATTGGTGCAATCATTGGTAAAGGTGGTGAGGTTATCCAGAAGATCCAGAAGGAGACCGGTACAACTGTTACCATTACTGAGGTTAAAGAGGGCAACGAGACATTTGGCGTAGTTGACATCTTTGGCGAGAACAAGGAGAGCATGGATGCTGCACTTGCATGGGTTAAGGGTATTGTAACCGTTCCTGAGGTTGGTACAGTTTACAAAGGTAAAGTGGTATCTATCCTTGAGTTCGGTGCATTCGTTGAGATCCTTCCAGGTAAAGAGGGCTTGCTGCACATTTCAGAACTCGACTGGAAGAAAGTTGAGAAAACAGAGGATGTACTTAACGTAGGTGACGAGGTTGAGGTCAAACTTCTTGAGATTGACAGCAAAACCGGCAAGATGAGACTTTCACGCAAAGTACTTCTTGAGAAACCTGAGGGTTGGGTAGAGCCAGTACGCCGCCCAAGACCTGAGGGAGACCGCAGGGACAACCGCGGCCCAAGAAAAGATTTCGGCAACAAGAGAGGTCCAAGGGAGCACAAGGAGAACAATGCCCCAAAAGGTGAGTAATTCTTCTTCCCGACAACTATAAATTGGCCGGCCTTACACTAAAAGGCCGGCTTTTTATTACGGCTCACGCCGGGTGCCGCTATGATACAAAAAAAAGACACACCGTACTGATGTGTCTTTTTTTATCCTGTTGAGGAACTTATTTTCTAAGACCCAATGCCTTGATAAGCTCTCTGTATCTCTCAATATCTTTAGCTTTTAGATAGTCTAGAAGCTGACGTCTCTTACCAACCAATCTGAGAAGTGATCTCTGAGTACCATAATCTTTATGGTTCTCTTTCATGTGCTGTGTAAGGTGAGCGATACGGTAGGAAAATAAAGCAACCTGACTCTCAACTGAACCAGTGTCTGTATTAGACTTTCCGTATTTGCTGAAAATCTCTGCTTTCTTGTCTGATGATAAATACTCAGCCATTGCAAATGATTTTTAATGTTTTGTCCCAATATTGGGAGCGCAAAGGTAGAAAAATTTCTTTGTCAGTCAAATCTTTTTTTGATGTTTTGGACAAATTTCCCAATTTTGGAAAGATTTTAATGATAATCATGGGAGGAACAGAATATGAAAAAATTGTTTTTTATGGTGGTATTGTGTGTTTCAGCACTTTCTGCCGGAGCGCAGAATAATGCCCAGTCTTTATTGCAGCAGTTGTTGGGTAACGATGCTACCGCCGGTACCGTTAAGAATATCCTTGAAGATGTAGTAGGAGGGGCGGTTTCAAAATTGAATCTGTCAATTGATGGTACATGGAAGTATTCTGAGCCTGAAATGCAGTTTAAAAGCGACAAACTCCTTGCACAGGCCGGAGGAGCAGCAGCAACAGCAAGGATTGAGACATCCCTCGCAAATTTTTATGGTAAGATAGGGATGAACGAGTCTCTTTCCTATACATTCAATTCAGATTCAACATTTGTGCAGACAATAAAATTTGGCAAGTCTGAAAAGAGTCTGAAAGGCACATATTCTTTGGATAAAGAGAACAAGATAATAACGTTCAAATACAGCGCATTGGGTTTAGGGAAGGTAAGTGCGATATATGCAAATACAGGTACATCACTCGCCCTCATGTTTGATGCAACCCAGTTGCTGAATTTCCTGAAGAAACTCAGTTCATTGGTGAGTTCTTTTTCATCGGGGAAAACGGGGCTTACTGCCGTTACTGTTGCATTGTCACAATATGACGGGGCATTGCTTGGCTATAAGATGACAAGGGTGAATCCATTATAGAATGCCGTTTACCGGCAGTGCGGTCATGTGATGGGGTGGAGCACAGCATCAGAATATGAAAGGGCAATTTACACAGACAGATACTTTGCCCCTTGGCAGGTATCCCGTTCTTCAAGCCGCCTTTCAAGCATCTGGAGCAGTTCAACATTGCGCACCTTGCCCCATGGGGTAGAATTCACAAATCTTGGAGGGACCTCGCCGGCAAATCTCTCTATGTATATGTCGGGACGGAGAAGTTCAAGAAAATCTATGAAGAAATCTATATACTCTTCAAGCCCGAACTGTATGAAGTCTTCAGGACGGTTGGCAAACTCGGCTTCCATTGGTGTCCCTTTTATTATCTGCAACTGATGGAACTTTACTGAGTTCAGTGGAAGTGAGTTTATTATGGGGGCCATTCCCATGAGTTCCTCCCTGCTTTCACCCGGCAGTCCGAATATGAAATGGGCTCCCTGGTGCAATCCTCTGGCGGCCGTAGCCTCAACAGCCTTTACTGCAGTGGCAAAATCATGCCCCCGGTTGATTCTCTGGAGGGTCTTGTCGTAGCACGATTCAATACCGTACTCTACAATTACAATTTTCTCTTTTGCCAGCTCCTGCAGCCAGTCCAGTTTTTCCTCATCTATGCAGTCGGGTCTGGTCCCTATTGCAATTCCCCTTACCTTCGGATGGGCAAGAGCCTGAGAGTAGAGTTCCTTCAGGTGCTCCAGAGGAGCGTATGTGTTTGAATATGACTGGAAATATGCCAGGTACTCCTCTGCTGTGCGGTATCTGTTCTGATGAAATTCAATTCCCTCTTCCAGTTGCTGCAGTATAGGTTTGTCGGGAGTGGAATAATTTGGATGAAATGCATCATTGTTGCAGTATGTGCATCCTCCAAACCCCACCCGGCCGTCTCTGTTGGGACATGTAAATCCTGCATCCACCACTATTTTCTGGAGGCGGCACCCGTATTTCTGCTTGAAGTATCCTACAAAGGAGTTGTACCTTCTTTCCACTTTAGTTCAATCTGGATCTGTTGCTTCCTACATGTACCTTGAATACGGCTTTCTTGAAAGTGCCGGTGCCAAGAAGAGGGGCATGTGCATCTGCAGGGAAAATTACCGCAATATTGCCGGTACCCATGACAACGTAGTTCTCGGGCTCATCCTCAAGGAATGCAATGTCATCTGCCTCCTGGTACTTGGTGTTGTCTGTGTTGCATTTGCTCCTGTCCTTTATCCCGATAGTTTCTGAGCCATCCAGCAATACATGAATATCTATGTATGAATCATGAATTTCCAGTTTGGCATCCTCCACATTCCTGAGTTCACCCTCAGAAATTGTGCAATACACCTTCTTGCCGTCTATATCGTACTGGCCCGGTTCAAGGGTGTAAAGGTCATTTTTCTTTATAAACTGGTAAACTTTGTCAAAACCCTCCTGAAGGGTCTGGTATTTTTCAAAACTTTTAAGGGAATCGAGTATCATTTTATTTAAATTTTTGCATTTGTCGTTAATAGTGTACAAAGATATGATTATTTTTTGTTGTACTAAATTTTAGAAAGTAGTACATTTGCAGAACTTTTAAAAAATTGGAGGATTATATGGCTCAAATTATAGAGAAGGTTTCCCGTACCTTTGGAGAGTATCTTTTGATACCGGGACTTACAACAAAAGAGTGTACACCACAGAACGTTTCATTGAAAACCCCTTTGGTAAAATTCAAAAAAGGTGAGGAACCTGCAATTTCACTCAACATACCATTCGTTTCAGCAATCATGCAGTCTGTGTCGGACCACGGGCTGGCAATTGAGTTGGCACGTAATGGAGGCCTTTCTTTCATCTTTGGCTCGCAGTCCATTGAAAGCCAGGCTGAGATGGTGCGCAAGGTGAAGAAGTTCAAGGCAGGGTTTGTCCCAAGTGATTCAAATGTGCGCCCAGATGCAACTCTTGCAGATGTTGAGGCTATAATTGAGGCTACAGGACATACCACTATGGGTGTTACAGATGACGGTACCCCTAACGGCAAACTTCTGGGTATGCTTACCAGCAGGGATTACAGGATAGACCATGATGGCAGAGAGTCTCTGGTAAAGAATTTTATGACACCTTTTGAGAAACTTACTGTCGGGAAGCTGGGTATTACCCTTTCGGAAGCAAACCAGTTGATTTGGGACCATAAGTTGAATGCCCTTCCAATTATTGACGAGGACCAGCATCTGGTATATTTCGTTTTCAGAAAAGACTATGAGTCGCACAGGGAGAACCCTAATGAGTTGCTTGATCCCAAGACCAAGGAACTTCTTGTAGGTGCCGGCATCAACAGCCGTGATTACAAAGAGCGTGTTCCTGCCCTTGTTGAGGCTGGTGTAGATGTAGTTTGTATAGACTCTTCAGACGGTTTCTCGGAGTGGCAGCAGGAGACAATTGCGTGGGTTAAGGAGAAATACAATGGAAAGGTGCTTATAGGTGCAGGTAATGTAGTTGACAAGGAGGGATTTGACTACCTTGTTGAGGCAGGAGCAGATTTCATTAAAGTTGGTATAGGTGGCGGTTCTATCTGTATCACCAGGGAGCAGAAAGGTATAGGCCGTGGGCAGGCAACCGCAATCCTTGATGTTGCGGCGGCACGTGACGAGTACTTTGAGAAAACAGGCATTTATGTCCCAATCTGCAGTGACGGTGGTCTTGTTCATGACTACCACATGTCACTGGCTCTTGCAATGGGGGCAGATTTCCTTATGATGGGCCGTTACTTTGCACGTTTTGATGAGTCTCCTACAAAGAAACTTTATATCAACGGCAATTACGTGAAAGAGTATTGGGGTGAAGGCTCAAGCCGTGCCCGTAACTGGCAGCGTTATGACATGGGCGGCAAAGGCGGTGCAATGAAATTTGAGGAAGGTGTGGACAGCTATGTTCCATATGCAGGCAAGATGAAAGACAATCTGGAGGTTACATTGGGCAAGATAATTTCAACAATGTGCAGTTGTGGTTCCATTACCATTCCAGATTTCCAGAAGAATGCCAAAATAACACTTGTTTCATCAACTTCAATTGTTGAAGGTGGCGCGCATGATGTAATTCTAAAAGATAAATAGAGTACTGATTTATAAACTGTTGGCGGGCAATAATTTTTTAGTTGCCCGCTTTTTTTATTTTTAGCGATAGAAACCCGGTCCCCCACCTACCGGTAAGGAGGGGGCCGGTGGTAA
>JAZNUM010000010.1:0-3172 GCA_045592325.1 Candidatus Egerieisoma sp.
AATGGGATTGCATATAATCCAGCTACCGGGGATATCTATCTTACCGGCAAGTACTGGCCAAAGATGTATAAAGTTAAGTTGGTGGATAAGTAGTTTTTTTGCTGGGAGAGTGTATGTTTTCTTTGGAGTGATTGCATGTTCTCTTGATTTGAGAATTTTTAAGGTTTTTCATAACTTTGCGGCTTTAAGGCGGGTCGTCCTATCGCTCAAGCAATTGGGAGGAAAGTCCGGGCAGGGTAGAGCAATGCACTGTGGAAAGCACAGATAGGCGATGAGTTTATGCAAGGGTAACAGAGAATTACCGCCGCAGAAGCGTCAAGTCAATGACTTGCAACAAGGCTGAGATCCAGCCTATGCGCGCAGCAGGAGACCTTACGGTTGACAGACTGCAATACTGCGGTAAGGGTGAAAATGTGGGGTAAGAGCCCACGGGCTTCAATGGCGACATTGTTGCGGTATCCTACTGCATCCTGCAAGGCCATGTATACCGGCAATCAAGGGTTGCTCGTCCGTTGCCGGGGGGTAGGCTGCACCAGATAAATGATAGGAGCCTCTTAGGGTGACCGCAAGGTTCACCAGTCTGAGGTACAGAACTCGGCTTATAGACTCGCCCATAAACAAACACCCCCGTGAAGCCATAGACACGGGGGTGTATTTTTTATATAACAAAACGCAGAAATTAAACTCTTCCTCTGCAGAATGCTACCAACTGAAAGCGGTGCAGAAAGACACTATTTCTCCACAAGTTTCACCTTGTACATTTTAGGCCAGTATTTGCCGGTAAGATAAATATCTCCAGTAGCAGGATTATAAGCGATACCGTTCAGCACATCGGTGGTAGGTTTGCGCAAAGAACCAGGCAACAATCCCTTGCAATCAACACGACCCTTCACATTACCGGTAGCCGGATCAATAATGAGGATATAATCCTGGGTATATACATTAGCCCACAACTCCCCATTAATGTACTCCAGCTCGTTTATCAGCGGAATTGGTCTTCCATTGAATTTAACCTCCCTGGTAGCCTTAACAGCAAAAGTCTGCGGATCGAGAAAGAAAATCTTGGTAGTGCCGTCGGAGAGGATCAGTTCTTTACCATTTGAGGCAAGCCCCCACCCCTCACGCGGATTATACAATTCACCCAGGAATTTGAAGGTATTTATATCATACACAAAACACTTGTGCTCCTGCCAGGTAAGAATATATAGAAGGCCGTTGTGCACACAGGAACCCTCCACGAAATACTTGGCATCAAAATTCAGACGGCGCAAATCCTTGCCGCTCTTCAAATCAACCTTCCGGAACGAAGAAGAACCATACTGTCCGCAACTCTCATACAACTCGCCATTGTGAAAAAAAAGCCCCTGGGTATAGGCACCCCTGTCGTGCGGAAGCGACTCCACCACCTGCAATTTATACTCCTTAACCTTCTGGGCGCAACTTGCCAGAGGAAGCAGAAGAAATACCATTAACGCCCAAAATACAAATATCTTTCCAGTAACCCTCATCTTACAAAACATTATATTGCAAAGTTATATCATATATCGCAACAAACAAAAATCATGCACCAAATCCTCTTCCCGACAAATATTGCCGCCCGTCCACACAGGAGGTGCTTATTATGGAAATTTGGTACCAGAAGATGGCATTTGTCCACAAAAAAGGCCCATTCCGTGGAGGAATGGGCCTGCAAGTGTTTGTCTGGAAAGGGGAAATTGTCGGGAAGAGGATATTCCTGCTGCCGCTATTTGCAAACCATAATATCCAGAATCATTTTGTCAGTGGTCTGCATCCCTTCTGCGCCAATGCGGCCGAGGTTGCAGATTGTCTTTTCAATGCAATCTTCTATGATACCGTCGTTTGATGAGATGCAGATATTGTCCAGAGCCAATACCGCAGCCTGGATTGAGGATGATACTCCCGATGCAACTTTAAGGGCGCACCCCACTTTTGCACCGTCACAAACCATTCCCGTAATGTTTCCAATCATATTCTTGATTGCTGAACATACCTGTTCATAGTTGCCGCCTTTGAGGTAAACTATACCGCATGAGGAGCCGGTAGAGGCTATTACGCATCCGCACAATGCAGACAGTTTGCCCAAATAACCTTTTATGTGGATTGCAACAAGGTGGCTCAATACCAGAGCCCTGGCCAACTGCTCATCACCCACTCCCATCTTCTCGGCAACGGCAATCACCGGCATTGTAACTGTAATGCCCTGGTTTCCGCTGCCTGAGTTGCTCATTGCAGGAAGTGTACAGCCTGCCATTCTGGCATCAGAAGCCGCTGCAGTAGCAGCCATGGCATATGTCATTATAGAAGAACCAAATACAGACGAGTGCTCACGCGCAAGAATAGTCTTGCCCACCTTAAGGCCATAATCCTCCCTCAAGCCAGCCTCAGCCAAAGCCTTGTTCAGCTTCACAGAATCCAGGATAAAACTTATATTCTCAAAAGAAGCCTCCTTTGCAAATTGCAGAATCTCCTTCACCGACAATTTATAATCCAGAGTTGTCTTCTCCAAAGGAGCAACCTCCCCTCCCACTGCTGTACAGGCAGAACCGGTACAATTCAAAGGATTAATATGAGAATGATCCAGTATGGAAACGCCGTCACGGACAACTGAGACAATAGAATCGTGGTTATTGGCAATCTCAGTATATGCAGAATGGGCCGGGAAAGCCATAACTCCAGCACCTGAACCGGCAACTTCAGCATCCCACGCCGCCGGACCTCCAGAATAAGCCCACGCCTTAATGTACAGTTTCAAAGGGGTCTCTGCAAGCACAACCTTTACCCTACCGGCATCAACCATATCCTTGGCAGCGGCAATAGCCTCTGTTGAGAGATCTTTCAACACCTCAAGGCCATACTCACTGCGGCCGCATGTAACAGCCAGTGCAGAAGCAATATGCAGACCTACCATTCCGGTACCCGGGATACCTACCCCCATACCGTTTTTCAGAATATTGGCACTCACTTCTACCAAAATTGAACCAACCTCTGCCCCAATCTCCCTTAAAGCCTCACAGGAACGGGCAACAGCAAGAGAAACTGCAATGGGCTCAGTACAGCCCAAAGCAGGTTTAACCTCTTTCTTTATAAGTTCAATTATTTCAAGTTCTCTCTGTAAATCCATAATGTATCAAAAGTTGTAATCCCGACAGAT
>JAZNUM010000011.1:0-47417 GCA_045592325.1 Candidatus Egerieisoma sp.
GCCGCCTGGGCACAAAAAGGTGCTCCGGTGTGCCCACTCCGGCGTAGGCGGGCACATTTTGAGGGGAAAACGTGCCCGGGGAGGGGAAATCCGGCTGTCTGGGCACAAAAAGGTGCTCTGGTGTGCCCACTCCGGGGTAGGCGGGCACATTTTGAGGGTCAAACGTGCCCACGGAGGGAAAAACCAGCCGCCTGGGCCGGGCCCCCCCTAACCGGGAACTACTTGGCGCCACAAAGAAATGCCAGTTAAACTATCTCTGCAGATGGGCAGAACTCCCTCAGCGGGCACCCGCTGCATTTGGGTTTGCGGGCGGTGCAGATGTAGCGGCCGTGGAGGATGAGCCAGTGGTGAGCGATTGCCCGCTCGTGCTCAGGTATGAGTTTATTGAGGTCTTTTTCTACCTCCAGAGGGGTTTTTCCTTGCGAGAAGCCCAATCTGTGGGACACTCTGAATACATGGGTATCAACCGCTATTACAGGCTTGTTGTATATGATTGAGGCCACCACATTGGCGGTCTTGCGCCCAACTCCTGGCAGCCTTTCCAGCAAAGCACCGTCAGATGGAACAACACCACCGTAATCGGCAACAAGCATCTGTGCCATACCAATCAGATGACGGGCCTTGTTATTGGGGAACGAGATTGATTTTATGAGTTCATATACCTCCTCAAATGTTGCCTCGGCAAGCAGTTCAGGGGTTGGGAAGCGCAAGAAGAAAGCAGGGGTGTGCATATTCACCCTCTTGTCTGTACATTGTGCAGAGAGTATCACAGCCACAATCAACTGGTACGGATTCTGGAAATCCAGTTCGCTCTCCGCTACCGGGACATTCTCTCTGAAATAGTCCAATATTGCCTTTTTGCGCTCCTTCTCCTTCATAGCATTTAAATTTCAAATGTAAAGTCTTCAGATTCAGCCTTATCATCCAACTCCCGTGCATCTGCCGGCTCAGCATCGGGTAGCACTTCCAGCATAGCAGCAGGTGCTGCGGGTGCTGCGGGTTCCGGCAGGTCAAACGGAGAGAATTCTATTTCCTGTTCCATCTCCCTCACCCCACCGTCTTCACAAATGAGTACCCGGCCGGGATACCTTTTATAGAGTTCCCTGTTATGGGTAACCATCAGTACTGCAGGCTGTTCTTGTGCATGTATCCTGGTAAGTACATTCATTATCTCCGTAGCGGTCTCTTCATCCAGGTTGCCGGTGGGCTCGTCTGCCAGAATCACCTGCGGGTTGTTGAGCAGAGCCCTTGCAATTGCAATTCTCTGCTGTTCTCCTCCCGACAACTGGTGGGGCATCTTGTGTATCTTCTCCTGCATACCCACCATTTCCAGCACCTCCATTACCCTTTCGTGCATAAGTTTCCTCTTTTTCCACCCGGTAGCCTCCAGTACAAAGAGGAGGTTATCCTCCACACTGCGGTCCATGAGCAACTGGAAATCCTGGAATACAACCCCCAGTTTGCGGCGCAGGAAGGGGATATGGCGTTTCTTTATTTTCCACAAGTTGAAACCAGCCACTTCTGCCTTTCCTTTCTTGAGCGGGAGTTCCGCTATAAGGGTCTTTATGATTGAACTCTTGCCGCTTCCAACCTTGCCGAGAAGGTATACGAATTCGCCTTTGCCAATGGTAATATCCACATTGGAAAGGATAAGGTTGCCGTCATTTATAACATCAACTCCACTCATCTTCACGAGGGTTTCAGGCTCCTGCCGCAAAGTGTTTTTTTCTGCCGTACCGGTCATAAGAAATATCAGTTTTCCAGGATAAAATATATGTCTATCGGGATACAAATTTACAATTTTTTTGCTATATTTGTATGTTTATAATTCATGGAAAAAAATGAGCGAAATAGAGAAAGAAAACGTTGCCAAAAATGGTGAGTATTCAGCCGACAGCATTCAGGTGCTTGAAGGTTTGGAAGCAGTGAGGAAACGTCCTTCAATGTACATTGGAGATGTAAGTGCAAGAGGTCTCCACCATTTGGTTTATGAGGTTGTTGACAACTCAATTGATGAGGCTCTGGCAGGCTACTGTTCAGATATCTACATTACAATCAATAAAGACAATTCCATTACAGTAAAGGATAACGGAAGGGGTATCCCTACCGGAATGCATGAAAAAGAGGGAAGAAGCGCCCTTGAGGTGGTTCTCACAGTACTTCATGCAGGTGGAAAATTCAGCAAGGACAGTTACAAGGTTTCCGGTGGTCTCCACGGTGTGGGTGTATCCTGCGTAAATGCACTTTCAACTCACCTGAAGGCTGAGATTCACAGGGAGGGAAAAATCTTTGTACAGGAATTCTCAAGGGGTGTCCCACAATACCCTGTAAAAGTTGTCGGTGAGGCTGAAGATACCGGTACAATCATCACATTCAAGCCGGATCCTGAGATATTTACCGTAACTACCGAGTACAGTTATGATATCCTTGCCGCAAGGTTGAGGGAACTTGGATACCTCAACAAGGGGGTAAAACTTACAATTACAGATACCAGGGCCACCGAGGTGAATGATGAGGGAGAGACCGTTGAGGTAGAAAGGACCGAAACATTCTATTCTGAGCAGGGTCTCCTTGAGTTTGTAGGTTATCTCGACGGCACAAGGGAGAAACTCACAGAGAAGCCTATTTATCTGGAGACAGACAAAACAGGTATCCCTATTGAGATTGCAATGCAGTACAATACAGGATTCTCTGAAAATATCCATTCGTACGTAAACAATATCAACACCATTGAGGGCGGTACACATTTGAGCGGTTTCAGGAGAGGCCTTACAACAACCCTCAAGTCATACGCAGAGAAAAACGGTCTTTTGAGCAAACTCAAATTTGAGATTGATGCAGCAGACTTCCGCGAGGGACTTACTGCAGTTATCTCAGTTAAAGTTGCAGAGCCCCAGTTTGAGGGTCAGACAAAGACCAAACTTGGAAACAGCGAGGTTACAGGTGCTGTAAGCAAGGCTGTAAGTGAAGCCCTTGAGATTTACCTTGAGGAGAACCCTAAGGATGCCAAACAGATTGTAGAGAAGGTGATTCTTGCTGCAACTGCAAGACACGCTGCACGTAAGGCAAGGGAACTGGTACAGAGGAAGACAGTTATGAGCGGAGCAGGGCTTCCGGGCAAACTGGCTGACTGTTCAAACAGGAACCCGGAGATGTGCGAACTCTTCCTTGTGGAGGGAGACTCTGCGGGCGGTACAGCAAAATCAGGAAGGGACAGGGGATTCCAGGCAATACTTCCGCTCAGGGGTAAGATTCTGAACGTGGAGAAGGCTATGGAGCACAAAGTTCTGGAGAGCCAGGAGATAAGGAACATATATACCGCATTAGGTGTTACCATAGGTACAGAAGAAGACAGTAAGGCATTGAATTTAAGCAAACTCCGTTACCACAAGGTTATCATCATGACCGATGCCGACGTGGACGGAAGCCACATTACAACCCTTATCCTCACTTTCTTCTTCCGCCACATGGTGGATCTTATAAAGAACGGACACGTATATTGCGCAACCCCTCCATTGTACAGGGTAAAGAAAGGCAAGACCGAGAAGTACTGCTGGACAGAAGAGGAGCGCAAAGCACTCGTAGAGGAACTTGGAGGCGGTTCTGAGAAAGGTATCAGCATCCAGCGTTACAAAGGTCTTGGAGAGATGAACGCGGAGCAGTTGTGGGATACTACAATGGACCCTAACACCCGTATCCTCAGACAGGTTACCATTGAGAACGCAGCAGAGGCAGACAGAATCTTCTCAATGCTTATGGGAGATGATGTACCGCCAAGAAGAGAGTTCATTGAACAGAACGCCAAATACGCAAACATTGATGCATAGGAGCAGACATATAATTGCAACATTGCTTCTTGTTTTGGGATTAATTGCAGATGCCGGTGCCCAGTCAAAGATTGGTGCTGGCATCCGCAAGTTTTTTGCCAAACCACAGAAGGAGATCCAATGTCCACCTCTTGACTATTCAAGGTTCCCTGCAACAACATTTATCGGGATGAAGGGAATCACTCTGGAGGATGTGATTTTTGACCCCCATCCTACCATTGTACCCATTGAAGACGAGATTGAGTTTACAGACTTCTCGGATCTTCCCGACGAATACAACATCTGGAGCAATTCTTCAATAAATCCTTACAATGTATCCCTTGTCGGGATGAAGGATACTGTAAAGATTGATGTGAGCGGATATTGTCCCCCTTCAGAAAAATATGTGACTTCCAATTGGGGATTCAGAAAATGGAAATTCCATTACGGAATAGACCTTAAGGTACACAGGGGTGACACAGTAAGATGTGCTTTTGACGGTACTGTAAGGATTACCAGAAGAGACAGGGGATACGGATATTTTGTAGTTGTAAGGCATGACAACGGTTTGGAGACACTTTATGCACACCTTAACAGGATTCTGGTAAAGAATGACCAGAAAATAAAGGCTGGAGAGGCAGTTGGAATGGGCGGCAATACCGGCCGTTCTACAGGATATCACCTCCACCTGGAGTTCAGATATCTTGGAAACCCTATTAATCCCAACGATATTGTGAATTTTGAGACACATACAGTACACAAGCCTGTGCTTGTAGTGAATGCCAATACCTTTGCATACAAGGCTGAAATTGACAAGATAAGGTACTGGACTGTAAGGAAGGGTGACACCCTTGGCAGGATAGCATACAGGACGGGAGTTTCTGTAAACAAACTGTGCCAGTTGAACGGAATAAAAAAGACAACAATCTTGAGGATTGGAAGAAAAATAAGATATACATAAAAATTTAATTTAAGAACTATGGATATTTTTGAAAGAATCAAAAAGGACTCGGGTGGATCCCTTGGCCAGTACAGAAAAAGAGCTCACGGATATTTCATGTTCCCTAAATTGGAAGGTGAGATTGGACCTTACATGACATTCAACGGCAAGAAGGTTCTTGCATGGACATTCAACAACTACCTTGGTCTTGCAAATGACCCTGAGGTTAGAAAAGTTGATGCAGAGGCTGCAGCAAAATGGGGCTTGGCATATCCTATGGGTGCCCGCATGATGAGTGGACACACTTCTCTTCACGAGCAGTTGGAGAGAGAACTTGCAGAGTTTGAGTGCAAGGAGGATGCTTATCTGTTCAACTTCGGCTACCAGGGAATGATCTCTACAATTGACGCCCTTGTTACAAGACATGACGTTATCGTGTACGATTCAGAGGCTCATGCTTGTATTATGGACGGTGTACGCCTCCACATGGGACAGCGAATTGTATATCCTCATAATGATATTGAGCGTTGCGAGAAAGCACTTCAGAGGGCTACTAAACTTACTGAGAAGACCGGTGGCGGTATCCTTCTCATCACTGAGGGTGTTTATGGTATGACCGGTGGTCTTGGCCGTCTCGACCTTATCTGCGAGTTGAAGAAAAAATATAACTTCAGAATCCTTATTGACGATGCTCACGGCTTCGGTTCAATGGGCCCTAACGGTAGAGGTACCTCTGAGCACTACGGTGTAATGGATCAGGTAGACCTTTACTTTGGCGCTTATGCAAAATCTATGGCTTGTATTGGCGGTTTCGTTGCAGGTGACAAAGAGATAATTGAGTACTTGAGATATAACCTCCGTTCACAGATTTACGCAAAATCACTCCCTATGCCAATTGTAGAGGGCTGTTTGAAGAGATTGGATATGATCAGAAAAGGTCACGACAGACGTGAGAAACTCTTCAAGATTACCCGCGCTTTGCAGGACGGTTTGAGAGAGAGAGGCTTTGACATTGGCGTTGCCGAGGCTTGTATCACCCCTGTATTCCTGAAAGGTGATGTTCCTGAAGCAACCAATATGCTTGTTGACCTTAGGGAGAACCACGGTATCTTCTGCTCTTGCGTAGTTTACCCTGTAGTACCTAAAGGTGTTATCATGTACCGCCTTATCCCTACAGCAATGCACGAAATGGAGCATGTAGAGTACACCCTTAAAGCATTTGAGGCTTGTAAAGCCAAACTTGAGGCTGGTGAATACAAAGGTTCTACCGACATTCAGGATATGGCTATCTACTAGTATTTTCTTACACTTAAGGTCCCCCGCCACCTTGCAGAAGGGTAACGGTAAGGGGGACCCTTTTATATTATAGATTATGAAAGTAGTAATAATAACCGGAGCCAGTTCAGGAATAGGTTTGGCCAGTGCAAAGGCTTTTGCAGCCAAAGGTGATTGCGTTGTACTTGCTGCCAGAAACATTGAGAAACTCAAAAGCACCGTTACCGTTCTGCAGAACCTGCACGGTGAACAGGCAAGGCTAGGCGACAAGAAAGTTCCGAGATTCCTTGCCGTTGAAACCGATGTAGTAAAGGAAGAGGATTGCAAAAACCTCATTGCCCGTACAGTTGAAGCCTACGGCAGAATAGATGTACTTGTAAACAACGCCGGAATATCAATGAGGGCAATGTTCAAGGACTTGGATTTGAGGGTAATAAAGAACCTCATGGATGTAAACTTCTGGGGAACTGTATATTGTACAAAATATGCCCTCCCTTACCTTCTTGAGGCCAAAGGTTCAGTTGTAGGTGTAATATCCATTGCCGGATTCAAAGGGCTCCCTGCCAGAACAGGCTACAGTTCATCCAAATTCGCAATCTACGGCTTCCTGGACACACTCCGTGTAGAACATCTGCATGACGGACTTCATGTAATGGTGTTTGCCCCTGGTTTCACAGCCTCAAACATCAGATTTACAGCCCTTACAGCAGACGGTTCTGCTCAGGGAGAGACCCCAAGGGACGAAGGAAAGATGATGAGTGCAGAGGCCGTTGCCGAACGCCTTGTAAAAGGTGTTTACAAAAGGAAAGCCCAGATTGTCCTCACCCCTATAGGGAAACTCACCGTATGGCTGAACAAGTTCTTCCCAAGACTGGTTGACAGATTGGAGTACCAGTACATGAAGAGCGAACCGGATTCTCCGTTGAAATAAAAAAAAGCGACTGTGATAGTCGCTTTTTTTGTGCCCAGGCGGCCGGTATTTTCCTCAGTGGGCACGTTTGCCCCTCGAAATGTGCCCGCCTACACCCCAGTGGGCACACCAGAGCACCTTTTTGTGCCCAGGCGGCCGTTTTTTCCCTCCGTGGGCACGTTTGACCCCCAAAATGTGCCCGCCTGCACCCCAGTGGGCACACCGGAGCACCTTTTTTGTGCCCAGGCGGCCGGTTATTTACTCCTTTACCTCCACTTTTATCTTATACGGCACCCCATTCAATACATCTGTGCGGCCGGAGTATTCAAAGCCGTTTTCGCCGAAGGTGGAGGTCACTGTGGTTTCACAGAATACCGAGATATAGAGTTTGCCGGCAGCAGGTTTTTTGAGAACAAGAGACTTGTTGCAGCCAGGGTCAGCATTGACTTTTGCCGCAGCATTATGGAATGCAAAATCCCCTTCAAGTGCAGCAAGTGAAAGGTCAAAATTATCTGCCCCTTCATATCCTTCCAATGTCACCACAACCTTTTTGGCCCTGCGGGGAACATCCACTGTAAAATGATGGTACTGGCGGTCTCCAATCCCCGTAAAAAGCGGCTCTCCATCTTCAGTAGACTTGTTCATTTCACGCACCTCGCCTGGCAGCAATTCCCCTTTTACAACCGGAGAGCCATTGTTGTCCATAGCATACAGCAGGAATGCCTCCATCAGATGAAGCCTCTCCCCTGTTGTGATATCTTCCGGATGGGATGACATGGATATTACTGTTCCGGCCTTATCCGAAGCCTTGTATGCCCAGCACAATACTGCATTGTCAATACTTGGCCCTACAGGAGGAATTGTATCATAATCCACCCTGAGCAACGGCAAGGTGCCGGCAGGTACTGAATCCTGCGGCTGAAGGGCAGCATGCGGCCCGTTGAGATGATATATCCCCTCAACTTTCCTGTCCCCTCCAAAATCATTGTATTTTAGAAGCGGACAATCTTCATCCATATACATTGTAAAGTATTTGTCCTGCAGATATGTATCCCTTACCCTGCCCGGCCATATTCCAAGGTAATTGTTGTTTTTCCTGTAGATGTTGTCATCATTGTAGTATCCCGACGATGCCATAAATGCCCCTGCACAAGTTCCCAGATAGGAACCACCTGCCGCAACATATTTCCTGATTGCCTCCCTACCATCTTCACCCAAAGATCTTCCATGGGAACCGGCAAGCCCTCCATTTACATAAAGGACTCTGAAACGGGGAGCCCCGTCGGGATAAAGAAGTGCTCCGTTGCGGTCCTGCTCCCACCCTACGAAACACCTGTGCTGCATTAGGGTGTCATTACGGTCATTTTTGGTTGCGAGGAACACCTCCATGCTCAAATTGAGGGAATCAACAGCCGCAAGTGTTGTCCTGTCATACAGTTTGATTCCACTGTCCATAAAGACATCCTTATAGAAACCATACTTGCCAACACTCTGTGCAGATGCCAGATATGGCAGAAGGCAAATAAGCGACAATAAAAATTTAAGTTTCATATTCACTTGAACAATAAGGGATTATATAAAAACAGAAGCATTATTGAAACTGCCTGCATAATTCTACGGTTGCCAGTTATTGCGCAGCAATGAGGTAGCAGAGGAGACTTCGGGCAGTAGTTTTATTATAATGCTTCTGCTATAGGTTATATTCAGTTATTCGCAATATTCTCTGCTATCTTCTCCACAAGGCATTTTCTGGCCTCCTGGCTTGCCCATCCAATGTGAGGGGTCAGCAGGATCTTCGATGGGTCCTCCACCTTGAAATAAGGGGAATCAAGCGGCAGCGGCTCTTTGGCAAATACATCAACTCCAGCGCCTGCAAGGCATCCGTCATTGAGTGCCTTAACCAAATCTGCCTCGTTTATGATGCCTCCGCGGCCGAGGTTGAAAATATATGCACTCTTCTTCATCAGCGCCAGTTTGTCATAAGTGATGAGGTTATTTGTCCTCTCATTGAGTGGGCAGTGTACAGAGATAACGTCACAAGTTCCCATAAGTTCCTCAAGTGAAACGGCCTTGAACTCATCTGAATGGGGGTTACCGCTGGTTGAATAGTAAACCACCTCCATACCGAATGCCTGGGCAATGCGGGCAACCTTGCCGCCAATATTACCCAAACCTACAACACCATACCTCTTCCCTTTAAGTTCCCAGAAACATTTGCTTACATCTGTAAATGAAGGCCCTTTTGAGTAGTTTCCGCTCTTTACGGCATAATCAAAATACTGCATCTGGCCAACCATTGAAAGAACCATTCCAAATGTCACCTGCACAACACTCTCGGTTGAGTACCCAATTGCATTCTTTACCGGAATTCCCTTGCTGTTTGCATATGGAATATCCACATTGTTTGTTCCGGTTGCCGCAACACAAATAAGTTTCAATGTTGGGCATGCATCAATCTGCTCCTTCCCTATCACCACTTTATTGGTAATTATAACATCAAATCCCTGTATCCTTTCAAACACCTCTTCCGGCTTGGTAAAAGGGTATGTAACCAACTCGCCCTGGGCAGCAATAGGCTCAAGGGAGATATCACCTCCTATAGTGTCGGCATCCAAAAAAACTATCTTTCTCATATTCAAAAAAATTTATTCCCGACAGTTGCCTGTCGGGAAAATGGAATTTATCAATTTATTTGCTCATCATCAGGGTTATTGGTTCCAATGCCCTTCCCGATATCTCTTCGGGCACCTTAACCTCAAATTTTTCATCCCGCAACGCCTCATATACCTTCTCAAGTGTGGCAAGTTTCATATACTCACATACTATCTTCTCCGAAACCGGAATGAACTCCTTGCCGGGGTTGTCCTTGCGCAGTTTGTGGAGTGTCCCCACCTCAGTTGCAATAATGAACTGTTTCTTTTCACTTGCTGCAGCATGTTTCAGTATTCCCGATGTAGAATACATGTAGCAGTTGGGCTTCTCCAGGATTGCAGGATCGCTTGAGCATGCACTCTCGGGATGTATAAGAACATCTGCCTCAGGGTATTTTGCCATCATCTCCTGAACCATGGCAGTTGTAACCTGGTCGTGTACCTTGCAGCACCCGTCATAAAGTTCCATATCGCGTCCGGTCTGGGAAATGATGTAGGCTCCCAGGTTTTTGTCGGGAACAAAGAAAATTTTTGTATCCTGTGGAAGCCCCTTTACAATTGAAAGGGCATTTGCACTGGTGCAGCAGATATCTGTATGGCTTTTAACCTCAGCTGTAGTGTTTACATAACTCACTACCATACCGTTTGGATTGGCAGTTTTCCACTCAGCCAGGTTCTTGCCGCATACCCCGTCTGCCAAAGTACAGCCGGCGCCAAGTGCGGGAACCAGAACTTTCTTTTTAGGAGAAATGAGGGCTGCAGTCTCTGCCATAAAATGGACACCTGCAAAGACAATTATATCTGCATCAGCGGTGCCGGCCTTCCGTGAAAGTTCAAGGGAATCGCCAAGGAAATCGGCCACATCCTGAACCTCAGGGTTTGAATAATAGTGGGCAAGCACTATCGCATTCTTCTGCTTCTTCAGTTCCTCAATCTTCTGTACAAGTTCTTCTCTTGTCATATACTTACTTTTCTACTTGAATGTTCATACTTATATCCATTCCCTTTACGGTATGGGTAAGGGCACCTACACTTATGTAGTCTACGCCAGTTGCAGCAACCTCAACAAGGCGAGGAATGCTCATATTGCCCGATGCCTCTGTCTTTATGGCCTTGCCTGAAGCCTTGATAATCTTTACAGCCTCAGCCATGGTTGCATTGTCCATGTTGTCCAGCATAATTATGTCTGCACCTGCAGCAATTGCCTCATGAACCTCAGGAATATTTGTGGTCTCAACCTCAATTTTAATGGTTGCAGGGATATTCCCCCTCACCTGCTCAACTGCCTTGGCAATGCCTCCGGCCATCTTAATGTGGTTATCCTTGATCATTGCCATATCATAAAGGCCCATCCTGTGGTTTGTTCCACCACCATCCTTTACAGCCATCTTGTCAAGCACTCTCAGACCTGGAGCGGTCTTGCGGGTATCCAGAAGTTCAGTTGAAGTCCCTTCAAGTTCCTTCACATATTTTGCTGTCTCGGTTGCAATACCGCACATCCTCTGGAAAATGTTCAACGAAAGCCTCTCCCCCTTGAGAAGAGTAGGATATGAAGCCTCAATACGCAAAAGTACATCTCCTTTCTTTACAGAATCGCCATTCTTGAAATAAGGAATATATACTATATCCTTCTGGAATCTCTCATATACCTTCTTTATCACCTCTATTCCCGATATAACACCATCCTGTTTTGCAGTCATTGTTGCAACTGCATTCATAGACTCAGGGATAATGGAATCAGTTGTAACATCACCTGTATTGATGTCTTCCTCAAGACCAAGGTCTATAAGTTTGTCTATCAAATTCTCGTATTGCATCATATCTTAAAAGTTCAAATAATCTTTATTAACCGGTGCAGTGGTCATCTCCTGTCCCATCTGCTGTATTGAATGCAGTTCATAAGATTCATCTGCACAAGGATAATCCTCCCTATAATGACCTCCACGGCTCTCCTTTCTCATAAGGGCAGGATTCATTATCAGTGAAGCCACTATCAGGAGCCTCCATGCCGCATCCTCATAATACTCCTTAACAGGAACGGTACTTACCACCTTGCGGCTCATCATAAGTTCAGTTGCAAGGGCCTCTATCTTACGCAACCCCTCCTTAAGCCCCTCTTCACTCCTCACAATGCCGGCATGTGCATTCATGATTTCAGAAACCTTCACCTTTAGTTCATTGTATGACTCGGCATTGGTCTCATCCCTGTAGTACTCCTCCTTAAAGGCAGGGAGACGTTCAGGAACCCCGTTCTTCACAGAATCCTCAACGGCCCTGTTGGCAAATACAAGACACTCTATCAATGAATTTGAAGCGAGCCTGTTTGCTCCCATAATTCCGGTTGCGGCAATCTCTCCGCATACATACAGCCTCTGAATATCTGTCCGGCCGTTCAGATTTGAAACCACACCACCTACGGTATAATGGGCTGCAGGTGCAACAGGAATCTCGTTTGTAAGGTCATAACCGAACTCCTTGCATTTTGCATTTATTGACGGGAACCGGCTCAGTATCTCCTCCTTGTCCAAATGTTTAAGTGACAGGATAACATAAGGCATATTGTCCTTATACATCTGTTTGTATATAGAACGGGCTACAATATCCCTTGGAGCCAGTTCTGCAAGTTCATGGATAGGAACCATAAACCTCTTGCCATCCTTTCCAAGAAGATGTGCACCCTCACCCCTTACAGCCTCACTGATAAGGAATGCCTTTGAAGAATCCTTTATGTATAATCCTGACGGATGGAACTGGATGAACTCCGTATCCATTATGCGGCAACCGTTCTTGTAGGCAACGGCCAAACCGTCACCGATTGTTGTCTGCGGATTTGTTGTCCTGGCATATATTGCTGATGTTCCTCCCGATGTAAGGAAAACATTATTTGCATAAAGGAGTACCTCCTTCCCTTTCTCCTTCTCATGCAGAGGTGCGCCAAAGGCCGGATTCTCACTCCAGCAACGCACTCCATAACAAACTCCGTCTTCTACAAGAAGATCCAGCAAAGAAGTGTTTTCATATACGGTTATGTTATCTTTCTCCTCAACTTTGGATATGACAAACTCTGTAATCCAGCGCCCGGTAGAATCTCCACCTGCATGAAGTATCCTCCTTTTATGGTGTCCCCCTTCAAGGCCAAGAGCCAGCACCCCGTTCTCGGTATCAAACTGCATTCCATCTGCAATTATCTCCTGAATTCTGTCGGGACCCTCATTTACCAGGACATCAACTGCGCTGTCTTCACACAAGCCCCTTCCGGCAATTAAAGTATCTGATTTGTGGATCTGAGGATCATCCTCAAAAGATGTAACGGCTGCAATTCCGCCCTGGGCGTTGAATGAATTGCTCTCTCTTACAAACGATTTTGTTATTACAGCAACATTCCCCTTGAACGAGGCCTTATATGCCGCATACAACCCTGCAAGTCCGCTACCTACAACTATGTAATCAAACTTTTGCATTTTAGTTTGGGTAAATTTGAACAAATTTAGCATTTTTTTTTATTCCACACATATTTTTTTTATCACGTCGTGATTTTGTACAAACAATTGATTATCAAATAAATAAAAATAGACACCCCGTATATTTACGGAATGTCTATTTCACAAAATATTGTTATTCAGTTACTTGTACAAAATTGCGACGTGATTTTACCAAGCCAGTGCAGAAGCGCCAAGGATAGCGGCGTCAGACTCCTTGAGGGCGCTTGGGAGGAGTTTTACCTTACCTTTCCAGATGGATACCATGTTGGCCTCCATCGCCTCACGGATTGGTTTGAAGATGAACTCGCCTGCACGGGCAAGTCCTCCGAACACCACAATAGCCTCAGGGGCACTGAATGCAACAAAATCTGCGAATGACTCGCCAAGTTTCCTGCCGGTAAACTCAAATATCTTAAGAGCCAAAGCATCACCCTTCTGCGCAGCCTCAAACACATCTTTTGAAGTTATGTTGTCAACTTCCCTCAAAAGTGAAGGCTCATCTGAAAGTTCAAGCCACTCGCCGGCTGTACGGGCAACACCAATGGCCGAGCAGTAGGTCTCAAGGCACCCTTTCTTGCCGCAACCGCAAGGGCGGCCGTTATGCCTTACTGCGGTAACGTGGCCCAACTCCCCAGCAAACCCGTCATGACCGTAAACAAGTTCTCCGTTAATGATAATACCGCTTCCTACACCTGTACCAAGGGTAATCATAATGAAGTTCTTCATCCCGCGGGCGGCTCCATAAGTCATCTCACCAACGGCAGCAGCATTGGCATCGTTGGTAACTGTAACAGGAATATTGTCCAATGCGAGTGAAACCTCCTTGGCCAACTCTACAACAATACCTTTTGCCCACTCAAGGTTTGCAGCATCCTCAATGGTACCCTTATAGTAGTTGCCGTTAGGGGCACCTATACCTACACCCTGAATATTTTCAAAGCCAACCTCTTTTGCAAGTTCCCTTATTGTATCACAAACAGACTGGATAAATATGCCTGCTTCACCTGCCTTGTATTTTGAGTTGATTACTGTCTGTACAACTATGTTTCCCCTTCTGTCAACTATTCCAATCTTTGTGGTCTGGCCTCCAATATCCACACCAACTACGTATTCCTTGTTTTCCATATTTTCCATTTTACACTGAAACATTTACTCTGTAGGGATATCCTTGTTCACATTCTTTGAGCCTACCAATGCATAGAACAGCAGATATGCAAGACCTGCAACTATTACCCAGTAACTTGTCATGTAAGATGTTGCATCTGCAATGAATCCCTGGATTGCAGGAAGTATACCGCCACCGCACACCATTACCATAAAGATACCTGAAGCGGCTGCAGTAAATTTGCCCAATCCCTCAACAGCAAGGTTGAAGATACCACCCCACATTACAGAGGTACACAAACCGCAAAGTACAAGGAACATGATATTTGCAGGGACACTTACCATACCGAATGAAATGTCGGACTTGAATACCGGCATCATCACCTCATTTGTAGGAGCAGTGAAGATTGCTGCAAGTACAAGACACAATCCGATTATACTTACTCCCGACAACATTGCTTTACTTGAAACCTTACCGGCAATTGAACCTCCAACAAGACGTCCTACCAGCATAAGGAACCAGTATGTGCCTACAAGACTTCCAGCCATTGCAGGGTCAATTCCCAACTCCTGAGTCATATAAAGGTTGCTGATATTCGGGATACCTACCTCAACACCTACATAGATGAAGATTGCCACAATACCCAATACAAAATGGCGAAAACTCATTGCACTGTATTTCTTTCCACCCTCTGCAGGTTTTGTATCTGTTTTTGCAGACTCATATGCTGGCTCAGGAATATTTGATACAGCAAGCACTACAAATGCCAATGCAAAGATTCCCATTGCAATGAACAATGCAGGATTTGCTTTTGCAATTGTTCTTGCAGCCTCATTTGAACCCATAAGGTAACCTACAAGCACAGGAACAATTGTTGCAGCGGAAGAGTTGCACACACCTGCAAACTGGATAAGCTGGTTTCCTCTGTTACCGCCACCGCCCAATGTGTTTAGCATAGGGTTTACAACGGTATTGAGCATACACATTGAAAAGCCCGAAACAAATGCACCGCAAAGGTAGATGCCAAAGCTCTCAGCCTTTCCTGATACAAATGTTACGGCAACACCTGCAAAACCAATTACAACAGCCAGCAATGCTGTCTTCTTGTAACCTATCTTGCTCAACATATAACCGGCAGGAATACCCATACAGGCATAAGCGATGAAGTTTGCAAGGTTTCCCAACTGTGAAAGGAAGTCACTTGCCCCAAACTGGTTCTTCACAATTACTCCAAACGGATTCTGCAATCCTGTTACAAATGCAATCATAAAGAACAGAGCGAACATGATTGCTATAGGCAATACATAGTTCTTCTTTGTTTTTTCCATAATTTTGAATGTTAAGATTATTTATAATTGTTCTGTCTTTTCAAATCTTAGTAGCCACAAATGTACAAAAAAAAGATAAACTCGGGTATGGCAGCGGTACACTCTCCAGACCATTACAGGAGAGGTGAAAGGAGTCTGGCCACACTCTCGGCCACTTTCTGCCGTTTTTCCCTTTTGGTCCATTTCCCGGCATTCAACTGCGTACATGCCGCAGCATCCCTCAAAAACCGGTTCTCTATTATATCCGTTGACCTTTTGTCATAAATCACCGACAATATCTCAAAGTTATGTTCAAAGCTGCGCATATCCATATTAGCGGAACCTACAATGCTCACCTCCCCGTCTATGGAGACAACTTTGGAATGGTTAAACCCCTTCTTGAAAAGATAAATCTTGACTCCAGCCTCCAGCAGTTCACTCACATAGGACATTGTACTGTAATGGGCAATCCTGGTATCAGATTTTTCGGGAAGCATAATCCTTACATCTATATTTCCCAGAGCCGCTATCTTTATTGCATTCAGTACCGATTCATTTGGGGTGAAATATGGAGAAACTATGTAGATATGTTTGCGGGCAAGGGTTATTGCACTGAAAAAGCACTGCATTATGCTTGCCCAGTTGCTGTCGGGACCACAAACCAGTGTCTGGGTTGCAATATCCTTTTCCCCACCCTCTTCCCCGGACGAAGCAATGTCCACCTGAGGGTAATATTTCTTTTTTCTCTTTATCTTTCTGTTAAGGATGAAATAACGGTCGAGAAGGAAGCTCGTCTGAAGGGAGGAGACCGCTTCACCGACAATCTTCATATGGGTATCATGCCACTCACCTAGTGCATTCCCGTAATAATAGCGGTCCGCAATATTCACTCCTCCAAGAAATCCTGTTGTACCGTCAACCACCAGTATTTTCCTGTGGTTACGGTAATTTACCCTTGAGGCAGGGAGCGAGAGTGTCACCTTTGCAAAACAGAGCATCTCCACTCCGGCAGCAACCATCTTCCCTACAAACTCTTTCTTGAGGGAAAAACTTCCCACGCCATCATAAATCACCCTCACCTCAACACCTTCCAGGGCCTTTTTCTTGAGAAGTTCAGCAAATATTTCGCCAGTACGGTCGTCCTCAAAAATATATGACTGCAGATGAATATGTGACTGTGCCCCTTCCATACACTTGTACATAGCATCAAGAGCCTCTTTACCTGTAAAATAAAACTCTATGGAACTATTGTTCTCAACTACCGTATAACTGTTGCGCAAGTTCTGGAAGATTATCTTCCTGTACGGCTGGAGATCTCCCAAGATGTCGGGATTCTGCTTTATAAACTCGCTCTGCTTGAGCGATGTCTCCTTGCGGTACCTGTATTCGGCATTACCCTTGAACTTGTACAGACGCCTTTTCCTGTAGTGCATTCCAAAGAAAAAATAGAGGATAAGGCCAAAATAAGGGAGGAGTATAAGGACGGTGACCCACGAGAGGGTCTTTACCGGGTCCTGACGGCGCATAATCATTGAAGTGGCGGCGTAAACTGCCAAACACAGGTTCATCACATACAGAACCGCCGAAATGATCTGCCAGCCACTTTCAAACATATTTATTTAACTCCAGTATATAAGACACAAATTCCGAATGTCATCTTCCTGAAATTCACCTCCCTGAAACCGGCATCCCTCAATTCCTGCGCAAATGCATCAAATTTAGGGAACGCCTCCACAGAGGTTGAAAGATATTTGTAGGCATCCTTATCTTTTGAAACCAGTTTCCCGACAAACGGCAACACATTGTTGAAATACAGGTTATAGAAAAAACGTATCACCGGATTCTGCGGTTTTGCAAACTCCAGAATTGCCAACACCCCTCCGGGTTTTATTACCCTGTAAATCTCTGCAAGGCAGGAACTTCTCCTGTTGAAATTCCTTATCCCGAAAGATATTGTAACCGCATCAAACTTTCCGGTTTCAAACGGCAGTTTCTCGGCACTGGCAAATATGTAGTCGGGAAGAGGGGGAAGAGGGGCTTCGGGATGCCTTGCATCGTACTTGGCCGCCTTCCTTTTAAGAGGGGCATTCTTCTCCACTGCAATATCAAGCATCTTCTGGGCAATATCCATTCCAGAGACATTCATCCCCGCCTTGTAGAGGGCAATGGAAGAATCTCCCGTTCCACAGGCAATATCGAGCACCTTGGGCTCCCTCTCCCGGGTTGAAGCCCTGAGGAACTTCACCATCTGCCTGCGCCAGTATTTGTCTATATTGAGCGAAAAGATATGGTTCAACATATCATAACTGTGCGCTATCCCGTTGAACATGGTTGAAATTGTCCCCGTATCCTTATTGAGTCTTCTGGAGTTGGGGACAACATCCCTATGCCGCATGCCGCTTCCGTTATTCATGGATATAATCGTTTATATATCCGAACGACAGGTCATCCAACCTAAGTTCACCTTTTGTAACATGTCCCAGAAGCGTTACCGGAATACCTTCATTGAACAGAAAATCAACAAAGTCATTCTCCTGGGCATCATTTACTGTAATTAGTGCAAGATGCCTGCTCCGGCCAAAAAGTAACTCCTTGTCCTCAACCTCGGCATCACCGGTAATGTCAAATCCCAGTTCATTTGGGGCACAGCACTCAAGCAATGAGATGAACAGACCGTTTGAGGAGATATGGTGTGCACTGGTAACAAGGTCATTCTCAATGGCCTTGAGCAGAGCATCCAAAGTACGGTTGTTAATCTGGAAATCACTCTCATCATCTACCTGCCCTACAACATATATGGTATCTCCCTTGGCATCAAACGCCATGGAGGTAACTTTCTTCTTGTCCTTTACAAGCCCCAGAGCATTTATCCTGCGGTCATCAACATTTTTGGTGGTAAGGAAACGGGCTCCGGTACATGCCAATTTAGCAAGAGCCTCAGTAGTAGCCTTGGTAACAGCCTGGGCAGGATCAAACTTATCCAAAGAAGGGGACTCGGCCTTTGAAATGCCCAAGGTGAATGTACCTTTCCCTATACGCTCAATATCCGCATCATACGGATTGTTGATGTACTTGAGGACACTCTTCTTGTACTGTGGATCTTCAGTAAGGAAATCAGCAATATCAATCAAGTCTTCAGTCTGGTTAATTTGGCTTTCGTACAGTTCTACCATCGCTAGATTATTTTAATTGTTCGTTATAGTCTGCTAATATAACCAATTTTTCTGTAAAAACGTTTTGCAGGAGAAAAAAAAATATACTACATTTGCACCCGAATCAAGCCCAGATGGTGAAATTGGTAGACACGCCACTTTGAGGGGGTGGTGCCGGTTACGGTGTGCAAGTTCGAGTCTTGTTCTGGGCACCAGCAGAAAAGCAGTCCTTTCGGGCTGCTTTTTCTGTTTTATTTAAAGTGACGTTATCTACGTTACAGTACTACACCAAGTGCTTTTGCTATCCCCTTGCCGTAGGCGGGATCTGCCTTGTAGCAGTTGCGGGCGTGGCGTATCTTTATGAATTCTGCGCAACCCTCCATTGCCCGGGCGGTATTTTCAAAGAGGAGTTGTTTTTCTTCAGGCGGCATAAGGCGGAAGAGATCTCCCGGTTGTGAGTAGTAGTCATCATCGTACTCCCTCTCGTTGTAGTTATATACATCTGCCCCGATACTCTTCACCGATGAGTGGGCACAGGCACTGCCGGTCACCCTCAAAGGGGGATCCTTCAGTTCAGGATTATCTTTCCATTCCCCGTAACTGTTTGGTTCATACCCAAGTGTACTGCCATAGTTGCCGTCGACACGCATCGCTCCATCCCTATGGTATGAGTGTACAGGGCAACGGGGACGGTTTACCGGAATCTGCTCAAGGTTTACCCCAAGGCGGTATCTCTGCGCATCCCCGTATGAGAAGAGGCGTCCCTGGAGCATCTTGTCGGGAGAAAAACCTATACCGTCTATGATGTTCTGCGGGTTGAAGGCCGATTGCTCCACCTCTGCAAAATAGTTGTCGGGATTACGGTTGAGTTCCAGGATTCCCACATCATGGAGTGGAAAATCTCCGTGCGGCCACACTTTGGTGAGGTCAAAAGGGTTTATGCGGTAGGTCTCCGCCTCCTTCTGGGTCATAAGTTGTATCTGGAATTTCCAGCGTGGGTAGTCTCCACGCTCTATACTCTCGTAGAGGTCTCTCTGGTGCGATTCCCTGTCTTTTGCAATGATGGCTGCCGCCTCCTGGTCTGTGAGGTTCTTTATCCCCTGCATGGTGCGGAGGTGGAATTTCACCCAGGTGCGGACATTTGCCGCATTTATAAAACTGTAGGTGTGGCTCCCAAAGCCGTGCATGTGGCGGTACGAATATGGTATTCCCCGGGAACTCATGGTAATTGTAACCTGGTGGAGGGCCTCCGGAAGGAGTGTCCAGAAATCCCAGTTGCTGTTGGCACTGCGCATATTGGTGCGGGGATCCCTCTTTATGGCGTGGTTCAGGTCCGGGAATTTTAGAGGGTCGCGAAGGAAAAATACCGGAGTGTTGTTCCCCACAAGGTCCCAGTTTCCGGTATCGGTATAGAATTTCATGGCAAATCCCCGGATATCCCTCTCCGCATCTGCCGCACCACGCTCCCCGGCCACAGTTGAGAACCTTACAAAGCACTCTGTCTGCTTTCCTATGTGGCTGAAAATTGAGGCGCGGGTGTATTGGGTGATATCATGAGTTACCGTAAATGTACCGTACGCCCCGGAGCCTTTGGCATGCATACGTCTCTCGGGTATCACCTCCCTGTCGAAATGGGCAAGTTTCTCCAGGAACCACGGGTCCTGCAGCACCATTGGGCCGCGCTGCCCCGCTGTCTGTACATTCTGATTGTCGGCCACCGGCCTTCCGTTTGATGAGGTGAGCGCTGTGCGGCGTCTCTCCTCCTGCTGGTTGTGGTTGCTTTTCTCCTTTTCCATAAGTCTGTCTGTTTAAAGAAGCAGATTATCCTGCTCTTGAGCATAACATCAATGGGGGAGAAAAAGTTCAGTCACGTCGCAATTTTGTACATTTTGCTGATTCCCAGCAAAATAAAAAATGAGGTTCAATTGAACCTCATTTTACAATTGTTTGGTTACCAAACAATTGTACAAAATTGCGACGTGATTAAATATTTTTAAGTTCCTTAACCGGGTTGGAATTCATAAGCCGCACAGCCTGCCAGGAGATGGAGACTACAGCCACAAGGGAAATAAGAAGCAGGGCAATTGCATAGAGCCACCAGTGGTTTGCTATCCGGTAGGAGTATCCGGCAAGCCAATTATCTACAATAAGCCAGCCCAGAGGAACAGCAATAACCGCCGCAACTGCTACAACTTTAAGGAAGCCCATGGCCATATTCAGGAACACTTCTCCTCTGCTGCAGCCAAACACCTTGCGGACAGACCAGTTGCGCGACTGCTGGCGGGTGTAGTAGGTGCTCATAGCCAGCATAGCCATTGCAGAGAGCAGGATTACCAGCAAGGTAAAGGCTGTAATCAGTTTCAGGTTATTCTCCTCCGAGTTAAAATAGCCTCTATAAAGCTCGTTCAGAGGATATACATGAATACCGTTGTCATGCTTCTGGTAGAATTTTTCCAATTCTGCCGCAGCAACAGCCTCGTCTCCGCTCACTTTGAGCAGGATGCGTCTCAAATAGGGGAACGATTCCTCTCCTTTATACTCCATGTTCCACCAGATTATATTTGAAGAGGCACAATCCTCCATGGTACGGTCCCCTTTCTGGAAATCCCGTATCACACCGCAAATGCCATGGGAATCATTGGCACCGGAACCGAATACCACTTCTTTCTCAGAATAATCCAGCCCCAACCCCTTCATAGCCCCCTCGGTGAGCCAAAATGTGCCGTCTGCGGGGTGTACATCCCCATTCAGGGAAACCACATTGAACCCAAGCATCCTGAAGGCGGTGCTGTCGCCATATACCCCCTCCAACTGCACCTGTTCCCCTCTATGGAACATTCCCATTCCGCTCCTGTCACTATGGGCAGGGGATGCCTGTACCCAACCCAGTTCCTCTACAAAAGGCAACTGCAAAAGTTCGTCGGGATAATAATCTGCACCCCTCTGTGCCCCCTCAAGGGCAATGATATTGTCTTTATTGTAGCCGCTGTCCCGCGCCAAAAGGTGATGGAACTGCATGAACATTGCCAACGATATGCACAGGGTTGATATTGCCACAACATTCTGCACCCCAATGAAAACTTTCCCCAGCACCATCCTTCCCCGCACGGAATACTCCCCTTTCACCACATCTATTGGTTTGTATTTTGCCACAAGCAGGGCAGGAATGACTCCCGCCAGCAGCGACACTCCAAACACAAATGCCACCATAAGTACAATTTCCCATATACCAAGATTATCTTTAAGGGAAATCTCCTTCCCGACAAGTTCCTTTGCAACAGGTCCAAACACTTCTATGAGCAGCAATGCCAATACAAATGAAAATACTGTGAGAAGAAGTGCCTCCTTGATATATCGGGAAGCAATTTCCCATTTCTGCTCTCCGAGAAGTCTGCGGGTGGCCATCTCATTTGCCCTGAACCCTATCTGGGCAACGGTGAGGGAGATATAGTTGAGCAGTGCAAATGCCAGAAGCAGGATTCCTGCAGCCAGGAAGAGCATCACAAAATTGAAGTTAATTGTCCCCTCAAAAGGGAAACTCTGCACACTCACCCCATAATGTATCTGAGAGAATGGGGAGAAATAGAAGTTCTTCATAAGACCAACCTCATACAGAATATCCGACTCCTTCAGTTTAGCAAGGGCCTTCTCCTGCGCCTGTTTCAAATCTGCCCCTTCCGTTATCCTGTAGAAGTTCACTACCGTACCGTTACCTTCTCTAATGAGATTGGGATACATCTCCTTTATGTGGTGCATACCATAGATTATATCAGCCTTCGGGAAAACCGACCTTTTGATATCCTCATATACTCCGGTTATAAAGAGGTCCCTTTTCTCTTTTCCTACGGTAATCTGAACTTTCTCCCCTATTGGAGATTTCTCTCCCCAATGTGCGTTGGCAAACGACTCGCTCACCACCACCGCATCCGGCTGCGAGAGGGCATCCTCCCTTCTCCCCTCTACAAACGGAAATGTGAAGAACCTGAAAAAAGAGGTATCCGCTATTATTGCATTCTGTGGGGTTGTCTCCTCCCCCACACTCTTCTCCATTGCCACACCACCTATTACTGAGGTTGCAAGAAACCTGCACACCTCCTCCACCTCGGGGCAGGTCTCCTTTACAATATCACCCACAGTATAACTCATAATTGTGAAGTGATCCTCATGACCTACAAATATGTTCTCCGTACCTTTAAGATTCTTGTCATACCCCAACTCCCCTGCCACAAAAGTGGCAATGAACACTACAAACGCCAGGGCAATGCTGAACCCCACCACCTCAATGGCAGTGTAGAGTTTGTTACGGGAAAGGAATCTGAAATAACTTCTCATAATCACGTCGCAATTTTGTACAACTTATTAACTATTAACACTTTATAAAATCTTCATATCATTATTCTCACTTTTGCAATTTTATACAACCTTCATAATGAGCAAGTTGTACAAAATTGCGACGTGATTATTGTTGTAATGAATTTACAGGATTTTCCCTGGCGGCCTTGAGGCTGCCGGCTGTTACCACTACCGATACAATTACCGCTACCATGCAGAACGCCAGGGCAAAGATCCATAAGCTTATTGGAGCGCTGTAGGCAAAGGTGCTGTAGTAATAGTCAATTATGAACCAGCTTAATGGGGCTGCCACAATGAAGCAGATGAGCAGAAGCTTTGCAAACTTGAGGTTGAACATCTTAAGGATATCCCCAATTGTTGAGCCGTGCACCCTGCGCACACCAATCTCCTTGCGGCGATACTGGGTTTCAAAGATTACCAGCCCGAACACTCCCATAAGGGAGATGATGATTGCCATTACTGTAAAGAGTGTAACCAAAGTGGTAAGGTTCTTCTCCTTTTGGTACATGTAGCCAAGTTCATGGTCAAAGAAGTTCACATTAAGTTTCTCTACAGGATAGTCGGGAGCATAATTGTGTACTGTTTCACGCAGTGCTTCGGTTACATCGCTCACCTTGGCTCCGGCATCACATCTTATGTACAGATGTGTTGTCTGCCACCATGGCTCCTTGCCAAATATGTAGAATGCGAACGGGGTAAGTTCATACTGCAGCGGACGGAACTGGAAATCTTCACAGAAGCCGGCAATGTCCGTCACCCCATTATGTCCTGCTATCCTGTCTTCAAGGGTGAGGCCAAATTTGTTCTTGGCTACCTGGTTGAAGATGAACACCCCGTTTTCACTCACCTCATCAGATTCTGTAAAATCCCTTCCTTCAACCACCTCAATTCCCATAAAGCGGAGGAAATTCCATGAAACGGGATAGGAATCAAAGCCTATCTGCCCATCCTTAAATGGGCGTCCCCAACTCATTCTGGTGGTATTTACCAGCGGACCTGCAGCCCAGGCAACATCTTTAATCAATGTAGACTTGAGCAGCTCACCCTGAATGGTCTCCCTTGCCTGAAAACTGCCAATAGGAAGGTCTGCTGTAAGAAGATACTCCTTATTGAATCCCATGTCATAGTTCATCATATAGGAGTGCTGCCTCTTTATGCAGATTGCACATATCACAAATGAGATGGAAATTACAAACTGCAGTGCAATGAGGGTATATCGCAAATTTTTTCCTTTTGCATTCATCCCGACAGTTCCTTTAATTGCAAGTGCCGGCGGGAATGAGGTGGTATAGAGTGCAGGATATACACTTGATGCCACTGTCATCACAATCGCAGCTGCAACGGTTATGAGGATTGCAGGAAAATTGTCGGGAAAAGCAAGTGAACAACTTATGAGGTTGGCGTATGTGGAACTCTTGAACAGGAGTACCACCGCAACTGCCGCGCACAATGAGACTGCCACCAGGGCACCCGATTCTGCCATAAGGTTCCTCACGAGGGCACCCCTGCTGCTTCCAAGGATTTTGCGGGTGTTCACACTTCTTATTCTCATGGGCACCTGCGCAAAGAAGAAGTTTACAAAGTTGATGAGGGTGATTACCACAATGAGGATTGCAACTGCCAGCAGGGTAAGGGTTGTGGTGCGGTTACCCTGGCGGCCGGAGTGGTTATCCAGGTTCTGTGCAAAATAAAGTTCCTCAAATGGTATGAGTTTTGGGGTTGCCCTTTTGATGTATTCCTGTACATCTTCCTCGGTAATTTCCTCACCCTTAGGGGCCTTTGCAAACAATTCTTCCCTGATGACCTTCTCCACTATCTTTACTGCCCCCTCCTCAAAAGCCTCCAGTTCAGCAGCTGAGGTGAGTTTTACAAAATTATTGTATCCCCACTCGCTCCAGTTGTCCACACCACTGGTTTCAAGCTGGTTACAGAAAAGCACCTCTACATTTCCAAGGTCGCTGTTCAGAGGCATATCCTCATAAACTGCCGCCACGGTGTATGGGGTTCCCGTTTCTGATATAAGCCTTACGGCGTCCCCTACACCTGCACCCATCGCTTTGGCCATCTTTTCACTTATGGCAACGGCATTTGTTTTCTCAATCCCCTCAAAGGTTCCGGCAACAGGGGTAAAGCCGAACACATCCAGTGCCCCTCTTGTGAGTTCAGATATACCTGCCGAATACTGTTTTTGGTTCTCCCCCTCCCCTATAAACACCGGGCGCTTATTGTCTATATTTATCCTGGCAACACCGTAACTCTCCACCATAGGGGACTGGCCCGCTATCATTGACGCAACAGGTCTGTTCATGCTCACCTGCAGGTTCCCCTCCTCAAACCAGCTTGGGACCGCCATTATATACAGCCTCCAGGCATCTTTTATCCCCTTGTTATAGCTAAGGTCGTGATACACCTGCACCAACAGAATATACAACGACGCAAACGCCACCGTCATTCCCAACAAATTAAGGAGCCCCGAGCCTTTGAATAACCTTTTCATAAATATTCAATTTTAATCACGACGCAATTTTGTACAAAATATTAATTTTCAACACTTTACAAAATAGCATTTTGTAAACTTTAAGCCTTGGCAATTTACAACATTCTCATTTGCAAGCAATTGTACAAAATCACGTCGTGATTTTGTAACAAATTACAACTCATTCTTCACATCCCCAACTATCTGGCCATCGAAGAGGTTGATCACCCTTTGGGCTACGGCAGCATCCTTTTGCGAGTGGGTTACCATTACAATGGTGGTACCCTCGGCGTTCAGTTCGCTCAAAAGGTCCATAACCTCCTTGCCGTTCTTTGAATCCAGGTTACCTGTAGGCTCGTCGGCAAGGATAAGTTTTGGATTTGAAACCACTGCGCGGGCAATGGCTACCCTCTGCTGCTGACCTCCAGAAAGTTGCTGAGGGAAGTGTTTTGCACGGTGGGAAATCCCCATCCTCTTGAGGATTTCGGTAACCCTCTGCTTGCGCTCACCGGCAGAGATGTTCAGATACCTCAGCGGAAGTTCCACATTCTCAAACACATTGAGTTCATCAATCAAATTGAAACTCTGGAACACAAAACCAATGTTGCCCTTGCGGAACTTGGTACGGTCCTTCTCCTTCAACTGGCCAACCTCACTGCCAAGCAGCATGTAACTTCCTCCCGACGGATTGTCCAGCAATCCCATAATATTCAGCAATGTAGATTTTCCACATCCGGAAGGGCCCATAATTGCCACAAACTCACCTTCATTGATCTCAAATGAAACACCGTTGAGAGCAGTTGTCTCAATCTCTTCAGTTCTAAAAACCTTGCTTAAATCAGTAACTTTAATCATAACTATTATTATTTAAATTTTAAATTTTAATTACACCTTTTTTGGAAGTCGGGGACCGACTTTATAGTAACTCGGGGACCGACTTTCTATTATTCTCCTTTAGAGAGGGATTCCACGGGGTTTGCCATGGAAACATGGACACTGTTAATTATTACACTTATAAGTATAATGAGCATTACTGCAATATCGCAGATGATATAAATCCATAACCCTATATGGGTTTTCTGCTCAAACATTTCAAGTGCCATGTCGGAGGCAAGGTGGGCAGCAATGTTGCCCAAAAGGGAGGCCACAACCACCAATGGTATAATGCCTTTTACAAACAACCCCATTATTTCCCCTGGAAGGGCACCGTTGATTTTTCGGATGGCCATCTCGGAACTGCGGCGGGAAGTTTCATCCTTAATGTACCCTATAAGTCCCATAAGGGAGATGATCAGGGATACCAGGCCGCCAAGGAGGATGGAATCCTTCACTTTCTTCACGTCTGAGAACTGCTCCAGCATCCCCTCCCTGTAAGAGGCAATTTCAAGGGATTTGTCGGGAAGCATCTCATTGATTGCCCCCTGCACACGGGCAATTGCATTTGCATCCATACGGGAAAGTTTTACGAGTATAAAGTTGAAATAGACATTTCCATCTCCCTGCAGCGCACCAAACCTCACACTTGGCCTGTCATCCGATACCAGCGCACCTATCTTGTAATCCTCATATACTCCGCAAATGATATAGATGTCATCCTTATGGGCACTGTGCTCGGTCATAATCACCGCCTTTCCAATGGCACCATCGCTCCAGTCTGTAAACTGCTGCATCTTTTCCACAAATGAGCGGCTTACGGCAATCTCCTTTGGAGTCTGCGGCTCCCCACCTTCAATAAACTCTATTCCAAGGAGTTCCGCAGTACCTTCTGTTGAATAATACTGGTCTGAGATATTGAACAGTTCCTTCTCCGCACCAGGGAGATACACATTGTTTCCCGACGACCCAAACATTGGAATGTCCGATACAAGTTCACACCCCACAACCTCAGGCATAGAGGCCAACTTGTCCTGCACCTTAAAGAAATCTTCAGTTGGAGTCCCAGGCAGATATGCCACCAGGAGATTGTCATACTCATACCCCATATCCTCGTTGAGCATCATATTGTACTGCTTCCCGAAAATTGTAACTGCACACGCCAGAAACACTGTAAATGTAAACTGCACCCCAAGGAAAATGAGTTTCCATCTCCTTTTTGTTTCCCGATAGTTCCTGAATGCAGTTGAGACCGGAATTCCCATAAATATTCTTGCAGGGATGAGTCCCGATACCAACAGCATTACCCCGCACACTGCCACCGCACTTGCTATTGACACCGGAGTGAACAATGAGGCAAGAGAGGCATCGAGCAATCTCTCTACCATCTTCTGCATTGCCAGAACCATTCCTATAGCCAGAACTGCTGATATTACCACATTAGTTGCTACTTCCCTGAGAATCAGCCCCATTATGCTGCCGCTCCCGGCACCGTAACATTTCCTTACCCCTATCTCCTTGGCCCTCTGCACAACAGAAGATATAGTATTGAGGATATAGTTCACAGAGGCCGCTGCAATAAGGAGGAGTGCTACAATTGAGAGCATTATTACCATATTCCTGTTGGTGCTGGAATAGAGGAGATGCTGCCTGTCTGCCCTCTGCAGCCAGTACCACAATTTCAGTCCGCTCTGTTCCAGTTCCGCCAGAGGCTGGTTCTTCTCCTGCATTGCATGTATGGCATCTGCAAGATTGTCGGGATCAACACCTGGTTCCAGTTTTACATACCCATAGTAACGGTCGTTTCCCAACCAGTTCTCAGTACTGTTTTTGGCATATGTAGGGACACTCAACAGGATATCTGTCCCTGCAAAAGTACTGTTCTTGGGAAAATCTTCATATACCCCTTCAATGGTGAATTTTGCCTTCGGGAGCGATTCATTATATATTGTCTTCCCGACAACTTCTTCTGTACCCCCCAACTTCTGGGCAAAAGAGAGGGAAACCATAACTTTTCCCCACTCACTGAATACCTTGTGTGGATCTCCTGCATATATCTCCCTTGTGAAAATGTCAAAGAAACTTGTATCTGCCAGCAGGAGCCCCGCAGTAAACTTGTTGTTCTCCTCTGTATAGTATGTGCTGTTGTTGAATACCGGTGTAACCCTGGTTGCCGCTTCCACTCCCGGCACAAACTCCTTGAATCCCGGTGCCACCGCCCCGCTGATCTGGTCTGCATTCAACGGATCCTCATCATGCCTCACCACTCCGGTCATGATTTTATATACCCGCTCCCTGTCTTCGTAAAAACTGTCATACTGGAGTTCAAAACACACCTTTGCAATCAGCACTACCCCAACAGCCAGTCCTAAGGCCAACGAAAGAATTTTAACAATATCCCTTTTCAGTTTCATAAGTTATTCCTTTACACTTTTACATCTATGCCATTACAGGAGCAACGGCCGTGCCAAAGAATGTAAACAACTGTTTTACTGCTATTTACACATATTATTACAAAATAAAAAGTGTAAAGAAACTTTACATGTGTAAGGGAATCTTACAATCACGACGCGATTTTGTACATTTTGCTGATTCACAGCAAAATAAAAAATGAGGTTCTTGGAACCTCATTTTGCAATTGTTTGGGAACCAAACAATTGTACAAAATCGCGTCGTGATAAAAATTGGGACAATACATCCACATCCAGCCCCTGGTTGCTGTGGAGAAGTTTGGTGTAGCGGAACATGCCGTCGGAGCCGAGGTTGGCGAGGTTATAGTCTATTCCGCCCAGGGTGTAGGTTGCAGAGGGGTTTACCGGAAGATAATTCCCTGTGGATTTGTCAAGTACCTGAACATCTGAGACTCGTCGGGAGGCCCCCGGGCGGATACCAAGGAAAAGGCCGCTGTCATCCAACTCTACAAGAGAAGTCACAGACACATCACAATTGTAGCGCACCCCACTCACCTGCATGAAACTGCCGCTCGGCAGAGGAAGAGACCTTACAGAGGCCTCAAGTATATCTGCCAGTTGCGCACCTGTAAGGGAAACGGTGCAGGCATTGTTTCCAAAAGGAAACACAGAGAGAAGATCATTGTAGGAGATATCTCCTGCATAAAGGTTGTTCCTTATGCCTCCGCCATTTATCATGGCAATATCGGTACCCAGCACTTCCCGGAAAGCATCGGCACAAAAAGTTCCAATAGGCATCTGCCTGTCCCTCACAAGCCAGTCGCCGTTGGAATCCAGTGCAAACAGATCCTCCTCAAGATGCCCCACAATCCTCTCCCCTGCAGCAAGTACCCCCTCCTTCAACTCCTCCACAAATGCCGCAACCCCCGGGGCATCCTGCAAAGTCTCTGCCGGCAGGAGTTCTGAAGAGAATTTTCCTTCAACAGAGAGTTCAAGTTTCCCCACAAATTCAAATCTGGTTCCTGTGGAGGCAAGCAGCACCGGCTTACCCTCCTTATCCAGCACAAGACTGTCGGGAATAACAGTGTGGGAATGGCCATCCAGCACCACATCTACCCCAGTTGTATTCCCGATAAACTCTACAGATGTAGGGTAATCCCCCTCCTTGATATCCCCAAGATGGGACAACACTATCACGTAATCTGCCCCCTCACTCCTGGATTTATCTATCCATTGTTGGGCACAGGTAAAGAGGTTAGCGGAATTGAATCCGTAGGCAACATTCCCCTCCTCATCCTGGAAAGTCTTTGGAATTACAGATGTTGCGGTTGATGGGGTAATCAGCCCTATGAATGCAATTCTGCACCCCCCATAATCTACTATACTATATGGCTTGAATACAGGCTCCTGAGTTTTGATTGATGTAAAATTTGCGCACAACTCCTCCGCCCTCAGATCACGTGCAATCTCCTGCAGCCGCTCCATTCCAAAATCAAACTCATGGTTCCCCAGTGCCACAAAATCATACCCCACCTCATTCATTATGCCAACTATGGATTCCCCTTCTGTAACGGAACCTATCACATCTCCCTGCACAAAATCTCCTGCAGACACCACTGTAACATATGGTGTATGTACCTGTTCCTCTACCTTAAGGGCCGCCATCTTTGCATATCCCTCCACCGCACAATGGACATCATTCTCAAACAGTATCACCACAGGGCTCTGCGGCAGATCCGGCAACCCTCCGTTCCTGGCACATCCCGCCACAAAAAGCACAACTGTAAGGCAGAATAGATTATATAAAATTTTCATACTTCAAATATAGCACTTTTTTGTGACGTTGTCTCTTTGTACAACTCGCTGATAAACAGGGTTCAATAAATTAAGAGGAAATACCTTTGAAAACCGTGACCGCCCGTGGTCTCGTGAACGGGAGGAGCCCAAACCAAAGGTTTGGGAGGGATTTAGTTTTCAAAGGTATTTCCTCTTAATCTAATCAGTATTGACTTTCAGCGAGTTGTACAAAAAGACAACGTTACGAGAACTTGAGTTTGAAGGCTGTTCCCTTTTCGTCGCTGCGGGAGAGTGTGAGGGAGCCGTTGTGAAGTCGCATGATTTGTCGGGAGAGGGAGAGACCTATGCCGGTACCCTCCTGTTTGGTGGTGTAGAACGGGACAAAAATCTCTTCGCGCCCTTCTGCGCTAATTGGGGCACCATTATTGAAGACCTCAATCACCACATTCTCAAGTGAATCAAGTTCTACTGAAATCTCAATGCGGGTGGCCCCGGCCTGCGCCGCATTCTTCACAAGGTTTATAAGTATCTGGGCTATCTGGTTCTCATCTGCCCAAAGGATTACATCCTCGGTCTTCTCAATGTAAACTGTCCCAATCCCAACATCAGAAGTGTAAGGGGCGGTAAGTTGGAACACCCTTTCTACCAGTTCCCCCACGAGGAAAGATTTTCTGATAGGGGCAGCCACCCTGGTGAGGCTCCTGTAAGACTCAACAAAACTGAGCAGCCCTTTGGATGAAGCGGAAATTGTCTCCAGCCCGGAGATGTAATTGGAATCCAATTTATCCTCCACCGCACACTGGTTGAGGGTATCGCTTAGCGAAACAATTGGGGTAATTGTGTTCATAATCTCGTGGGTGAGGACTCTGGTGAGTTTGTTCCAACTCTCTTCCTGGTTCTCACTCAACTGCGGGTCAATGTTGCTCACCGCCACAATCTTCACATCTTTCCCTTTCAGCGATGCATAGGAGGCCGAAAGGAGGATATTTACAGATGCGCTCTCATTGTAGTAGGAGGCCTTGAGGTTCGTTCCCGGCTTTACTGCAATGAAAGCATCATAAAGCTGCTCATTCAAGCGCTTTATCTGCCTCAGGTGCGACACCTGCTCCATTCCCAGCAGCACTTTTGCAAAATTATTGTAGAAAAGTATCCTTCCATGCAACTCTTCAACCACCACAATTCCGGTCTGAACATTCTCCAGCATACGGGCAAAATACTGCTCCTGTTCCCGCAGTTCATTCTGCCTCTTCTCATAAATCCCCCTGAGGCGGTTGAGTGTACGGTTAAGTGAGGCATTGAAGAAAAGCCTCTCCCGGAACCTGAAATTTACATCGTCATTATCCAGGGAATCCAGCATAAAAGTGAGTTTCTCATTGGTCTTGTGCCACAAATAGACAGTGTACAGGAAGCACACCAGCGCAATAACCAGCAATATGAGAATCACTTTCAGCATCCCGACAATCAAATGTTGTATTTTTTCAATTTTGAGTACAATGTAGGACGGGAGATGTTGAGGGTCTTGGCAACCAGGGAGAGATTGCCTCCGCATTTCTCCATTGCAGCCCGGATTGTCCTCTCCTCCTGCATTTCAAGGGTCTCCCCGTTATATTCCTGTTCCCCTTTTCCTTGTGCATGCGATGCTCCACCACCCAAAGACATTGGACTGTGGGAAGATAGGGAGTTGTCGGGAAGAGAAATGCTCATCTGCAGATCCTGGAGGGTAAGGGTCTCCCCTTCACTCATAATAACAGCCTTTTCAATTGCATTCTTGAGTTCCCTGATGTTTCCCCTCCAGCGGTGGAGTTTGAGAGCCGAGAGGGCCTGATGGTCTATGTGTTTCACATTCCTCCCGTATTTCTGGGCATATCTTGTCATGAACTGCTCTGCCAGATGCTTGATCTCATCCATACGCTCCCTCAATGAAGGCAATACAATATGCATGGTATTTATGCGGTAGTAAAGGTCTTCCCTGAACTTTCCGTCCCTGATCATCTGCTCCAGATCCATATTGGTGGCACAAATCAGGCGGATATCTATAGGAATCTGACGGGTATCTCCCACTCTGGTAATACACCTGTTCTGCAGCACCCTCAGGAGTTTCCCCTGCAGATGGATTGGGATATTACCTATCTCATCCAGGAAGAGGGTTCCACCGTTGGCCTGCTCAAACTTGCCGGTATGGTCTGCATGGGCATCCGTAAAGGCCCCTTTCACATGGCCGAACAGTTCGCTTTCAAAAAGGGTCTCGGTGAGGGCTCCAACATCCACGCTCACCATCTGTCTGCTGCATCTGCCACTCCTGCTGTGAATCTCCCCTGCAAGGACATCCTTTCCTGTACCGTTCTCTCCGGTAATGAGCACTGTGGCTTCTGTAGGGGCAATCTTCTCCACTGTCCTCCGTATTGCCTGCATCTGCGGAGACTCCCCCCAGATCATTTTGTCGGGAAGAACCTGCTGCTGAACCTGCTGAGGGCTCTGTTTCTGCTCCTTGCGGTTCTTCTCCACCGCCTTGGCAAGTATCTCCACAAGTTTTGCATTATCCCATGGCTTTACAACAAAATCAAACGCCCCGCGCTTCATCCCCTCCACCGCCAACTGGATATCGGCATACGCTGTAAAGAGGACAACCTCAGTCTGCGGAAAATACTTCTTGAGTTCCGCCACCCAGTACAGCCCCTCGTTCCCGGTATTTATATCTGTATGGAAATTCATGTCCAGCAGCACCACATTTGGCCTGAACTGGTTCATCTTTGCCATAAGTTCCTTTGGTGAGACAATCAGTTCCACCTGCTCAAAATGCAAAGGGAGCAGCACCTTCAGTGCCCCCCTTATCCCTGCATTGTCATCAACAACCAATATTTTCCCTTTAGTCTTTGTTGCCATTGTCTTTTGAAAGTCATTCAACCGGAATCCCTTTTTCATATAAGAACTCCGGTGCCACATCAATTGTACCATCTTTCCAGGTAACGGTCCATCCGTCAAGGGCAATTTCTTTGAAAGCCTTTGCATCCTGTAACGGCTCATACAAAGCATTACCTCCTTCCAATAATATTCTGCAATCAAAAATCTTCCTGCATCCATCGTTGAAAGTAACCAGCAACTCATATCCGTTGCAAACTTTGGCGTCAGTTACCCAAATCAGTTTCATCATTCAAGAGGTTTTATTTTCTTGAACTGTTCACCATTTTTCAATAGCTCCCAATTTTCCAATAATTCATCTTTATGGCAGTTCATCCATTCCGTAATTAAAGCCAGAGCCCTACCTGGCAATTGGCCATAAAGCTTGCCTGTTTTAATTTCAATCAATGCCCTGTATTGTTCATAACGGACATGAAAATGAGGTGGGTTATGATCATTAATGAACATTGTAATAATAATCCCATAAAATCTGCTTATTTCCGGCATATCACAATATTATTTTAAAATTTATGATTATGCCCCAACCACCTCTCTTTCTCCACAAATCTAACAAATATCTGCAAAACACAGGGTAAATTTTTAAAAATTTACCCTATTTTAACCTAATTGATTCCATCTCACAGCATTTACTGCCTCACTACCTCCGCCGGATTTTCACGTGCGGCTCTCCAGGAGCGGAGGGTGACCAGGCCTATGGTTACCGCGAGTACTGCGGCCAGTGAAGCCAGGAAGATCCACCAAGGCATTGCAATGCGGTTGGCAAACTGCTCCAGCCATCGGGAAACAACAATCCATGCAACAGGGGCGGCAATGATGAAACATACAATGACTGTAAGCACATAGCGGTTGTTGAGCATCCCCACAAGTTGGGCCGGCTCTGCACCGTAAACCTTGCGGATGGCAATCTCGCTGCGGCGGTGCTGGGTTTCAAACATCACAATTCCAAATACACCCATAAGGGCTATAACTACTGCCAACAGAGCAAAAAGTGCAATGATAACGGCAGACTTTTTTGTGGAATTATAGAGGTTTCCTATTGCCTGATCAAAGAACTCAACCTCAGGTTCATCGGCTCCCGGAGCAAACTCCTGCACCAGATCCTTTGCATATTTTGAGAAAGCCGCCACATCAGCACCCGACTGCAACCGGATATAAAAACAGCCCCATTGGCGGGATTTGGTACAACACAACGCCACATAATCAACATTCTCTTCAGCTGGAGCCAGCTTTACATTCTTCATAAATCCTGTTATCTTGTACTCGTCTCCCTTATGCCCCAACGGAATCCCCATTTCCAGGTGCATATTATTTGTAACCAACATATCTTCACTGCTATGTGAGTTCTCCGTAAAACCTTCCCCCTCCACAACTTCAATTCCAAAGAACTCAGGCAAATTCCACCTTACAAACCAACCATTCAAGAAATACTCCTTGCCATTATAACTCCTGCCCCACACCTGATGTTTTGTGGCAACAGTACTTGTACTGGCCGTAACATCTTCAACATCTGGATACTGCTGCAACTTCTCCACCACAGCCTCCCCGTTTTTACGCACATCAAACGCAGTAAAAGTAAGAATATTCTCCCTCTCCAGTCCAATATCAAAGTTGGCCATATACTTGTACTGCATCCAGAAAGAGGCAGCCACAATAATGAGCACCATAGCAACAGAAAACTGGAATCCCGCAAGGATTGTCCTCATTCTTCTTCCCGACAAGGAACTCCCGTATCTCCCCTTCACCGCCAAAGAAGCATTGAACCGGGTAATATAGAATGCAGGATAAATTGCTGAAATTACCGCAAAAATTATCATCAATGCAAGGATAATTCCAATAACAGGCAAATTATCTGGAAGAGCAAGTGAACATGTTACATATTCTGTAATAAAACTGCCCTGAAGTGCCTCAATTACGCCAAGCGCCGCTACAAATGCCACAGCCACCAGTCCAACAGCTTCATATAAAAAGCTTCTTCTGAGTGTTTTCTGTTCAGCTCCAAACACTTTACAGATATTTACCGAACGCATTCTTACAGGCACAAGTGCCATAAAGAAATTCACAAAGTTTATGAAGGCTATTACCACAATAAGCAGGGCAATGGAAGCAAGTGTTATTGTAGAGCCTACCGTACCAGCTTCATACTGCTTACTATTCAAATTGCCGCCATAATACATTTCATTAAGGCCTATCAATCTTATAGGCAAAATTTCATCCCCTTCTTTATATTCCTCCTCAGGATCTTCTTCCATCCACTCCTTTACTTGCTGCATATACCACGCAGCATATTTGTCTATCCAAATAGTCTTGAACTCTTCCAGATTTGCTCCTTCCTTGAATTTCACAAAATGGCTATAATTCCAGTTGTTGTTCCCTTCCCCATCTTTACAATTATCATTTTTAAAAATATGGTGATTATACAGGAATGTATTCTTTGAAAAATCCTTGAATATGGCAACAACTGTTTGAGAAACGTAAGGTTTAATATCATTGTTAAATGTGCCACCCTCATAATAAAGGATATCTCCAACACCAATTCCCATCCTTTGTGCAGCACTCTCTGATACAACAATTGTGTTAGGTTCCTTTATCTTTGAGGCATCTCCCGAAATTATGTCAAAACCGAACACTTCCAGGCCATCGGGAGACATATCATAACTACCTATATTGTATTTCTGGAAATTGCCGTTATTATTTCCCCATATCCTAATTGGAAAGGCATAACTTCTGAAATGCGTACTTGATTCTGCATCGGGAAATGCCTCTACACTCTCTTTAGTTACAGGTTGCGGACAATTGGCACTCCAAAATGAATCTTCCCCAGCCCAGCTCGCTCCCCACAACGCCGAAATCAAATACACCCTCTCCGAATCCTTCAACGGCCTGTTGTAGGTTACAGAATACCACACCTGCGACGCTATCACATAAAACGCTGTGAACGCCAAAGTAAGTCCCAGTATATTCAACACCCCCGCCACCTTGTAGCGTTTGAGCGTCATCAAAAAGTTCTTGACCATAGTTTTCCTATTATCACGTCGCAATTTTGTACAATTGACTCAGAATCAAACTAATAAAAATTCACCTTTAAAAACCTTCATTTACTATATACTTAATTTTCAGTTAATTGTACAAAATTGCAACGTGATTAAAACACTAATACTTCATTATCACCAAAGTTGTCATACCCGCTTACTACAACCCTTTCGCCAGGCTCCAGGCCTTCAAGCACCTCGTAGTATTGAGGGTTCTGGCGGCCAATACGGATTGGGCGTTTTACAGCGCTGGTTCCATCTTCTGAGACTACATAGATCCAACGGCCTCCTGTTTTCTGGTAGAATGTTCCGCGAGGTATCATAACCGCCTCCTCAGGCTGTCCCAACTGAAGGTTCAGGTAATAAGTCTGGCCGGTACGGATGTTGGCAGGCTGCTCTCCACTGAATTTGAAATCGGTCTTGAACTTGCCGTCACGCACCTCCGGATAAACCTTGCGGATAACAGTATTGTATTTCTCGTCCTGTCTCTCAAATTGGGCCATCAACCCTGCAGTTACCCTGTCTATATAATGCTCATCCACAAGTGCCTCAATCTTATAGGAATCCAAATTGTTTATCTGACCCACCTTGGTACCGGCTCCAATGCTCTGCCCAAGGACAACATCCAGCAAACCCAGTTCCCCATCAATAGGGGCCTTTATGGTAAGATTCTCCTTTCTCTTGCGGATCATCCTCATATTAAGGCGCATATTGTCCAGACTCTCCCTCATTTGGGTAATCTCAACATCCCTGTACAGGCTGTCCTGTTTGGCTCGTGTCTCCACCAGTTCCAGACGGTCTGATGCCAGCATGTAATCCTCCTCAGCCTTCAGCCACTCCTCTCGGGAAATAAGTTTCTCCGCATACAATTCCTTGGCACTCTCATAAGCCCTGCGGCTCCTTCGCACCTCAATCCTCAACTGGAGCATCTCCTGATGCACGCTCAACTTCTGCTGCTCCATTGAGATCATGGTATTGCGGAGTATGTTCTCTTTCTCCGCCAGTTCAGCCTCCGAGTTGAGAATCTGGAGATCGAGGCTCTCATTGCTCAGCACCAGAATCACATCCCCCTTCTTTACCTTGGAGCCCTCCTCTGTAACAATCTCCTGCACAACTCCACCCTCAAGAGGTGATATCTGTATTGTTGTCATAGGCTGTACCTGCCCTGTAACCCTTATATAATCATTGAACTCCCCTCTGACCACATTCCCATACGAAAGTGTCTCTCCATTCACCCTCAAAGTACTTGAATTGTCCCTAAAAATAAGCCATAACACAAAAACCACAACAAAAGCCCCCAACCAATACGGCAAAGCCCTTCCGGTAAACGCCGCCGCCAAACCTTTCTTCTTTTCTATAATCTTATCCATATAACAAATTTTATTATTTTTCAAAATCAATTTTTAAAACTCGGTCCCCGAGTTAAGTCGGTCACCGACTTTCTGCTCCAGGTAAGGTACGCCGCTGTAATACTCCACAACACTACTCTTCAAATAAAACATTAGCAATGCGTTGATCTGTTCGGCTTTGGCTGCAAGCCAGTTGCCGGAAGCAGTCTGGTATTCAATAGGGGAAATCAGTCCCTGCTCAAATTTACGGGTATTGTATTTGTATGCCTCCTGCTGAACTTTGGCTTGCCTGCAGGCCTGCAGCAAAGCAACCTGAGCACCTTCCTTATCCTGAAGGGCACGAGAAACTTCGGTCTCTATCTCCCTGATTTTCTGCTCATACTGGGCTGTTGCCCTTTCATAAGCATTTTTTTTGCGTGAAATGTTTGCCTGTCTGTTCAGACGACCATAAATAGGTATAGACATAGACAATTGTATATATTCACCCATATTATTTGAGAACTGGTCCTTGAAAGGGACTGCCTTATAACCTTTTTCGTCGGGATAAGTGAAATAACTGGTACTCCAACCGCCATTGAGGCTTAAAGAGGGGAGCAACTGCATCCTAGCGGTGCTGAGTGCCCGTTTGGCATTCATCATCTCCCCTTTTGCCAATGCTGCTGCAGGAAGGTTATTCACCGCATTTTCAATAATTTCTTCCCGACAATCATCCAATGAACCGCCATACACCAACTCTTCCGCATTTGCAAGCAGGGAGTCATCTGCTATGGTAAAATCTATATTCAGTTCCTCATCCAAAGGCCAGAACATCACATCTTTAAGAGTCATCAGAGCATCGTTGTACATATTTCTGGTAGTGATAAGCCTGTACTCCTTTGCTGCAAGATCAGCCTCAATCTGCACCACATCCGCATAACCTTTCCTCCCCAGTTCCTCTTCCCTTTTTGCAAGATGGGCCGCCTTGGCTGCAGCCTCCACCTCCTGAGCCAATGCCTTGCACATCTGGTAATGGTAAATGACATTATAGTAAGCCTCCATTGTGGCCAGGCAAATCCCGTCCCGTGTCTGCTGCTCCAGGCTCAGCCCCATAGCGGCGGCAGTTTTGGAGATTTTAAGGTTGTTCAACGCTTCAAACCCATTGAAAAGGGTTATGGAACCCGAGGCCGAATATCCGTTCTGGAACGATGTTGTAGATTTGTAGGTATTGGTCTCCGGATCCACCGAGCGTCCAAAATTGTAATATGCATAAGTACCTGCTGAAACTGCCGGTGTAAACGCCTGAAGTATCGCACTCCTCCTCTCCACTTGGGCATCCCTTGTATTGGCTTGCTGTATCCTCACTTGAGTTGAATTGGAAACCGCATACTCCATACACTCCTTTAGGGTATAAACCTTCTCCTGTGCATATACTGTACCTCTTCCCGACAGCATCACCACCGCCATCGCTCCCCAAATAACCGATATTATTGACTTTTTAATCATAATTCCTTTACACTTTTACCATTTTCCCCTCTATTGGCACAACGCCCGTGCCAAACAGTATAACAACCTGTATATGTGATATTTACAAAAATTGTCATATAATAAAAAGTGTAAAGAAACTTTACAGGTGTAAGGGAATCTTACAATCACGACGTGATTTTGTACATTTTGCTGAAAATCAGCAAAATAAAAAATTGAGGTGCTGGAAATTCCATGCACCTCAATTTTACAATTGCTTGGTCCCCAAGCAATTGTACAAAATCACGTCGTGACTAAATTCGGTCTATATACAGCACCCCACCCAAGTGGTCAACCTCATGCTGGAATATCACGGCTGTAAAACCTTCTATCTTTTCTTCCACCATAGCGGAAACTGCAAGAGAATAATAACGTATTGTTACACCTGTGTGTCGTTCAACATCATGGCGCTGTCCTGGGACAGACAAGCACCCTTCAGGGCCAGCAGCACATTCGGAAGAATACTCCACTATAGAAATATTGGGATACACCTCAAATGGCTCCCCCTCCTTGTCGAAACGCTGTACTGCAACAATGTTCCTGTTAATGCCAATCTGGGGAGCAGCAAGACCTACACCGTCAACTGTAGAATCCGAGACTGTCTTTACCATCCTCTCCGCCAGCAGACTATAATGTTCACCCTTAAGTTCGCTTATGGAAAGATCGGTAGAAAGTGCCCTGAGAACCTCCAGTTCATCTTCATTTTCAATGGTATATACCTTGAGAATTTTGTCGGGAGAATCATTTATGATATTTTTCTCAGATTCTGTAAACCTCCCTTCCCTTCCACAGGAGGCAACTATAAAAGCAACAAATGTCACCGCTGCAATAAAGAATATTCTTTTCATATCACTTCTCCAATCATTTAAGTTTGAGGGCTTTCTTTACTGCCTCCTCAATCTGGGCACCTCGCATTCCCCTCTGGACAATTGTTCCGTCGGGAGCAAAAAGGATAAGATGAGGTATTCCCTGAATACCGTATATGGCCGGTATCTGGCTTCCTGCACCAATAATTTGCGGATAAGGTACCTGAAGCTTTTCTACTGCCCCAACTGACCTTTCCGGATCATCATTCACAGCAACTCCCAATACATCAAACTGTTCCCCTGCATACTTCTTGTATACCTCCACAATATTTGGAATTTCCTGCATGCATGGTCCGCACCAGCTTGCCCAGAAATCAACAAGAACATACTTCCCTTTACCTACGTAATCAGAGAGGCTTTGCAGTTTACCACCATAATAAACGGAAAAATCCTTGAACATTGCCCCTTTGTCTGTAGATTTCTGATTGCGTGCCAACAAAGACTGAGCCTCCAATTTTGCAAAGACTGGCTTGAACGCCCTCTGGCTGGTCACTTGTTGCGGCGCACCAAGAGCCAGGTCGTATGCATTTTCAGTCCCTACAAATGGTATGGCTCCCGACAACAATATTATAGAAGCAGGTGCATTCTCCTCTTTTGAGACAAACTCCCTTATTGCAGCAACAGCATCCTTCTCCTTCATTTTTGGAAGTTCCTCCCAAAGGGTTCTCAACGCATTGTTCAGTTTACCCCCGTGCGGAACAATCTTCCCGTCAAAAACCAGAGTACCCTCTTCGAGGACAAAAACCAGGCTGGTAGTCCCGATACCACCTGGAACCGTTAGGTCAACTACAAGTTCCGCCAATTGTGGAATACCGTCAAAAACCCCATAATATGAGATATTTCCGCCACCGTTCCCTATAAGTGTCATTTTCGGATATTGTCTCAAGGCTACCGACTCAATTACAGTCCCACTGTCATAACTTTCCAATATGTAATCAATATTGCCTTTAAGGGTAAACTTTGTAGGCGTCTGGCCTGCTGCAGAAAGCGCCGCTGCCATAAGAATGGCCAATGCAGGTATAAAAATTCTGAATCTCTTCATAATCCCGTTCAATTAACGTTTTATCAGATGCAAATATAATGAGTTGTACCCAAATTCCCCAAATCTCATTACCTTTGCATGCAAACAACAGAGAGCCTGATGATAAAGAAATGGATTGAGGCCATGCGCCTGAGGACATTGCCGGTAAGTATTGCCGGGGTAATTGCAGGAACTGCCTGTGCCATACAGCATAACAGTTTCAGAGCAATACCTGCACTCCTGTGCCTGATGTTTGCCGTACTAGCCCAGATTGCATCCAATTTCGGGAACGAATATTACGACTTCAAGAATGGGCTCGACCGCAAAGGGCGTGAAGGGTTCCGCCGAGGTGTAACAGAAGGGGACATCACCCCTCAAGCAATGAAAAACGCCACCTTCATCACTCTTGCCCTTGCCGGTGCAACCGGCCTTATGATGCTTTTCTACGGTGAATGGTGGCTCATCCCTATGGGAGCAGCAATAGGAATATCCGCCCTGGCATACAGTACAGGCCCATATCCCCTCTCCCACCATGGACTGGGAGACATTGCCGTAATCATTTTCTTTGGAATTGTACCCGTAACCCTCACATGCATGCTGCAGCAGGGAGACTGGAGCGGAATAGGGACAAGCCTCCCAACCTCAGTTACAATAGGAATCCTTGCCGCAAATGTCCTTGTAGTGAACAACTATAGGGATATGGACGATGACAAGGAGGTTGGGAAACGCACTACAGTTGTAATCTTTGGGAGAAAAGCAATGGGTACAGCATATCTGGCAGGCGGTTTCATAGCCATGGCAGCAATGGTTCCGGTATGGAAAAACATCCCATTATGGGGATTGTCCGCACCTGCAATATACCTTATCCTGCATACGGCAATATGGAAAAGGATTATTGGGAGCCAAGGTTCCGCGCTCAATCCCCTACTTGGCAAAACGGCATTAAATCTCCTGCTCTTTTCATTTATGTTCCTGGCTGCATCAATTGCAGGATAAACGAGAAACTTTAATATCATGAAAAAAAGAATAATTTTTGTCTGCCACGGCAATATCTGCCGCAGCCCAATGGCAGAATATGTAATGAAGGACCTTGTGCGCAAAGCCGGGCTGGAAAATGAGTTTGAGATAACTTCGGGAGCGGTTTCCACCGAGGAGATTGGGAATGACATCTATCCCCCTGCAAAGAGGAAACTCCACGAGAAGGGGGTGCAATTCTCCCGCCATGCAGCACACAAGATTACTCCCGACGAGTTTGCACAGCAAGACCTTGTCATCCTTATGGACCGTTCCAACCAGAGACTCCTTGGCCACATTGTTCCAAACTGGGAAGACGCCCCTGCCGGGGTAGCCCTCCAGGATTCCGGAATCAATGGGAAGGTACACCTGATGATGGAGTTTGCCGGTAAATCCCGCGACGTGGCCGACCCTTGGTACACAGGAGATTTTGAACAGACCTACCGGGATGTTCTTCAGGGGTGCAGCGGATTGATTGAACAGATACGATAAATCGGGTTCAGTACCCTTATTAACCTATTTGCCCCCTGGCTGAGTACCCGGATTGAACAGATTACCACGCAAATTGTATATGTATATATAATTCTTCCCTCATATGGATACAACTTCAGAAAAAAGCCAATACCCGACTGTGGATATCCCCGCAACTGTAGAGGAGCAGCGCAAGTTCTTCAGAAGCGGTGCAACCTTGAGCATAAAATTCCGAAGGGAGATGCTGCACAGGCTCTACAATGCCGTAGAACAGTGGGAGGAGGAACTTTCCAAGGCCTTGTGGGAAGATTTGCACAAATGCACAGAGGAGGCATACCTCACAGAGATAAGCATAGTTAAAGAGGAGATAAAGGGGCACCTGAAAAACCTCCACAAATGGGCCCGCACCAAAAGGGTATCTACCCCTGCCACACTTCTCCCTTCAAAATCGTATCTTGTAAAGGAGCCATTGGGCACCGCCCTCATTATTGCCCCATGGAACTACCCCGTACAACTGCTTCTGGCACCCCTTGTAGGGGCAATCTCGGCCGGTTGCACAGCAGTCCTCAAGCCTTCACCTTATGTACCAAACGTATCCAGGGTACTGGAGGAGATGATAGGGACAATATTTGAAGCCAAATATATAAAGGTTATCCAGGGACACAGAGATACCAATGAACAACTGCTGGAGCAGCGCTGGGACATGATTTTCTTTACCGGAAGCCCGGCCCTTGGGAAAACCGTAATGGTTGCGGCTGCCCGCAACCTCACCCCTGTGGTACTGGAACTGGGAGGTAAAAGTCCTTGTATAATTGACTCCACTGCAGATATAGAAACCGCTTCCCGACGGATTGCGTGGGGCAAGACCCTCAACAGCGGCCAGACCTGCATAGCCCCGGACTACATCATTATCCACAAAGATGTAAAGGGGGCATTCATAGATGCTTTCGGGAAGAGAATAAAGGAACTGCACGGCAACGACATCCTGGAGAGCCCACACTATGTGCATATGGTTAATGAAAAGGCATTCCGGAGGGTATGCAGTTACATGAAATACGGCAAAGTGGCCTACGGCGGAAGAAGCAACCCAAGCACCCGCTGTATAGAACCCACTCTGCTGGAAGATGTCCCATTGGACTCCCCAGTGATGGAGGAGGAGATTTTCGGCCCCATCTTCCCTATGATTGTAATGGATGACAACGGCACCTCCTTCAACCAAAAGGCAATTGATTTCATAACATCAAGGGAGAAGCCTCTTGCCCTATATTACTTTGGAGATGAAGAGAAGGGATGGGAAGTTGTGCAGCACACTTCGTCGGGAGGAGGATGCATAAATGATGTGATAATGCACATAGCAAACGGCAACCTCCCTTTTGGAGGGGTAGGAAATTCCGGAATGGGACACTACCACGGCAAGGAGAGTTTCAGATGTTTCACACACACCAGATCCGTTCTGGTAAACAAACCCCGCCTCGACCTCCCTTTCAGGTACACCCCTTATAAGATGTTTTCCCTTATAAGGAGGTTAATGTAAAACTCATATTTAATGGGATAAAGAGGCGGCTCCTGTCTCCAGTCTGTACCCTATTCCCCTTACGCTTATAATCTCAACCCCTTGAGCCACTTTCAAATGCCCACGCAGACGGGTTATATATACATTAAGGCTCCTGAGGTTGAAAAAATTATCGTCTCCCCACAAATCATTCAGAATAGCGGAAGCCTCTACTGTATTTCCCATATTGCGGCAAAGATATTCCAGCACAGCACTCTCTCTTGCTGCAAGTTTTATGCTGTCCCCATTTGCAGTATTGCCCAAGGTCCCCTTTGAGGGGTAAAATTCATAATCTCCCAATATGTACCGCTGTTTCTCCACAACAGTACCTGACACTCTGTTCTTGCCGGAGAGAGACCTTACCCTTACAATAAGTTCATCTATGGCAAAAGGTTTCTTCAGATAATCATTTCCACCCATGTCAAACCCCTTTACCACATCCTCAGTAGCACACCTGGCAGTAAGGAACAGGACCGGAACCCGGCACCCTTTTCCCCTGAGTTTCTTCACCATTGTAAAGCCGTCCATTTTGGGCATCATCACATCAGCAACAATTACATCATACTCCCCTTTGGATGCCATTTCCAGCCCCTGTGCCCCTTCGTAGGCAAGTGATATCTCAAAATTCCTGTCAGACAAGGTATCCGAGAGAATTTCAGCAAGCATCCTTTCATCTTCTACAAGCAATATCTTAATTTTATTCTCCATCATGTTCCAAAGGTAAAGTTATTGTAAATACAGAGCCTTCTCCAGGTTTGCTTTCTGCTCTGATTGTACCCGAGTGCTGCTCCACAACCTTTTGGGCATAATAGAGCCCGAGCCCATACCCGCGGACTTTATGCAAATCCCCCTGAGGCACCCTGTAATACTTCTCAAATATATGCTGCAGATGCCCCTTGGAAATTCCGGGACCATTATCGGCAATTGAAATGGCTACAACCTTCATATGCTCACAAACATCAATCCTTATTTTATCCCCCCCGTATTTTACAGCATTGTCAACCATTGTGGCAATTACATTCTGCAGATGGAACTTGTCTCCATAAACGCCAATTCCCTCCGGACAACACACCTCAATTTGTGGAGGGCTTTCCAATCCAATAAAAATCTCTTCAATTACAGAATTGATTATAGGGTAGAGTTTGAAAGATCCCATATCCATTTTTTCTTCCCTCCCATCAACCGACACTGAAAGAATCCTCTCCACCATTGCAGAGAGTTGCCCCAACTGCTTCCCGACAATTTCCAGATATCTCCCCCTCCTCTCCGGATTTGCCTCCGCAGAAAAGTTTGTAAGGGCATCTGTGGCTGCAGATGCTACTGCAATTGGGGTTTTCAGTTCATGGGTAATATTGTGGGTAAAATCGCGTCTCATCTGCTCCAATGACCTCTGGTGGAACATGGTTTTGAGAAGATATATAAGTACGGCAGCCAGAAGTGCCACAATTGCAACGGAAGACAATACTATCCATTGGAGCCTGCTCCAGAATTCCATGTAGGGGATTCCAATTGAAAGGCGCAGGGCGAACATAAAATCATCATCAATAATGATTTCTGTTGTATGAACCTTTCCACTGAGGATTTCATTCTCCCCCTTACGCATAAGGATGAGTTTTTCAGAATCACTCCCCTTCCCCTCACCTGCATCGGTCGGGAGACTCAGAATTTCCGCGTAATATGGCTCCACAATATCCAGTTCAAGCAGATTGGGAACAAAATGGAGGGCAAACTCTTCCAAATCTATATTTATCCGCTCCGCCTTGTGTATCCCGGGAACCGCATCCATACGGAACGCCTTATATATGCTCTTGTAGGCAGCAGACTCAACTCTACGGCAAAAATCTGAAACCTGATCATTGTACATCCTTACAACCCATATACATTGCACAGTTGCCAGAAGCACTAATGACACAATTGCCAGAATTGATATATTCTTGAAAAAATTTCTGTTCATACGATTCTCTTGCCATTACAAAAATAATCAAATTCAGCGCCCCTCATTTACAATTAACATTAGTTAACATTCCTTAACTTTGTATTAACATGAAACACCTGCGCCGCAGATTACCTTTGCAGAGCAAAACCGGTTTAAGTTTTATGTACAATCAAAAAAAACATTGAAATGAAAAAATTGCTCATCATTGCCATCCTTGCAATATCGGCTGACATTGCAATGGCGCAGACACAGGAGAAAACAGTTTATATAATTGACGGCCAAGTTGCCACAAAAGCGGCCCTGGATTCATTGCCTTCTGATATTATAAAAAATATGAATGTAATAAAGAAGATAGAGAATGTTGTGGTTGTAAACACAAAGAAAAATGAAAATAAGGTAGTAGTAGTTAAAGGGGTTAGGAAAACAGATGTGGCTGACAGCACAGAATCTGCCGTGGGCATACAAAAAATACTTGGAGATAAAAGGGTAAAAAGTATCTCTATCCGGAATGCAGAAGGCTCTCCTGAACCTCTTGTAATAGTAAAAAGTCCAGACGGCAAGACAGAAGTCATTGACGACATGAAAAAAATCCAGCCGCAAACAATCAAATCTGTTACTGTTATAAAAAATGAGGATGCAAAGAGGGATTTCAGCAAATGGGGAGACACCTCCGGCGGCGTCATTGTCATTGAACTGAAATAATCCCTCCTCCCGTTGAGCCTAATTGCTGGAATACGTTCAGGTTCAGTGCTGCAATTCATTGTCCTTGCAATATTATGGAAATATGCGTTGCAAATGTGTTTCAACAGGGTTTCAAAAACTGTATAAGGATAACGGGCCCATATTGTCCCGTTATCCTTATTGACAACCATTCAGCGTAGTTATGGCATAGTATTGTAAGGACAACGAAATGCAGATTAGCTATTCTTGATGCAGTTGTGGCAATCGGGTATAAAATCACGACGTGATTTTGTACACCAGGCCTGCACTTTCGTGGATGGAACAAGTACCTTCGTTCATGCCCGTCAGAGGCTGCTCGGCTGAAAAAATCATCTTGACGGCTAACTCCTCATTTTTAGCCATCCTAAGGATGTCTAACATTCGTCAGACACACGCCGTCACAAGACGATGATTTTTCCATCCTCCCTTACCGCCTCTTCCGGGAAATCACTCAGGTACTTGTTCCCTCCCCGAATGTGCTGACCAATAAATGATTGATTTG
>JAZNUM010000012.1:0-35685 GCA_045592325.1 Candidatus Egerieisoma sp.
TACCAAATTTCTTATGAACATAGTGAGTACTATATCCATCCTCAAGTAGCGCCATGTAACGTAGGCGATCCAAATAGTTGTGTTTCTTATACATACAAAAACCCCGAAAGTTTTTTGTCTAACTTTCGGGGTTCACATCAATCTGACACACCTTATTTGTTTGTATCAATTTCCGTGAAGGGCACATTCTTACATCATACCGCCCATTCCGCCGCCCATAGGTGGCATTGCTACAGGATTCTCCTCTTTCTTGTCTGCAATTACACACTCAGTTGTAAGGAACATACCTGCAACTGAAGCAGCATTCTCAAGAGCTACACGGCTTACTTTTGTAGGGTCAATTACACCTGCCTCAAGCAAGTTCTCGTATGTCTCGGTGCGTGCGTTGTAACCGAAATCGGCTTTACCCTCTTTAATTTTCTGGATAACTACACTGCCTTCAACACCTGCATTCTCACAAATGGTTCTAAGTGGAGACTCAATTGCCCGTGCAATAATGTTGATACCTGTCTGTTCATCCTCATTCTCAGCTTTTACATCTTTAAGGCAGTCAATGGCTCTGATGTATGCAACACCGCCACCGGCTACGATACCCTCTTCAACAGCTGCTCTTGTAGCATTAAGGGCATCTTCCACTCTGTCTTTTTTCTCTTTTAGTTCAACCTCAGATGCTGCACCAACATACAATACGGCAACACCACCAGCCATCTTTGCAAGACGCTCTTTAAGTTTCTCGCGGTCGTAATCGCTGGTAGTTGTCTCAATCTGTTTCTTTATCTGGGCAACTCTGTCGGCAATTGCCTCCTTGTCTCCAGCACCGTTTACAATTGTGGTGTTCTCTTTGTCTACAGCCACTTTCTCGGCTGTACCCAACATGTCTGGAGTGCAGTTTTCCAAGGTAAACCCTCTTTCCTCAGAAACCACTACTGCACCTGTAAGGGTTGCAATATCCTGAAGCATCTCTTTTCTGCGGTCTCCAAATCCTGGAGCCTTTACTGCACAAACCTTGATTGTACCGCGAAGACGGTTTACTACAAGGGTTGTAAGAGCCTCGCCGTCCACATCCTCGGCAATTATAAGAAGAGACTTGCCCTCTCTTGCAATTGGTTCAAGGATAGGAAGAAGATCCTTCATAGAAGAAACTTTCTTGTCTGTTACAAGGATGAACGGCTGCTCAAGAACGGCCTCCATCTTGTCGGGATTAGTCATGAAATAAGGAGAGATGTATCCTCTGTCAAACTGCATACCCTCAACAACTTTAACTTCAGTAGCAGTACCTTTTGCCTCCTCAACTGTAATTACACCCTCTTTCTTCACTTTGCTCATTGCATCTGCAATAAGTTTACCTATGAAAGCATCGTTGTTTGCAGAGATGGTTCCAACCTGCTCAACTTTTGAGTAGTCCTCGCCAACCTCAGTGCTCTGCTCTTTAAGGTTCTCAACTACAGCAGCAACTGCCTTGTCTATACCGCGTTTCAGATCCATTGGATTTGCACCTGCTGTAACATTCTTCAAACCTACATTGATGATTGCCTGAGCAAGAACAGTTGCTGTAGTTGTACCATCACCTGCCTGGTCATTGGTTTTTGAAGCAACCTCCTTTACCATCTGGGCACCCATATTCTGGAATCTGTCCTCAAGCTCAATCTCCTTTGCAACTGTTACACCATCCTTTGTAATGTGGGGAGCACCAAACTTTTTGTCAATTACAACATTTCTTCCTTTAGGTCCCAAAGTCACTTTAACTGCATTTGCCAATTCATCAGCACCTTCCCTCATAAGGTTGCGTGCATCCATATTGAATTTTATCTCTTTAGCCATGATTCTCTGATTTTAAATAACGGTTGAACAATTAGATAGTTGCCAAAATATCGCTCTGGCGCATAATGATATATGATTTGCCGTCTGCGTGAACCTCTGTGCCTGCATATTTGCCATAAAGTACAGTGTCACCAACTTTTACCTCCATAGGCTCATCCTTTTTGCCGGGGCCAACTGCCAGAACTTTACCCTCCTGTGGTTTTTCTTTTGCATTATCGGGAATAAACAATCCGCTTGCTGTTTTGGTTTCAGCTTCTTTTGGCTCAACCAATACTCTGTCTGCTAATGGTTTAATGTTCATAGTAATTCTATTTTTTTAGTTTCTTTTCCAATTTTGCAGGGAGATTTTTACTCCCGACAACATAAAACAGGACAAAATAAGTGCCAAAGGAGAATACTGACAAAATGTCAAGAAAAAAGACATATAATTAGTATATTTATACCGGAAATTTCAGAGCGATGAAAACACTATTGGATATTCAGGTAAATGGGGAGCTTGCTCCCGATGAAAAATACATGCGGGAAGCCTTGAATGAGGCTGCCAAAGCAGGAGAGAGGGATGAGGTCCCCATTGGAGCAGTTGTGGTGTGCGGTGGCAGGGTAATAGCCAGGGCACATAACCTTACTGAAACCTTGAATGATGCAACTGCCCATGCAGAGATGCAGGCCATAACTATGGCAACAGCGGCAATTGGAGGAAAGTATTTGGATAAGTGCACCTTGTATGTTACTGTTGAACCATGTCCCATGTGTGCGGCGGCCCTAGCATGGTCGCAGGTAAAGAGGGTTGTGTATGGTGCACCAGATAAAAAAAGGGGATATTCCAACTATACTCCATCATTGATGCATCCAAAAACAGAGGTGGCCGGTGGAATAATGGCTGAAGAGTGTGGAAAACTTGTAACGGATTTTTTTAAAGGCAAAAGGTAATGGAAGGATTATTGGGTTTGGGGCTTATAGGGTTGTTCATAGGGTGTTTCCTTGCAGCCACAGTTATCCCCTTCAGTGCAGAAATACTTCTTGTGGGGGCTTTGTTGGCAGGTTGTGATCCTCTTGCAACCTTTTGTGTCGCCACATTGGGCAACAGCCTGGGCAGTCTGACATCATATGGGATGGGATATCTGGGAAAATGGGAGTGGATAGAGAAGTGGTTTCATGTTTCAAGAGAAAAACTGGAAAAGCAGAAAGGGAAAATAGACAAGTATGGACCATTTATGGCAATGCTTTGCTGGCTCCCTTTTATAGGTGATGTATTTGCAATTGGGCTGGGGTTTTACCGCATCAGTTTTGTCAAATGCATTATATTCATTTTCATTGGCAAAGCGTTGCGTTTTGGGGTATGGACATTATTGTACATAGCGTATGGTCAGGCATTTTTAGATTTTTTGGATGTGTGATTTTTTTTGCATAACTTTGCAACCTCATTGAGATATGGTGTAATGGTAGCACTACAGATTTTGGTTCTGTCTGTCAAGGTTCGAATCCTTGTATCTCAACATAAAAAGGGGCATCAAGCCCCTTTTTTGTTATATTTGTCCTTATAAATACTGAATGTATGAGGAGGATTATCCATAGCGTATTCTGCATTGCGGCAATTATGTCTGCTGCAATTCCATATTATGGCTGTTCGTCGGGAAGCGGCAATTCCAATCCGATAGAGTTTCCTGTTGTAAAGGTTCCATCTTATATAAACGACAGGGAGTTGGCTGTGTCGTATATGGCCAGGAACTATTGGACCGGATTCTTTAAGATTGAAATTCCGCAGGGAAAATTATCATCCACTGTTCACGGTGTTGATTCAATTGCTTTTGAAAATGCTTTTGGAACATATGCCCAGTTGCTTACAATGACAGATATGGGCAATGCTGGAAAGTCATTGGACAAACTTTTCCACAACCTGGATTCCCTGGCTATGAATGGGGAAAGGAGACCTCTTCTTAAGGTGATGTCCCTTATGGAACACTACTTTTACAACCCTGTTTCCCCACTTCTGGATGAAGAGATATATTTGAGGGCACTCAATTCCATAATGTCTGCCGGAAGTTTGTCGGATTTGGACAAAATGCAATATGAATACCAGCACCGTATCTGTTCCATGAACAGGGCGGGTACCCCAGCGGCAGACTTTACATTCAGGGAACTGCTTGCTTCAGGCAATTTCAGGGAGAGGAACCTCTACAGCATAAAAGGGGAATATACGTTGCTTTTCTTCAATAATCCCGGCTGCAGTTCCTGTGTGGAGATACTCCAGACAATAAAGGATTCCCCTCTGGAGGAACTGGTTGGGAAGGGTGAACTGCAGGTGCTTGCAATGTATATAGATGAAGATCTTGAGGCATGGAAGAAGAATAGGGAGAAATATTCAAAGGAGTGGATATATGCCTATGATCCCCAGTTGGTTTTGAGGGACAATGGCATATATGGGCTCAGGGCCATTCCAAGCCTGTATCTTTTGGACAAAGAAAAACGGGTGATCCTTAAAGATGCACCCGTTGAAAAGGTAATTTCCTACCTGATGAGGAGATAATCTCAAGTTATTTTATCTCCATAATGGCCTCGGAGATATTTATCATGAAGTCTCCCACGTGTTCACACTCGTTTACAAGGTCCATGTAATAGACACCGGTAAGGTAATTGTATGTCTTGTTTTCAAGGTTGAGCAGATGCTCTTCCTTAAGGTTGTTGCGGTATTCATTGATGTCTGTTTCAATGTCCTGCGCATTTGCTATGTCATTGATCTGGGTATAACCTTTCTTGAGGTTGAAGATCATGGCATCAAATCCACTTTCAAGAAGTTCAATCATGTAGTTGAGTTTCTTTATCATCTGCTCGTCAAACTTCATGTTGTGGATATTCCTGCGCTGCAGGATGCGGGCAATATTGAAGCCTGAGTCACCCACGCTCTCCAATTCGCTGATGATTTTGTACATTGCCTGTATCCTTCTTCCTGACTCGTCGCTTATCACACCATCTTTAACCTCATTGAGGAATTTTGCAATCTCAAGTTCTATACGGTCTGTAACCTGCTCATAGTGCTCAAGTTTCTTGTACAGGGCATCAAATTTCTCAGGATCGGTCTCATTGATGGCACACTTGGCATAAACGTATTGCCTGCGGCAGATGTCTGCGTAGTGTACAATCTCTTCCTTAGCCTGGTTAAGTGACAACTCGGAAGTGCTCAGCATACCGCCATGAATATATTGCAGACGGAATACCTCCTCGTCGTTCTTGTTCTTGATGATTTTTGTAACCAGTTGTGCAATCTGATTGGTAAACCACACCAGGATAAGGGTATTGCAGATGTTGAACAGTGTATGTACCATAGAGATTGCATAAAGGGTAGAGTTGGGTGAAGCGCCTGCAACAAGAGGGTTGTCCAAACCCATCCCCATTATTATTTTTGATACTATGGCAAGGAACGGATGGAACAGCACAAGTACCCAAACAACACCGAATACATTGAATACGGAGTGAGCCATTGCTGCCCTCCTAGCAGAAACATTGGCAACGGAAGCGGCAATGTTTGCTGTAATTGTTGTACCTATATTCTCGCCAAGAACCATTGCTGCACCCATCTCAAAAGGAATCCAACCGTTGTTGCACATTACAAGGGTAAGGGCCATGGTTGCACTTGAAGACTGGAGTACTATGGTAAGTATTGTACCTATAAGCACGAACATGAGAATGGAGCCGAAACCGTAATTGGTCCACTGCTGCAGGAATGCAAGCACTTCAGGTGAACTTTGGAGGTCAGGAACAGAATCCTTAAGGAAACTCAAACCCAGGAACAGCAAGGCAAAACCTATGATAAGTTCTCCTATTGATTTCTTTTTCTTTGCCTTGCACATCATGAAGGCAAAACCGAAACCTATAAGTGGAACTGCAAGTATTGCAATGTCTGCCTTAAAGCCAAGCAGGGAGATGAGCCATGCGGTAAAAGTGGTACCTATGTTTGCACCCATAATTACACCAATTGACTGAACCAAAGAGAGCAGTCCGGCGTTTACAAAACTTACTACCATAACGGTAGTTGCGCTTGAAGATTGGATTACGGCTGTAATGAAAAGACCTGTAAGGATCCTGGAAACAGAGTTGGAGGTCATTGCAGCCAGAATATTCCTCAATTTGTCTCCGGCAACCTTCTGGAGAGCCTCACTCATTAGGGTCATACCGTAAAGGAACAGACCCAGGGAACCGAGAAGGGTCAAGATGTTGAAAATGGCGTCCATTTGAATAATTTTTTTGTTTGGAATACAAATATAGTTTTAAAAAATGAAGAGATAAAGAAAGAGTGAAATAATTATTATCTTCGCAACAATTCCTTAACAATTTTGCCGATAAATATCCAAATGAGGTTTTTGAGTGTAATATCCGCAACCCTGTTTATGGCCGTTTTTATGCTGTCCAATATGGTATACGGACAATTTGTATCCAGTGGAGGTGTCCCGGCCAGGGTTAAATGGATGCATATAGAAGGAGAGACATATGATGTTGTTTATCCTCTGGGGATGGACTCTCTGGCTACAAGATATCTGTGGCTCCTGGAACAGAACAAGAAGGCCGTAATGCTCGGACTTGGAGGAATAACCCCTGCAAAGGTCCCGGTTGTGTTGTATAACGGGACAATAAGGAGCAATGGAATGGTAGTATGGGCTCCCAAGAGGATGGAACTTTTTACAATGCCATACCTTAACGGATATGCGCAGAGGTGGGACCAGCAACTTGCAGTTCATGAGTCGCGGCATGTGGGTCAGATGACCCATTTTACCAAAGGGATATATAAATTGGGGAGTTTTCTCATAGGACAGCAGGCACCCTCATTGGGAGTTGCAATATATCCTTCCCGATGGATGCTTGAGGGGGATGCAGTAGTTGCAGAAACGGAGTTGACAAATGCAGGAAGAGGCAGGAGTGCAGAATTTATGGAGTATTATAGGGCTGCCTTCCTGGAAGGTGATATAAGGAAATGGGAGAGGTGGAAGCAGGGCTCCTATAAGTATTACACTCCCGACATATACGTTTTAGGTTATCTTACGAACAGTACTATAAGGTACAGGACCGGCAACTATGATTATGCCGGTGAGGTGTTTGACGGATTTGTAAAGAACTTCTATACACCGTTTGCCAGAGATGTCAGTTACAATAAGGCTGTAGGGGAGGTGCCACGCCGTTTTTTCAGACAGGGAAGGGAGATGATGACAGATTATTGGAGGGAAGAACTCTCCAGAAGGGGAACACTCGTTGAAGGTGAACAGGTACTTGAAAGGAGGGGCCCGGGATATCAGGAGTACATGTCTCCTGTTGCAATAGGCAAGGACAGTATTTACTACCTGAAATATTCGTTCAACAACCAGGTGCAACTTGTTCTTGTTGATTCCGGCAAAGAGAAGGTTGTCAGGGGTTTTGCATCCAATGTAAAACAGGTGAGACTGGCTGGAGACAGGCTCTATTTCGTGGAACAGAATAAGAATCCCCGCTGGAGCAATGAGGTATATGGGGAATTGTACAGTTATGATCTTGTGGAGGGAGTCATCAGGAGGGAAAGTGGAAAGGATTATTATGGGTATATACAGGTCAACAGCAGCGGGACACTTCTTTCTGCTGTAAAGTACAATATAAATGGGGGTACATCAATTGAAATCATAGATATTGCCGGTGGCAGGAGAGTAGAGAGCATAGATGCTCCGCATAATGGAGAGATTACAGGAAGTGCCTGGGCTTCCGGGGATTTGTATGCTACTGTCATTGATGATAGGGGACTGGGGCTGTTCAGGTATAGAGATGGAGTGTGGGAAAATGTAATAGAAGAGCAGTCTGCTGCAATTACAAATCTGAACGGGGACGGTGACGAACTGTATTTTCTCTCAGACATGGATGGAGTAAGGAACATTTACATGTTCAATGTTAAAGAGAGCAGACTCAAACGTGTTACAAATGAAAGGTATGGAGCAACTGAGCCATATCTGGACAATGGAACCCTCTATTATTCTGCCCTTGAACTTGGCGGACGCTTCCCTGTAAAAATGCTTCTTGATACACTTAAGGAGACAGGTTCTGAGTTTGATCCACAGGTAGTGGACGGCAGGATTACTGGCACCTATAAATATTTTGTAGCGGAGGAACTCTCATCTCAGGCACGCAATGCTTTGGCACACAATGGAATTTTGGCAAGTGAAGAGGAGATTGCACGGAGGAATGGCACATCAATCGTAAGATATTCAGAGGAAGAGGGGGATTTCGCTGCAAAGGTGGAGCCCGAGCGTTATAAAAGAGCAGGGCATCTGTTCCGTTTCCATTCGTGGGCCCCTTTCTATTATGATGTTGAACGGATTATGGAGGCTGATTATGACAGACTGTATGAAGTATTGGCCTTGGGTGCTGTAGCATATTCACAGAATACATTGGGAACCGCAGTTTCAATGTTGGGTTACTCCTATAGGGATGGATTGCATGCAGGTCATTTGAGGCTGAAGTATTCGGGATGGTACCCTTCATTGCAGTTTGGTGCAGATATCAACAATGGTGACAGATACAGAGTTAGGATAGAAAGGGACGGGGATAAGGCTGCCACTGTTGTAGAAAAGGTCGGCAAGCCGCTGGTTGAGTTTTCAGCACTTGCATATGTGCCGCTGGATTTGTCATCCCATGGCTGGAGCAGAGGATTTGTGCCTCAGGTGAAATGGGACTTCAACAATAATGGCTATTATGATTCATCAAAAGGAAGGTACCTTTTCTCAAATACTCTTACATCCTCGCTGCAGTTTTATCAGATGAGGGAGATGTCACATTCCAGAGTCTTTCCCAAATGGGGATTCGGTGGTGTGGCAAGGTGGCGTACAGCGGTAGGCGGCGGTGAGAATTTTGGAAGTGTCTCATCGGTGTATCTGTATGGATATATGCCGGGGGTGGCACCAACCCATGGAATGAAGCTTTCGCTGAGTGTCCAGAAGCAGAATGTGGAGGGAAAGAACTACTATTTGTCAAATCTGGTTAATATGCCACGCGGATACAAGGATGATGTCTATGGTGAAAAATACATTATGGCAAGTGCGGATTATGTATTGCCTGTATATCTTGGAGATATTCATGTATGGAGGCTGGCATACTTCAAGAGGATGCAGATTATACCGTTCGTGGATTATGCCGTATGCAGGAGAGGAACAGGGTACAACGGGGCAACAGGGGATATAGACATGTATTCGTACGGCTCTGCTGTGATGTTTGATTTTGCACCATTCTCCATAAGGCTGGATATGAGCCTTGGGATCCAGTATTCTTATAATGGCAACAACGGCAATATTCCTGTTGCCAGGAATACAATAAAGGTGCTCATATCAACATCGTTGTTTTAGTTTTCCCCTTTGTGAAGCCCTTTTATTACAATGGAAGCCATTTTCTTCCCGACAATTTCCTCTATCTCTACTTCAGAGGCGGCTTTTATCCTCTTCACACTCTTGAAATGTTGCAGCAGTTTCTGCTGTGTAGCTTCACCTACACCCTTTATACCGGTAAGGATTGAGGTAATCTGGTTTTTGGTCCTCCTGCTGCGGTGGTGTGTTATTCCAAATCGGTGGGCTTCATCCCTCAGGTGCATCAGAAGTTTCAGGGCAGGAGAATTCTTGTCCAGGAACATAGGAGTAGGGTCACCCGGGATGATTATTTCCTCCAGTCTCTCGGCAATGCTTATTACTTCAACTTTTCCGGTCAGGCCCAAATCCTTAAGGGCGTCATAGGCAAAATGGAGTTGTCCCCTTCCACCATCTATGAGTATCAGTTGAGGAATCTCACCCCCCTCCTCCAGGAGCCGGGAGTAACGTCTGTATACAACTTCATACATTGAGGCATAGTCATTGGCCCCAACAACGGTCTTTATGTTGAAATGCCTGTAATCCCGTTTGCTCGGTTTACCGTTGCGGAATACAACACACGCAGATACAGGGTTTGTACCTTGGGTGTTTGAGTTGTCAAAACACTCAATGTGAAGAGGCAATCTTTCCATATTGAGGGCCTCCTTGAGTGCAAGTACAGATCTGTTTTTCCCTTCGTCGGGATCCTTTATTTCCTCCTGTTTCATCTTCTGGAACATGAAAGCCTTGGCATTCTTTGTACATAGTTCCAGCAGGCTCAGTTTATCCCCTTTCAAAGGGATGTGCATATTTTTGCTGAAGGAAAGGTTGTCGGGAAGGAAAGGGACAAGAATTTCACTGGCAGATTGGCCTGATTCCTGGAGTATCCCGTATATTTCCTGAATGAAACGGGTAAGAACACTCTCCTTCTCCTCCTCTATGTTGAGTTTGAAATGGAGGTTCAGTGCGCGGATTATGCAGCCTCCGTTCAGTCTGAAGAAATTGCCGAAGGCATTTCCCTTCTCAAATACAATAGAGAAAACATCTGTATCGGTAATGCTTGGATGGACAATCAATGATTTGCTGTAATGATTCTGCAACAGGTCAATTTTTTCCTTGTATTCCTGGGCTTTCTCAAATTCCATTTGTGAGGCATGGCTGTGCATCTGCCTCCTGTATTCTCTCAGGAGTTCACCAGTATTGCCTCTCAGGATTTCCTTTATGCTGGAGATCTGTACATTATATTCCGACTCTGAGATCTCTCCTATACATGGCCCGAAACATTTCTTTATGTGGATATTCAGGCATGGCTTGAATTTTCCTGCCAGAATGGCTTGTGGAGAAAGGGCCAGTTTGCAGTTCCTTAGCCGGTACAGGGAATTTATCAGTTCCAGCAGGTGATGGGCATGCTGTACTGAACTGTACGGGCCAAAGTACTGGGATCCGTCCCGGACAAATTTTCTGGTGAGGAAGATTCTGGGGAATGGCTCATTTTTTATACATATCCACGGGTAGCTTTTCCCGTCCTTTAGGAGAATGTTGTATTTTGGCTGATACTGTTTTATGAGGTTGTTTTCCAGGAGGAGTGCATCCTGCTCACTTCCCACAACAGTATGCTGGATATCTGCTATTTTGGAAACCAGGACTCTAGTCTTGGTTGTAAGTTTGTCGGGATTTGTAAAATATTGCTGGACCCTTTTGCGCAGACTCTTTGCCTTTCCTATGTATATGATGTTGCCGGTGCTGTCCAGAAACCGGTAGACACCAGGATCCAGTGGCAATATTGATATTTTATCTTTGAGGTTCATGTACTTATTACGTATAGGCATTTACAAATTTCCGAAAAAAATATATATCTTTGTCAGAATTGTGCTCCTTATGAATACAAAATTAGTCAATAAATCCCAAGTAAAAAGTGCACTTAAGGTTAAAGGGTTTGCAGGAAACGTGTTGGCAGGTGCCTTAATGCGTATTCTTGGACTCAACAAGTTGAATAACATATACAAGGATATATACCAGTATCAGGGGGTGGAATTTGCAGACAAACTTCTTGAATACCTTAATGTATCCTGTGATTGTCTTCCGCAGGAACTGGAGTATCTTCCAAAAGAGGGGCCTTTCATTATGGTTTCAAACCATCCTTTTGGGGCTGTAGACGGCATACTTATGCTGAGCGTTATAGCCAAACAGAGGCCTGATCTGAGAATACTTACCAATTTCATTTTGTCATATATACCCAATCTGGCGGAATATTTCTTGCCGGTGAATCCTTTTACAGACCGTCCGGGAATGAAGAGCAGCCTTAAGGGGCTGAAACTTGCCAAGGAACATCTGGCCAATGGGGGTGTATTGGGATTGTTCCCTGCAGGGGAGGTTTCTTCAAACGGGAACAGAGAAAAAATAGTAAAGGATATAGATTGGCAACTTTCTATAGTAAAGCTTATCAAGGGGGCTGGGGTGCCGGTTGTGCCGGTTTATTTTGAGGGTGAAAATTCAAGGCTGTTCCATATTATGGGCAAGGTTAATCCATATTTGAGGACTGCAAGGCTTCCGCATGAGCTGATAAACAAAAAGGACAGGACAATATCACTGAGGATAGGAAAACCACTCCAACCGTCTGAACTTGAAGAATATTTAGATCTTGAAACATTGGGTAAATATTTGTGGAACAGGACTTATGCGCTTGAACCTAATGTGTGTGGGAATCTTCCAGATACAAAGCAGCAGGAGGTAAAAAGGGAGCCTGTGGCGCCGCATGTGGATTCTTCAAGATTGAGTTCGGAAATAGAATCAATAAATTCACATAAACTCTTTGAGGTAGGCAAGTATGAGTGTTATGAAGCCTCTGCCGATGAGATTCCTTATATGATGCAGGAGATTGCCAGGAGCAGGGAGGAGACATTCAGGGCAGTAGGAGAAGGGACAAACAGGAGTGAGGATACAGATGTATATGATTCTTACTACAGGCATCTTATTTTGTGGGACAAGGAGAAAAAGGCTTTCATAGGGGCATACAGATTGGGTATGGGTGATGAAATACTGGAAAAGTATGGTGTTGAAGGCTTCTATACGAGTACATTGTTCAATTACAGACAAGGGTTCAGGCCGTATCTGAAGAGGACAATGGAATTGGGAAGGTCATTTGTTGTGCCTGAATACCAGAAGGATCCATTGGCATTGATGCTCCTGATCAAAGGGCTTCTGTATGTGATAATAAAGAATCCTGATGTAAGGTATCTTGTAGGCCCCGTAAGTATAAGTGCGTGGTATCCATATTTCTACCGTAGCCTTATGGTCCATTATCTGGGCTTGAAGCAGGCTGTTCCGGCATTGGAGAAACTGGTTGTTCCAAAGAGTCCGTTCAAGCCGGATTTCTGCAGGGTGAATGCAGATGATCTTCTGGCAGGGAAAATGGATTCAATGGAGAGGTTCGACCGCTTCATGTATCGTTTGAGCAATGGACAGTACAGGATGCCTACACTTTTGAAGAAATATATTAAGTTGAACTGCAAGATTTTGTCATTCAATGTAGACCCTGATTTCAACTATTGTGTTGACGGTCTTATTGTGCTGGATGTGCTTGATATTCCCAAACAGGAAATAGATGCCTTGTCAAAGGAGTTTGAAGACAAGGAAAAGGTCTACAGAAGGTTTGGTCTCGAATGAGAAATACACCTATGGAACAGGATCATATCCGCTCCCTCCCCAAGGATGGCAGCGGATTATTCTTTTAATGGCCAGCCATAAACCTTTTACTGGCCCGTATTTTCTGAGCGCTTCCAATGCATATGTGGAGCAGGTCGGTGTAAATCTGCAACAAGCCGGTTTAAGTGGTGAGATGCATATCTGATAAAATCTTACCAGTATGATAAACGGGAAAGATAAGACTCTCTTCAATCTCCTTTTAATCTCCATTGTCCGTATCACCTTTTGAATTTTCTTGGGATATGTGCAACAGAATCTCCTTGAGACGTGATTCTATATATTCAGAATCCTTTACCTCTTTTGATATGTACACAAAAAGGACATTGGTCCTGCAGCCTTGTGGTGCAGACAATGTCCCTTTGTTCAATCTATAGCTTTCGCGTATTCTCCTTTTGATGAGATTCCTTTTGACAGCACGCTTGAAGTGCCTTTTTGGAACTGATGCAATTATTGCATTCGGCCTCATGTCATTCTCCCTTTCCAATGCGATATTCTGATATATCACTTTAAACGGATACAGGAAAAATGATTCACCATTTTTCATTAGCGACTGTATCTCCTTAAAGGAGTGCAGGCGCTCATCTTTGGTAAATGAGGCTGACATGGCTTTTATTTGTTTTCCTTCTGCAAATGCAGCATAAGTGCTTTTGCAATGGAAGGTGCCTCCGGTGTAGGGGCTGTAATGTTTGCTGTAAACCCTGCGGCTGCAACTGCCTTGGCGGCAGCCGGGCCAAATGTTGCAATCTGCAGCCCGTTCTGCTCAAAAGCAGGGAAATTCTCCATAAGGGACTTTATATCAGAGGGGCTGTAGAATACTGCAATATGGTATTTGCCCATCTCAATGTTTTTAAGGTCACTATATATTGTCTTAACAAATGCGGCACTCTCAAATTTGTATTTTGTTTTTGAGAAAAGGTTGTGCAAGTCCCCTTTCAGATTGTCAGCTGTTGCTGCAATGAGGAACTTCTCCTCCTTGTGCTTGTTGCCGATTGTGTCAATTATTGAAGCTGTTGTACCGTTTCCGTAGAATATTTTTCTTTTACGGAAAACGATATGTTTCTGAAGGTATACCGCAGTAGCTTCCGAGTTGCAGAAATACTTCATGGTTTCCGGAACTGCAATCCTCAATTCTTCACAAAGTTTGAAGAATGCATCAATGGTAGTTTTTGCTGTAAAAACTATGGCTGTATAATCCAGAATATTTATTTTTTGCGCCCTGAATTCTTTGGCACTTAGAGGTTCAACCTTAAAGAATGGTAAAAAGTCTATGTTTACCTTGAACTTGCTTGTGAGTTCTGTGTATGGAGAACTGTTCTGCGGAGCCGGCTGAGATATTAAAATATTGGTCACTTTCATACTTAACTAACTGAAATTTAGGTACAATAGCAATGCTATAGGCAAAATTTCAAGGGTGCAAAGGTACAAAATATAGAAAAAACGAGAAAATCCTTTTGGGAGAAAAATGTTAAAAATTGAAAAAAAGTATATGGACATTACTGGTAATAAGCTGTATATCACACAGTAACGCATGTAGCCCATAGGGGCTGACGATATGGATTTTATAACAAGGAAGCAACATAAAACAATAATATACCATAAGCATGCATACGTAAGGCTTATTTTGTGTATGAGCTTTATCCTGGATGAATTGTTCAGCCATGCCAGAAACCGCAATGCCATATTCCTGAAAAGGAAGAATAGGGTGATGGTACCCAATACTCCTGCAAATCGTATGGGGAGAGTATAGTCATGCCCTATTATTTTGGTAGCATAAGCAATATTGGCAAATACGAAGGATACGCACAGAGTAAGAAAAGTGAACAGGGTGTTACGGCATATTTGAAGATTGGATTGGGTCTCTATTCCCAAAAGCTTCTTTGTATTGAAAATTCCTTGCATGACATTTTTGAACCCGATCAGGATTCTTCTGTGGGCAAAAATCAGATACAGGGTAAGACAGATGATGACAATGAAGTTGGAGAGATCTCTCCATGGGTCATTCAACGATATGCCGGCTGGCACCTCAATCTCGTGAAGTGCTGTGTAGCTCTCATTCCACAGTTCCTGTATAGGTTTTATATGCTCTCTCAGAAGGGTATCCATACAATCAGTTGCCCCTCTTGGCCCTATATCCGAGGGATGTTAAAATGGAAGTTATCTTGTCCCGTTGGTCTCCCTGTACAAGTATTGCACCATCTTTAACGGAACCACCTACTCCACATTTTGTCTTTAGTGTCTTTCCAAGTTCCTGAAGATCCTCCTCCTTCCCGACAAATCCATTTACTACGGTAACCTGTTTCCCGCCACGGCCCTTTTTGTCTATTGAAACAACAAGTTTCTGGCGTTCAGGGGCCAGAGTCTCCTCTTCAACCGTCTCCTCATGCTCAAACTGAAAGTCGGGATTTGTGGAATAAACCATCCCGAGTCTGCTTTTCCAATCGTTATTTGCCATAGTGTGTAATAGTTGCACGAATTTTGCTGCAAAGGTACTACATCTTCCTTAAACTAGGAAACTTTACTATATTTGTAGTTTGAACTGATAATTTTTGAATAAAATATGGAGTTAAGGAAATTCAACAGGATTAACAATATCATGGCGTCAGTGGTGTTGTTGATTGCCTCTTTCACATATCTGGCAACAATTGAGCCAACGGCCAGTTTCTGGGATTGCGGAGAGTTCATAGCATCGTCATATAAACTTGAGGTGGGGCACCCCCCAGGAAACCCGGTGTTCCAGCTTATAGCCCGTTTCTTTACATTATTCGGGGGACCTGAAGATGCAGCAATGCTTGTAAATGTAATGAGTGCAATGTGCTCAGCGTTCACAATTTTCTTCCTGTACCTTACAATTGTACATTTGGGAAGACGTATTGTAGAGAGGACCAGGGGCACTATGGGCAAATCCTCTGCAATTGCGGTTCTTGGTGCAGGAGTAACAGGAGCATTGGCATATACTTTTTCCGATACATTCTGGTTCTCGGCGGTTGAGGCTGAGGTATATGCAATGTCATCGTTGTTTACAGCTGTTGTGTTCTGGGCAATGCTCAAATGGGAGGAGGAGGCTGAGCGTCCCTATGCCAACAGGTGGATTGTCCTCATTGCATTCCTTATGGGCATTTCAATAGGTGTCCATCTGCTCAACCTGCTAACAATACCTGCCCTGGTATTTGTCTACTATTACAAGAAATATGAAGTTACAGGAAAAAGGACCATTATGGTGCTTATGCTGTCGGGAGTTATATTGGCAACAATCCTTTATGGCATTATTCCTTATTTGCCAAAGGCTGCAGCATATGTAGACCTGTTCTTTGTAAATGCCATGGGACTTCCTATGAATGTAGGGGCCTGCATTTTTGTGATGGGGCTCATTGCTGCCGGTTTCTGGGGTATCTATTATACATACAGGAAGAAAAGGGTTCTGTTGAATACAGTGCTGCTCTGCGTAACACTTATAATTGTGGGTTACTCTTCATTTGCGGTTGTCGTCATCCGTTCGTGTGCCAATACACCTACAAATGAGTATCAGCCTGACAATATGTTTACCCTGGTAAGGTATATCGGGAGGGAACAGTACGGAAGCAATCCCCTTATTTATGGAGAGACCTTTGCATCCCAATACAATGATGTAAAGAGTCCGGAGTACTATAATGTCCTTGACGGCAAGTATGTGAAGGTTGAGGCTCCGGCAGTACCGGTTTATGCTTCAAATCAGAAGATGCTCTTCCCAAGAATGTGGTCTTCGGGAACAGGAGACAGTTATGTTCCGTTTTATCAGATGTATACAGAGGGTAAAGGAAAGAATGTTCCAGGAGCCAAGCATAAGTTTCCGTTTATGAAGGATAATCTGGAATATTTCCTCGATTATCAGCTTGACTTTATGTATATGCGTTATTTCATGTGGAATTTTGTGGGAAGGCAGAATGACCTGCATGCGACTTTGCCTGGAGATAAGTTCAAGGGGAATTGGGAGAGCGGCATATCTTTCATAGATGAATTGAGGTTGGGAGACCAGAGTGAAGGCCCCGATTATATAGTTGCCAGCAAATCCAAGAACCATTATTACTTCCTTCCGTTGATTCTCGGACTTATAGGCCTGTTCTATCAGCTGAACAGGGACAGGAGGAACTGGGTAGTGACAATGCTGTTGTTCATTCTCACAGGAGTTGCAGTTGTGGTTTACCTGAACCAGCCGCCAATGCAGCCAAGGGAGAGGGATTATGCATATGCGGGATCATTCTATGTATTTACAATATGGATTGGATTTGCAGTAATGTGGTTGGCAGAGGTGTTGGAAAGAGTATATAAGAACAGAAGTGCGTGTGGGGCAATAGCAGGATTTGTATGTCTGCTGGTGCCTGTGCAGATGGCATGTGAGAACTGGGATGACCATGACCGCAGTGGAAGGTATACAGCCAGGGATCTTGCATACAACTATCTCAACACCCTTGATCCCAATGCAATACTTGTGACCCATGGAGACAATGATACGTTCCCGTTGTGGTATATACAGGAGGTTGAGGGGGTACGTACAGATGTGAGGGTTATGAATACATCCCTTATGGGGACAGACTGGTACATAGACCAGATGCAGAACAGGACATATGAATCGGATCCGGTCAAGTTCTCAATTCCACGCAAACAGTACTTGTATGGTACCAATGACTTTGTACAGGTATATGACAGATTCAATGGGGAGCAGGTTTTGGGCAAACAGGTTATGGACATATTCAGGAATCCGAAGATTGTACTCCCTATGAGTGACGGCAAGAACCATGATTATATTGCTGCTACGAATATTGCTATCCCTGTAAATAAGGAGAATGTGGCAAAATATGGCATTGTGGACCCAAGGGACATGTCCAAAGTAGTGGATACAATCGTCCTCCAGCTTCAGGATGGAGCATATCTCAACAAGACAGACCTTATGATTCTTGATATGATATGCAATTACAATTGGGAGCGCCCTATATATTTCCTTCAGCAGGGAGGTGATGTGAATATCGGTATCAAGGATTATCTGCAGTATGACGGATTTGCGTACAAGTTTGTCCCATTCAGGACAAAAGTGGGCAGAGGGGATGTGACAGACCAGGTTGATCCAAGGCTGTATGACAGGATTATGAATACATACAGGTGGGAGAGTTTTGCCGATTCCACCATGAATGTGGATTATCAAAATTTGCTTACTTTCAATAACTTGTGTTCACCTAGGGATATGATGGTAAATTGTGCCAAGTGGCTTATAGCAAACGGTGAGAATGATAAGGCCATTGAGGTGTTGGACAAGATGCAGACAGTAATGCCAACCGGCACATTCCCATTGAACAACTCTGTGATATCATCGCTTACAGAGCGTGCAATTATGGATGCTGTGGCAGCTTATGTGGGAGCAGGCGCGGTAGAGAAGGGAGAAAAGTTGGCAGATGCCCTTGTGGCTGAGACAGAGAAGTCTATAGTGCTGTTCGGTGCTGAGTATAACGGCGATTTCCTCTCTTCAGATGATTTGCAGCGCAATTTGTATTACATATATATGATTGCGGATGTATTCAGGCAGAACAACCAGCCGGAACTGGCCAAGAAATATGCTGATATTGTAAACGGATATCTGGAGTAGCCGATATCCGTTGTCTAAGGCGTATTTGAAGTATGATATGTGCCGGGAAGATGATATGGTTGCTATATCTCCTCCTGGCACAATTGTTTTATATATCTGTCATCTTTATACAGCCTTGGCACCTTGTTCTGGCCTCCAACTTTACCCCTTTGGCGCATCCAGTTGAGGAATGTCCCTTGTGGAAGTACTGAAAGTTCCAATTGTTTCATAGTGGCATTGCCGGCACGTTTTGCCTCATAATCTGAATTCACCTCAGTGAGGCATTTGTCGAGGGTTGAAGTAAACAGGGCTATATCTTCAGGGGCCTCAGAGAACTCTATTGCCCAGCGGTGGAATCCTTTTGAGGTTTGGGAGTCGTCTCCCAGTTCCATAAATACAGGGGCTACTGTAAAATCTGCAACGGTGCAGTTGCACTTCTTGCAGGCCTTGGCAAGTGCCTGCTCAGCGTTGGATATCATGAGTTCCTCGCCAAAGGCGTTTATGCAGAGTTGGGTTCTTCCGGTAATTACAATCCGGTGCGGATATGTTGAGGTGAACCTCACGCAGTCTCCTATAAGGTATCGCCACAAACCTCCAATTGTGGAGATTACAATTGCGTAGTTTATCCCTGTCTTAACTTCTGCCAGTGTTGGAATCTCCTTTATTTTTCCTTCCAGCACATCATCCAGAATATCCATAGGGATGAACTCATAGAAAATGCCGTTGTTTACGGTAAGGAGCATCCCTTCTGCCTGTTCTTCATCCTGGAATGCAAAGTACCCTTCTGATGCGTTGTAGTTCTCAAGGTAATGCATCTGCCGGGTAGGGATGAGTTTGTGGAATATTGGCCTGTATGGTTCAAATCCTATTCCTCCGTGCATGAAGAGTTCCATATTGGGCCACACCTGCAGGATGTCACTTTTGCCTGTATATTCCAGTATCTTGTTCAGCAGCATGAGGTTCCAACTTGGTACTCCCGAAAAATTTGTGACATTCTCCCTCGCACTCTCCCTGCATATTGCCGCAAGTTTCTCCTCGAAATCCCCTATGAGGGCCGTTTTTCTGCTGGGGGTACGTACCACCTCCACTATTGCAGGGGAATTTCTTAGCAGAAGGGCAGAGAGGTCTCCGGAGAAGATTTTTCCGGTTTTGTCGGGAGTGACACTGCCTCCCAAAGTGAGGGCTTTACCAAGGAATATCCTGCTTTTGGGATTGCTGTTCACATAACTTGCCAGCATCCTCTTGAATCCTCCGTAGTGGGTTACCTGAAGGCTCTCCCGGGATACCGGTATATATTTGCTTTTGTCTGAACTTGTTCCGCTGGATTTTGCAAACATCCTTACCTTCCCGTTCCACAACACGTAATCCTCCCCCTGGAGCAATCTGTTTATGTATGGTGCAGTGGCATTGTAATCCCTTATGGGTACCCTCTGCTGGAAATCCTTTATTGTTTTAATGTTGTCAAATCCATGTTCCTTCCCGAAAGCGCTTTCCGCCCCATTCCCAATAAGGTGGCGGAACCACTTCATCTGGTATTCCATTGGGTTGGTCCGGCTCCGGTCAATCTCCTTGAGGAGGCTGCGGGAGTATTTGAGGAATATGCTGTTTATAATGTTCATCGGGAATAAGATTCTTTAACAAATTTATGAAAAAATCTGGTGCAAGATATCCAGAGATTTTATTTCTATTGTGTTCCCAATGTGGTGGGAAATGTACTCAATCATTCTTTTTGCGTAACTGAGGCGGAGTTCTCCATTTATCTGAAGTTCCTGATTGCCGCATTTTGGCCTTGCCAGGTTGGTGGAAGGGGTGTTCATAAGTGCATGGAGCAGTTGGGATTCCCTCTCACCAATTATTTGGGTACCGTAAATGCCGTTGCCAAAAGGGTGCGCCGTAAATTTTGCAGTTGTCATATCAAACAGGGGGGTTGCAGAGGAGTAGTTGTCCATTGGCATAAAGCCCAACATCTTGCACAGGTGGGTAAGGAAATGGATATGGAAGTTGGCCACCCCCTCATCTATATGTTCCAGAATCTGTATGGAGGAACTTATGAAACTGTACAGGTGTGGATTGGCCTCAGATTCCCTCACTGTCCTCCCCAGCAGTTCACTTATGAAAATGGCAATGCTGCTCTTATAGATGTCACTGCGCAGAGAGCCCAGACTATATGGGGCAACAGCCTCCTTTATAGTTGGCATGGATTGGGTACCGTTGCTGTAGGTGACAACATCCAGAATATTGAGTTTGTGGAGCAAAGATATGTTGCTGGACTTCCTGGAGGCTCTGAAATAAAGGGAGCACCTTCCGGAAGTGTTGGAATAACATTGCACCACAATGCCGGTATCCCCGTGCTTTATTGTGTGCAGTACAACTATCTGACTCTTTACAAGCATCCTGTTACAAAGTGTTGAGATATTCTGCCAGGGACCTCATTGCCTTGCCCCTGTGGGAGATGGCATTCTTTTCATCCAGGGATATCTCCGCTATGGTGCAGTTGTACCCCTGGGGAATGAATACCGGGTCATAGCCAAACCCTTCGGAACCGCTTCGGGCGCGGGCTATCTCCCCTTCCATAACACCTTCAAACGTTTTGAGTTCACCATTCATTATAAGGGCCACTACAGTCCTGAAACGGGCAGTTCTGGAGATGTTCCCTTCCCGGGCCTCCACAGCCGAGAGTTCTGCAAGAAGTTTCTCCATATTGGCATCACTCCCCTTGTCGGGACCTGCATATCTTGCTGTATAGACACCCGGTGCCCCCCCAAGTGCATCCACCTCCAATCCCGTATCATCTGCAAAGCAGTTCTTGCCAAATTTGTTCCACAGATATTCCGCCTTCTGAATAGCATTTTTCTCCAATGTATCCCCATCTTCGGGAATATCTTCTGTAAGGCCCAACTCTTTTGGCATAATTAGTGCAAATGAATCTCCAAGTGCCTTTTGTGCCTCAACCACTTTATGCTGGTTGCCGGTAGCAAAAACAATCTCCATAATAAATGTATTGAATTTTTGCCAAAGGTACTAAATTGTATATTTTTGTTTTTGCAAAAAGAGAAAATTATGAAACTTTTTAGATTATTTGTTGCATCCCTTGCAATTGCTTTAGTGCCGGTTGGAACCATATTGGGGCAATCTGCCAATTTTAAGACTGGCAAGGCTCTTGAGGTACAATACAATATACTCAGGGAACTGAATGCGGCATTTGTAGATTCAACAGACATCGAAAAACTCATCAACACCGGAATAAACGCAATGCTGGGTTCATTAGACCCTTATACAGAGTATATTCCCGACGAAAATGAAGAGGATCTTGAGATGATGCGCACAGGGGCATACGGGGGAATAGGATCTGTAATCAGGAAGATAGATTCTGTAGGAGTGCTAATCTCCCAGCCATACATAGGGTCGCCTGCACTCAAATATGGACTTGAGCCGGGAGACATCATTCTGGAGATTGACGGGGTGAGTGTAATGCCTCTTGCGGCAGATGAATGCAGCAACAGGATGAAGGGGCAGCCAGGAACACAGGTAAAATTCCTTGTAAAGAAGGGCCGCACCGGAGAAACAGTGGAGATAGTGATAACCAGGGAGAGGATACATGTATCCGATGTCTCATACAGTGGCATCCTCAGGGACTCAATAGGTTATATAAGGCACGAATCGTTTACCGACGGTGGGCATAGGGATTTCAGGAAAGCATTCCTGGATTTGAAGGAGAAGGGGGCAAAACACCTTGTAATAGACCTCAGAAGCAATGGTGGAGGCCTTGTAGATGAGGCGGTGAAGATACTGTCACTGTTCTTTCCAAAAGGGACAATAGTTGTAACGGCCAAAGGGCGCACACCTGAATCTTCTTTCTCAATGGCTACCCAAACAGAGCCGCTGGATACCCTAATCCCCATAACTGTACTTGTAAACTCAGCGTCAGCATCAGCATCTGAAATAGTAGCAGGGGCAATCCAGGATCTGGACAGGGGCACAATAGCCGGAACAAGGACATACGGCAAGGGACTGGTACAGGGATTCAGGCCTGTAGGTTACAACGGCAACCTCAAACTCACTACCGCCAAATACTACACCCCAAGCGGAAGGTGCGTACAGGCAATTGACTACTCCAACAGAAACTCCGACGGCAGTGTGGGATATGTCCCTGACTCCTTGAAAAAAGCCTTCAAGACTCTGAAAGGACGCACAGTATATGACGGTGGAGGCATTACTCCCGACACCCTTATAAAAGGGGAGACCTACAGCCGCCCGGCATACTCGCTGGTAGCCAATGACATTTTTGGGGAATATGCAATAGAGTACTACAAAAAGCACAAGACCATAGCATCTGCTGCAAACTTTGCCCTTACAGATGCGGAATATGAGGACTTTGTAAAATTTGCTTCCAAGAAGGAGTTCGACAGCCGCAGCAGTGCCCAGGCCCTATTGGATCAGATGCTCAAATCTGCAAAATCAGAAGACCTGTACAACATCTGCAAAGCAGAGTTTGACGCCCTGGAGAAGAAACTCACCATTTCCAAAGAGGAAATGCTGAGGGTAAAGAAAGCCGAATTCAAACCATTGCTGGAAGAGGAGATAGTTTACAAATACTATTGCACCCCAGGAAGGATAGAATCAATTATCCGCAACGATGTGCAACTGCACAAGACATTGGATCTGATAAAATAGGTTCAAATACTTCTGGAAAAATTCTTTGGGCACGTTTTGCTATTGTTTTGTTCCCGACAGGGTGGTCATGGGCACGTAGAGGCACTGATTTGTGCCCAAGTCCCAAAAAAAATGCCTTCTGGGCACAAATAAGGTGCAAAATGTGCCCGTAGCCTTCCTGCCGGGAACAAATCAGGCGTCAAATGTGCCCAAGTTCCCCAAAAAATGCCTGGTGGGCACAAATAAGGTACAAAATGTGCCCGCAGCGACCCGGGCCATAGCCCTGGGCCACGCGCCTTGTGCGCCCTCCAGCACCCAAATCAGCGGCACCAATCCGCAACTGTCTGCTGCCGGCTACTCAAAAATATACACCTTATCTGATCTCCTCAACCTTTCTGGAACTGCAATTGAGCAGTATTGTCCTTTTACGGCTTTGTCTGTGGCGGTGAGGTCAACCCTAATCTCGGCAGACTGCATCTCAATTACTCCGGTAGAAGGGCCTATGATGAGGATGTTCTGCCCTACATTCAACTCGCCGGTTTCAATGAGTATCTCTGCAACCCCTATGTTTGAGAAGTAGTTGGTTACTTTTCCAATGTATGTCTTTTTCTTGGTGGCTTTGCTGCCGTAAACATCACTCCATTCACCCAGGAATGCACCCTGGTAATATCCGTCCCAGAAGCCGCGGTTGAACACCTGGGAAACGCCGGCCTTAAGTTCTGCAGCGTATTCAGGGGTATATGTACCTGCTATTACTGCATCTGCTGCTGCACGGTATGCTGCAGTAACCTTCTTTACATATTCTGCGCTGCGGGCACGTCCTTCAATCTTGAACACAGATACACCCGCATCAATGATCTTGTCCATGAACTCTATGGTGCACAGGTCTTTTGGAGACATTATGTATTTGTTGTCAACCTCCAGTTCAATGCCTGTCTCAAGGTCTGTTACCTTGTATCCTCTGCGGCACAACTGGTAGCATGCCCCTCTGTTGGCTGAGGCTCCGTAGTGCTGCAGGCTCAAGTAGCATTTGCCCGATACTGCCATGCAAAGAGCGCCGTGGCAGAACATCTCCAATTGTACCTCCTTTCCCCCCGGACCTTTGATTCCCTCTTCTACAATCCTTCTCTTTATCTCCTTAACTTGTGGGAGGGTGAGTTCGCGGGCAAGTACAACCACATCTGCAAACTGGGCATAGAATTTTACCGCCTCAAAGTTTGAGACATTTAATTGTGTGGAGATATGAACTTCAACTCCAATCTGGCGGGCGTATGAGATAACAGCCATGTCCGAAGCAATCACTGCAGTTACACCGGCCCTCTTGGCCTCGTCCAATGCGTGGCGCATAGGCTCAATGTCGTCGTTGTATATGATTATGTTCAATGTAAGATATGACCTTACATTGTGCTCACGGCATATCTCAACAATCTTGTAAATGTCATCGGGATTGAAATTGTTGGCAGAGTGGGAACGCATGTTGAGGTTGCCCACACCAAAATATATGGAGTTGGCTCCACCCTGTATTGCTGCCATCAGACATTCAAAATTCCCCGCAGGGGCCATTATTTCAAGTTCCATATCTCTCAATTCTCTAAATTTTGTCCAACCCTTTTGTAAACTTGAGCCAGTAGTATTTCAACGGGTTGGTGTATTTTAACTGTTTCCATGGCCTGCTGCCGTGAGGACGGTGCCATACAGGCAGGTTGGTGTACAGCCAGTTGTTGAATCCAAGTTCCAGTGCTTTATGCGAAATTGTTACATCAAACCAATTTTTGCTGGCATCAAGTTGGTCAAAGTCAAATGCCTTAAGGAACTGGGGAGTGAGCAGCGAGCAGCAGAAACTGCAGTGCTTGTCATATTTGAAAGCCGTATTCTCCCTCCCTTTGGCAGGGAGGTAAGGGTAATTTATATCCCCTTTCTCATCTACAGTTACCGATGCGGCAATTGCACATTTTTCATCTGCAGCAGCACCCTCATACAACTTTTGGAAAGTATCTCTCTTTACTATCACATCAGACTCCACAATGGCCAGTCCCCAGTTTTTTCCTATGGATTCTTTCCGGGTCATCTTCAGCACCATAAGGTAATTTGGAGAGGGGTGGTCTGTAAGGTCACTTAAATTCACCAGTTTGAATCCCATCTCCTTTGACGCCTTCTCAAGTATTGCAGTGTTCTCGGGAGTGCTGAAATCGTTATATACTGTGTATGTGAAAGGTACCTTTATCTCAGAGGCAAGGGTAGCCTTTATTGTTTCCAGTGTAAGTTCAATGGAATCCTTTACAGGAGTTATGATGTTCAGACCTTCCATTATTTTATTCTCTTTATAAGTTTGTCGGCAAATCTCTGCAACTGTTCCATCTGTGCAGGGGTGAAATCAACCTTATTTATAATTTCAAGGGCACTGTTGTAATATTCCATGATGGATTTGGTTGCGCTCTCCTTTATACCAAGAGTGTTGTACATCTGCTGCATTCTGGCAATCTTCTCCTCTCCCTGATCCTCTCCCATAGCCATTATTGCATCCAGTTCTTCCCTCTGCCTGTTATCTGCAACTTTGAAAGACTCCACCAGTAGCCATGTCTTCTTGTTGTTGAGGATATCCCCGCCAATCTTCTTGCCAAAGACATTTCCCTGTCCGAATGTGTCAAACAGGTCGTCCTGTATCTGGAATGCTATCCCAAGGTCGTAGCCAAAGTCGTACAGGGCCTGTGCAACCTTTTCGTCTGCACCGGCAATGAGGGCACCCATTTTTGCGGAGCATGCAATGAGTACTGCTGTCTTGAGGCTTATCATTGAGATATAGTCTTTCATTGTTATGTATGGGATGTTCTCAAAGTTCATGTCATACTGCTGCCCCTCACAAACTTGGGCTGCAGTTTTTGAGAACAGTGCCAGTACCTGCGGAAGAACGTTTCCGGGGCAGTTGGCCAACAGTTCATAGGCCTTTATGCTCATTACGTCACCGCTGAGGATTGCTATGTTGTTGTCCCATTTGCGGTAAACGGTCTGTTGTCCCCTTCGGAGTTCTGCCTGGTCCATGATGTCATCATGAATGAGGGTGAACCCGTGGAAAATCTCCAGTGCCAGTGCAGGATACAGGATAGGTTTTTCAATTTTATCTGAAAAGAGGTTGTATGTGAGCAGGCACAACTCCGGGCGGAGCCTTTTGCCGCCAATGGAAATCATGTACTCAATCGGTTGGTACAACTCTTTAGGTTCAATCCTGAAATTGAGGGCAGCAAGCCCGTTCTCTACATATCTGTCCAGTTCTTCTATTGCAAACATATCCCAATTAACTTTTTTACCCTGCAAAGTTAATGGTTTTTGCACAATTTACTATCTTTACACATTCGCATTCTTACAATAATTATGGATAAAGCAAATACTGCAACAGTAGTAAAACATACAGGAAGCCATTACTTGCTTTCCCATCTGCCAAAATGGGATCTTTTTCCGGCAGTCATAAAGGGGAAACTGAGGCTCAAGGGGTTCAACTCCACAAACCCCATTGCCGTGGGAGATATGGTTGAATATGAGCGCAATGAGGGGGAGATGGCAACCATAAAGAATATCCTTCCACGCAAGAACCACATTATAAGGAAATCAACAAATTTATCCCGACAGTCACATGTGATTGCCAGCAATCTTGATATGGTTTTCCTCATAGTAACTGTGGAACTACCGGAGGTGAAACTCCCTTTTGTAGACCGTTTCCTTGTAACATGCGAAGCGTATAATGTGCCGGCAACCATCATACTCAACAAGATGGACATATATTCCCCACAGGCCCTGCAGATGGTGGAGGCGTTCAAGGAGATATATGCCGGAGCCGGATATGATGTGATTGAAAGTTCTGCAACAACAGGTCTGGGGCTGGATGAGATACGGGAGCGGTGCAAAGGGAAGGTTGTCCTTTTCTCAGGGCAGTCGGGAGTAGGTAAATCATCACTTATATCAGCACTGGACCCGGATCTGAATTTGCGGGTGGGTGAGATTTCAGAGTATCACCAGCAGGGAAAGCATACCACAACTTTTTATGAAATGCACCCCATTTCATCGGGAGGATTTGTTATAGATACACCGGGAATCAGGGGGTTCGGGCTTGTGGATGTGTCGCAACTGGAACTGAGTGGATATTTTCCGGAGATGCTCCGCATAGAGGACAATTGCCGTTTTGCCCCTTGTACACACACTCACGAACCCGGGTGTGCGGTTAAGGAGGCGGTTGAAAACGGGGAGATTTCGGTAGAGAGGTATGAGTCTTATCTTGGGATGCTGGATGAGCAGACCAAATACAGGTAGTGCAAAATGAACAGGACAGTACTGAGGTTAGCCATTCCAAGTATCCTTGCAAATATAACTGTACCCCTTGTGGGTATGGCGGATACAGCCATAGCCGGCAGGCTGGGGGACGCTACGGCATTGGGTGGAATAGCCATAGCATCCATGCTTTTTGACCTGTTGTACTGGAATATGGGATTCCTCAGGGTTGGGACCGGAGGTATGGTGGCCCAGGCGTATGGCAGGGAAGACTTCAAGGATGCAATGGAGACTTTTGCCATGGGTATATTTACAGCCCTGTCATTTGCAATCCTGTTCATAGTGCTGCAATGGGTGTATGTTGAGGCTGCCTTCCATTTCATAGAGTGTTCACCCGGGGTTGAGGCCCTTGCCAGGGAGTATTTCTTCATAAGGATATGGGCTGCACCTGCAACCCTCTCCCTGAATGTTTTCAAAGGGTTTTTCATTGGGATGCAGAATGCAGTGAGCCCTATGGTGGTGGATATTGTTGTAAATGTAACCAATATTGTTGCCAGCATCTTCTTTGCATTTTATGCGGGAATGGGGTTTGCGGGGATAGCCTGGGGCACTCTGGTGGCACAGTATGCAGGTTTTCTGCTGGCGGTGTCGCTCATGGTTTTCCAGTATGGGAAATACTTTCATTTGGCAGATATCCGCGGTACTCTCAAGAGCGGTAATTTAAAGAGGTTCTTTATCCTCAATGCAGATCTGTTTGTAAGGTCCGTATGTTTTCTGTGCATTTATGCAGGGCTTACATCCCTGGCGGCCCGCTATGGAGATATAGATCTGGCAGTAAGTTCCATAATGATGAAACTCATGTTGCTCTATTCATATTTTGTAGATGGTTTTGCGTATGCGGGGGAGGCTTTGTCGGGAAGATACATAGGTGCCAAAGACAAAATTTCTTTGAAAAGGGCGGTGAAGGTAATATTTGCATGGAGTTGTACAATTGGTGCAGTGTCAACCCTGGGGTATTGGGCAGGGGGAGAGTGGATGGTTGGCTTTCTGGCTGATGATGCGCAGGTGATTGCACATTCTGCAAATTTCCTCCCATGGCTGCTGGTTATGCCTTTTGTGAGTTCCGTTGCATTTACATGGGACGGTGTGTTCATTGGGGCTACTGCTACAAAAGCACTCAGAAACTCAATGTTGTGGGCTGTGGCCGGTTTCTTTTTGAGTTATTTTATCCTCAGGGGATATATAGGTGTACAATCTTTATGGGCGGGATATATGGTGCATCTTCTTGTGCGTACGGTGTATCTGAGTGCAGTTGCCAAAAATGAGATTTTTGAAGCATAGATTTTTTTTGTAACTTTAAAGTCTGTGAATAACTTGAAGAGAAAAACCAAATCCTTCACAATATCATGAAAAGAGATCTGAAATATCTGCAATTGTTGTCAAAGAGTTTCCCGACAATACAGGCTGCCAGTACAGAAATCATAAATCTTGAGGCCATCCTCAATCTTCCCAAAGGTACGGAGCATTTTGTAACAGACCTACATGGTGAACATGAGGCTTTCCAGCATGTGCTCAAAAATGCTTCAGGAGTAATAAAGAGAAAAGTGGAGGATATTTTCGGACACTCGTTGAGGGAGACCGAGAAGAGTGAATTGTGTACACTCATATATTACCCGGAGGAGAAATTGAAAATCATCAAGAACAGGGAGAAGGAGAGGGCTCTCCATGAGTGGTACAAGGTAATACTCATGAGACTGGTGAAAGTATGTTCTAATGTCTCAACAAAATATACAAGGTCAAAAGTGAGGAAAGCAATGCCGCAGGAGTATGAGTACATCATTCAGGAACTGCTGCATGAATCCAAGAGCGGAGAGGCCAACAAACACAATTACATTACTGCCATTGTTGAGACCATCATATCTACAGGGCGTGCGGACCATTTCATTATTGCCATATGCAACCTTATACAGAGACTTACCATTGATTCCCTCCATATTATAGGTGATATATATGACAGGGGGCCTGGTGCGCATATCATCCTTGATATTCTGGAGAATTACCATAACTGGGATGTGCAGTGGGGAAATCATGATCTGGTGTGGATGGGTGCAGCGGCAGGAAGCAAGGCTTGTGTAGCAAATGTAGTGAGGATGTGTTCGAGATATGCCAACTTCAAGATATTGGAGGAGGGGTATGGGATCAATCTTCTCCCGCTGGTTACATTTGCGATGGATGTATACGGGGATGATCCGTGCACTATTTTCAGACCAAAAGGTTCAGATGCAGAGGGGTTGAATCCGAAACAGACCAGACTGGTGGCCCAGATGCATAAGGCCATTACCATAATGCAGTTCAAACTGGAGTACGAAATTATCAGGCGCAGGCCCGAATTTGGAATGGATGACCGCAATCTGCTGCACCTTATAGATAGGGATAGGGGTGTGATTATCCTTGATGGCAAAGAGTATCCTCTCAGGGATGATGATTTCCAGACAGTGGATCCTGCAGATCCTTACAAACTTACACCGGATGAGGAGAGGGTGATCAACAGACTTACCAATAATTTTGTGAACAGTGCCCATCTGGCCAGACATATGCAGTTGCTCTATTCACATGGAGCCTTGTATCTTGTAAGGAATTCAAACCTCCTGTTCCACGGTTCTGTTCCATTGAATGAGGACGGTTCGTTCAAATCCCTCAATATACAAGGAAAGGATTATGCCGGTAAGGCTCTGTTTGACAAGATAGACCAAATTGTGCGTCAGGCATACTTTGAGACAGAGAAATCTGCGGTGAAACAGTTTGCCCAGGATTTTGTGTGGTATCTGTGGTGCGGCCCGGTTTCACCTCCGTTTGACAAGAACAGGATGGCAACCTTTGAGCGGTATTTCCTAAGTGACAAGGAGGCCCAGAAGGAGCATAAGGGATGGTATAACATCCATAAGAACAATAAGGAGATATGTGAGAAGATTCTGGCGGAGTTTGGAATAGAAGGGGAACCTTCGCATATCATCAACGGCCATATACCGGTAAAGACAACCAAGGGTGAGTCCCCTATAAAGGCCGGTGGAAGACTGCTGGTTATAGATGGCGGCTACTCAAAGCCTTATCAGGCAGAGACCGGCATTGCAGGTTATACTCTAATTTACAATTCATACGGGTTGAGGTTGGTTCAGCATGAGCCGTTTGAATCAACCCAGGTGGCAATTGAGCAGGGGAAGGACATAATCTCGGAGACAATAGTTGTAGAGTTTGTGGAACGGAGGAAATTTGTAAGGGATACAGATATCGGGAAGAAACTTATTGACCAGATAGATGATCTCAAGCAACTGCTGGTTGCTTTCAGGAAGGGACAAATTAGATAAAAATAGCTTTTGAACAGGTAAAAAATATACTACCTTTGCCGCCGCTTTAACAGTTATAGTGTTATGAATTGGTTTAATGAATTAATTGTGGGCAGTTCTATAGCCCATGCTGTTCTGGTGTTGTCGGGAACAGTTGCCCTTGGTGTACTTCTGAGCAGAATAAAGATTTGCGGAGTCTCGTTGGGTGTTACATGGATCCTTTTTGTGGGTATAGTGGCAGGCCATTTTGGTCTTACAGTTGAGCACAATATACTCCATTTCATAAAGGAGTTCGGTCTTATTCTGTTTGTGTATTCGGTAGGTCTGCAGGTTGGCCCCGGCTTTTTCTCATCATTCAAGAAGGGAGGCCTTACCCTTAACGGAGTGGCTGTTCTGATAGTCTTTCTTGGAGTAATATTGGCCTATATTATACATCTTGTTACAGGAACAAGCCTTGTTACAATGGTTGGTGTGCTTTGTGGAGCGGTAACCAATACCCCTGGTCTCGGTGCTGCGCAGCAGACATTCATAGATGCCACAGGTGCTTCGGACCCTTCAATTGCAATGGGATACGCAGTGGCTTATCCTTTGGGAGTGGTTGGTATTGTAATGTCAATAGTTGTAATAAGGGGGCTGTTTGGAATGACAATGGAGAAGGAGTTGGAGAAGGCAACAGGTTCAAATGCGGATGCCGCAAAGATGGCTACCAAATACTCTGTTGAGGTTAAGAATGTGGCAATCATGGGCAAGACCATAGAGGAACTTCATGGATTGATAGACAAGGATTTTGTGGTTTCAAGGCTTTGCAGGGCAGACGGCGCTGTTGAGATTCCAACATCTTCAACAAAACTTTATAACGGAGACAAACTTCTGGTCATTTCTGTTGAGCAGAGCAAGGAGTCCATTGTTGCATTCTTTGGCGAACTGCTGGAGATGAGTTCAGACGAGTGGGCAGATATGGACAGCATGATGGCTACCAGAAAGATTATTGTTACCAAACATAAGATCAACGGCAAGACCCTTGGTGAACTTAAAGTGAGATCTGTATTTGGTGTGAATGTTACCAGGGTAAACCGTGCAGGTATAGACCTGGTTGCTGCACCTGACCTTGAACTTCAGATTGGTGACCGTGTACTTGCAGTTGGTGACGACAAGAAACTGGATGCTTTTGCAAAGATGCTGGGCAACTCTTCAAAACAGTTGAGGGAGCCTAATCTGCTTGCAATCTTCCTTGGCATTGCAGTGGGTATGATATTCGGTTCAATTCCGTTCATGCTCCCTGGTATGCCGCAGCCTGTAAAACTGGGTCTTGCAGGCGGTCCGCTTATCATTGCTATCCTTATAAGCCGTTTCGGATACAAATTCAATATTGTAACCTATACAACCTTGAGTGCAAACATGATGCTGCGTGAGGTGGGCATTTCACTCTTCCTTGCTGCAGTGGGTATAGGCTCCGGTGCAGGATTTGTTGATACAGTAATAAACCAGGGCGGTCTTGCATGGATTGGTTACGGAGTAATCATTACAGTGGTACCTATGCTTACTGGTGCTGCAGTAGGAAGATTTGTGTTCAAGTTCAACTACTTCCAGTTGATGGGTCTTATCTCGGGAAGCGGTACAAATCCGTCGGGACTTGCATATTCAAATTCGGTTTCTCCAATCAACCAGCAGGCGGTATCTTATGCAACAGTTTATCCTCTTGTAATGTTCCTTAGGGTACTTACTCCACAGATACTAATCCTTATGGCTGTATAGAGGGGATTTTTTACAATCTTAAAAAAGGAAATTTTTCCGTTTTCCTAAAAAGAGACAAATCTTTATAGGAAGACGGAAATTTTTCTTTTTTTGGTAAGGTGACTATTGGAGAAGTGGTAATATTGTCCTAAAAAATGAAAGGGACAAATGTTTTTTTATTTCTGGCGGCAATGCTGTGCGGAGGTTGTGTTGCGGAGCCGGTGGAGGTTAATGTTCCCCAATTGGAACAGGTGGGGATGAGGGTGGAATTTTTGGAGTCATTCCCGTTTACAAAAGGGGATGCCGCAATGGAGACTTCTGCAATTGCAGATGTGAACCTTTATATATTTGATTCAGGAGGAGTGCCGGTATATTCAAAGTTTTTTCCCGACGGCAATATAGGAGTTCAGCAGGTGACTTTGTTTACAAAATCATTGTACTCTGTTTATGCACTTGCAAATTGGGGGAAAGAGGAGAAGGTGCTCTCCAAGCAGCAGTTGCTTGAGTTGTCATACAGGACACCTGATATTGGGGAACTGTGCGCAGGGAATGGAGCGGCAATAATGACCGGATGTGTGGAGGATGTGACGTTCCCATTTGAGTCCCCGTTGCCTGTCAGGATGGAGAGGATTGTGGGGAAGATTACTGTCAAATGCCGTTACAGCGACATAGACAAGAATGTAACATTCTCGGTGAAAAGTGTTACATTAAAGAATGTTCCGCTGGAGAGTTCATTGTTCGGGGACAATGTTGCCGCAGAGGTTGCCGACGGCATTACGGTGGATGGGTGGACTTCGCTGCAGAAACTCAATTCTGAGGGGATCTCTTTCTATATGTTTGAAAACATGCAGGGGGAGGTGCCTGGAGCGGTAGGGAACAAGGTTAAGGCCAACATGCTGGGAGAGCAGAGGAGAAAAGTGTGCAGTTATGTGGAGATTGTGGCAAATCTTGTTTCAGCAAAGCATAGGGGTGATATGGTTTACAGGTTTTTCCTCGGAACATCTGATGGGGACTGCAATGTCCTGAGAAATAATGACCACAGGGTTACCGTAACATTCAAAGGTTCAGTTTCGGAGAATGAAAACAGCGTAAGTGTGGATAACGGGGCGCTGCTCGACAGGGTTACGGAAGTGAGGGTGGAACCTTACTATATTGTGTTTGCGCCGGGGCTTGGAAAAACACACCAGTGCAGGCTTACTGTCTTGCCCGAGACTGCTTATGACAAAAGGGTCACCTGGTACTCTTCCAACAAGAATATTGTTAAGGTTGACCAGAATGGTCTCATGACAACTGTGGCGTCGGGATACTGCGAGGTATATGCAAAGTCTGTTGAGAATCCTCGAGTAGAGGGGATGGTTATGGTAGATGTGAGATAGCGGTTTGCAAATTGCAAAGTGTTGGGTATTTTTGCACCCGGAACAAAACGTTTAAGTATATGGGCAGAAAAAAGAGGGAATTCCCAAACACCTATGTTATCATTTTTGCAATAATTCTAATCTGCGCTCTGGCAACCTGGCTGGTTCCCGGAGGCGAGTATGTAAAGGGCACCGGTGCAGAATCTGTTGCTGTGCAGTTCAACGAGGTTCCTGCCGAGGGGCAGTGGTGGAGTGTTATGGAGGCTTTCTACAATGGCTTTACAAAACAGAGCGGGATAATATGTTTCATACTGGTTATAGGGGCCTCTTTTTGGGTGGTGAACAAGAGCAGGGCCATTGATGCAGGAATCTTCTCCTTTCTTGGGATGGTTACCCGCCTTGAGAAGAACAGGGCTCTGGCCAGAATTGGGGTGAGCAATCTGATTATAGTGCTCATAATGCTTATGTTCAGCCTTTTTGGGGCGGTGTTCGGGATGAGTGAGGAGACCATTGCCTTTGTGGTTATACTTGTGCCGCTGGCAATCTCCATGGGCTATGATTCAATAGTTGGAGTATGTATGGTTTATGTGGCGGCCCATGTGGGCTTTGCAGGTGCCATACTTAACCCCTTTACTATAGGTATAGCGCAGGACCTTGCCGGGCTTCCCATGTTTTCGGGAATAGAGTACAGGTTTTTCTGCTGGGTGGTGCTGAATGTCATAGCAATTGCATTTGTGCTGCTGTATGCGGCAAAGGTGAAGAGGAATCCCCAGAAATCCCCTGTGTATGAAACTGATTCTTATTGGAGGGGACATATTCAGGAGCAGGGGGGAGGAGTGGTGTATTACAGGAACAGGGCATCATGGGTGTCGTTTGCAATTGCTGCAGTTGTTGTGATACTGTTTACTGTAGAGTACAGTGGACAGACATGGCTCTCAATAGGTGCACAGAAGTATCATACAGCGTGGCTGCTGCCGGCTGTGGCGGTTTCCTTCATTGCAACCTGTGTTGTGGCATTGCGCAAGTCTGTCCATTTCTATGTGTTGTCCCTGCTCGGATTTACCATTGTATATCTTGTTGTTGGAGTACTTGGCTTCGGATGGTATATAGGTGAAATATCTGCACTTTTCCTTTCTCTCGGAATTCTCAGTGGAATAGCAATGGGATTGTCGGGAAACTCAATAGTGAAGGAACTTATGGATGGAGCCAAGGATATTCTGAGTGCTGCCCTTATTGTGGGGCTGGCGGCAGGTATCATTTATATTTTGCAGGAGGGGAGAATCATTGATACAATGCTCCACTCAATGGCTGGATGGCTGGAAGGCTCGGGGGAGACGGGTGCGTTGGGCCTCATGTACGGGATACAGACACTTATTAACCTTGTAATCCCTTCTGCGAGTGCAAAGGCAGCCATAACAATGCCAATCATGGCACCTTTCTCAGATATAATAGGTGTAAGCAGACAGGCCACAGTAATGGCATTCCAGTTCGGGGACGGATTTACAAATATGATAACCCCTACATCAGGTGTGCTTATTGCAGTGTTGGGGATTGCCCGCATCCCATACGGAAAATGGTTCAAGTGGGTGTTGCCGTTCATTCTCATGCTCATTGTGGTGGGATTTCTCCTGCTTGTGCCAACAATTTATATGCAATTGAATGGTTTTTAAGTTTCCCGACAATTGTACAAAATTGTATTTTTTGTCATAAATGCTTGTATTTAAAGAAATTATTTATACCTTTGCAAGCCGATTTATAATCGGGTATTTGTATAAAGTTAAGATTAACAACAAATTATGCCAACAATTCAACAGTTAGTACGCAACGGTCGCGAGGTGATTGTAGAGAAATCAAAATCACGCGCACTGGATGCT
>JAZNUM010000013.1:0-29533 GCA_045592325.1 Candidatus Egerieisoma sp.
ACTTGTCTCCGTCGGGCCCCTCCCGCTGCCCGTGTCCGCGGGTGGACACGCCTCCGCAGTCACTACCATCCTCCCTCTTGAATATATGGCATAAAAATGGATGTAGGCGGAACTTGTTCCGACGGAACCAGGCCAAACTTACCCTACCGCCACTGCCGTCATATCCATATAAATACGAGAGGAGGCGACTAAATCACTTATTAGTCGCCTCCTTTATTTTTTGTCGGGAAGAAATTACAGACCTACTGTAAACATTACATTAAAGTAGGATTTCTCCAGATAAGGGTTGTATGTATATGATGCGGTTACGGGAAACTCATCAAATTTCCAGAAACTGAACACCCTTGTGTAGGCTGCAGTAAGGTTTACAAGATTGAAGTCTTTTCCGTAATCGTTGTAGAAACTCTTGTTCAGAGAGGCACCCACAACTCCCTGCAGCATGTTCCTTTCATTGAACTCATGGGTGTACCCCATTTCTGCATAGGTAGAGAATGCATTCTTGCCGTTCTCCTTCTTGTCATCTCCAAAAATTATGGAGCCAACTGTAAAATGCATAGGGACAGCCACCGGCTCATATGTTGCAATAGCCTCTATTGTGTGGGTTGTTGAGTGCTTGCTGAAGTTGAAGAAATCAGAGCCGGACCATGGATAGAAATAATCCACCAGTTCCAATGTAAAATTACTGAAAGAGTAACTTACCCCAATGTTTATCTCCCTGTAGCTGTCATCAAAGGCAAACGCTCCCCAGGCATATACATCAAAGCCCCCTTTGCTGTAACCTATTGTGGGCATTGCAACGGGGGCATCTCCATTGGAGAAACCTCTCCACATATACCTGTAGCCAAAATCTACAGAACCATAAACTTCTCCCTTTTCCTGGGCCATTGCCAGCATAGGGACACACAACATTAGAACAAACAGTAATCTCTTCATTTTCTTAAATTTAAGTTATATTAACAAATAATAGTTATCCTTTATGTAACAGTACGGTTGCATATACGGCAATTGCCTCTTCCCTTCCTACAAATCCGGCCCCCTCTGTTGTGGTTGCCTTTACGGATATCCTCTCCACATCAACTCCCAATACTCCCGACAAGCACTCCCTCATTGGAAGGATATACGGGGCAACTTTGGGCTTCTGGAGCAAAATTGTGCAGTCTGCATTTGCAAGGGAGTAGCCCTTCTCCTTTATGAGTGCATTTACCCTGGAGAGGAGAATTTTGCTGTCTATCCCCTTGAATTCCGGAGAATTGTCGGGAAAATGCTTCCCTATATCCCCCAGCGCAAGGGCACCCAGCATTGCGTCGCACAATGCGTGTATAAGGGTATCTCCATCTGAATGGGCAACACACCCCTTTGTATGCTCTATTTTTATGCCGCCCAACCAGAACTCCAGTCCGGGAGCCAGAAGATGGACATCGTATCCGTTTCCTATTCTCAAATCCATAATAAATATTTTGAGCAAATTTAACATAAATATTTTATCTTTGTTTGTTTACATAAAATGATTGACTATGGGATTTTTTCACCAACCGAAAATCAGAAAATTCAACTACCAGCCTGTCTTCTATGATGAGAGGAAGGAGGCCCTCAAGAACAAGATAGATGCAGCCGAGAGGGAAAGGGCAGGAGAATATGTTCCTGGAGCAAGCATCAAAGGTTCTTTCAGGAGAATGGAAGTTGCAAGAAAAGAGATAAAATACACCCCATTCATGAGATTCCTCTCAATTCTGGGAATTGCTGCAGTACTGATTGCTGCGGTGTATATGGCACAACTAATGGGATTGCTGTTTTAGGAGATGTTACAGGTACTACCGAGCCATATATCAAATCTCATCGCCGCGGGAGAGGTTATCCAGCGTCCTTGCAACGTTGTAAAGGAACTTATGGAGAATGCCGTTGATGCCGGGGCCACCTCCGTTGTTGTTGTAATAAACGACAGCGGCCGCACCCTCATACAGGTTATTGACAACGGATGCGGAATGACTCCTCAGGAGGCTGCTTTGTGCTTTGAACGTCATGCCACCTCCAAGATAGAGAAGGCTGAAGACCTCTACTCAATACACACCTATGGATTCAGGGGCGAGGCACTTGCCTCAATTGCAGCCTGCGCAGATGTAACCCTCAAGACCCGCAGAAAAGAGTGCGAATGCGGCACCGAAATACATATTGCTGAGAACAGTATAATCTCCCAAACCGAAACCTCTTGCCCGGTTGGAACCAACATTGCAGTAAGGAACATCTTCTACAATGTTCCGGCAAGGAGGAAGTTCCTCAAATCGGACAATGTGGAGTACAGGCAGATTGTAAATGAATTCATAAGGGTGGCCCTTACCCGCACAAACGTGGAGTTCAGGCTCATCCACAACTCAAAGGACATCTTCCATGCAACCCCTGCCACAACTGTAAAGCAAAGGATAACCCAACTTTGTGGAAAGGATATTGCAAAAGACCTCATTACGGCCCAGACTGAGACCAACATTGTAAAGATACAGGGATTCATAGGGCGCCCCGAATTTGCAAAGAAGAGCCAGCCCAACCAGTATCTTTTTGTAAACGGCAGGTTCTTCAAGAGCCCGCTGCTGCACAAGGCAATAACCAAAGGGTACGGGAATCTTATTCCCGACAGCACCTCCCCTTCCTATTTCCTTTTCCTTGAAATTGAACCGGGGAGCACAGATGTAAACATACATCCCAGCAAAACCGAGATAAAGTTTGAGGATGAAGGGGTGATATTTGAGATAATGACCGCCTGCGTAAAGGAGGCCATTGGGGAAGGCTCCTTTGTACCTTCAATTGATTTTGATACCGAAGGGGCACCGGAGATTCCGGTACTCAAGACCGGATTCCAAGGCGGTGGAAGACCTTTCAGCGCACCAAAAATAAATTATGACCCGCTCTTTAACCCTTTTGATGAAGAGAAAAAGAACGGAGCCAGATGGAACTCCTCTACAGAATGGAACAGTACCAGGGAAGATTTTGCCTCAACCGCCAGATTTGAGGGGAATCCGCTGTTTGAAGAGGGTGGCTTTTCCGCTGGTCCTACAGATGCCGGGCAAAGTGTTCCATACCATTCAGACAACACTGGTGCCGGAAATGGCAGTACAGGATATGACGGATTCTTTGGAGAGGAGAATGCGTGTGCCAACCCAACCATAGTGCTTAAGGGGAAATACATCCTTACAACTGTAAAATCGGGGCTGATGCTCATAGATGTGGGAAGAGCCCGTGAAAGGATATTCTTTGAAAGGTACATGCAGACAATAAATGCAGGAAACCAGCCGGTACAGGAACAGATGTTTCCTGAAACCATGGATTTGGACCACAACTCATACCATCTCCTTATGGAGAATGCCACCATGCTTAAGAGTTTGGGGTTTGACATAAGGTCATTTGGAGAGAACTGCATTGTGGTTTACGGAACGCCGGCAACATTTGCAGAATATAATCTTCCAATTAAGGAGAGCATAGACTCCATCCTTGCAGGGCTGCAGGAAACAGGCAAGGATCTTGAGCAGGAACTCAAGGAGAGAATTGCCATTGAACTGGTAAGGAAATCGTCATTGGGAAGGCCTTCGGCAATGGGCAACGCCCAGGCCCAGGAACTTATAGATTCACTTTTTGCCTGCAGCACACCAAACAGAACTCCGCAAGGGAATCCTACAATGGCCATAATTACCATGGAGGAACTTGCCGACAAACTATTGTAAATATTATGTTCAGAGGAAATTCAATATTGGGGAGCATGCCTCCCGTTGTAAAAAACCTTTTGCTTGTAAATGTACTGATGTATCTGATCACCATCATTACAGGCAATTTCATGTATGAGAACTTTGCACTGTTCTACTTTGAGTCGCCGCTGTTCAAGCCATACCAACTGGTAACCCATATGTTCATGCACGGCGGATTCACCCATATATTATTCAACATGTACACATTGTATATATTCGGATGTGTGCTTGAGAGAGTATGGGGAAGCCATAAATTCCTGTTCTACTATTTTGTAACAGGCATAGGGGCAGCACTGCTTCACATGGGGGTAATGTGGCTCCAGCTTCAGGGATATATTGCAGACTACAATGCAGGAGACATGTTTGCCGGCGCCCAAATCCAGGCTCTCCTCAGTACCCCTACAGTTGGCGCATCGGGGGCAATCTATGGACTGCTCCTGGCATACGGAATGCTTTTCCCCGACAACATCATGCAACTGATCTTCCCTCCGGTAGCCTTGAAAGCCAAATGGTTTGTAATTATCTTCGGAGCACTTGAACTGCTTCTGGGATTGTCGGGAAGAGGGGGAAATATAGCACATTTTGCCCACCTTGGAGGAATGATTTTTGGATTTTTCCTCATACTCTACTGGAAGAAAAACAACAGAATGTATTATTGATGCAGCACACCAGGAGATACTGGTGACTTAAGGTACAGGGATGTGCCGTAAAGCACAATAACAGAGTGTACAATTTATGGAGAGAAAAGGGAGCATAGGGGGGAGGAAAAGATCTCCCCTTTTGTTTGGAATCACATTCAGGGCTATCCTGATTGTGGCTGCCGCTGCCTTGTTCCTATCCTACATGGCTGTATATGTAAACCCTTCCAAATTCTCACTCCCGCTCTTTTTTGGGCTATACTTCATTCCCATTTTTGCAATAAACCTGTTCCTGCTGGCAGTTGCAATGCTCCGACGTAGCGCCAGTGCATGGATTACAGTTGTAGCACTGCTCCCCTCACTCCTATATACAGAACTCTTCTATAAAATAGGTCATAAGGAGAATCCCGAAGTAGAGGGGATAAGGCTCAAGATTGAAAGTTACAATGTAGGAATGTTCTCCTCATCCGGCAGCAAACTCTCCAGGGAGGAGTGCAGGAAAAAGATTGCACATCACCTGCAGATGGAATCACCGGACGTGGTATGCATGCAGGAATTCTTTGTTGAAGACCGCACCCAGGCCGACACCATCTTCAGCCAATACCCGCACAGGCACTACCATCTCTTCAAGGCCAGAAACGGGAAACTCTTCGGAAATATAATACTGAGCCGCTTCCCTATGGAAGACAGGGGAAGAATAAGTTTCCCTAACAGCACCAACCTCTCCATCTACGCCGACATAAGACACTTTGGAAGGAAACTTAGAGTATACAACAACCACCTGGAATCATACAACGTATCATTCACAGCACTGGCACACAAGTTCGGTTCAAAAGAGAACCTCAACCGGGAAGAAATTACCAGGGATATAGTCCAGACACATGAAAAGATGAAAGGAACGTTCATAAAACGGTCTGAGCAGGTAGGGCGGATTGTTGATGACATAAACAGCCACTCACAACATGCAATAATATGCGGTGATTTCAATGACACTCCAATGTCATATACATACCATACCTTGGCAAAAAACAGAAAAGACACATTTGAAGAAGCCGGCAAAGGATTCGGTGCCACTTTTGCCACCCTCTGGCCCCTTCTTAGGATAGATTACATACTTGTCCCCCGCTCATTCGGATGCGCAACCCACAAGGCTCAAAAAATCAGTCTATCAGACCACTACCCGGTAATCTCTGAATTAATAATCTGATTTGGACATTCCACATTGCTGCCATTGCAAGTGCTACACATCGTTCATCCACAAAATCACCCTCCTGCGTGGATAAGTGCAACACCGCACAAAGAGGGGAACTGTCCACAATGAGGTAAACTGTCAACAATGAGGGCTGCTACCCTCGGATTATTTCAATCTCACTGCCCAAACCAACTTTTATAATCTGGGATGCTGAACGGGTGCACTCCCCCTCAAGTTCCTCCGGCACTATAAAATCCACAGCATCCTTTATCTCCTGCGGAATATCCTCAAATCTTACAGGGGCAGGTGCTCCCGAAATGTTTGCAGAAGTGGATACAATTGCCTTACGATACTTGTAGATCAATTTGTTACAGAACTCATGGTTTGGGATGCGGATCCCCACGGTGCCATCCTCTGCTACCACATTTCTGGCCAATCCCATTGCTCCAGGATAGATTATTGTCATAGGCTTGTCATTAACCTCAACCAACTGGACTGCAATCTCCGGAATTTCCTTTACATATCTCCCGACCATATCCAGATCACAGACAAGGGTAATGAGGCTCTTGCTGTCTGAGCGCTGCTTGATCTTAAAGACTTTCTCCACAGCCGCCTCATTTGTAGCATCACATCCCAGCCCCCAAATTGTATCTGTAGGATAAAGGATTACACCACCTTCTTTCAAAACTTTAATTGCTGCATCTATCTGTTCTTTCATAAGACAATATCATTAAGGTACATAATGCAAATCTACACAAAATGCCCGGGTTTTACAAAGTTCTGAAGGAAGAGCCCCAGGAGTAGAGTGCCGGGGGAAGAGTGCCGAGAAGTGTATGTCGTAGGAAGAGCCCAGGGGAAAGAGTCCCGGGGAAAGAGTCCCGGGGAAAGCCCCCCCGGTGGATATGAAAGAATTGTCGGGAAGAAAAAAATGCAAGAGATTGGGCATCGTAAAGTATGCACCATGCGCTCTTGAGAAAGGTCATGGTGCCTAACCTCTGCCGCACAACAGAGGTTGGGCACCGCTATGCTTGCTGTATGCCGTGGAACGGGGACTTCCTGTGCCCAACCTCTTGGCAACCAATGGGAATGGGGCTATAAAAAGATTTGGAAGTTGGGGAAATAATTGGCTACTTTGCAAAACACTTCAATATTTCCACCAGACAGGCCGGTGGGGTTGGGGGAGAATGGTATGTGTGGCCTGAAATTGTATCTATGGTGGAGATGGATTTTTTCAACGGGTCAGGGAAGCATTTTTTTCATGTATGCACAGATGGCACTGCCTTGGCATGGCTGTTCAAGGATGAGTTTGACTATATCAAAGGTATCAATCACATTGCAATATGCTCCTTTACAACAAAAGCAATTGTAGTCTCTTTTGTACTAATGGACAACCATGTGCATTTTGTGCTTCAGGGGACTATGCCAACCTGTAAGGATTTCATAAACAGGTTCAAACATCTTACCGGGAAATACATATCCTCCAAATACTCAATAAAAGGATATTTGAGAGGACTTTCTACCAGAATAATTCCAATTGAGGATGAAGAATACCTCCTTGCTGTTCTGGCCTATATAGACAGAAATCCCATAGTTGCAGGATACCGGTGTCTCCCCAATGAGTACCGTTGGGGAAGCGCCAGATTCGTGTTCAGGGAAAACAGTTCCCGTAACACCAAAGGAGAATTCTCCACAACAATGACAATGCTGCCGGCAAGGCAGAGACGCATACTCCTTGGCACCCACCTTAATCTCCCTTCCCATTGGAGTGTAGATGCAGACGGCATGATTGACCCAACCTGCTTTATTGCCACTGGAATCCAGGAAAATCTGTTCAAGACACCAGCAAGGTATATCTACTTCCTTTCCAGAAAACTGGAAGGGGAAATTGACTCTTCCATCTATAACAGCACAAAATCCTTTATTCCCGACAAAGATCTCAGATACATAATTTCCCAGATGGCCAAGGAACTCTTCAATTGTGACGATGTGCGCATTCTGGACATCCCTTCCAGATTGGCCCTTGCCAGAAAACTCCGCTATGAATATGCATCCTCACAAAAGCAAATTGCCCGAATGCTGCATCTGAACCTGGAAATTCTGAAGGGATATGTGTAATGGCCACAGATTGGCATGTGCAGAGGGAGAGATGTGGAGACCTTGCAGTGGTTGGAGGTAGAAAGATGGCAAGAAGGTGCGGCAAAAGGGGAATAATGCAAGGAAACGCAAGAGGTTGGGCACACAAACATGACCTACGCAAGCTCACCACCTGATATGTGTGTCTAACCTCTCCCGACTGAATGAGATTGGGCACACAATTTTCACCCAGTTATCATGCATCCGGGATTATAGTGCCCATCCTCTTGGCACAATGCCTCTACCTCCTTGCGGGGACCCATATCCTCTTGGCACAATGCCTCAAACGCTTTGGGGAGGAGGGATTCCATACCCCGCGCTACGCCTTGAGATACTTTTAATTAAATCATGAAATATACTCCCGCTACCGCTGCAACTGCCGCAGTCTCAGTTCTTAGGCGGGATGAGCCCAGTGTCAGAGGGTGGAATCCTGCAGCCATGGCAGCCTCCACTTCAGCAGGGGAGAAATCTCCTTCAGGGCCAATGAGTATTGTAATTGCCGGAAGATTTCCATCCAATGTCAGCGATATCCCCCCTCCCATACTTGCCAACTCCGCTGAATCTGCGCACCTCGGAATACCGGCCAACCCGGAAGCAATTGCTGCCTCAGGAACATCAGCCCTCTCCCTTGCCATTGCTATAGCCGCTGCCAAGGTAACCTTATCCTGCTCTCCGCAATAGGCAATAAGTTTCACGCCAGGTAATGAGGCGGCATTGCGGATGAATTCTTTAACAGTAACAACCTCACGCAAAACCGGTACTGCTCCCTTGAGAGATTGTTTTGCAGCAGAAACCAATATTTTTTCCAGTCGCTCAGGCTTTATGACACGGCGCTCGGAGTGTTCCCCAATTACCGGAACTATAACATCTACCCCCATTTCGGTGGCCTTTTCCAGGAACCACTCATAACGGTCTATATTCTTGGTAGGGCATACTGCCATTGTAAGATGATAGCCGTGCGAGCCGAAACCCACAACCTGCTCCTCAACATTGCATACAACCCGTTTGCCACATTCCATTATTGTACATCTGTACATTGTACCACAACCGTCTATGACGTTTATTGTATCACCCGGCACATGTCTGAGCACTTTTGAACAGTGTCTGCTCTCCTCTTCACTTAGGGTGCAGATGCCGTTGTTTATTTCATTTGAATAAAAGAGTTCCATATAAGTAATACAGTTCCATAAAGGAGATATTTATAGTGCCAACAGGAAAAGACCCGGGATAATGCAGTATGAAGCCGGAAGCGCCCCTGATTGGTGATTTTTTACAAATATATCAACAAAACGTGTTATTTTTGTACAAATTTGGAAAAACAAACCATTAAAATGACACAAATAAAATCTCAGCGTTACGTGGCACTTGATGTGCTCAGGGGTATGACAGTTGCAGGTATGATCCTTGTAAACAACCCCGGTTCATGGGGACACATTTTTCCGCCGTTGGCACATGCCAAATGGGCAGGATGCACCCCTACAGACCTTGTATTCCCATTTTTCCTGTTTGTAGTGGGAGCGGCAATGGCTTTTTCGTTTGCAAAATACAATGAAGGATTGTCGGGAGCAAGTGTGAAGAAACTCCTCAAGAGGGGTATCCTAATTTTCCTTGTGGGTTTTGGCCTCAACTGGTTTCCTTTCTATCCTACCTCTCCTGACCCCGATCTCTCCGTTTGGGGCAACTTTGTTTACCGTCTTGAGCATGTGCGCATTATAGGTGTCCTACAGAGGATTGCAATGTGCTATGTACTTGGAGGATTCATTGCATTGTGGCTGCAGAAGAGCAGAAAGATAATTCCTGCAATGGCGGTTCTTATGGGGTTGCACTGGCTTATCCTGTGGCTTATAGGAGACTCATCTGCAGAGATGGTGAACGGTGCTGCAGGTGCCTTCTCCCTTGCAGGGCAGAATGCAGACAAGATAGATCTTGCGATTTTTGGAGTTGACCACATTTACAAGGGATTCGGTATCCCATTTGATCCGGAGGGGCTGCTCGGTGCCCTCTCGGGAGCATGTACCGTACTGTTGGGATTCCTTATCGGGAAGAAAATACAGCAGACTCCCGACAAAATTACTGTGGTTGCACAACTTTACACCATTGGCCTGTGCTGCCTTGGTGCAGGATTGGTATGGAGCATCTGCTACCCTATCATAAAAGCGCTCTGGACCGGTTCATACGTGCTGTATGCCGGAGGATGGAGCATTGTCATGCTGGCCTTCTTCATTTATCTGATTGATGTAAAAGGTAAAGAGAAAGTGTTTACCCCATTCAAGGCATTGGGTATGAATCCGCTGTTTGCATTTGTAATGGCTGGGCTATTTGCAAAGATTCTTGGCCAGATAATCAAATGGAAAGGTGTTGTCGAGATGGCAGACGGCACAGTTAAGGAGAAGACCTGGAGCGTGCTGAGCTGGTTCTACAATAACATTTGTGTAACCATAGTAGGCGAGAACAACAATATTTCTTCACTTATCTTTGCCCTTGTATATGTTGCTGTATTTACAGCAATGGCAATGTGGCTTTACAAGAAGAAAATTGTGATAAAACTTTAACCTTCCCGTTGCTGGAGAGTCAAACTGATGGCATATATAGGATTGATTTCGGATACCCATGGTGTTTTTGATGACAAACTGCGGAAATTTCTGGAGCCTGTGGATGAGATATGGCATGCCGGGGACTTCGGGAACATTGAGACTGCCGATGCCATTGCCGCCTTCAAGCCATTGCGCGGAGTGTACGGCAATTGTGACGACCATATTGTAAGGCTGGCCCACCCCTATACCCAATTTTTTGAAATGGAGGGGATGAGAATACTTATGATGCATATTGGAGGTTACCCGGGAAGATATGATTTCAAGGCATTCCAACTGATAAATGCACACCTTCCCGACATATTCATATGCGGCCATTCGCATATCCTTAAGGTGATCAACGACTCCAAATACAGGGTCCTCACCATAAATCCCGGTGCAGCCGGAATACAAGGTTTCCACAATGTAAGGACAGCCTTGAGATTCCGGATAGAGAACGGTACCATAAAGGATATGGAGGTGGGTGAATGGGAGAAAAAACTATAACAAAATATACTGTTTATATGAAAAAACTGATTCTAGCAATTGCGCTTTTTGTCTGCAGCATAGGATATGCCCAGCAGACACCTGTCACCAAAGCCAATTACGAACTGGCAGAGAGATTCTCTGCAAAAAAAGTAGGACAAATGGTCTTCTCTACAGATGTAAGGCCAAACTGGTTCAAGAATTCCGACAAGTTCTGGTACACTTATAAGACTACAAACGGTATAGAATACTATATTGTAGACCCCGTAGCAGGAACCAAAAAGAAGATATGGGATATGGGCAGGCTTGCCGCCGAAATTTCAACCATTACCAAAGACCCTTTTGATGCGCAACATCTTCCACTCCAGAAACTTGAACTTGTTGATGATGACAAAGCCTTCACATTTGAGGTAAGGAGTTCACAGATGGTTCCTAAGAAAGAGAAAAAAGGAGACAAGAAGAAACCGGGCAAACCTGCCAAAGAGAACAAGATTTTCAAATTCAGATGGGATATTGCTAAAGGAACCCTTACAGACATTTCTGATGAGGAAAAGGAGAAGGACTACCCAAGATGGGCAAATGTTTCTCCCGACGGCAAATACGCAATCTTCGGGAAGAACTACAACCTTTGGTATATGGATATGGAGAATCTGAAAAAGGCGATGGAAGATGAAAAGGACTCTACAATTGTTGAGCACCGCCTTACCACTGACGGTACAAAGGAGTTCCCTTACGCAGGAAGAGGCATGTACGGCGGAAACCATGAAGAAGATACCACCAAACGTACAGGTGCATATGTATGCTGGTCTCCCGACTCCAAACATTTTGCCCTTACCAGAAGCGACATGAGCAAGGTTAAGGAACTGTGGGTAATTGACGTACTTGCAAATCCACGTCCGAAACTTGAGGGTTACAAATACCAGATGCCGGGTGAGCCGGGACCAAAGGTTCATCTTTACCTTTTCAACTTTGAGGACAAGAGTTCAAGGACAATTGACATTGCTGCATTCAAGGACCAGTCTGTAAGCATTGAGAGAAAACCTGTAACCATTACAGAAAGGACATACATGGAGTATGTTCCAATGCAGTGGCTGGGAGATAACGGCAAATTCTATTTCACACGCCAGAGCCGCGACCAGAAGAGGGTTGACCTCTGCTCTGTAGATGTAGCAACCGGCGAGTGCAAGACTGTACTCCATGAGGAGTTGAACACATATGTTGAGACAAGGGATTTTGTATTCCTCAACAATGGTACCGAGTTTGTTCACTGGTCTGAAAGGGACGGATGGGCACACCTGTATCTGTACGGTGCAGACGGAACCCTCAAGAACCAGATTACAAAAGGTGAATTCCACGTAGAGAATGTTGTTGGAATTGATGAGGCCAAAAGAGTGGTTTACTTCACTGCATGCGGCAGGGAGAAGGGAATTAACCCATACTATATGTACCTGTACAGCGCAAACCTGGATGGCAGCAACGTAAAACTGCTCAATAAGGGTGACTATGACAACAAAGTGAACATGTCTGATGACAACCGCTACTTTGTAAACAACTACTCAAGAGTTGACTGCACCCCTAAGACAGCACTTTACGACCAGACTGGACGTAAAATAATGGACCTTGAGGAGGCAGATCTGAGCCAGTTGTTCGCCCGCGGATACAAGTTCCCGGAAATATTTACCGTTAAGGCAGGTGACGGCATTACAGACCTTTATGGTGTAATGTACAAGCCTTTTGACTTTGACTCAACCAAACTCTACCCTATCATTGAGTATGTATATCCTGGCCCACAGACAGAGGCAAACAACTCTTCCTGGAGCAAAGGTATGGACAGGGTTGACCGCCTTGCCCAACTTGGATTCATTGTAGTTACAGTGGGCAACAGGGGCGGACACCCTAACCGCTCAAAATGGTACCACAACTTCGGTTACGGCAACCTTAGAGATTATGGTTTGGAAGACAAGAAAGTTGCAGTACAGCAACTTGCAGCAAGATATCCTTTCATTAACGGCAAGAAAGTGGGTATCCACGGCCATTCAGGTGGAGGATTCATGTCAACTGCAGCAATCCTCAAATACCCTGATTTCTTTACCGCAGCAGTTTCATGTGCCGGCAACCACGACAACAGCATATACAACCGCTGGTGGAGCGAACAGCATCATGGAGTGCTTGAGGAGGTATCTGAGAAAGGTGATACCACATTCAAATACAGCATAAATACAAACCAGCAGCTTGCCAGAAACCTCAAGGGCAATCTTTTATTGGTCCATGGAGATATTGACAACAATGTACACCCTGGAAATACCATTAGAGTTGTTGATGCACTCATCAAAGCAAACAAACGTTTCCAGATGCTTATCCTCCCAGGACAGAGACACTCATTTGGAAATATGACAGAATACTTCTTCTGGAGAATGGCAGACCACTTCTGCGAATATCTGATTGGAGACTCCGAGAAGGATGAGATTGACATTAAACAAATGAATAACAACTAATTACAGCAACCGATAAAAATTATGGAAGGACAGGCTCCATTGCCTGTCCTTTTTATTATTTCACAATAGATATACCTAAGTGTATTTATATTTAACTCATTCTGTGAACTTTACACGAATAGCCAAAATTTGGTATATTAAAAATTTTGATTACCTTTGCGGCCGTTTTAAAACTGAAAACTTATGAAATTTACAAAACTTACAAAGAAATTGGTCCTTGCTGCCGCTGCTCTCATGACAGTTCTTTCAGCGAATGCAGAAGGTTACCAGATCAACTCTCAGAGTTCAAGACAATGGGGTATGGCACACACAGGTACCGCCCTTAAACTTGGTGCAGAGAGCATGTTGTTCAACCCTGCAGGTTTGGTTTACATGAACTCAAAATTTGATGTTTCATTGGGTTCAATCCTAATCAAATCAAAAGTTGACTTTGAGCAGCCTGGCTACAAACACGAAACTGACAATCCCCTAAGCACACCTATTTTCGGATATTTCGGTTACAAACCTTGTGAAAAACTTGCACTTGGTATCAGCATTACCAACCCTGCAGGAAACTCTATGGTTTGGGGAGACAACTGGGTAGGTGCAACCCACATTCAGGAGGTTTCACTTAAAGCATTCAACATCCAGCCTACCGTATCATACAAAATCAATGACATTATAACTGTAGGTGCTGGCCTTATGATTGACTTCGGCTCATTTGAGCAGAAGAAAGGTCTTGTAGCAGCAAACTCATTTGCTCCACTTGGCGCTTTGGCAGGACAACTTGCACAAATGAACCCTGCTTTCAGCAGTTTGGGAGCCCTTCCAGGTGCAATTGACTCATTCAAAGACCAGGTTCCAGTGGGAATTGAGCTTGAGGGCGCATCAAAAGTTGCATTCGGTTTCAACGTAGGTATCCTTGTAAATGTATCTCCTAAAGTAACCCTTGGTGCAACATACCGTTCAAAAGTAAAATTGTCTGTAGAGGATGGCGAGGCAGATTTGGATTATGTAAATGACGCAGCCAAAACTGTTGTTGGAGCAATCAAATCATTTGACACAACTCCTCTTCAGGGTATGCTTCCACAGGAGACCCTTGCTACAATCGAAGGGACCCAGACCCAGCTTACAACTATGGGCTACCTGGATGACTCAGAATTCAAGGCTTCAATGCCTATTCCAAGCATCTTCAGCGTAGGTATCGCTTACAAACCTACTGAGGCCTGGACCCTAACCGGTGAGGCTCAGATTACAGGCTGGAGCGCATACGACAAGCTTGACATCACTTTCAAGACCGCTGCCGGTGAGATTCTGCAGTCATCTGTAAAAGATTATGAGAACACTGTTGCAGTAAGACTTGGTGCAGAGTACGTTGTTTCGGATTTCTGGACTGTAAGGGCAGGTGCATATATGGACACCCCTCCTGTACAGATGGACAACTACAACCCTGAGACTCCAAGTGCAAACACTTACGGTGTTACAGCAGGTGCAACCTTGAACCCAATGAAGAATCTTGCAGTTGACCTTTCAGTAGGTTACTTGAGAGGCGAAAAAACTACCGGAACCTTCCAGGAGACCTTCAAGGCAGACTACACCAAGAGCGCAATCATGCCGGGTGTTGCTGTAAGATTCCAGTTCTAAAGAAAAACCTATAAAAAACTTACTACAAAAGAAGAGCCTGCAACAGGGGAACCTGAGGCAGGCTTTTCCTTTTTGCACCACTGAGGTTGTATAAAAATATCTTTTTGAATATCTTTGTATCTAGTCTTATTAGTCCCGACAAATAATTACTACAGATATGAAGAAACTATTTTCAACATTTGCAGCAGCACTTATTGCATTTGCTGTATGCTCATGCGCTCAGGCAAACGGACAAGCTGAGGCACAGGCACCTGAGAGCACTACTCCAAGTAACCTTATGGGGACATTCCCAGGTGAGGAGAACATGAATTATGCAACTGATATCCTTACCGGAGCACAGCAGGTAGAGGAGTATCTTCCACTTGTAGAGGGGAAAAGGGTATGTATCCTTTCAAACCAGTCTGGTATGGCATCAGCCACTGCACACGTTCTTGACACCCTTCTTGCACACAACGTAAAAGTAACATGCATCATGTCTCCTGAGCACGGCTTCAGAGGCGACGCAGATGCAGGCGAGCACGTATCAAGTTCAACAGACCCTAAAACAGGCATTCCAATCCGCTCATTGTATGAGGGAAAATCGGGCAAACCTGCAAAAGAGGTAATGGACGAGTTTGATGTACTGGTATTTGACCTTCAGGATGTAGGTGTACGTTTCTACACTTACTATGTAACTATGGTAAAAATGATGGCCGCATGTGCTATGGAGGGTAAGGAGTTCATCGTACTTGACCGTCCTAACCCAATCGGATTCTATGTAGACGGCCCTATCCTCAACATGGAGAAATACAAATCGGGAGTAGGAAGTCTTCCAATCCCTGTTGTACACGGAATGACTCTTGGAGAGATTGCATATATGGCAAACGAGTGCGACTGGCTCCAGCACGGCCACAAAGATGCCGTTGGCAAGAAAGTTGACCTCAAAGTTGTAAAATGCAAGAACTATACCCACGCAAAACTTTACAGACTCCCTATTAAACCGTCTCCAAACTTGGGTGACATGAGGGCTATCTATCTGTACCCTTCAACATGTTACTTTGAGGGAACTCCAGTAAGTTTGGGTAGAGGTACCGCAAAGGCATTCCAGATGTACGGCCACCCTAACATGTTGGGCTACAAATACAGTTTCACCCCAAGGAGCATCCCTGGAGCAAAGAACCCTCCTCTATTGGACAAGGAGTGCTGGGGAGTTGACCTTACTGTAAACCCTTCAATTGAGCAGATTAACCAGGACGGTATAAACCTTGAGTACATTGTTGACGCATACACCAACCTCAACCTTGGAGACCATTTCTTCCGCAACATGTTTGAACTTGAGATAGGCCAGGCATACGTAAGAAAGATGATTAAAGAGGGCAAATCTGCAAAAGAGATTGAGGCAATGTGGGTTGAAGATGTTGAGAAGTTCAAGGAACAGAGAAAACCTTATCTGCTATACCCGGAAAACTGATTTTTTATAAAGATAAAAAAAAGACAGAGTGGCCTATGGTCACTCTGTCTTTTTTATGGATATTCTTATCTCCAATACTCCGAAAAATTTACTTCATCAGCGCCTTCAACTGTTTTGCCATATTGGATGCAAAGACAAAATCATTGAGTTCCTTGCATTCTGAGTGGAGAATCTCCCTATTGCTCCCCTCCCACAATTTTTCACCTTTATAGATGAAACCTATCTTATCCCCTATCTCCATTACGGAGTTCATGTCATGGGTGTTTATGATAGTGGTAATGTTGTACTCCTGGGTAATCTCCTGAATGAGATGGTCAATCACTATTGATGTTGTAGGGTCAAGGCCCGAGTTGGGCTCGTCGCAGAAAAGGTATTTGGGATTGAGGGCTATTGCACGGGCAATTCCAACACGTTTCTGCATTCCGCCGCTCAATTCATTGGGGAACTTTTTGTTGGCATTCTCAAGGTTTACCCTTTTCAGGCAGAAGTTTGCCCTTTCAAGTTTCTCCTCATAACTCCACTCTGTAAAGAAGTCCATAGGGAACATTATGTTCTCCTCTACGGTTGCAAAGTCAAACAGGGCACTTCCCTGAAAAAGCATCCCCATCTCCTTACGGAGGGATTTCTTCTCTTTCTCCTTCAATTGTGTGAAGGATTTGTCGTCATACCATATTTCCCCCTTGTCGGGAATATGGAGACCTACAAGATTCTTCAACAGAACTGTCTTTCCGCTTCCGCTGGCACCTATTATAAGGGAGCACTCCCCCTCCTTGTAATCAATTGATATATTGTTGAGGACTGTGCGTCCGTCAAACTCTTTATACAGATTCTTTACACTTATCATACTACAACAACAATTTTGTAAGGGCCAAATCAAATACAAGTATAAGCACACTTATTGCAACTATGGCTTTTGTACTTGAGCGTCCCACTCCAAGTGATCCACCCTTTGCGTAATACCCAAAATAGGATGCCAATGAGGTTATGATGAAGGTGAACACAGCCATTTTTGAGATACTGTAATAGATATAGTGTATCTTAAAGGAGAACTGCAGGCCATCTACATACTGGGCCATGGTAACTGCACCTGTGGCTCCAATTATGAGTGCTCCACCCAAAAGTCCTATTACAAAACTTGAGAGCATTACAAACGGGCTCAATACCACTGAACTTACAATTTTGGGAAGGATAAGGTAGTTGGCAGAATTCACTCCCATAATGTCCATTGCATCTATCTGCTCGGTAATGCGCATGCTGCCTATTTCAGATGCTATATTTGAACCTATCTTTCCGGCAAGGATAAGGGCGACCATAGTTGAACAGAACTCCAGTACCAGAATCTCCCTTGCCATATATCCCACATACATCTTTGGTATGAACGGGCTTTCCAGGTTGTTGACTGTCTGAATCACCGCAACTGCACCTATAAATACCGATATCACGCTTATCAGAGGAATTGAATCGAGCGTGAGTTTCTGTGCCTCCACAATGCACTGCTTGAAGAAAATTCTCCATTTTTCCGGTTTCTGGAATACTTTGAGCATAAGCAGCCAGTATTCTCCTATCATTTCCAATGTCCTCTTCATTCTTGAACAATTTTGTGCAAGTTACGAATTTTTACATAAACAAGTGCTCCAAAAGCAATGCCAGAAAGACAATTGCAGTTTATGGATATTTTTTATTATTTTTGTTGGATAATAAAACCCTAACCTGATTTTGAGATTTTTATACAACATAGTTATCGGCATCTACAGTGCCCTCATCTCCTTTGCCGCACTGTTCAACCATAAAGCCGGACTCTTCCGCCAGGGGCGGAAAGGAGTGCTGAAGAGAATTGGCGGCGAAATAAACCATTCCAAACCTATAATCTGGTTCCACTGCTCATCAGTTGGAGAATTTGAACAGGCCAGGCCCCTGATTGAGTGGTACAAGGAGAACAGGAAAGAATACAGCATCCTTCTCACTTTCTTCTCGCCAAGCGGATATGAAATGAGGAAGAACTACCCACTGGCAGACTGGATATATTATCTGCCTATGGATACGACCCGCAACGCCAGTAAATTTTTGGAAATTGTCTCCCCTGCAAAAGCAATATTCATAAAATATGAATTCTGGTACAACTACCTTTCACAACTTCAGAAGAGAGGTATTGAAACATACATAGTTTCTGCAATTTTCAGGAAAGATCAGGTTTTCTTCAAACCATATGGAGGACTTTTCAGAAAAATGCTCAAATCATTCACCGCACTGTTTGTTCAGGATGATCTCTCCCTGCAACTACTTAAGGAGATTGGCATTACCAGCAATGTTACAATTTGTGGAGATACCAGATTTGACCGTGTAAACCAGATAACTGCAGCCAGCAAGGAATTCCCTGCAATAAGCAAATTCAGCGGAAACTCATTTACAATCCTTGCAGGAAGCACCTGGCCTCCCGACGAGGAGATCCTTGCCGCAAGTGTCAAGAATTTCTCAAAGGTAAAACTTGTAATTGCACCACACGAAATACATAAGGAACACATCTCCAAGATACAGGAGATGTTTAAAGGGTACAGGGTCCTGAAATTCTCTGAGTGCAAAGACCTGGAGGATACTGCTCTTGAAAATGCCAATGTCCTTATCATAGATTGCATGGGAATCCTTTCATCCATTTACAGATATGGCAGTTTTGCCTATATCGGCGGCGGATTCGGTGTCGGAATACACAATATACTTGAGGCAGCCACTTATGGTATACCGGTGGCATTCGGGCCAAAATACCATAAATTCAAGGAAGCAAGGGATCTTGTAGCCCTGCAGGGAGCATCTTCTGTCAGGAGCCAGGAAGAATTCTACTCTCTTCTCGACAAACTGGTAAAAAACAGGAATGTAGTTGAGGAACGTGGCAAGATTTGCCTCAAATATGTACAAGACAATCTTGGAGCAACAAAAAAGATAATAAGCATAATGGAAAATATCTCTTTTTAAAAAGAGATATTTTTTTGTCTCCCTGCAATAAATTTACCGTTTACTCCACATTCTACCTCCCAATCCGCTTCCTTTGTATGAAAAAATGTTGGAGAAAGTATTTTGTGCCAGCTGCAAGGGGCTGGAAGTAACTACAGTAACTGTAGAAGTTGAAGTGTCGGACGGTATCTGTTTCTACCTGGTGGGGCTTGCAGACAGTGCCATAAGGGAAAGCCAACAAAGGATAAGCAGTGCCCTCCACAAATTCGGGTACAGGATTCCCGGAAAAAAGATAATCATAAACCTAGCCCCGGCCAATCTGAAAAAGGGAGGGTCTGCCTTTGATGCGGCAATTGCCATAGGTATCCTTGCAGCATCCGGCCAGATAGAAACGGAATGGACCAATGATTTCCTCATTATGGGAGAACTTGCACTCGACGGTTCATTAAGGGCAATTGATGGAGCCCTCCCTATGGCAATACATGCTGCGCAGGAAGGATTCAAAGGATGCATCCTCCCAAAAGATTCTGCAGCTGAGTGTTCGGAGGTAGATGGAATAACAATATTCTTTGCAGAAACCCTTCAGGATATAATCGATATCCTCCATGCTCCCGACAGCGCATCCTCAAAAATACCATTAAAAAGAGATTATGCCCCAAGGCAGCATTGGGAGTATGATTTTGCAGATGTCAAAGGGCAGTCCTTCGCAAAAAAAGGACTTGAAATTGCCGCTGCCGGAAATCACAACGCCATTCTGGTAGGCAGCCCCGGCTGTGGCAAGACTTTTATGGCAAAATGTCTCCCGTCCATTCTCCCTCCCCTGGGGAAAATGGAAGCCATTGAAACCAGCAAAATCTACTCTGTAGCAGGGCTGCTGAAATCGGCAGGAGGGCTTATAAGGGAACGTCCGTTCAGAAGTCCGCACCACACTTCCACCATACAGGCTCTTGCAGGAAGTGTAGGGATGCCAGGAGAGGTTTCCCTGGCCCACAATGGGGTACTCTTTGCAGATGAGATAGCAGAGTTTGGGAGGGCCTCACTTGAAATTCTCAGACAGCCGCTGGAAGACAGAGAGATACAGGTATGCAGAGCCAGGAGCAGGGTGTGCTACCCCGCCTCATTCATGCTCATTGCAGCAATGAACCCGTGCCCTTGCGGTTACATGAATGACCCGAAGAAAAACTGCACATGCTCATCAAGTGCAATTATGAAATACACCTCCAAATTGTCGGGACCATTAATGGACAGAATTGATATACAACTCAATGTAAAAAGTGTTGCTGCGGAAGATATCGTAGGATTGGGAAAAGGTTCCGAGGAATCCAGCAGCACCATAGCAAAGAGGGTGAAAGCTGCCAGAGAGATACAGGCCGAAAGGTTCAAGGGTGAAAATTTCTATACCAACGCCCAGATTCCTCCGGGAAAACTATCCAGATACTGCCGCATAGGAGATAAAGAGCAACTGTTCCTCAAGACATTCATTTCCCGACAAGGGATATCAGCACGGGGATACAGCAGAATTTTGAAAATATCACGCACCATAGCTGATTTGGATGGGAAGGATTTTATATCTTTGGAGCATATTTCAAAAGCAGTCCAGCTGAAACTGGACATCAACGATTTTTAAGATGGGTACAACACTACATATCAGAAGTCTCAATGAGATAGAGAAGGCTGCAAAAGATTTTATTGAATATGCATCCGCATCACCGCTGCAGAGCAACATTTTTGCATTTTTCGGACAGATGGGAGCAGGTAAAACCACATTCATAAAGGCTATTTGCAGGGCATTGGGAGTGGAAGATGATGTGAACAGCCCTACTTTCACAATCGTAAATGAATACAAGTCTGCAAAAGGGTTTCCAGTATACCACTTCGACTTCTACAGGATAAACAAAATCTCAGAAGCATACGACATTGGCATTGACGAATACTTTGGAGGTGATGGAATATGCCTTATGGAATGGACAGAAAAAATAGAGGAAATCCTCCCCGACGAGTGTTTCAAGGTATATGTACAGGTTGATGAGGACGGAAGCCGCAGAGTAACTGTAGAGGACTAGAAATGGAAATGGAAACGGAAACCGATGTCCGCCTTTACCTGGAACGGCTGGTCGGTCCTGATACTGTACATCACTTCTGAATTGGTGTAATATACAAGACTCGGTTCAAAATAGAGACCTAAGGTATTGCCGAATTTGTACTCGACGCCAAGGCCTGCATTTACTGAGAACTGTATGCCATCAATATCTGTATAATGGGACTGGCTGCCGTTGTAGCTCTTCAGATTATATACAGCCCTTATCCCCTTCTCAAACGATACACCGCCATTGACATAGAAAATGAAGTTGTTTCTGTCTGCAATAAGACCGTAAACATTGATTGGGATACCTATGTAGTGCAACTTCTGCTTCACGCCATATCTCACCTTATCTATGAGGCAATCGTATTTGCTCTTGAGCATTGAATATGTTATTCCCACTCCCAAAGCGGCATTTTCTCCAATCGGGAACTGCATCTGCACACCAAGATTTACAGGAAGGGAGTATTTTGTATCTGAAATCTGTTCAACCAGATGGCTATGGTCCAAAGCCCCACCAAAGGCACTGGAAGCCCTTATCCATGACGGATCCACACTCGCTGAACTGCCCGGCATGATACCCTGTGAAAATGCCAGGGCATATCTTCCCCTGGCCTTAACAGGCTCTTCCATTCCAAATATGTCATCGTCCAATGAAATGGCACCCACATCCCTTGTTTTTATTTCAGGCTGTTCAGAAGCAGCCTCCTCCAGCATGGTTTCTGCCTCCTCCTGGAGAGTTCCCTCCGGTTTTGCAACCTCTGGTGCCACTGATGGAGACGCAGCGTCCCCTTCATGCTCTATAATATTGGCCTGACCGGCAATATTGGCCGGTTCAACGGGATATGCTGCTGAAGGTTTGTCCGGAATCTCCTGAGGAATCTCCTGAGGGATCTCCACAGGAATCTCCTGAGCAGGCTGTACCGGAGCCTGCCTTTCTGCTGGTGTTGCCACCTGGGCCACCAGAGTTGTCTCACCAATGCTGTCCCTTCCTGGAAGCATCATAAGCAGAGCCAATAGTATGACCGCAGCGGAAGATGATGCAAAATAAAGCACCTTGCGGAGTCTGCGTCTGCGCAAAGAACCCTGTATGTCACCCCATACATCAGCCTCTACAGGCATCTGTACGTTATACAGTTTTTCCCTTATTTTGTCAAATTCCATATTCTCCATTACCTTTCAAACTCCCTGGTTTTCTCTTTAAGCCACAGTTTTGCCCTGCTCAACTGTGACCTTGACCCTCCTTCACTGATATTCAGTTCCTTTGCTATCTCCTGATGCGAATACCCCTCAATTGCATACATGTTGAACACAGTCCTGAAACCTGCAGGCATCTGTGAGATTATCTTCATAAGCACCTGGGCATCCATCCTTTCAATTACCCCCTGGTCATATGCAACCTCTCCCCTAAAATCCTCCAACTGCTCCGTATGCTTCAATATATCCTTCTTCCTGAGATACATAAGCGCAGCTGTCACAAAAATTCTCCTTGCCCAACCTTCAAAAGAACCGTCCCCCTTGTAACTGCCTATCTTGGAAAAGAGAGTAATGAAACCGTCATGCAGGACATCCCGCGCAGCCTCCCTCTCGCCAATATATCTGAAACAGACAGCAAACATACGTGGCGAGAGCCACTCATACATCCACTTCTGAGCCAAAGGGTCATTTTTCTTGCACCCTGCAATAAGCGAGACCTCCGATTTGTCAGTTGACAGGTTTCTTATCATTTACCGGTTATATAGTAGATGCAAATTTGCTAATAAAAGTTGCAATACAAAAATAAAATTGAGCACAGAATTTGTACATTTGTATAATACAACAAACAATTTTGAAATGAAGTCACGTGTTATAATGATATTGGTATTGTTGTCCATCTTTGCCGGCAGCCTGTGTGCCCAGCCGGACACTATAACAGACAGCACCAGAACCGCACTGCTCCTCAACGCGCTCAAAGAGTACAACAACAGGAATTATCCCGCTGCAAAGGATGATTTCCAGAAACTTGCAGCCATTGACCCACAGAATGACGCAGCATATTATTACCTTGCAAACATCGCCCTACGCACCGATGACATGCCGTCGGGAGAATTGTATCTGAAAAAAGGGATAAGCATTGATTCAGCCAATTTCTGGTACAGGGATATGTTGGGACAGGTATACATAAAGGCAAACAAAATAAAGGAGGCAATCTCTGTATATGAGGAGCTGCTGGGAATGTATCCCAAGAAATCGGCCCTGCACTATACATTGGTAAACCTTTACCTGGGGGCACAGCAGACAGAAGAGGCCAAAGGGATACTTGAAAAGATAGAGGCATCACAAGGAAAGAGCGAAGCCGTAGCAATGACCTGGTTCAACATTTACAGAATGGAACAGAATTGGGAAAAGGCTCTCAACTATCTTGTTGAATTTGACAATGAGTTCCAAAGCCCAAGAATACAGTGTGTGATAGGCGACCTCTATGCCGACCGTTACAAGGACACCCTTGCCATGCATTACTACAACAAGGCACTGGAGTTGGACAAACAGTGTGCTCCTGCCATGTATGGACGTGCGGAAGTTCACAGGATGAACGGCAATTACCAGCTCTTTTTTGAGGACATAAACCCATTCCTGGCCAATCCTCAAGTTGCTTCAAACATGAAGATAGAATATCTGAAACAATTGTTCCAAATTCCAAATTTCATAAAAAGATACCGCAAGCAGTTGGATAATGCCATGGAAGGGATAGGAAATGCACACCCTGCGGATACAACATCCAATATGTTCCTTGCAGCCTATTACGGGGAGTGCGGGGACAATGAAAGGTGCAAGGAGTTCCTTAAAAAGAACTACACCATGTATCCCGACAAATTCAGCACCATGTTCCAGTATGTGATTGCAATCTACCAGCTCAAGGAGTGGGAGAACCTGGAAGACGCAGCCACTGAGGCTCTTGTAAAATATCCCGGCCATCCCGATCTTGTGCAGTTGAGGGGAATTGCCCGTTTCCAGTTGAAACAGACCGACAAGGCAATTCAATCATATAGGGAACTTGAGAGCATTGCCCTAAAGAACAGGGATACCGCAGCCCTCATATCTGCATATTCCATTCTTGGAGACCTCCATTATGACAAAAAGGAGAGCAAAACAGCCTTTTCTTATTACAGGAAAGTGCTAAAACTTAATCCCGACGAGGTTGGGGCCCTCAACAACTACGCATATTATCTTTCACTTGAGGGAAAGAACCTCAAGAAGGCGTATCAGATGAGCAAAAAGACAATTGAGGCTGAGCCTGACAATCCCACATATCTCGACACTTTCGGCTGGATATTGTTCCTCATGGACAAGCCTCTTGAGGCAAAGGCCCAATTCAAGCATGCAATGCTCTACGGAGGAACGGAGAGCGCTGCTATTCTTGACCATTACGCAGAAGTCCTGTACAAACTGGGCGAACATGATCTGGCTTTCATATACTGGAACCAGGCCAAGCAGTTGGACAACACTCTTGGCATTGATGAAAAAATTAAGGAACGCAAGGCCCAACTGAAGAAATGAGAATACGGCTACTTATCTTTACAATTGTTGCATGTCTGGCATTGCTCTTTGCCAACGTGGGTTCCTATGCCCAGACAGGAGAGATAGAGACCCGTAAAAAGGAGATACAGAAACTGGAAGAGGATATCTCCTATCTCGACAACCAGATAAAGTCCACTCAGGCGCAACAGAAAAATACTCTGGAGGAACTTGTCCTGATTCAGAACAAGATATCAAGCAGAAAACTTCTCCTGGATGAACTGGACAAGGAAATAAAGGTACAGACAGCTGAAATCTCCCGTACCAGAAAAGGGATACAGGCTCTGGAACAGAGGCTTGATACACTTGAGCATTACTATAACCGTATGGTTTATAATGCATACAAACACCGCGATTCCAAAGTGTGGTTCATGTATATTCTTGCCAGTGAAAATCTTGAGCAGGGATACCGCAGATGGAGCTATCTCAAGAATTACTCAAAATCAATCTCCGCTCAGGCAGAAAAAATAAGGGATCTGAAAGAGGAGCAGAAAAGGCAGCTGGCCAAGGTACAGCAACTTAAAAACAGCAATATAAAGACTCAGGCATCCAGGGCCAAGGAATATGAAGCCCTCACAAAAGAGGAGAAGCAATCACAGGCATTTGCAAAATCACTTGACAAAAAACAGAAGCAATATAAGGAGCAGCTGGTCAGGAAAAGAAAAGAATCGGACCGTCTTGCCAAAGAGGTGGAACGGATGATTGCCGCCGAGATGAAGAGGCAACAGGAAGCCGCCCGCAGGCAGGCAGAACTTGCCAGAAAGGCACAGGATAATCAGGAGAGCAGGAGCAATACACAAACACAGGTGAACAATTCGGCACAACTGGAGATGCAGGAATATGCTGCAGCCAAGAAATTGTCGGGAAATTTTGCCGTAAACAGGGGAAAACTTCCATTCCCGGTATCCCACGGTGTCATCATTGAAAGATTTGGTGAGCACCCGCATCCTACCCTCAAGAATGTGAAACTTCCTTTCAACAATGGAATAAACATCTCCACCAGACCGGGAACTCAAGTGAAGGTTGTATTTGACGGAATTGTAAAACAAGTTATAGCCATACCCGGCTATAACCAGTGTGTACTGGTACAGCACGGACAGTACTTCACATTCTACTGCAAACTGGCAAAGGTGGCTGTAAAAGTCTCCGACAAGCTTTCAACTGGGGATACAATAGGTACCCTTGAAGAGCAGGGGAGCACTGCAACTCTCCATTTTGAATTGTGGAACGGCACCACAAAACAGAATCCAGAATTATGGTTACAAAAATAAAATAAACTGAGCAGATATGGAAAAGATCAGAATCTACTGTAAGAACACAAAGAAATTCTATAAGGTGACCCCTGGAACCCCTTTGGAGGAACTCAGGAAAGAAACTGGAGTGACAGCCCTTGCAGCCCACGTGGACAACCAGCTCAAGGAACTGGGGTACAACCTGTACATGGAACATACTGTAGAATTTCTGGACTATACCCATCCCGACGGCCGCAGATGTTACAAAAGGTCTCTCTTCTTGCTGCTCCAGAAAGCCATTAAGGAACTTTATCCAAACAAACAGCTTATCCTGGACTACACCCTCCCTAACGGAAACTACGGGGAACTCATTGATGCCCCAATCTCATATAATCCCGACGACTCCATCAAACTCAGGATGGAGACTGTTACCGAACTTACAGAAGAGGACATTGCTAGAATCAAGCAGAAGATGCAGGAACTTGTGGAGGCCGACATTCCAATTGTGAAGAGGAAACTGCTGTGCGATGAGGCTGTAACAATCTTCACTGCCAACAGACAGTTCAACAAGGCAAATCTCATAAAGAACCTCGGGATGTTCTTTGTGTCGGTATATTTTATTGGAGACTATGCCGACACCTTCTATGGTCCAATGGTTTATTCCACAAAAGATATAAGGAAATTCAACATCATCAAATACAACAAGGGATTCTGCATTCAGTTCCCTTCTTACCTCCCTCCTTACAATCTTCCTGCAGTAAAATATCAGGACAAACTCTCCGAGGTGTTCAAGGAGATGTACAACTGGTGCAATATCATTGGAGTGAAAGATATTGACTCTGTAAACAGGGCCATATCAATGGGGTATGGGAAGAACATAATACAGGTTGCAGAGGCCCTTCATGAGAGAAAATATGCCGCAATCGCAGACCAGATCTACAAGCGCAAGGATGATGTGAAACTGGTACTCCTGGCGGGGCCTTCAAGCAGTGGAAAAACAACCACTTCAATGCGTATAGCCCTACAGCTCAAGGTACTTGGCCTTAACCCAAGGGTCCTTGCCATGGACAACTATTTTGTAAACAGGGAGGACACGCCAAGAGATGCTGAGGGCAATTATGATTTTGAGTGCCTTGAGGCCATGGACCTGAAACTGCTCAATGAGCAGTTGAACCAGCTGTTCAACGGTGAGGAAGTAGATATACCTGTATTCAATTTTGCAGAAGGGAAACGTGAGTTCAAAGGGAACAAAATGAAGATGAAACCCAACGACATCCTCATTATGGAGGGTATCCATGCACTCAACCCTTCACTAACCGCATCCATTGAAAACAGGAGAAAGTTCAAGATTTATGCATCGGCCCTCACTTCACTTTCAATTGACGAGAACAACTCAATATCAACCACCGACAACAGGATGCTCCGCAGAATGGTAAGGGACAATAACTTTAGGGGAACCACCGCAGAACAGACAATCCTCAGATGGGGCAGCGTCCACAGCGGGGAATACAAGAATATATTCCCATATCAGGAGAATGCGGATGCCATGTTCAATTCATCCCTCATATACGAACTGCCACTGCTGAAGCATTACGCTGAGCCGCTTCTGAGACGGATACACCCTACCTCTCCAGCATATTCCGAGAGCCTCAGGCTCCTGAAGTTCCTTTCTTACATAGTTGAGATGGATCCTTCTGAGCACAAAGCTGTCCCTCCAACTTCAGTAATGAGGGAGTTTATAGGGGGAAGTACTCTGGAATATTAGGGGATTACAAACCCAATTCCTTACTTATAAGGTCTGTAACCGCTTTAAGGTCCTGGGGATTTTCCTCAAATTTCAACTCATCCACATTAAGGATGAGTTTTTTTCCGTCCTTATAGTTGTTGAACCACTCATCATATCTACCATTCAACCCCTGGAGGTAATCAATCCTTATACCGGATTCATATTCCCTGCCCCTCTTCTTTATCTGCGAGACAAGGGTTGGGATTGATGATTTCAGATATATGAGAAGGTCGGGAGGACGTACCAGTGATATCATTATCTCAAAAAGGGATTTGTAGTTCTCAAAGTCCCTTGTGGAGAGAAGTCCCATGGAGTGGAGATTGGGAGCAAAGATCCTTGCATCCTCATAGATTGTACGGTCCTGTATCACATCTTTCTGCGACAGGGCTATATCCACAATTCCCCTGAGCCTCTTGTTAAGGAAATAAATCTGCACATTGAACGACCATCTTTGCATGTCATTATAAAAATCTGTCAAATACGGATTTACATCCACATCTTCGTACATTGGGGTCCATCCGTAATGCTGGGCCAACAATCTGGTAAGTGTTGTCTTGCCGCTCCCTATATTTCCTGCTACTGCTATATGCATATCATCTCCTTTTAAGTGGAACAAAATTACAAAAAATTGCTTATAAAGTAGTATTTTTGCAGTATGGCAGGATATCCTGCAGATAATTTGAAAAGAAATGATACAGATAAAGACTTTTTACTTCAACGATTTGAGGGAGTGCTGCTATGTGCTCCATGACCAGACAAAAGAGTGCGTAATTGTGGATCCAGGCATGCAGAATGCCAATGAGCAGAACAGGCTTGTAAAATTCATAGAGGAGAACGGTCTGAAACCGGTAAAACTGCTCAATACACACGGGCATTTCGACCACGTAATGGGAAATGCCTTTGTGACCGCCAAATGGGGGATTCCCACATATATCCACAAAGATGACATAGGCCAGTTGGAGAGGGCGCAGCAGTATTGCCAGATGTTCGGCTATACCATTGAGCAGCCACCTGTAGAGAACATTGTGGAACTGAAAGAGGGTGAAGATGTGACTTTTGGAGCGTCTTCACTGCAGGTTATCCACTCACCTGGGCACACCAGAGGTGGAGTCTGCTTCTATTCTGCTCCCGACAAGTTCATAATTACAGGCGACTCCCTTTTCCAGGGCAGCATTGGAAGGACAGACCTTCCCGGCGGTGATTATGATGCCCTTATGGAGAGCCTCCTGAATAAAGTATGCAAGATTGCAGATCCTTTCAGCAGAGTTTTTCCGGGTCACGGGCCTGAAACTTCAATAGGGCACGAACTTAACACCAATCCTTTTTTGAGGTATGAGTAGAATTCTCATACCGGTTCTGGCATGCATGATGATGTCTTCTGCCGCATTTTGCCAGAACAGCGGTCTGTTCGGCGGCCTTTGGGGAGATGAAGAGAAACAGGCAGAAAAGGCCCCTATCCAGAATGTGGTTATACCCAAACTGCCGGCAGAAGCTGATTTTGCCGGAGAGAGGGTTCCTCTGGAATATTTTGATGTAAGGGAGAGCCTGCAGAGGGAGATGACAATTATAAATTACTGGCATGGAAGCCTCTCTTACATTGTACAGTTGTCGGGAAG
>JAZNUM010000014.1:0-20668 GCA_045592325.1 Candidatus Egerieisoma sp.
GTGGTGCCACCAGGAATCGAACCGGGGACACAAGGATTTTCAGTCCTTTGCTCTACCAACTGAGCTATGGCACCATCGTTTTGGGATTGCAAAGGTAGATATTATTTTCTATTCTCCAAATTATTTTACAACTTTTTTCATATTTTTGTGGAACGTATGGAACCGCAGATACCTAATACCAGGCGCTATGCTTCTGTGATTCTTCCTGTTAAGTTCAGCGGGGAGGTTTCTTACATTGTGCCCAATATTTTTGAGGTGGAGCGGGGTTCCCGTGTAAAAGTTGAACTGGCCAACAGAATCTATCCTGGCGTGGTTAAGGAAATCCTCTCTGCAGAGGAGGTCCCCACCCATACTCCCGACGGCAAGGAGATCCAGTACAAACCACTGCTCTCCGTTGAGCCCCTTCCAAAGATACTCCCTACCGAGATTGAACTTTGGGAACAGGTTGCACAGTATTACCTGTGCAGCGTGGGAGAGGTTTTCAAGGCTGCCTACCCGGCCCTCACCGTAAAGCAGGAGAGCGTAAAGCCCCGCAAAACGGTGGAGATGTTTTTAACCGCCATTGAAAATGAGCAAGTTGTACAAAATTGCGACGTGATTTTAAGCAACTCCCAACAGAAGGCCCTGCAACAGATTAAGGAGAATCTGCATAAGCCGGTGCTGTTGAGGGGTGTTACAGGGAGCGGAAAGACCGAGATTTACATTACTCTTGCCATGGAGCAGTTGCGCCGGGGGAAGAGTGTGTTGTATATGGTGCCGGAGATTGCCATCAGCAAGCAGTTGCAGAGCCGCCTGAAGAGGGTGTTCGGGGAGCGGCTCCTCACTTTCCATTCCAAACAGACTGCTGCCGAGAAGGCCCGCATCCACAGAATTCTGCAGTACAATGCCGCTTTCCCACAAGAGGAACTGCAGGGTAAAAACATTCAGCGCTGGAATCATACGGCAATGCCGGAGGGGACAAAGGAGGGCACTCCAGAAGCTGCACCTCAACAGGTAACCCCTCACACCCCCAACTCTGCCGTTGTAGTTCTTGGTACCCGCTCTTCGCTGTTCCTGCCGTTAAGCAATCTGGGGCTGGTGATTGTAGATGAGGAGCATGATTCCAGTTACAAGCAGACAGAGCCGGCACCGCGCTATCAGGCTAAGGATACGGCCATTATGCTCTCCAGGATACACAAGGCCGGCATCCTTTTGGGTTCGGCCACCCCATCTTTTGAGAGTGAATACAATTGTCTGCTGGGGAGATTTGCCCTGGTGGAACTTACAGAGAAATATTACGGAGCCACCCCTCCGCAGGTGGAGATTGTTGATACAATTTATGCCCGCAAGACCCGCCAGATGGTGGGGAACTTTTCCCAGAAACTCATAAATGAGATGAGGCGTACAATGGAGCAGGGGAACCAGGTGCTGGTTTTCCGCAACCGCCGCTCCTACTCCCCAATTGTGGAGTGTCAGGAGTGCGGTGAGATTCCAAAGTGCCCCCACTGCAATGTACACTTGAGTTACCATAAATACAACAACACCCTCCGGTGCCACTATTGTGATTTCACAGGCAGTTTCACCGGTGTGTGCCGCAGTTGCGGAACCTCCTCGTTCATATACAAGGGAGCCGGTACCGAGAAACTGGAGGAGGAACTCGCAAATATCTTCCCCAATGCTACAATTGCCCGCTACGATGCAGACATTGCCCAAAGCAAAAAGGCAGAGGAGCAGGTGATAAAGGATTTCGCGGAGGGGAAAATCAATATACTTGTCGGGACCCAGATGATCAGCAAAGGGTTTGATTTTGAGAAGTTGAGTCTTGTTGCGGTTATTGGTGCCGACACCATTCTGGGTATTCAGGATTTCAGGGCAGACGAGAAGGCCCTCCAACTAATGAACCAACTTATGGGACGCACCGGACGCCGCCTCCAGCAGGGAAAACTTATAATCCAGACCAGCCAGAAGGAGCATCCTGTCCTCCAGTCATTGCTGAATGTAAACACCAGTAATTCATTTAATCCCGACAACTCCTCACTCCCTTCCATTACCGCGCAACTGCTCGGCGAGAGGCAGCAGTTCCAGTTTGCCCCATATGTGAGGATGGTAAAGATTATGGTAAAGCACAAGGATGCCGCAAAACTGCAGGAATTGTGCTCACAGATACAGGAAAAACTGCAGGGAAGAAAAGATTTGGAATACAGGGAACTTACAGGACCGTTCACCCCCGTTATTGACAAGATAAGGGGGGAGTTCATAAAATGTTTTTTCCTTAAATTTGCCCGCAACAGCCATCTGGCCCGCAACAAACAGATTCTTCAGGAGTGTATTGGCGAAATAAAAGGGTACAACTCCATAATTGTGGATGTTGACCCTCTATATTAATCCCTGTATCCTGTTATGGGGTTATCATATGATGTAGTTTACCCCCACCACAACCTTTATTGCATGGGGCACAAGTTCAAATGTAAAAGGTGATGTTCCCACTGCCTCGCCGTCTATCTCTATGCGGCTCTCGGGCCATGTCTCTATCTCAAGTCTCTTGCATTGGGCGTGGATTACCTTTGGAATTGAATAGATATTTCCGCTATAGAGCAATCTGAAATTGCGGATAATCCTCAGTTTTGACATCTTCCTTATAATGGTGAGGTCCATAAGTTCGTCATCTACTGCAGCATATGGGGTCTGCTGCATACCCCCTCCGTTATATTTTCCAATTCCTACCGCTCCGGAGAATACCATTCCGTTGTAAAACTCCTTGCCGTCTGCCTTAATGTTGAACTTTATTGGACTGAATCTGGCAAAAGTATGGAACGCACTCCTCAAGTAAAGCCCCTTGCCATATTTCCCCTCATCCTTGAGGTTGTTGTATTTCATGTTCACAACAGCATCATAACCCAGACCGGCCACATTGGCCATATAGCGGGTATGCTGCACCCTGGTCTCATAATATGAAACCTTTGCCACATCCTGCAGTACGGTACGTTTTTCAACCAGCGATTTAACGGCCTCGGAATATGTTTTTGAGATTCCGAACATCCTTATCCAGTCATTTCCGGTACCGGCAGGGATAACCGCAAGGGAGATTTCAGTTGTAGGAACCCTCTTTTGTATGAATATGCCGTTTACCACCTCATGGATTGTCCCGTCACCCCCTACTGCCACAATGTTGCGGTAGCCGTCATTTATGGCCTTTACGGTAAGTTCCATTGCATGGTATTTGTGTTCTGTGAACAGGCAGGTGAAATGGAGCCCGCTGCTGTACATCTGGTTTGATATTATAGGCCAATCCTTCAACCCCCTGCCGCTTCCGGCCTTGGGATTGACAATTACCATCCATACATCTGTTATTCCCATATTGTTGAAAACTTTATAGATGGCAAATGTAATAAAATCTGTACTCTTAAAAAAGATTTAGTATTTTTGCACGTTGGAGATTTTATATATGGGAAAAGTTATAGCAATAGCAAATCAGAAGGGGGGCGTGGGAAAGACAACCACTGCTATAAACCTGGCAGCATCATTGGCTGTTCTGGAGAAGAACACCCTCATAATTGATGCAGATCCGCAGGCTAACACAACATCGGGATTAAATTTCGACCCCGATTCTAACAACAAGAACACCCTTTATGAAGTACTCATTGGTGAAAAGAACATCAATGACATAATGCTTCAGACCGAGATAAAGAATCTCAAGATTGTACCTTCCCACATCAACCTTGTAGGTGCAGAGATTGAGATGCTCAACATAGAGGAGAGGGAGAGTGTGCTCAAGAAAAATATTGAGTCGCTTCAGGAGCAGTTTGAATATATCATAATAGATTGTTCACCATCACTTGGGCTCATTACAATAAACTCGCTTACAGCCGCAGATTCTGTAATAATCCCTGTACAGTGCGAGTTTTTTGCCCTTGAGGGGCTTGGGAAACTTCTCAATACAATAAAACTTGTACAGAACAGGCTCAATCCGCAGTTGGCTATTGAAGGATTCCTTCTGACCATGTTTGACGGCAGGTTGAGGTATGCAAACCAGATTGTGGAGGAAGTAAGGCATCATTTTGGCAGTATGGTATTCCAGACAATGATAAACAGGAATGTGAGATTGAGTGAGGCACCAAGCCATGGAAAGCCGGTAATTTTGTACGATGTGCTTTCTCGCGGCTCCAACGATTATCTCAACCTAGCAAAAGAATTCATTTCCAAACAACAGCAGGAGCAATAGGATATGGCAAAGATACAGACAGGACTTGGAAGGGGGCTGGGCGCCCTCATTTCTGATGTAAATTCTATACAGCAGGCAGCAGGAAGAAGTGCAGCAGAGCCGGCACGTCCCCTTGTCTCAACCTCAGAAATTGAGATAAGCAGGATTGAGCCCAACCCATACCAGCCGCGTACCGAGTTTAACCAGGAGGCGCTGGAGGAGTTGGCTGCTTCAATAAGGTTGCTGGGGCTTATACAGCCAATCACAGTAAGGCCTGTAGCAGAAGGGAGATACCAGATCATAAGCGGTGAACGCCGTTTCAGGGCAAGCCAGATTGCAGGGCTCAAGACAATTCCTGCATATATCCGAAAGACAGACGACCAGGGAATGCTGGAAATGGCCATTGTGGAGAACATACAGCGGGAGGACCTGGATTCCATAGAGGTAGCCCTCAGTTTCCAGAGGCTCATTGAGGAGTGTAATCTCACCCAGGAGGCTATGGCAGAGAGAGTCGGCAAGAAACGTGCTACAGTTACAAACTACCTGCGTCTGCTCAAACTCCCTGCGGAGATACAGTTTGCAATAAGGGCAAAGAAAATTTCCATGGGACATGCAAAAGCCCTCCTTTCACTGGAAGACAACAAGGCCCAACTGAAATTTGCAAACCTTATCATTGAACAGGATCTGTCGGTGAGGCAGACAGAACAGAAAATCCAGAAACTGGGACAGAAGAAGGAGAAGAAGGAAAAGGGAGAGTCTCCGGTAATGGAGTTGCCAGAAGAACATTTCAGGGTAATTGAGATAGTAGGAAAATATTTCAATAACAATGTAACCGCAAAGAGGGACAACAAAGGTGCAGGTGAAATTACCATCCGTTTCAACAACGACAAAGAGGTGGAAGACTTTTTGCTGGCACTGGAAAATTCAAACATTTAAAAGGTAAAAAGTGCAGAGATCTTTAATCATAACAATTGTTTTTGCAATTTCGGCATTGCTGGCCTCATCTTCGTGTTACGGCCAGTTCAACACCGGATTCATCAATACAGCCCCTCCTGGAGCGAATTCCACAACGCAACAGGAGAACAGCAATGAAGAGGAAGTGATTACATATTCCAACAAGCCGGCATTTACCGTAAAACGTTACTTCAAGGCCCTAGCACACAAGGACACAATGAAGATTGGGCATATGGGTGTGGGCTCTATGGTGTTGCCCGGTACTGCACAAATATACAACAGGCAATATTGGAAACTACCTATCGTTTATGGTACTATTGGAGGATGTATAGGTGGCGCAATTGCAAACAGAGGTAAGGATGCCCAGAAATATTTCATAGCAGGAGCAGTCGTTTCATACTGGGGCAGTGTACTTGATGGAGTCATTTCCTTCAAAAGCAAGCAAAAACCCCTCCCTGCCCGTGCCTCAATGTTTTCTGCCGTAATACCGGGGTTGGGCCAGGCTTATAATGGGGACTATTGGAAAATCCCTATCTTCTACACCGGCCTTGGTGCATGCGTTTATGCCTGGAGTTTCAACCAGACCCAATACGACAGGTACCGCGAAATGTATGTAGATCTGAATGACGGCAACTACAAAGGGGACCTAACCGCAGAGAATATCAAATGGTACAGGGACCAGCACAGACGAATGAGGGATTATTCCATCATAGCAACCATACTGGTTTATGCCCTGAATATCATTGATGCAAATGTCTTTGCCCACTTCAATACCTTTGATATAAGTGACGACATCTCCTTCAATGTGGAACCAACCCTCATAAACCCTGTTGTACCTATGGGCAACAATTTTGCATCCAACAATATGCAACAGCCTTTCGGCTTCCAGATGAATTTAAAATTTTAACTCAATAAATACGTTATTACAACAATGTCCTACAGAAAATCACTGCTGGTTATTCTTTTATTCGCTTTGGCCGCCCCAACAATTGCCACTGCACAGAAACTTACAAAAAAACAACTATTAAAGGAGAGGATTAAACTGCAGCGCACAATAGATTCTCTCAAAAACATTATTGATGGTGGTGCCCTTGAGATGGCAGACACCACCCAATTTGAGGAAGAAGCCGCCAACGAAGGATTCAACTTCATTGATAGCGAACATTTTGCAGATGTTGATCCCGGCTGTAATCCCGACAGTCTGCTTTCAATGTGGTATATACAGAAAAGACTTACCTTGAATGATTCTGAAAGGGATCTTGACAGCGTTGTACTCACTTCAAACATTCCGGACGATGTATATATTGAGAGACTGAACCGATTGAATTCATTCATTCCGCTATCCTACAACAACATTGTAAAGAACCATATCATCTACTATACGGAAAAAATGCCCACTAAGGCACGCAACATTTTGGGATTGAGTGCCTACTACCTTCCAATGTTTGAAGAGGTGTTTGATTATTACGGCCTCCCAAAAGAACTTAAAGCAATGGCAATAATTGAATCTGCCCTCAACCCTACAGCAACTTCAAGGGCAAGGGCAAGGGGTATGTGGCAGTTCATGTACAGGACTGCTCTCCAATACAATCTCAAGATAAACTCATACGTAGATGAGCGTCTGGATCCATTGGCATCTACACATGCCGCTGCAAAATACCTTAGGGATTCATACACAATTTTTGGAGACTGGTTCCTGGCCATCTCTTCATATAACTGCGGTGTTGGCAATGTGAACAAAGCCATAAGACGTGCCGGGAGCAGGGATTTCTGGAAAATCTACCCATATCTGCCACGTGAGACCAGAGGATATGTTCCATCATTCATAGCGGCATTGTACCTGCTGGAGTATTACAAAGAGCATAATATACAACCTGCAAACTTCAACTTGCCTGCACATGTTGATACCATGAAGATAAACAGGAATGTCCATTTTGAACAGATTTCCGCTGTAATAGGGATACCTGTTGAGGAACTCAAGAACTACAACCCGCAATATGTACAGAACATTATCCCGGGAACCGGTGGGGAGTGTATTCTCCAGTTGCCATACAATTACACAATACCTTTTGTAGAGAAAGAACAGGAGGTTTATGCCTATAAGGACAGTGTATATTTCAATCCAATTACAAAAGAGAGCATAAAGGAGAGTGCAAAGAGTGCCAGCGTAGGCAATATTGTACACAGAGTAAAGAAAGGTGAGACACTTGGCCATATTGCCATGAAATACCATGTAAGTGTCCGCAACCTTATGAGATGGAACGGGCTTACCTCAAAATCTGTATTGAGGATTGGACAGAGAATCAATATTTACGGAGGAAGTGCTCCTGCAGCATCGTCAGGAAGCGGTTCTAAATCTGCATCAACATCAAAGAGCGGCGGATATGAGTGGTACACCATAAAGAGCGGTGACACATTACTTGGCATCGCCTACAAATTCAAAGGTGTAAGCCTCAACGATATCCTCAGATTGAACGGCCTTACCAAGAACTCCAAGATTTATCCAGGAAGGAAAATAAAAATCAGGAAACTGTAATACCTTCAATTAAATTACCCATTTGCAGAATTTTCCACTGCAGGAGAATAAATGTCAGGTTCCGCCTTCCACCTGGCTTGCAACCTATTGTATCTGTGCCTGATTCCCTGACTCACAGATGCCCCAGTTTATCCACGAAGAGGCATCTGTTCAGACAGACGGGAATCTTACGGCACATCTGCAATGGTTGCTTACGCCGTTCCAGGAGTCACCAGACCTTTATTCCCTTCCGTTGCAAATTCTGCAAATCAATCATTTATTGGTCTACACATTCGGGGAGGGAACAAGTACCTGAGTGATTTCCCGGAAGAGGCGGTAAGGGAGGCTGGAAAAATCATCGTCTTGTGACGGTGTGTGTTTGACGAATGTTCGACATCCGGAGGATGGCTAAAAATGAGGAGTTAGCCGTCAAGATGATTTTTTCAGCCGAGCAGCCACTGACGGGCATGAACGAAGGTACTTGGTTCCGTCGGAGAATGTGCAGAAAAATTGAAGGTATCCTATTGTATGGGATTATAAAAATGAAGAGGTTGGGCCAGCATACCGGTCCAACCTCTTTTGGTATAAAAGTGTCTGTTTTTAAATTGTCAATTTTTCACCTTCAGATTTGGCAATTACAACTGCACCGCACATATCTCCGTAAGAGTTGGTTGCTGTACGAGGCATGTCACACAACTGCTCAACTGCAAGTACAAGGCCTATACCCTCCAATGGAAGTCCTGCCACAGTAACTGCTACAGATAGCATTACAAGCCCTGCCATAGGGATACTTGCTGTACCAATTGCAGAAAAGAGTACTGTTACAAGGATGATTATCTGTTCCAAGATGCTGAGGTCTATTCCATACACCTGGGCAATGAAAATTACTGCCACACCCTCATACAATGCTGTTCCATTCATGTTTACTGTTGCACCCAAAGGCAATGTGAAACTTGCAATCTTGTTTGAGATACCGCATTTCTCCTGAGAGTCCTTCAATGATATAGGAAGTGCTGCTCCCGACGAACATGTTGAGAACGCAGTAAGGATTGCTGTTGACATCTTTTTCATGTGCTTCCAAGGGTTCTCTTTACCTATGAAATATACAGTTGAAGGAAGAACCACAAAGAACTGGATAAGACATCCTACCCATACAATAAGCAGGAACATTCCAAGGCTCTGGGCTACCTCCATCAGTTTGTCCATATCTCCTGCCTGCTGTGAAATCATTTTGGCTACAATTGAAAATACTCCGTAAGGGGCCAGTTTGATAACAGCAAGGGTAATCTTCATTATTACATCAAACACTGCCTGGAATACATCTACTATAGTAGTTCTGGCCTTCTCGCCTACCTGGGTAACAAAGTATCCGAACAATATTGCAAAGAAAATTACCGAAAGAAGGTCACCTTTTGCCAATGTTTCAAATATATTGCTTGGAATGATGTTTATTATCTGCTGCCCAAGCGATACCTTCTCCGCTGTTGCTACCTGTGATGCAGCAGAAGCCTGCGACACCAAAGATGATCCTACTCCAGGCTGAAGAATGTTTACAAGTACAAGGCCTATCATAGTTGCCACAACAGTTGTGGAAACATAGAACGCAAACGTTTTTCCGGCAATTCGTCCCAATCCGCCCTGGTTTCCGAGGCTAGCAACTCCAACCACCATAGAGGAGAAAACGATTGGAATCACAATCATCTTTAGGAAGCGGAGGAACATCTCTCCTGCCCAACTCACATATTTCACATATTCGTGTGCAAAAATTCCGAACAATACACCCAACACGAGCGCTATGAGAATCTGCACCGGTAGTGCTATCTTTATTTTCATATGACTGTCTGTTATTTATAATACAATTCTCTTATACATCCGTCTGCAAGGGCCTCAAGGCAAGATATACCCATCTGAGGATCCAGTCCGGTATTTGCATATGCAATGGGGATCTCGGTACATGCACCTACTACAGGCAGTTTCTCAATCTCCCACAGGCGCTCAACTATGCCACGGAACTTCTCTCCGGCCTCTTTATGCTGTCCGGCCTTTACCATATCGGTAACGTCGTGAATTTCAACCTGCATCTGTTCGTCGGGAATACGGAAGGTATATCCGCTATCCTTTGCATGTTTCTGGTACAAACCTGTTCTCATTGTACCCAATGTTGCTGTAAGCCATGCCCCTTGAGGACAGACCTGTGATGATTTGAGAATAGTCTCGTCAATAATGTGGACAATGGGTTTCTCTATTTCTCCCCTGAATCCGTCTATAAAGTGGTGTGCGGTATTGCAGGTTACGCACAACATGTCCGCACCCCATCCTATAAGGGTTTTCAAGCCATCCTTTATATACTCTGTAGGATCAGGTCCCTTACCCAACAGGAATGTAGTTCTGTCGGGAGTAACCGTATGTGAATATACTATCATTCTGGGATGCTCCTGATCTGTTCCTGCCGGGGTCCTTTCTGCAAGAACTCTCAGAAAATCCGCTGTTGCTGCAGGGCCCATACCGCCCAATACGCCTAATGTCTTTTCCGGTCTCATATTGTCTTTAAGTTTTTAAGTACGCAAATCTACTAAAAAAACCTTATTTTCAACCCAAATTTAACCTTTAACCGGTCATCTGCCTTCAAATGCACGTCCATTCTGCGGCCTGCCTTGAAATTAAACAACATATAATATTTGATTCCCTTCCCGTACATAAACGAAGATGCAAAAGATGAGGGGAGATCATACTCGTACATATATATCCTGTTGTTCCAATCCGCACTGTTGTAATACGCACACCGCAGGACAAGCCTCATTTTACCCCGGGCACCGGACAATATGGCCTCCGGGCCAACAGCCACACCAAAAGTGTTGAAACAGGTTGACACAGCCTCCCACCTTACCTTAAACTTCATCCACGGAAGAGGCTCTCCTCCCCAGGCACCTTTCACTCCAAGTTTGTACTGCTGCCTGTATGATGTCCAGTTCCCATATATCTTTATATTCCAGGGATGCGCCCCCTGTGTCCGCTCCAATCTGAGCCACAACTTTGCCGTATGTGATTCCTCCCCTACATTGTACCTTTTCCAGGGATGGTACGTATAATCCCCACCTGCAGTCATCTGATTCCCATGTCTGAGAGACTTGCCCGCCACAAAAGAGAATCCGGTCTGGTTGGAACAGGAACTTATAGTGCTGTAAGCCCCGGCATATGGTGCAATATAACTTCTGGAATAAGTCCGGAACGTACCTGAAAGATCCCAATCCCCCTTTCTGCATACAACTCCTGTTATGAAAGCCATGCTTGCACTGTAATCTGCAGCCAATTCTGCAAAAACGCGCATCCGGCCCAACAGGACTGCTGCATCTACTGAAAAGTTGCCATACTGTCCCTGATAAATCTGGTGCCTGTTGTAATCCTGCACCCTCCTCCCGTTCAGAGCATCATAACCATATCCCACCCAGTTGAGTCCCATCCTCATTTTAATGCCGCTATAGCGGATACTGGCCCCATATATTATTTCACCAAGTGTCTTGCGGGTCTCCAATGTACTTGCAGTATTGTGGAGCCCATCCGTAGGGAGTGAGGTAAACGTGTCTCCCTTTATTCTGGCATCCACATCCTTGAGGGAAAAGAATACCGCAACATCTGCATACCTTCCCCGGGCGAGTCTCTTCCTTGCTGTTGAAGCAAATCCCCTATGGAAACTGTTCTCATCAGAAGATGTATATGGCACAATATTGCTCCCCCTTTTATAGGCCCCCTGCACCGTGGAAGTACCGCTCAAATTGAATCCTCTCCACATTACAAGTCCCTGGCCCAGCCTTACCAGATAATCTCCAAGCACTGCCTTCTGTACCGTTATACCTCTTCCAACACCAATATCCTGTACACACACATGGATTGAGGAGAAGTCTCCCAATGGTATCCCTCCACACATGAACCTCTCACCGGCATCTTTCTCAAGCGTAAACCCCACCTGCAACTTTTCATCATAAACGTACCTGTATTTTACCTGGGTATAGAAATCATCCCCCACATAATCCTCTTCACCCTTTTTCCACCACCCCTTCAGTAACATTTCCCCCCTGGACTTACCCCATAACCCCAATGTATCCTTTCCACGTCTGCCGGCAAAATATTCATTATCCCCTTCTTTCCCAAAAATTATGAAAGGTCTGAGCAATTCCGCAATTCCATTGTAGAACCCATTTACCAATGCCAGTTCCGCTGTAGAGAGAATATATCCGCTGCTGTTCCTGTACTCAAGCAGACTCGCTATCTGAAAATCTGTAAGCAGCATCAGATTCTCCAGTTCCTCCGCCGACGCCCTGTTTATATCCAACGGTTTCCTCAAAAGTTCCCCCAAATGCTCCTGCACACCCTCCATCTCCCCTTCATAACCCATCTCAACCAACTCTTCGGCAATCCTCTCCAGAATCACCTCTTTCTCCTGCGCCATAGCACCCACACCCAGTACCATACCCGCCACCAGACATAAAACTCCCTTCATAACTCAATCAATTTTACGCAAACGTATGAAAGATTTTTTTAGGGAAAGTCGGTCCCCGACTTCCAATTTTACCCCTCATTACCAATACTTTACCCATTTTCAACCAATAAAAAAAATCCGCCGCCAAAAATAGCAACGGATTGAGTTACAATAATATACGTTGTAAGTCGGTCACCGACTTACACCTTATACTTAAAATCTTTTATTTGGGCAAGTTCTTCATTCGCCTTGGCAATTTTACTTGCAAGATCCTCCTTGAACTTCTCAAATTTGGCAAACAGGCCGGCATCTGCACAAGATAGAATCTGAACAGCAAGAATAGCGGCATTTTTTGCACCGTCCAATGCCATTGTGGCTACAGGTATTCCGGAAGGCATTTGAAGGATAGAAAGAATTGAATCCCAACCATCTATTGAATTTGAAGATTTGATTGGAACTCCAATTACAGGGAGAGGGGTTGATGCGGCAATTACACCTGGGAGGTGGGCTGCACCGCCTGCTCCGGCAATTATCACCTTCACCCCACGTTTGTGGGCATTATGGGCAAAATCAGCAACCATATCAGGGACACGGTGTGCAGAGAGTGCATTAATCTCAAACGGAATTTCCATCTCTTCCAAAAACTTGGCAGCCTGCTCCATTACCTTCATATCTGAAGTGCTGCCCATTATAATACTTACTTTAGGCTCCATAAAAACAGTTTTTTTAGCAAAACCAAAAATAATAATTATTTTTGTAGTTCAGTTTAATTTGTGGAAAATTATTGCACAATGGAGAGCATTACACTTCACGACAAAAGATTTAAAGTATGCATGACAGCCCAGCAGATTGATGAGGCTGTAACTGAAGTTGCCAAAAAGATAAATACAGACCTCAAAGATGTGGATGTACCAATTTTCCTGAGCGTTCTGAACGGCTCTTTCATGTTTACCGCAGATCTTATGAGGAAGATTGAAATAAAGAGCGATATAGTTTTTGTAAAACTTGCCTCTTACGACGGCACATGTTCTACAGGCGAGGTCAAGCAGATTATGGGGCTTACCAAGAGTATAAAAGGACGTACAGTTGTTGTAATTGAAGACATTGTTGAGACTGGCAATACCATTGAGGAAATGTACAAAATCCTGAAGGAAGCAGGTGCAGAAGATATCAGAATCTGCACACTTCTGTTCAAGCCCAATGCATACAAGAAGGAGATAAAGATTGACTACGCCGCTCTTCAGATTCCAAATGACTTCATAGTCGGTTACGGTCTGGACTATGACCAGCTTGGCAGACAATACAAGGACATATACGTATTGGATGAATCACAGAAAATAACAAAACCTATATAAATTATCATGAAATACTATCTTCTGTTTGGCCCCCCAGGTGCAGGTAAGGGGACACAGGCCAAATTGATGGTTGAGAAACATAACTATCACCATGTATCCACCGGTGATCTCCTCAGACAGGAAATTGCCAAAGGGACTGAATTGGGCAAGATTGCCAAACAACTCATAGACAACGGGAACTTTGTGGATGATTCCATTGTTGTAAAGATGATTGAAAACGAGATTGCACAGAATCCACATGTTGCAGGATTCCTCTTTGACGGTTTCCCCCGTACCACAGCTCAGGCTGAGATACTTGACAAAATGCTTGAAAAGAGCGGTGATTCAGTGGAGAAGGTAATCTCAATCATCATTAGCGACAAACTTGTATTTGAGAGGATACAGCACAGGGCACACATTGAGGGGAGAAAAGATGATGCAGCCCCTGCAATTATCCAGACCAGGATAAACACATACCACAAAAAGACTGAACCGCTTATTGAGTACTACAAGAAACAGGGCAAGTACAATGAGATTAACGGAGAAGGGACAATAGAGGAGATTTTTGCAAAAATTGAAGAACTTCTGTAAAAACTGAATATGGCAAACTCAAATTTTGTAGATTATGTAAAGATGTTCCTTGCATCCGGCAACGGCGGCAACGGGTCCATGCACCTTCACAGGGAAAAATATGTCCCTAAAGGTGGTCCCGACGGCGGTGACGGAGGAAGGGGAGGCCACATCATACTTAGGGGAAACCCTCAGTTCTGGACACTTATCCACCTCAAATACAAGAAGCACATAAGGGCTGAAGAGGGGGAATCCGGAAGTGGAAGTCTCAGACATGGAAGGAACGGAAAAGACATATATCTTGATGTTCCCCTGGGAACAGTTGCCAAAGATGCGGAAACCGGAGAAATTCTCTTTGAAATCACAGAACCCGGTGAGGAAAAGATTATTGTCAAGGGAGGCCGTGGAGGTTTGGGCAATGCCAATTTCAAAAGTGCAACCAACCAGACCCCAAGATATGCCCAACCTGGAGAACTTGGTGTTGAAGGATGGTTTATTCTGGAACTTAAAATCCTTGCAGATGTTGGACTTGTAGGCTTCCCGAACGCTGGCAAATCTACCCTGCTTTCAACTGTATCTGCAGCACGCCCCAAAATTGCAGACTACGCATTTACTACCCTGGAACCAAGTGTTGGTATTGTAAACTATTACGATGACAAATCATTTGTAATGGCAGACATTCCAGGCATCATAGAGGGTGCCAGCGAAGGAAGAGGGCTTGGGCACAGGTTCCTCAGACACATAGAGAGGAACTCTGTACTGCTGTTCCTTGTTCCAGCAGACAGCAAGGACATAAAAGAGGAATATAAAATCCTGCTCAACGAACTCAAGAAGTTCAATCCGGAACTGCTTGACAAGCAGAGGATTCTTGCCATATCCAAATCAGATATGCTTGATGATGAACTCAAGAGGGAGATAAAGCCTCATCTTCCACGCAAGATTCCTACAATCTTCATTTCATCTGTTGCAAATGAAGGGATTAAGGAGTTGAAGGACATTATCTGGAAAGCTCTTAACAGTGACATCTAAAATTCACAGAATATGCTGGGTTGGCTTATAGAACTGGACAGGGAACTGCTGCTTGAAGTGAATGGAGCACATACGCCATTGCTTGATAATTTTATGGTGTTTGTATCCGCCAAATGGAGCGGTATTCCCATATATGCAGCGATCCTCTACATGATTTTCCACAAAAGAAGTCCAAAGACCGCCATTGTCATGGTTTGTGCCATCCTCCTTACATTTGCTCTCACAGATTACCTTTCAGTACACCTGATAAAGAACAACATCTGCAGGTTCCGACCCGGATGGGACCCTGAACTGGAATCAATCGTAAGGCTTCTGGAAAACAGGGGCGGAAGGTATGGCTTTGTCTCAACCCACGCAGCAAACTTCTTTGGTCTGGCATATATATCGTCAAAACTGCTGCGGAAAAACTGGTATACCATTTTCATATTTATCTGGTCATTGATAGTAGGATACAGCAGAATATATGTAGCCAAGCATTTTCCTGGAGATGTAATATGCGGCGCAGCATTCGGCCTGCTCATGGGATACCTTGTATATCTTCTGTACAAATTCATAGTAAAAAAATACAACCTTCCACAAGATGTTGTACATAAATGACACCTGCAGAGAACCTTACTGGAATCTTGCAGCGGAAGAATACCTCCTCAAGAACTTCAACGAACCTGTTTTCAGACTCTGGAGAAACAGCAACTCCATAATAATAGGCCATTACCAGAATGCCCTGGCAGAAATAAACACCCAATACGTAAAGGATAATGGAATAAAGGTGGTCCGCAGACTTACCGGCGGTGGTGCCGTATTCCATGACCTGGGAAACATCAACTTTACCTTTATAGAGGAGAGACGCCCGGGAGAAGACACCGGAGCAATGTTCCACCGCTTCACTGCCCCAATACTTGATGCCCTGAACGCCATTGGAATAAAAGCATATATAGAAGGGAGGAACGACCTCCTCATTAATGGAAAGAAATTCTCCGGAAACGCCATCTGCATACACAGAAACCGTATTCTCCAACACGGGACACTCCTGTTTGACTCTTCAATGAACAACCTTTCCGCAGCACTCAAAAGCAGACCCGAAAAATTCATAGGTAAGGCAGTGCAATCCAACCGAAGCAGGGTTACAAACATTAAGGAGCATCTTCTTCCCGACAAATACCCGTCTGTGACAGACATCACCACTTTTGAGAAATACCTCGAAGAATTCATCTGCAGCAGATACCACCAAATTTCCCCCTACACATTTTCAGCAGAGGAGAGAATGGAAATAGCAGCCCTGCGGGACTCCAAATACTCCCAGGACAACTGGAACTTCGGCACATCCCCATCTTATGACTTTTCAAAGACAAAAAAACTTGGTGGAGGAATAGTTGAACTGTTCATGAATGTTGAGAAAGGGAAAATCTCCGGACTGGAAATTATGGGAGACTATTTCTTTACCCTCCCTACAGAAGAATTCTGCCGTACGATGATTGGAACACCCCATACCATTGAGGCCATTTCCGCTGCCCTGCAGAAAATCCACGTAACATCATACTTCAACAATATCTCCTCCAACGAGTTGATGGAGATGTTTTTTGAGTAATGTCTCCGGCTCCTTAATAAGTTCCATTCGTCACACGACTTGGCATTTCTATGACAAAAAAAGAGGCTGACTCTAAAGTCAGCCTCCCGCTATCGGTTATTTACCCATTTTCTTTTCCTTGATTTTAACAATCTGTTCTTTCAGAACATCTACGCAGTCAACAACTGCATCTTCAAATGTTGAGGCATTCTTCTCTATGAACAGATCCTTGCCAGGCATGTTTACCCTAATCTTCACACATTTGTTTGCAGTGTCGGGCAAAAGGGTAAGAGTTACTTCAGCATTGATGATCTCTTCGTAGAACTTGTCCAGCTTCCCTACTTTCTTGTCAATGAATTCCAACAATTTAACATCTGCGTCAAATTTCACCGATTGAACTCTGATATCCATACTAACCTCCTTTTTTAGCTCGTGGATGAGCGGTTAAATATATATTTTTCAGCTGTTCAAAAGAATTGTGGGTATAAACCTGTGTTGCCGCCAGTGAGGAGTGGCCCAGCACTTCCTTAATACTGTTCAAATCTGCCCCATCATTCAATAAATGCGTAGCAAATGAATGTCTGAGCACATGCGGCGAGATTTTTCCCTCCAATCCCTTCAAACCTGCCAATTCTTTTTTTACAACATTATTGACAAAACCAAGGTACAACGGGGAACCTTTATCTGTCAAAAAAAACGCATCTGTAACATCATTACCGAACGTCTTGGTTCTTATCTGTAAATATAACAAAATTTTTTCTAATAATGTTCCAATCATAGGAATTTCTCTCTCTTTATCCCCTTTTCCCACAATTTTGAACACTTTTCTATGAATATCAACCATACCGAGCCTCAAATCTACCACCTCCTGCCTTCTCATCCCGGTAGCATAAATCAGAGTAACCATAAGCCGGTCCCTCATCTGCGGATATTCCTGCGGAAACTCCTCCGAAACATATTTACGGACAATCTCCTCCTTATAGAAATGGGGCAGCAACCTCTTCTCCTTAAGGCGTGGAATCCCCTTTACCGGATTCTCAAGGAGATATCCCTTATACAGAAGCCATCTGCAGAATCCCGACAAGGCGCTCAGATGGAGATTGGCGGTCCTTGCCACGCACCCATTTCCTACAAGATAAGCCACATATCCCCTTATGGTCTGGGATTTGAGAGGTTCCAGACACTCCTCATCGCCCAATCTCCCAAGATTCTCCCTCCCTACACTTTCATCACTGTATACATATATATAAAAATCCCGCAGCACCTCCCCGTACAATATCTGTGTACGTGAAGAGTACCTTTTCTGGACACTCAGAAACTCCAGATAAGAATTTATCAGGGGCGGCAAAACCATAAATGAAAAAATATACGTAAATTTAGCAAAAATTTCAACAGACACAGATATGAAACGCTTTTTAATTACAACATTGGCTGCATGCATTGCATTATACAGTTGCAACACTGAAAAAGGTTACAATATCAACGTAACAGTAAACAATCTTGACGGAGGAAAAGCGGTACTCGCCAAATATGCCGGCAGGGAACGTGTAAAGATGGACAGCGTTGAGTTCACCGGAAACACATTCCGTTTTGAAGGGACAACAGACCAGCCATACAACGCAACCATAACAGTAACGGCGGATGGAGCGGAAAAGGACGGCATACTCAACTTTGTAATTGAAAACGGCAACATAACAATTGTGGCAGACCAAAACAGTACAAAGCCGCAACGCAGATACAATCTATACCAGGATATAACCGTTACAGGGGGTAAAAACAACACTTTTTCAAATGAACTTGATAAAAAATACAAGGAACTTACCAGCCGTCTGGCAATAGCGGAGTACCTTAAAGGTTATCATGAAGTGAGCCTGTTGTTTGACAAGGATGTTGACCTGTACTACAAATCCATGAAGGAACTCACTACAAAATATGCAAAAGAGATAGATGAACTCTCAAATGGGAGGCTGGAGTATACTCAGGAACTCATCAGGGAAAATCCGGATGTAGAGTATGCAGCATACGCCCTCAATATGGATGCAAGCAGATACACACATGAAGAACTGGACAAGATGTTCAGTGCTTTTACCCCACAGGTACAACAGTCCGACCTTGCATCTGAAATTGCAAGAAAAGTTAAGGCACAGAGGGCTGTACAGCCGGGGAATCCTGCTCCTGACTTCACTCTCAAGACACTTGAGGGTACAGACTTCACCCTTTCTTCCCTCAAAGGCAAGGTTGTAATCATAGACTTTTGGGCAAGTTGGTGCGGGCCATGCCGCAAGAGCATCCCTGCCCTTAAAGAGATATATGCCGAGTACAAGGATAAGGGGCTGGAGATTGTAGGTGTAGCAAATGACACAAAGGAGGAGAACTGGAGGAAGGCCGTTGAAGAGGACAAATCCGAGTGGATTCATGTGATTGATGTATTTCCAAAGAATTCTCCGGGTGAGGTAATCAGCCAGTATGCAGTACAGTATATCCCTTCATATTTCCTTGTTGACAAGGAGGGAAAAATTGTCGGGAAACTTGAAAAAGAAGAAATTAGGGGTAAACTTGATGAACTTCTCAAATAAATTTTGCCAATTTGAAAAGTTTGCATACTTTTGCAGTCCTAATAAAAAGGAGGTGGTTTAAGATGATTATAGTTCCAATTAAAGAGGGTGAGAACATTGAGAGAGCTTTGAAAAAATTCAAAAGGAAATTTGAGAAGACTGGCATTGTTCGTGAACTTAGAAACAGAAAAACTTTCGTTAAGAAATCTGTTGCAAGAAGAGAAGAGATTAAAAAGGCTATCTACGTACAGCATCTGAGACTTGATGAGGAATAATTCCCCATCATCACTGGATATATAGGATGGCAGCCCATACGGGTTGCCATCTTTTTTATCTTCACCTCCCGTTTTTTTATACCTTTGCACCTTGCAAACAATGACAAATTCAGTATGGAAAACAAGATTTACGTATTTGACACCACCTTGAGGGATGGAGAACAGGTTCCGGGATGCCAATTGAACACAATTGAGAAGATAGAACTGGCCCGTTCCCTGGAGATGTTGAATGTAGACATTATTGAATGCGGATTCCCCGCTTCCAGCCCGGGAGATTTCAATTCTGTAGTTGAAATTTCCAAAAATGTCACCGAACCTGTAATATGTGCCCTCACCAGAGCCATTGAAACAGATATAGATGCAGCCAGCGAAGCGCTCCATTATGCCAGAAGGAAAAGGATACATACAGGGATAGGAACAAGTGACTATCATATAAGATACAAATTCAGTTCAACACGTGAAGAGATTCTTGAGAGGGCTGCCAAAGCCGTAAAATATGCCAGAAAATTTACAGACGATGTTGAATTCTACGCTGAAGATGCAGGCCGTACAGACAATGAATACCTTGCAAAGGTAATTGAGACTGCCATTGCCGCAGGTGCCACAACAGTAAATATCCCGGACACTACAGGATATTGCACCCCTTGGGAATATGGGGAGAAAATCAGTTACCTTGTAAACAACGTGCCAAACATACATAAAGCCATCATTTCCACCCATTGCCATAATGATTTGGGTATGGCTACAGCCAATACCGTCTCAGGAATAATGAACGGTGCAAGACAGGTGGAGGTAACTGTAAACGGCATTGGAGAGAGGGCCGGCAACACCTCCCTTGAGGAAGTTGCCATGACTTTGAAGTGCCGTAAGGATCTGCCTTACTACACAGACATCAGACACAAGAACATATACAAGACATCAAAACTTGTGTCAGCCCTCATGAGGATGCCTGTACAACCCAACAAGGCCATTGTAGGAAGAAATGCATTCGCCCACTCATCGGGAATACACCAGGATGGTGTACTCAAGAACAGGGACAGTTACGAAATAATGGACGCTATGGATGTAGGGGTGAATGACTCCATAATAACACTCTCAGCCCGCAGCGGACGCGCAGCCCTGAAGCACCATTACGACAGGATGGGCATTGCCCTTACTCCCGACGAACTCAATGAGGCCTACAAAAAATTCCTCCTTCTGGCAGACAGGAAAAAG
>JAZNUM010000015.1:0-42382 GCA_045592325.1 Candidatus Egerieisoma sp.
CTCAAGTTTTGCGCCCTGCTCCAAACCTGCAACAATGTAGAATGCCATAATAGGAAGAACGGCACCGTTCATTGTCATTGAAACAGACATCTTGTTAAGAGGAATCTGGTCAAACAGAATCTTCATATCCTCAACTGAACAGATAGATACACCTGCTTTACCAACATCACCAACTACACGTGGGTGGTCAGCATCGTAACCGCGGTGTGTAGCCAAGTCGAAAGCTACTGAAAGACCTTTCTGACCTGCAGCAAGGTTTCTTCTGGAGAAAGCATTTGACTCCTCAGCTGTAGAGAAACCTGCATACTGTCTTACTGTCCAAGGTTTCTGTACGTACATTGTGCTGTAAGGTCCACGTAGGAAAGGAGCCACACCAGCAGCATAGTTCAAATGCTCCATTCCCTCAAGGTCAGAGGCACTGTAGTTTGTCTTTACAGCAATCCTCTCTGGTGTCATCCACTCGCTGTTGGTCTGCTGGCCACAAGCGGCGCCACCGTTATATTTTAGTTCTGAAAAATTCGGACGCATAATCTTATATTTCTTTTGAATTTATTATTGCTTATTTAATACCCAATTTAGCCTGATAACCTTTTAGTGTCTCAAGAACATTGCTCTTAACACTAATGAAGTTCTCAATACCTTTAGCTACAAGCTCGTCTTTGCAAGCAGGCTCTCCGGCAACAACCACAATAGCTTTGTCTCCAACAAGTGAAGCAAGTTGTGGAACGCCCTCTGCATACTCGTCATCAGATGAACAAGCAACAATAATATCAGCTTTAGCCTCCAATGCAGCTTTAACGCCCTCCTCTACTGAAGAGAATCTGTTGTTGTCAACAACCTTGAAACCGGCAACAGCAAAGAAGTTGCAAGCAAACTGGGCTCTTGCCCTGCACATTGCAAGGTTACCGTAAGTTACCATATATGCAACTGGCTCCTTACCGCTCTTCTCGGTAGCATAACGCAATGCCTCAAATGGCTGTGCACCCCTGTATTTCTCAAGTGGCTGGCCTACAACTGCACCACAAGCACATGGAGCAGGTTTTCTGGTAACAACCTCCAAAGTAACATCCTTGTCAGCCTTCTCAGTAAAGTTAGGATACTGGTTGGAACCGAGGATAATCTCTCTGCGGGTCTCAATCTTCTTGTCTCTTGCATCAGCAGTAGCCTTGATTGTATTCTGGATAAAGCCTGCCTTGAATGCCTCAACATAACCGCCCATATTCTCAACCTCTGTGAACAGTTTCCAAGAAGTCTCTGCAATTGACTGGGTAAGGTTCTCAATGAAATATGAACCTGCTGCAGGGTCAACAACTTTGTCGAAATGAGCCTCCTCCTTAAGGATAGACTGTACATTTCTTGCAATACGGTTGCTGAACTCGCCTGGAGCGCGGAACGGATAATCGAAAGGAAGTACCTCAAGAGAGTCAACGCCTGCAATTGTAGCACTCATTGCCTCAGTAGTACCTCTAAGCATATTTACATATGGATCATAAACTGTCATGTTCCACTCGCTTGTAACAGCGTGGATCTTCATCTTCTGGCAGCACTCTTTCTCTGAGCCGTAAGCTTTTACAATGTTGGCCCACAACATTCTTGCTGCGCGGAATTTTGCAATCTCCATGAAGTAGGTTGAACCTACTGCAAAAGTGAATTTGATGCGTCTTGCAGCATCATCTGCGCTAAGACCCATCTCTTTAAGTTTGTTGATGTACTCGCTACCCATTGCAAGGCCGAATCCAAGTTCCTGTGAAATGTTTGAACCTGCATCGTTGAATGAATAAGCCTCAACACCAATTACTCTTACTCTTGGATAATCTTTTACTGCCTCAATTACAGTCTTAAGGGTATCCATTGATTTGTCTGAACAGAAAGCACCTGTCTGGTTAAGCACTCTTAGAGGATCAAAATCAAATGATGCCTTCAAATCCTCAGCACCTACACCCTGAGCCTTAGCCACTGCAAGGAATGAGTTGATTATCTCTACAGAAGCACAGCAGCAGCCTGTAAAGTTAACCTCAACCTTTGCAAGGTCAATTCCTTTAAGAAGGGTATTCATCTCAGCCTCACTGATGGCTTTCTTGCCGTCAATGCAGAAACCTACAGACTCAACACCTTTCTTAAGGCCGTCAACAGCCTGTGCATTTGCAGCCTCATAACCGCAAACACATGCGCAATAGTCCTGACGTACCAACCAGTTGTTGTTGTCTTTTGTACCTCTTACAAAAGGGAAAGCACCAGCCTCACCGCCAAGGTGTTTTACACCCTCAAGGTTCTCGGCACGGTAGTAAGGGCGAACTGAAAAACCCTCCTGGGTTTTCCATACGAGTTTTTTCTCGTAGTCGGCACCTTTCAAATCTTTGATTATCACCTCTTCCCATTGCTCAGTGGAAACAGGTGGAAACTCAGCAAATAGTTTTTCTGCCATATTTTTATTTTTATATATGAATGGATAATATGATTTTCTTTAAAAATCGTTCAAAGTTAAGAATAATCTGTTTTAAAACCAACTATTTAAACGCCTCTTCAATTACAGCATCATCAGCAATTGACGGAATGGTTACTTTCAGCCCAGGAGTCCTCTCCATTTCCCTCCTTATGGCAGAGATGGCTCCTCTGTTCCTTGCCCAACTTCTTCTGGCAATGCCGTTGTTCACATCCCAGAGCAACATGTTCCTTATCTTCTCATCAGCCTCAGGAGAGCCGTCAATAACCATACCAAACCCACCGTTCATAACCTCTCCCCAACCTACTCCACCGCCGTTATGCAAAGAGACCCAGGTTGCCCCCCTGAAGGAATCTCCAATCACATTCTGCACCGCCATATCCGCTGTAAAACTTGAACCGTCATAAATGTTTGAAGTCTCCCTGTATGGCGAATCTGTTCCTGAGACATCATGATGGTCCCTTCCAAGCACAATAGGTGCGCTTACCTTACCTTCCCTTATAGCCCTGTTCATTGCAAGGGCAATCTCAATTCTTCCCTGAGAATCTGCATATAGGATACGGGCTTGTGAACCTACCACCAGTCTGTTCTTTCCAGCCTCCTTTATCCAGTGGATATTGTCTGCCAATTGTGGCTTTATCTCGTCGGGAGCATCTTTCATGATATCCTCCAGCACCTGCGCCGCCAACATGTCGGTATATGCCAGGTCCTCAGGTTTTGAAGAGGTGCAGACCCACCTGTACGGTCCAAATCCGTAATCAAAGAACAGCGGTCCCATAATATCCTGCACATAAGAAGGATACCTGAATTTTCTTGAGGTCTCAGTGTCGGTTGAAGAGGCATCCATCCCGGGATTGAAGATATCCGCCCCTGCCCTGGAAGATTCCAGCAGGAACGCGTTGCCATAATCAAAGAAATACATTCCCCTTCCCGACAACTTGTTGATAGCAGCCACCTGCCTGCGCAGACTCTCCTGCACACACTCCCTGAACCTCTCAGGCTCCGTGGCCATCATCTCCTTGCTCTCCTCAAATGAATACCCTACAGGATAATAGCCTCCGGCCCAAGGATTATGCAATGAAGTCTGGTCTGAGCCAAGATCAACATGCACATCCTCGGCTGCCAGTTTCTCCCACAAATCCACCACATTTCCATGATATGCGAGCGAAACCGCCTCCTTTGCCGCACGGGCCTTCTCTATACGGGCAACAAGTTCATCCAAATCTGAATACACCTCATCTACCCACCCCTGCGAATATCTTGTCTGTATGGCCTTTTCATTAATCTCCGCCACAACCCCCACAACACCTGCAATAACTGCAGCCTTAGGCTGAGCCCCACTCATCCCTCCAAGTCCTGAACTTACAAATACTTTGCCTGCAGGGTCGGGATTTCCGTGCATTCTGGCCGCATTCAATACAGTTATGGTTGTACCGTGTACAATACCTTGCGGTCCTATATACATGAACGACCCGGCTGTCATCTGCCCGTACTGCGATACTCCCAGAGCATTAAACTTCTCCCAATGGTCCTTGCTTGAATAGTTCGGAATCACCATTCCGTTTGTAACCACTACCCTTGGAGCATTCCTGTGAGACGGGAAAAGGCCTACAGGATGTCCGGAGTAGAGTACCAGAGTCTGTTCATCGGTCATTTCAGAGAGATACTTCATGGTAATCCTGTACTGCGCCCAATTCTGGAAAACAGCACCGTTTCCACCATAAGTTATAAGTTCGTGGGGATGCTGTGCCACTGCATTGTCAAGATTATTGCTCATCATAAGCATAATGGCAGCAGCCTGTACACTCTTATGCGGAAAATCATGTATGCTACGTGCATAAATCTTATAATCTGGCCTGTACCTATACATGTAAATTCTCCCGTACTCCTCAAGTTCCTGTGCAAACTCCTTTGCCAGAAACTTGTGCTGTTCCTGTGGAAAATATCTCAGGGCATTCCTGAGCGCAAGCCTCTTCTCCTGTGCCGAAAGAATCTGTTTCCTACGCGGAGCATGGTTTACACTCTCATCATAAGGTTTTGCAGGAGGGATTACAGAAGGTATACCCTCACATACGGTCTCTCTGAAATTGTCCATAACTAATACTTAAGCCATTTGTAAATCTCTTTCCATCCAGGTTTCTTTCCATACATAAGGATTCCCACCCTGTATATTTTTCCCGACAAATATGCCATTCCCACAAATGTCAGCACCAGCAATCCGATTGAAAGGGCAAGTTCCCATGCAGGAACACCATATGCAATACGGGCCATCATAACCATTGGAGATGTGAATGGAATAACAGATCCCCAGAATGAGAGGGTACTGTCGGGATACTGGAAAGTATGCAACATAAGGAACAGTCCAATGATAAGCGGCATTGTTATAGGAAATATAAGTTGCTGGGTGTCGGCCTCGTTGTCAACTGCAGCACCAACTGCAGCAAACATACTTGAATAAAGGAGGTAACCCAATGCAAAATATACTACAAAACAGGCAATTATCTGAACATAGTTCACCCCTTTAAGAGCCTGAAGGAATCCGTCACCCTCACTCTGCACAGCTGCAGTAATCTCTTCCACAGGAATCTCAGACGATGTTGCAGCCATAGTCTGGGCAGCATCATCCAACCCCAATACCGACCCTGCAACAGTAACAATGAGCAATGTGAACACAATCCATATGAAGAACTGGGTAAGGGCAACCGATGCCACACCAAGAATTTTTCCCATCATTATCTGGAACGGTTTTACAGAGGAGACAATCACTTCAATTATCCTGGTAGTCTTCTCTTCAATCACACTCCTCATTACCATACTTCCAAACATGAATATGAACATGTAGATAAGGAAACTTGCTATATAGCCTATTGCCATAAATATCTCAACTCTGGAAACCTTCTCCTCACCTTTCTCATCGAGGGTATATGTCTGGAGCCTTACATCAGATTCAATGTCTGCCATTATCTCCTCCAGTTGTGGAATCTCATACCCCTTCAACTTATAATCCTCAAGAGCCTCCTCAACATTTCTGGAAATACGGTTCTTCAAATCCATATTCATCTGCTTTTTGGAATAGGTTACAACAGAGACATTCTTTGAAGAATCCAATTCTGATATCCCAACCACCGCAAAATAGCCAAGAGTATCAAAACCTCCCTTCAACTGCTCAATGTCCATATCCCCAGCAGGTGTAAAAATGAATTCCTCATCACTCTGCATATACGGCATCACTATACCGCTCCTGTCTGCCACAGCAATCTCAAGCCCCTCCTCACCGCCGGAATAAACGGCAATCAGACTTGGCACAACCATAAGGGCTGCAAAAAGCAGCGGAGTAAGAAGAGTAGTAAGTATAAACGATTTTTTCTTGACCCTTATTGCAAACTCCCTTGCAATAATTACAGATATCTTGCTTTTTCCCATTTCTCAGTCAATTTAATTGTTGGTAACAAGTTTAATGAAAATATCATTCATTCTCGGCATCAGCTGCTGGTATGAAACTATATCATTGTTCTTTATAAGTTCTCCAAGGATCTGCGCGCTGGTGGCACCCTTCTGCACATCCAATACCGCCCTTCTGTTGCCCTTATACAACTCATCAGAAACTACAGTCACAGGAGCCATTGCCGTATCCACAGGATTCTCTCCCCTATACACAACCTCCACATGATTGTTGCCATACTGGCGTCTGATATCATCCACCTTCCCGGTGACAATAAGATTGGATTTGTTTATAAGGGCAATACTGTCACACAACTCCTCCACACTCTCCATATTGTGAGTTGAAAGGACAATTGTTGTACCGGCCTCCTTTAACGCCAGAATCTCCTTGCGGATAAGATTCACGTTTACAGGGTCAAAACCGGAAAACGGTTCATCAAGGATAAGCAACTGGGGCTTGTGCATCACAGTAGTGATGAACTGTATCTTCTGGGCCATGCCCTTTGAGAGTTCCTCCACCTTCTTGTCCCACCATCCCTGGATTCCGAACTTCACAAACCACTCCTTCAGTTCAGCAGTAGCCTGTCTTGCAGACATTCCTTTCAGCCTTGCAAGATAAATGGCCTGCTCTCCCACTTTCATCTTTTTATAAAGTCCCCTCTCCTCCGGAAGGTAGCCTATCCTCTCTACAGTATCAGGGCGTACAGGCTTTCCATCGAACAGAAGTTCACCACTGTCGGGAAGGGTAATCTGATTGATAATTCTTATAAGAGTGGTCTTTCCGGCGCCATTCGGCCCCAGGAGACCAAAGATCTCCCCTTTGGGGATATCAAGGCTCACAGAATTGAGAGCCGTAAAATTGCCAAACTTTTTGGTAATATTTGAACAGGTAATGATTCCCATATTTCAAAATGTTTAAATTAAAGTAATCTTACAAAGATAGCAAATATCCTTTTAATTTATCAGCATTATCTTGCGTAATTACCCTCTCCTTCACAAGTTGTTCCAACAAATGCAGTTCCCCCTTAAAAGTATCCCTCCCCTTTAACCTTATATAGGAGAGGATTCCCCGCGCAGCATAAGGTCCTATGTATGGATGCCTCTCCAGAAACTCCCTCCCGGCATTGAGCAATGATATCCCCTTCACATCACTATCATTGACAAAAATACTCCTTTCAATCCCAGCAAACCTCTCCTGCGTAAACCCCTCAATCTCCAGCAACTGGTGCACATCTACAAACGATCCTCCCAGCGCCTCCCTATACCGCAGAATCTTCCTGGCATAATAACCGCCAATACCATACAGTTTCACCAGTGCGGCACTGTCTGCGGTATTGAGGTTGCACATATAGCGGTTCTTCTCCACCCTTTTTCCATATATTCCCGCTCTCCTTCCCAAAGTATCCGCATTTCCTGACTTTCTTCCCGATAGATCCGCATCCCTCCCCTTCCCGGGCACATTTCCCGCACTTTTTGTGCCCACAGCGCCATTTTCTGCTCCCCCGGGCACAGAAATACCCTTTTTTGTGCCCACTCCGGCATCACCGGGCACATTTCCCGCACCTTTTGTGCCCGCAACGCCATTTTCCACTCCCCCGGGCACAGAAATACCCTGTTTTGTACCCAACCCAGGGCCACCGGGCACATTTCCCGCACCTTTTGTGCCCGCAACGCCATTTTCCACTCCCCGGGGCACAGAAATACCCTCTTTTGTGCCCACTCCGGCATCACCGGGCACATTTCCCGCACCTTTTGTGCCCACAACGCCATTTTCCACTCCCCCGGGCACAGAAATACCCTCTTTTGTACCCAACCCAGGGCCACCGGGCACATTTCCCGCACCTTTTGTGCCCGAGCCTCTCCGAGGCAACAGGAGATACCCCTCCAACGCCGCATATACTGCACTGTCCACCACATACAACCTGGCGAAATCCTCCCTATAGCGGAATTTGCCCCCCTTGTTCCTGTATTTGAGAATGCTCTGCGCCTGCCGCGCACTGAAACCCAACATCCGCAGACTATCTTCAGAAACCACATTGGGGTCAAATGCAAACCTGGCCCCTTCCGCACCACCAGATGCCCCAAATGCACCGTTACTTCCGGAGCCTCCAGAACCACCGGAACCACCGGAGCCACCGACACCACCGGAACCACCGGAGCCACCGACACCACCTGAGCCACCGGAACCACCGGCACCTCCAACATCACTGACAACCTCGGTAACCCTGGCAATCCTTACCTTATGCAACACAAAAGTAACCACCTGGAACACGAACAGCAGCGCAATGAGGACAATAATCCCCATTGCTCTGCTGTTCGAAATCTTAACATCACGGTCTGTGCCGCTATTCATCTTCTGATTGCTCTCCCACTTCATAGCCAGCCCCACTTACAATCATTACTATTTCACCTTTCGGTTCATGTTTCATATACCACTGCTGAAGTTCCTCAACAGTACCCCGCTTGCACTCCTCGTGCAATTTACTTATCTCCCTGCACACCGCAGCCCTGCGGCCAGGCCCCAAAAACTCAACCATCTGCCCCAAAGTCTTTACAAGACGGTAAGGGGACTCATAAATTATCATGGTCCTCTCCTCAAGTGCCAACTGCTTGAACTTGGTCTGACGCCCCTTCTTTACCGGAAGGAATCCCTCAAAGCAGAATCTGTCACAAGGGAATCCGGATGTTACAAGGGCCGGCACAAATGCCGTTGCCCCGGGAAGGGTCTCAACCTCAACCCCAGCCTCAACACAAGTCCTTACAAGAAGAAATCCCGGATCAGAGATGCCAGGTGTTCCGGCATCACTTATAAGAGCCACATTCATTCCTGCTAGGATCTTCTCACAAACTCCGGCAGCAGTCTTATGTTCATTGAACTTATGATGACTCTCCATATGGGTGGGAATCTCATACTTCTTCAACAATACCGAACTGGTCCTGGTATCCTCCGCCAGAATCAGATCCACCTCCTTCAACACCCGCAATGCCCTCAGAGTTATATCCTCCATATTCCCGATAGGGGTAGGAACCAAATACAATTTTGCCATAAACTCAGTCAATAAATCTTACACACAAAGGTATCCATTTTCCACAAACAAAAAAAGGGCCGCACTCCGGCAGCCCCAAATATCCTTGTAAAAACCGATTAGTGCAGGCTCACCCCAATCAGTCTCATGAATTCTTCGCGTGTCCTGATATCCTTGAGGAAAGCCCCTGTAAAGGCAGAAGTTGTGGTTACCGAATTCTGCTTCTGCACCCCCCTTATCTGCATGCACATATGCGCCGCTTCAATCACCACCGCCACTCCAAGAGGATTCAATGTCTCCTGAATGCAATCCCTTATCTGTATTGTAAGCCTCTCCTGCACCTGCAGCCTGCGTGCAAACGCATCCACCACACGTGGTATTTTGCTCAAGCCGGTAATTGTACCATTGGGAATGTACGCTACATGTGCCTTGCCATAAAACGGCAACATATGGTGTTCACACATTGAATATATCTCTATATCCTTTACCAGCACTATCTGGTGGTAATCCTCCTGGAAAATCGCTTGCTTCAATATTGAAACCGGATCCATGTCATACCCCTGCGTAAGGAACTGCATTGCCTTGGCCACACGCTCAGGCGTCTTCAAAAGTCCCTCACGTTGGGGATCCTCACCCAACAGTTTCAATATTTCATAATAATGCTCTGCAAGTTTCTGTGTAGTCTCAGGATCAAATTGTTCTATCTTGGAATAAGCCATAATCTTCTGTTTTCTATCGGGATGCAAAGGTATAAAAATAAAAATATAGTTTCCTAATCAAGATAACACTGCACACGCTCCTCTTCAGTAAGTTCACTTTGTGAATAACGGGCCCTCACCTGATCAATCAGCACCTGTATTGGTTTGAACTCTTTATGATATATTCTTTTGCCGTTATAAGTTTCTGAAATAAAAACAACACTTTCTCCATCTTCTGAAAAAGCTGCCTCTACTACATTTTCTTCCTTTGATATACAATAAAACTCATCTATTGTCTTTTGCAACACTTCATCAAATACAGAGACACTCCGTTTATCTACTACAAGTTTCAAGTTGCCTTTGGATATACAACTGTCCGTCTTGTGATCAGAATCTTCAGATATTGCACTGCAATCAAGAACCCCTATCTCCATATAGTCCAGAACTCTCTTCTGCTGGATATACCAATCATCTTCAACCTCCTCCATGGTTTCATCACACTTGCATCTGTGCAGCAGACGGTTTCCTACCAACAAATATTCAGCATTGCTGCTGCATTCCATATTGCTGTACCCATATTTGTGCGCCCCTATAGTTTTCACCAGTTCCGCACTGGCAATATTTCCTTTGTAATAACCACGCTCTTCATACTGCACAAGGAAATCACCCCCATTGCCTATAAAACCGAATCCTGATATTATATCTCTAAATCCTTCCTCCTTCAAATCAATTCCTGTCTGATTGATGCATTCTCCAGATGATACATCAAACACTCTTATACCTGAACCTGCGCATGACACCACATATCCGTTACATGGAGAAAAAACTGCCTTAAAACATCGTGCCCCTGTTTTGAATGTCCTCACGCATTTCCTTGATTTCACTGAATACAGTTTTGCTGAATTTGAATGCACCCCCACAATATGTTCCCCACTCCCGTCAAATTGAAGACAGTGCACAGCTGTTGCAGTTTTAATTATGGAAATATTTGAATATGTTCCGGCATCCCAGACTTTTATAGTACAATCATCGGAAGAGGTTGCAAAATATCGCCCACATGGGCTGAAAACCATATCGTTTACAACATCCTTATGGGGTTTCAACGCCTCAATACACTCATCATCAAAAACAGAGTAGAATCTTATGGTATTATTTACATAATAAACCGCCACAGTGTTGCAGTCGGGGCTGATAACCATATTGCACATCTGAATGTCGGATTGTGCAATTGTATAATCCGGAGCAATAAATGGCTGTTTGTCTCCGTCTACATACCAGAAACCTATACAGTACCCACACTTTTTATTCCTAATGATGCCTGCTACAAATTTGGAATTTAAACTGAATCGGCAACACAAAACCTCGGAATTCAGTTCGTCTTTCACAAAATGGTCACTCCTGATCACATTAAGTTTTCGCTTTCCAAAATCATCCCATTCTTTATCATTTTCTCGTAGAAGCAACGCAATTTCATTAGTTTCAGGCAATATTTTAGCCGCGCTAACAATATCTGAAATCTTACAATCAAAAGTCTTTACCTGCAGTGTTGCAATATTCAAGTTCTTTAATGTACCATCCTCTATCTGGTAAACAAAACTTGCATCTAATGGATTATATAATACAACACTTCCTTTTTTAAAACAATCAATAGCAAATGCAACACATTCATGCGAAATGCTCTTAAAAATCTTGAGCTTATTACCAGACATCTTGGCATAATATTCTTCAAGTTCATCCAACGGAAATCCTGTGATATTTTCCAGATATTGTCTTCTATCATTTTCATCATAAGAACCTTGGCTATAAATTTTATCAGCAGCAAAATCATATATGTAACGTCTCCACTCACTTTCTATCAACAATCGCTTTTCATCCCTTGAAAACATAACTTGAACAACCTCCCAATCACTCTCCCAATTATGTCTGTATAACACTTTCTTATCTTGGAAATCACATATACACACCTCACCATCAATATTATCAGCGGGGTCAAAACATGAAATACATGCAAACAAGGTTCTTGACGGACTAATAATCACACGTCTGAGATTTATAATATTGAGGTCCATCTTAGTGCAGTCTCCAGTATCTATATTAAAGAATGATACAATGTCGTTTCGATGCGTCAGCAGTACACGATTGGATATATAGTAATCTGAATTATATGGATGGATATCAATCCAAATAACAGCAGACTTCTCACCCATTGCCCTTCTGAACATCCTTTCCGCCTCAGCAACAAGCGGCTTGTCTTCCGGATCATAAATTCTTTCCGGCAATGCATTCATCAATACCAGAGTTGCCCTCAATCCATTCCCTTCTTCAATCATTTGTTGAGCCTTTTCGGCCATCAACCTGCTCTGCACCCTGTAAAGTTTATTCCTTTGCTCCCTAAGTTCCTTCTCCTTCCTGGCTTTTTCCTGCTCGTACCGCTGCCATATACTGTCAAAACTGACCCCAAGAATTCCAGCCACAACTTTAGCAAAGGCCTTGTTGCAACTTCCATCCTTGTTTATATCTCCACCTATTTTCTTATGACTGAGTGCAGGTGGGAAACACTCCTTTGGAGAATCTCCGGATACTATAAATGGAAATATCCGGTTACCCTTTCCCTGCTTAATGAATATCTCTATCTCCCTGTTTACGGCATCAGATTGGGCGGCACTGGGCGAGCATACCACAACAAGATTGCTGGTACTGGCCAATGCCCGTTCCACCTGCTCATCCCAATCATATCCTGCACTCAGTTCATCCCTATCACGGAACACCTCCCTGAGATTATCCCTAACATCATTGCGCCCGTCAAATGTAGCAGGCAACTTATAGTGCTCCAGCTCATCCAACAACCACTCAGCCCACTCCTTATCTGTATTGGAATAACTGATAAAAACAAAGTATTCTTTCTGTCCACCCATGCTTCTATACAAGATTTAATCTATTTGTGGCACCAATCCAAAATATTGCTTTTATTCCCAAATATAGCAATTTAATGTTGAACATAAGCAAGAGGGCAACCTTTTGGGTCGCCCTCTATTCACAACTAATTGATAATCTTCTGTTTATCAATCCCTCTCTTTTAATATTCATCTTCGTCGAAAAAGAAATCTTCCTTGCTGGGGTAATCTGGCCAAATCTCCTCAATGCTCTCGTAAACTTCGCCATCATCCTCAAGGTCATTCAAATTTTCAATAACCTCAAGAGGTGCACCTGAACGTGTTGCGTAATCAATCAATTCATCTTTTGTTGCCGGCCATGGTGCATCCTCAAGTTTGGATGCAAGTTCTAGTGTCCAATACATAGTGTAAAATTTTAATTTTTAACCAATTGGTATTTGCAATATTTTGTAATAGGGGCGCAAATATAGTAAAAAATTCATTATGGCAACCAAAACTCTTCTTTTTCGTTATTTTCTATGCACAAATATCTTGCAAGTGTAAACAGATAATCCGAAAGCCTGTTCAGGTATCTTTGTCCAATTACCAATTGGTCAGACACTTGAGCATTGCCATCACCTCCCGTCCCTATTGCAAGGGAGTGTCTTTCGGCCCTGCGGCAGATAGTTCTGGCAACGTGACATTCAGATGAAACCCTTGGTGCTCCAGGGAGAATGAATGCTGTTTGGGGAGGAAGGGCTTCAGTCATCCTGTCAATCTCGTTTTCCATCCATACAATTGCGTCTTCCTTAACCTCTTTAAGTGCCTTTACAGAACCGTCTGAAGCAAAATGTGCTGAAATAAGCATCAGATTCTCCTGGATTTTCCTCAAATCCTTCTTTATCCGGTCATTTTCCGTATCACTTATAATGATTCCTACAAATGAAATCAGTTCATCCAAATCTCCGTAAGCTTCAACTCTCGGATGATTTTTGGGAACCCTTTTACCTCCAACCAGCGAAGTGGTCCCCTTGTCTCCACCTTTTGTGTAAATTTTCATATCCTGTATAAATTATTTTTCCATGGCCGGGTGCGGATTTTGAGTATCACTCTCAATCTTGCCGTCCCTCAACCTTATTATCCTTCTTGCATGCAAGGCAATATCCTCTTCATGAGTAACAACAATTACAGTATTGCCTTTCCTGTATATCTCCTCAAACAACCTCATTATATCAATGGATGTCCTGGTGTCCAGATTTCCCGTAGGCTCATCAGCCAAAATGATGGAAGGATTGTTTATCAGAGCCCTTGCAACTGCAACCCTTTGCCTCTGTCCTCCCGACAATTCTGCCGGCTTGTGCTCCATCCTCTCCTGAAGGCCAACGGAAATGAGGGCCTCCCTTGCCCTTGCTTCCCGTATTGAACGGGGTACACCGGAATAAATCAGGGGTAGTGCGACATTTTCCAGGGAAGAATATCTTGGAAGAAGGTTGAACGACTGGAATACAAATCCTATCTCCCTGTTCCTTACCTGAGCCAGTTCATTATCCCCCATTTTGCTTACATCTGTGCCATTGAGTATGTATGTTCCTCCCGACGGAGTATCAAGACAGCCCAGGATGTTCATCAGGGTTGATTTTCCTGAACCCGAGGGTCCCATAATTGCAACATACTCGTTACGGCAAATGGAAAGGCTTGCTCCGTCAAGAGCCCTCACCTGAGTTCCACCCAGATGATAGAATTTCTTTAACCCTTCAATCCTTATCACTTCCTTCCCTGCACTCATCATATCAACAGTTATAGTATACTAAAAATATCATTGCAACATTGCTCAAGCGTTCTCAAGGCGGCCTGTGTATCCCATTTTTTTGTATCCCTTTCACCTACAGCGTTAGAAACAGTCCTGAGTTCAAAAAACGGCACATTTTCCATCAGGCAGGCATAGTATACTGCAGCACCTTCCATACTTTCAATATGGGGAGAATACAGACGTATAAGTTCATCCCTCCTGTGTGTGCTCCCGGTGACACATTGCACAGTAACGCCCGTAGCCTTGCCATATTTGTCCAACACATCCTCAAGTTCCCTGTATGGAAGCAATTGGCGTGCCAACGCACCGTCTGTATATGGGAAAGTGTCATTATCCAGAATCCCATATCTGAAAAGGTCATCAAACCCATCCTTCCCTTCAAATCCCAAATCTCCGAATATTTCCCTGGAAATTACAGCTGCGGAACCGACAGGGTACTTCTCAAGATCATAACTTCCTGCAATACCGATATTTATGACAAGACCATAAGGCCTGTTCTGAGCAACAGCCGTCAGGACCTCCTTCATGACACGGTAGCAGGCATTTGTTGCGCCTATTCCTGTAAGTCGGAAATCAATTTCCACTTCATTGCCCCCAGCCAATTCTGCTGCATCATATGCCCTCAAGGCACAATCAATTTCCTGCTGTTCTGCAGCGGTAACCAGTATTCTCATGTTATAACGACATCAAATCAAATTTAAAAATCACTCCTCCTCCAGGATTATGCTCAACGGTAATGTTGCCCTTATGGAACAATACTGAGCTCTTCACAATGGCCAGGCCTAGTCCGCTTCCCCCTGATTTTCTGGTACGTCCCTCCTCTATCCTGTAGAAACGGTCGAACAGTTTGTCAAGGGCAGAGTGGGGAATTCCTTTTCCGTTGTCCGAATATGTAAACTGTATCCTGTAGCCCGACTCACCGGAAATCTGGCTGATTCCTGCCATAATTGAGATGTCCGTATTGGGGCCGGCATGCTCCAGGGTATTGTCTATAAGATTCTTAAAAAGCGAATATATAATATCATGACTGCTTCTTATGGAAAGTTCACTACTTATCTTAGGACTGAATGTTGTGTTGTTCTTTTTCATCTTGAACGACAACTCCTCCTCTATCTCCTTCAGACATGACGATATGTTTATCTCTTCAATCTTATAATATTCAGACTGCTCGTCAAGTTTGTTCAGGACTGACACGTCGTTTACCAGAGACGAGAGACGGATAGACTGTTTATATGCCATCTGCACAAACTTTTTCATCTGTTCAGGGGACATGCTTTCATCGTTTATTATTGTCTCCAGATACGCCCTCATCCCTGTAAGGGGTGTCTTCAGTTCATGGGCAATGTTGTTTGTCAACTGCTGCTTGAACAGTTTTGCCTGCTCCAGTTGCTCGTAGGTATTTACGATTTTCCTCCCTATGTCACCGTATTCATTATTTGGGAATGTAACTTGCGAAAAGTCCTTTTTGTTTGACTTCACAAGGAAGAAGAAGTCGTTGAAGGCCTTTAACGGCTTGGTGAGTTTCCTTGAAATGTAGATGAGTGTTATTACCAGCGCAAGAATAAGTACCAGTATGGCATACTGGTACTCAATATTGTGGTGGGTTATCTCAATTTTTTCGTAAATGTAGGGGGTAGAGGTCCTTACATAGAATCCGGGGTATTTTTTTGCATAATAGAGATATTCCACTTTTTTCTCTTCAGAAAATCTCAATGCTGTCCCTTCCCCATAAATGGATGCTTCAATAAGTTCTGCTTTGGAATCCTTCAACTCCTCAAGTCTTCTCTCTTCTGGTCCGCTGAAACAAATTATGTTGAAATTGGTATCAATTATGGTATAGCGGAGATCGTTGGAGTGTTCAATACTGCTCGTCAGAGTCCCCTCCATGTAGGCTGAATATACAGATTCATTGTATGATATTAACTGTTCCCTTATGCTGGTCAACTTGAAATTCCTGCTCTGCTGGAGAATGTATATCAAAAAGGCGGCAATTACAATTGCCATTACAACAATGTAATACAGAATAAGCTGATATTTGAACCTCAATTTCATATCCGTCCCTCCTGTGAATCTGAAAAAACTAAATGTGAAGGCAATATCCGTATCCCGACCTGTTATGAATCCATTCTCCGCAGTTACCCATTTTTTTGCGCAGACGGGCTATATGTACATCCACCGTGCGCTCCAGCACATAACTCTCCTCCCTCCACACCAGTTGGAGAATATCTTCCCTTGAGAATATCTTGTTGGGATTTTGCGCCAGCAACAGAAGTATCTCGTTCTCCTTTTTGGTAAGGATTATTTCAACTTCATCTACAAAAACCCTCTTGTTGTCAAACTCAATCAACAGATTCTTATGGCTGAATACCCTCCCTCTATCCTCTTTCGGATTATCATCACCCTGAGTCCTGCTGTCGGGAAGATTGCCCGGATTATTATTATAGCATCTTGTGAGTACCGCATTCACCCTGGCCAGCACCTCCTTTACGGAAAAGGGTTTGGGAATGTAATCATCACCACCTTTGTCAAAGCCTGTAACTATGTCACTCTCACTGTCCAGGGCAGAAATGAAAATGATTGGCACATGGTTGTTATGATCCTCTCTGAGCAACTGGGCAAGTTTAAGGCCGCTGATACCATCCATCATTATATCCAGCAATAACAGATGATATGTGTTCTTTATCTTGTACAGTGCCTCCTCCGAACTGGATGCCGTCTCCACAACATACCCTGCCTGCTGCAGGTTATATTGCAGGATATTGCAGATGTCCGTTTCATCATCAACTACAAGAATCTTGAATTTTTCCGGTTTGTTCTCCATATTTAGGGTCAGGATTTAGTATATTTACAAATATAACATTTTTTTTAGTTTTTGACTATATTTGCGGAACCAACAACATATGATATGAAAATCATTATAGCAGGAGCAGGAGAGGTTGGCAGCCACCTTGCCAAAATGCTCAGCAATGAATCCAACAACCTCACAATTATAGATGCGGATGAAAACCGCCTCAACAAACTGCGTGAGGTTGCAGATGTCATTACAATACAGGGGAACCCCACCTCCATTGAGACACTCAAAGAGGCTGGAGCAGAAAAGGCTGACCTCTTTATCGCCGTAAGTCCTGCACAGGATCAGGATATAAATATCATAAGCGCTCTGCTTGCCAAGAAAATGGGAAGCCAGAAAGTTACTGCCCGCATCAACAATGATGAGTATATGCACCATGAGAACAAACTGCTGTTTACGGAACTTGGCATTGACCTGCTGTTCTATCCGGAAAAGATTGCATCATACGAAATTGTTGACCTGCTTAAACAGACGGGTACCACAGAGTTCATGGAGTTTGCAAGGGGTGTACTTCAGATGGTTGCATTCCGGCTTGAGGATGGTGCCCCACTTATAGACAAATGTGTCAGCGATATCTCCTCTTTTACAGGCAAGAGCCAATACAAGGCGGTTGCCATAGCAAGGGATGAAGATACAATTATACCTGGGCCTGACACCAAATTCCAGGAAAATGACCTTGTATTTGTAATCTGCACCAGGGATGGTGTACAGGATGCAATGAGCTTCTCAGGAAAGAAGGAGATAGAGATAAAGAATCTCATGATTGTTGGAGGCGGAAGAATTGGGGAGATGCTTGCCAAGAAGATGAGCAAGGTATCGGACCATATAAAGATAATTGAAATAAAGCCCGAGAGATGTGAATATTTGGCTGAGACATTGGACAAAGTCCTAATAATCAATGGAGATGGCAGAAACTCAGACCTCCTTATGGAAGAGGATGTCACCAAATACGATGCATTTGTTGCAGTTACAAGCAACTCGGAAACCAATATCCTCTCATGCGTTGCTGCAAAGAAAATGGGAGTATCCAAAACCATTGCCGAGGTTGAAAATATTGAGTACATCAAACTGGCCGAAGGGATGGGAGTAGATGCTGTAATAAACAAGAAACTCTCTACCGCAGGCCGAATTTTCCGCTTTACCCTAAGCAACAAGGTAAGGTCCATCAAGTGCCTGAACGGTTCAGATGCGGAGGTACTGGAGTTCATTGTGAATCCCAACAGTGCAATAACAAAAGGCCCTTTGAAGGATCTCCACTTCCCTAAAGAGGCAATTATAGGAGGAGTAATCAGAGGAAATGAAATTTTTGTTGCAACTGAAGAGACCATAATAAAACCTTATGACAGGGTTGCTGTGTTTGCCCTGCCACAAGTCCTCTCCAAAGTGAACAAATTCTTTATCTGATTCAGAACAAGGAAACAAGAACAAACAGCCAATGGGCAACAATGCCCGCAATCAGTCCGCCAATGGTATGGGCAAGTATGGCTTTTGATGTAAGTTCCCTATAACCCAGAGAATCAAGCATGGCTGTATGTGTACTCAGATAACCGCTCCAGCACATTCCCATAGCAGTAAATACTGCAATTGCATTGCCGTCTATGAATCCGCTTGCCTGGAATTTTGGAACAAGTCCCAATGCAGCACCCACTGCTCCGAGCGATGTCATAGGAAAGGCTACAAGTTCCGGATTCGTAAAACCGAACATCCATTCAAATAGGAAATCCAGTTTCTCAGCTATTGCAGGAAGCAATGCAATACCCTCATATGCCGCACCGGTATAGCCATTCTCACCCGGGCCAAATGTAAGCATCATTACAAACGTAGAAATTATAAGCACTCCAGGGACAATTGCCAGTCCAAGATCCACTCCTGATTTTCCTCCATCAAGCAGTGAATTGAGTACCCTAAGGAAAATACCATTATCCTGCATAACAACATCATCCTCTTTCTGAATGTAGTTGTCCTGCTCCTTCTGTTCAACAAAATATCCGTCAAAATCTGGTCTGGACTTAAGTATAAGCCTTTGTGCTACCCTTGTAGAGACAATGCTGCCAATGGCAGCCCCTACAAGGCCTATGATTGCAGAAGATGCGAATCCCCGTCCTGCCATAAACACTATTACAACAAGCCCCATTCCAAATGCTGTCCCAAAATTGGTAATGGATATCAACTGATATTTCTTGAAGTACCTACTGAAATTTGTATCGTTTGCCAACGTGATTATTGCCGGATTATCCGAAAGGAAGGTAAGAACACCACCCAATGCTGCCACTCCAGGAAGATTCCACAAAGGCCGCATAAGAGGTCTGAGAATTTTTTCAAGAATTCCCACAACCCCAAACTCAACAAGGATTTTCCCCAATGCTCCCGACAACACCGTAATTCCCATAATGTAAAAAACAGTATCAATCAGCAAGCTATACGCAGTATTCATTAATGTATTCAACATATTGGGTGTCCCCATTACGTATCCGAGAGAGCCGAACAGCAGGAAAAACACTGCCAGGAAAACTAACGGTTCTAATTTCTTGTGTGAATTGCTGGATTTCATAGTTATATGTTGTAATTCATCTCTCCAGGACATTCATCTGCCATCTGAGGCCTACATTGAATGTCTGTGGAACCGGTGTTGATGTATTTGAATGCCAGAAAGCATGCAGTCTTACAGATTGCTTTGCAGACTTGATTGGGAAATACTCCACTCCTGCACCATAGAAGCCGAGTTCCACCCCTGGAAGGACATACCTGTCGTAAGCAAAAGCAGTCCCTTTACCTGCATATCTGTTCATATAATCAAGGTCAGCCGAAACTCTTCCTAAAAGGAACTTGTTTCCCAATGCCAGATAATTTATGAAATGCCCCTTCTCATACTCCAGCATATTTACAGACCATATGGTATTCATCCATCCGGCAATTTTGCCATACCAGATAATATTATAGGCATCATACATCCGGTGTCTGAAACTGTAACTGAACCTCTCATCAATCTTCCCGTTTACCAACAATTTCAAATACCTCCCCACAAAACCTCCATCATATTCCTCATCTGTTCCGAGTCCCTTATCTTTCCCATACCTGGTTACCTCCCCATCAAAACGGACATCCATTTTTACGGAGATGCCAATATCACCACCTGTCTCCTCCTGTTGAGCATAAATTCTCTCCGCAAATATGAATGACAGCACAAATACCAATATGCAAAGTTTCCTCATAAAGATCATTAATGTCAAGTTGCGCCAAAGATAACTCAATTGTCATTCAATTCCAACCACCTCATTTCCTTCTCATCCAACAGGGCCATTACCTCCCCTATCCTCAATGATGCCTCCTGCAGTTCCTTACTGGAAATCTCTCCTCCCGACAATTTCTCCTCAAGTTCTTTCTTCTCCTGCCCCAAAGCCTCAAGATCTTTCTCCAATTGCTCAAGTTCCCTTTGCTCCTTATAACTCAGCTTCTTCTTTTTATTGGGCTGTTCCTGTGAAACTTTCTTCTGTACACTCTTCTGCATCTGCGCCCTCTCTTCCGACCTTCTCTGCTTCTCCTTCTCCCTGATATATTCCCTATAATCCGAATAACTGCCCACAAAATCCTTTATGACGCCATTGCCTTCAAATACGAAAAGATGGTCAACAATCTTATCAAGGAAGAAACGGTCGTGGGAAACTATAATGACAGATCCCGCAAATCCCTTCAGATACTCCTCCAGCACATTTAAAGTAAGGATATCCAGGTCATTGGTAGGCTCGTCCAGAATAAGGACATTGGGATTCTTCATAAGTACTGTCAAAAGGTAGAGCCTGCGTTTCTCCCCTCCGCTCAATTTTTCAATCTTATTATAATGCATGCTTGGAGGGAAAAGGAAATAATTCAGGAATGTGGTAACCGGAACACTCTTCCCATCGCCCAATGTCACCACCTCAGCAATCTCCCTCACAGCCTCTATTACAGTATCATCCGGATTGAATTCAATCCCCTGTTGCCTGTAATACCCGAAACTCACAGTCTCACCTATCTGTATCTCACCGGCAGTAGGGGCAAGTTCCCCTGTTATCAAATTGAGGAAAGTGGACTTTCCAATACCGTTCTTGCCTACTATACCCACTTTCTCTCCCGGCGCAAAATTATATGTAAAATCCTCAACCCCAGTCCAGTCATCCCATTTGAAGCCAACATGTGAACAGTTGACAATCTTCTTGCCCAGCCTCTGTGATTTTACATTAATATTGAAATTTCTCTCTTCTATTCTCTGCCCGGCCTTGTCCTTAAGCTCATAGAATGAATCAATCCTGTATTTTGCCTTTGTACCTCTGGCACAAGGCATACGTCTCATCCAGTCCAGTTCAGTTCTAAGAAGATTTCTGGCCCTGTCTATATCCCTCCGCAGGTTCTGCATCCTCTCTTCCCGCTTCTCCAGATAATAGGAATAATTGCCTTCGTATGAATACAAAGTCCCGTCAGCCATCTCAATAATCTTGTTACATACCCTATCAAGGAAATAGCGGTCATGAGTGACCATCAGAAGGGTACATTTCTGTCGGGAAAAAAAATCCTCCAGATACTCAATGGTCTCCAGGTCCAGATGGTTTGTAGGCTCATCCATAACCAGAAACTGAGGTTTCTGCACAAACATGCACGCAATGGCAACCCTCTTAATTTCACCGCCACTCAACTGGGAAATCTTCATGTCTACGTCAGTGAGTTTCAATGAAAACAGGATCTCCTCAACCTCATGTTCATGGCAATGTTTGGCATAAGGCAAAACAACTTGCCATATTGTCAAGTCCGGATTAAAGACATTATCCTGAGCAAGGAAAGCAATGACAATGTCCTTCAGAAACTTTACCTTCCCATCTCCGTCAGAACTCTCAACACCGGCAAGGATTCTCAACAAAGAGGTTTTACCGGTTCCATTGGGTGCCACAAGGGCAATCTTGTCACCCTCATTGATATTCAGATTAATATTGCTGAAAAGGACCTTTGGCCCATATGATTTTGAAACATTCTCTACCTGCAGATAACTTGCCATATTTACATACAATTACAGATGCAAAAATAATAAAAAAGAGGTTGTCATCTAATGACAACCTCTTCTCCTATATGTGATATTCTAAATTAGTTAGCTTTCTCAATAACAACAACTCTTGTAAGAGCTCTGCTGTTATCCCACATATTATCCTGACCACCGAAGCCTTTCCACTCAATCTGGCTCTCGCTTACACCAGCTTTGATAAGTGCATTGTAAACAGCCTCAGCACGTTTGTCTGAAAGTCTCTGGTTAGTCTTTGCAGAACCTGTTGCTTTGTCAGCATAACCTTTAACAACGTATTTAACGTCTGGGTTAGCTTTCATGATGTCAGCAGCAAGGTTGATGTTAACCATACCTTTAGAATCAATCTTAGCGCTACCGATTGTGAAGAAGATAGCTCTAGGACCTGCGTAAGCAACCTCTACCTCTTTAACAACCTCTACTGGAGCTTTTGCTCTCTCTTTAGCCAACTCATCTTTAGTTACAGCGTGGCTAGACTGCTCAGCAGCCAAAAGCTCTTTGTATTTCTTGATGTCACCGTTAGCAGCAGCAAGAAGAGCCTCGTTAGCAACTTTAACAAATTTTTTGCCACCGAAATAGTAAGTAGCACCAAAAGTAGCACCAACCAGACCATTGGCAACAGTCTCGCTATAGTCACCAAATGCAGACTCTGCTACCTCGCCTCTAACCTCAAGGTTCAAAGCCCATTTAGAATTGATGTTATAAGCAGCGCCCAAACCTAGTGAACCGCTGATAAGAGCTTTAAGGTCTGAATCACCGCCAATCTCAGCTTTAGCCAACTGCAAAGCAGGACCCATGAATGCATAAGCCTCAATTTTTCTATCTGGATTGTAACCTGCGAAAGCGCTTGAAAGGTTAAACAAACCCTCAGCTCTCAAAGTTACAGTGTTTTTCTTCAACTCCTGAGCGTTCTCAAGGTTGTAAGCTGTATACAATTTCTGGTTGAAACCTGAAACCATACCTCTAACACCCCATACTGGGTTGATCAATTTACCTACAGAAATATTGAATGCTGGAGTAATGCTGTTGTCAGAAGCATTTGGTTTAACAATCATCTGACCGCCAACACCTACACTGATAAAGTAGTTGTCTTTTGCGCTCTCAGCATAGTATCTGCTTTTTGTCTGAGCTGTAGCAATTGTTGCAATACCAGCCAACATCAAAGAAAGGATTACTAATTTGCTTTTCATTATTTTAGTTTTTTAAATATTAATATTCTTATGTTTTACCTACCGGCTATTTCAAGTGTATCTTATAACACAATCCTCCGGTAAAGTATTTCAACTTCTGCATTTGAAACTGAATATGCAGCTGATCAAACAGCAAATATGACGCACCCATAGAGAAATTGATATTGTCATACTCCGCAATCAACCTCAAATTTGGGAAAACTGACGGTTCGTATGTAATGCCCGCAGCTATACCGTTAAGATGGTTGGATCTTCTGTTGTTGTAAACATACGAAACAGAAACTCCCAACCTCTCAGTCCCCACAAGGAAATGTTTTGTGGCGGCAAGATAAAAACGGCAGAAATATCCGTTTCCATCTGCTGAAGCAATCTGTCCATCACCGGATTCGGTATATGGATCAGAAGTGCCTATTACCACAGCCGGCATATGTTTCCAGAACTGTCCCTCTTTCAGAACCCTCAATCTGGCAGAAAAATATCTGTCCTGATTGCAGAATTTCTCAGGGTCCTGGAACCAGCCTATCCCAATGGTCTTTGCCTTGAACATTGTAGCAGTATAACCTATCTCAAGGAACGGGAACACGGTTACATTTACAAAGTAATTGTATGTGCCGTAATTCCAAGTGTCAGGTGTCAACTTCTCATTAAGATAATTTCCACCTATCATTACAGTCTTTGAATCCTGCATCTCAGCAGATGGAGCATTCAAAAGGCCTGTTGTGCCGTGCGTCATCTGAGCTGAAAGGGCAATGCTTACGCTTAGGAATATCCCCAGAAGCACTATTTTCTTTAAAGAACCAAGCATTGCTCTTCCTCTCAAATTAATTTAATTCAGATCAAATTACTCGCCTTCAACACTTGAACCACCACCCCATGCAGTAGCACCGCCGTGGCCATGGTTGTTATGATGATTGTTATGGTTATCGTGGTTATCGTGGTTATCGTGAGTATCAGCTACGATAGGAGAAACGTGGGTTGAAGCAGACTGCAAAGCAACTACATTCATCTCCTCACCATCAAGAGTGAATACAAAACCTACAAGGTTGAAATCTTTGCAAACACAATAACCGCCCATTGACAACTCACCGTTTCTGTTCAATAGGGTAGCAAAAGGAACATAGCTCTTTGCAAAATCAGCATAAGCAGCACCAGCATAAACTGTATTCAACTCAGTGATGCATGCTACCTTTGCATCATCCTCATAACCTGCTACTACCTCTGACATGTCAGCGATAAAGCCAATGTATAGAGAATCCTCAACAAAATAAGGCTCGTTGGTAACACCATTTGCATGCTCGCCCTCAAAATTCATATGGAGGTTAGCATGAAGGTCTGAATCAAAGCTATAGTGTGCAAATACCTCTACTTTGCCCTCATTTACCTCAACCTCACCAAAGTTGATAGCAAAAAGATCCTTTACAGCAGCTGCATCCAAATTCAACGCTTTTACCTCTTTCAACTCAAGGCTTGGCTCCTCAACATCAACTTTAACCAAAGCCAAATCAACAGAAGTTACACTAACCTGATTGTACTCATCCATTTTCTGGATAGAAACTGTTCTTGAACCTGGCATGTAACCCTCAGCTGTAGCTGAAACTGTAACAGATGATACATAACCGCTAAGTTTTACATTGAAAGTGCTTGAAACAGATTTGCCGTCAAGGGTAACTTTAGCATCAGTAATAACTTTACCTGTCTCAGCATCATAAACTGATCCAATTACATGGTACTCAGTAGGAGTCTTTGCAATTGGAGTTTTCTCATAACAGCTTGTAAATACAAAAGAACAAACTGCTAAAACGGCCATTGCAACTTTTGCACTGAAACCGAAGAATGATTTTTTCATTTGCATCTTAAATTAAATTAATATTATTAAAAATTCAGTAATTCAGATTTTATATAATATGGGTTATATTTTATGTTGTTACTAATATTGTCATCAATGTTTGCCCTGAATCTCTGCCCGTAAACGAAGGCTCCTGCCGAATTATAGGCAAATCCCCAGTTCCTGCTTGGCATCACTCTAGGTATATACCCCTTCCTCTTGTACTTGTATGGAGGAAGTGTTATCTGGAACCTGAACCCCGCATTTACACCGTCATTCCACCAGTCTGAAGGTATATAGGTACCATAAAAGCCTATTGAACAATACCTGAAGTGCCTTATCATGTCAAATCTCACTCCACAATCCCCACCAAGGAAGGACTCACCCCTGAATGCAAACTGCGTATTGTACTTGGCCCAATAATAATTCACTCCCAGCTGCCCTGTTATCCTGTCATCCTCCTTGCTGTAACCGAACTTGAACGGATGTATATTCCTGACTCCGTTGAAGAATTCCCACTCACCCCATTCGCCCCAAATGGTGTAACTGATTCTACCATCTATCCAGAATCTCCCCTTAAGGGATTCAATGAATGCAGGATGGTACTCGGCATGGAGGTCAACACCGGTCCTGTTGTTGTTGAAGAACCCTACAGTTCCTGTCACAAACACATTGTAAGGCAACCTTACAGTCTGCGACACTGTAAGGAACCCCGGACGCACATCATCATACTTATACCCGTAATCATTTACAACAGGAACAATTATCTGTGCATTTATCTTACCTCCTTTCCACAAGGAAACCTGCAGTGTAGGGTTCAGATTGAACCTCACCTGATAAGGTCTCGACAATTTGCTGTTCCTGAAATTGAAATCCGGATATATGAGCAAATCAGCTTTATACAAAGAACTGTTGTACCTTTTCTCTCCCTTTACCAAATCCCAGCTTTTACCCAAATCATAACTCACCCTCCAATCATTCCTGGTTACTTTCTTCCCCTCAACTCCCTCACAATAAAGAGAAATCATAGGTACATTATTATCCAAAACTATAAGCCGGCATCTCTTCCCCTCAGGCAAGCCATGTTTCTGGATCTCATCAAGCGCCACTCCAACACCCACACCACTCAACCTGTACGCTGAATTCTCCACAACATACACCCTCTCCTCATCATTTTCTGCCCAACTTACATTTTCAAACCCCTGTTTTATGAGAAAATCCAACGCATCATTACCGGTCTGGGCAACCGCCAAAAGGGGCCACACAGACATCAAAAGCACAAAAAAAATGCTTTTAGAGGCCTTCTGAGCGCATTTTTTACTCATTAAACAACAGTATTTCACGTTAAAACCAGCCGCTAAGATATGCATTTTTTACAACGTGGCAAAAAAAAGATAAAAAAATACAACCTGTTTCCCGGCCAGATAGCCCCATATCACGGGACTTTGAGGCATAAAGGATGTACAGTATTGAAAATCAACAAATACGGGGAGCATCTTTCACGACACTCCCCGTACTGGATTTAACATCACTGTAACAATCAGTCTTTACAGCAGATTGGTCTTATTTGAGAGAAGAAGTCGTTTCCTTTATCATCTACAAGGATGAATGCAGGGAAGTTCTCAACCTCAATTTTCCAGATAGCCTCCATACCCAGTTCAGGATACTCAACGCACTCTACGCTCTTGATGTTCTCCTTGGCAAGGATTGCTGCAGGACCACCTATACTTCCAAGGTAGAAACCGCCATGTTTGTGGCATGCATCTGTTACCTGCTGGCTTCTGTTTCCTTTGGCAATCATAATCATACTGCCGCCGTTCTCCTGGAACAGGTCAACATAACTGTCCATACGGCCTGCTGTTGTAGGGCCAAATGAACCGCTGGCCATCCCCTTAGGAGTTTTTGCAGGGCCTGCATAATATATAGGATGGTTCTTGATGTACTCAGGAAGACCTTCACCCTTGTCAATCCTCTCCTTGAGTTTTGCATGGGCAATATCCCTACCTACTATAATAGTACCGTTCAAAAGGAGGAATGTAGATACAGGATACTGGCTCAACTGCTCAAGAATCTCTTTCATAGGGCGGTTGAGGTCAACCTTTACACCTTTTGCCAAAGCAGAACCTGAAAGATACTGCTCAGGGATAAGGCGTGCAGGATTTGCATCAAGTGTCTCGAGCCAGATACCGTCCTTATTAATCTTGGCCTTAACATTTCTGTCTGCGCTACAACTTACACCCATACCTACAGGGCAAGAAGCACCGTGACGAGGGAGACGTATCACTCTAATGTCATGTGCAAAGTATTTTCCACCAAACTGGGCACCTATACCAAGGCAATGCGCTGCCTTGAGAAGGCGTTTCTCCATCTCAACATCCCTGAATGCGTAACCTTCCTCACTTGCTGAGGTTGGAAGTGAATCATAATATTTGGTTGAAGCAAGTTTTACAGTCTTGAGGTTCAACTCTGCAGAAGTTCCGCCAATCACAAATGCAATATGGTATGGAGGACATGCTGCGGTACCCAAAGTCTTCATTTTCTCAACCAAATATGGTTCAAGTTTGTCGGGAGTAATGAGTGCTTTGGTCTCCTGGAAAAGGTATGTCTTGTTTGCACTTCCGCCACCTTTTGCAACAAAGAGGAATTTGTACTCATTGCCGTCAGTTGCAAAAATGTCAATCTGGGCAGGAAGGTTGCATCCTGTGTTCTTCTCATTGTACATATCCAATGGAACATTCTGCGAATATCTCAGGTTATCATTGGTATATGTATCAAATACACCGTGAGAAAGAGCCTCCTCATCACCGCCACCGGTAAATACAAACTGTCCTTTCTTTGCCACAATTGTAGCAGTACCTGTATCCTGGCAGAAAGGCAACTGTCCTTTTGCAGATACATCTGCATTCATAAGCATCTGAATTGCAACTGCTTTGTCATTATCGCTGCTCTCAGGGTCCGAAAGGATCTTTGCAACCATCTCATTGTGTTCAGGACGCAACATGAATGAAACATCATGCATAGCCTGTCTTGCAAGAAGCCTCAACCCCTCAGGATCAACCTTAAGGAACTCCTTGTCACCGAATTTCTCTACAGAAACATAATCTTTTGTGAGAAGATGATACTCAGTGGTATCTTTCCCCATAGGGAACATCTCTTTATAAACAAATTCCATAATATATATAAGTGTATTTATTATTGTTTTGTATTCTCCATCAAATAACTTCTCATGAACTCATTAAGGTCACCGTCCAGAACTGCGGCGGTATCTGAAGTCTCACATCCTGTCCTCAGGTCCTTTACCATCTTGTACGGGTGCAGCACATAACTCCTGATCTGCGAACCCCACTCAATCCTCTTCTTTTGCCCCTCCAGTTCAGCCTGCTTTGCCCTCTTCTTGGCAAGTTCTATCTCATAAAGGTGCGACTTCAGTATCCTCAGGGCATTCTGCCTGTTGTCCAACTGGGAACGGGTTTCCGTATTCTCCACAACTATGCCGCTCGGGATATGCTTTACCCTCACACCTGTCTCAACTTTGTTCACATTCTGGCCTCCCGCACCGCTTGAACGGAAAGTGTCCCACTCAAGGTCTGAAGGATTTATTACAATCTCTATTGAATCATCAACCAGAGGATATACAAATACCGACGAGAATGTTGTCTGCCTCTTGCCCTGGGCATTGAACGGAGATATCCTCACCATCCTGTGCACGCCATTCTCAGATTTCAGATACCCGTATGCAAAATCCCCTTCAAATTCAATGGTAGCAGATTTTATACCTGCCTCATCACCTTCCAGCACATCATAAACAGTAACTTTATAACCGTTCCTCTCACCCCATCTGGTATACATCCTCAGCAGCATACTGCTCCAGTCGTTGCTCTCGGTACCTCCGGCACCTGAGTTTATCTTAAGGAGAGCACCAAGATTGTCACCCTCTTCACCCAACATGCTCTTGAGTTCAAGTTCACCCAGCATAGAATCAATCTTGCCGTTCTCAACCTCAATCTCTTCATCAGAAGCCCCCATCTCCCTCAACAGTTCAACCTCTTCCAATGCCTGCGCTACCGCATCCAATGAATTTACCCAATATTTTACTCCCGACAACTTCTTGAGGAAAGCCTCCGCCTCTTTCGGATCATCCCAAAAGCCCTCTGAAGTACTTGTCTTCTCCTTCTCCTGAACATCTGCCTTCTTCCCGGCATAGTCAAAGAGACCTCCTTAGCGCATCCAGGCGCTCATTAAAACTGCTCATCTCCAAAAAAATAAATTGTATAGGTGCAAAGGTAATAAAAAACTACCCCAAATCATTTATCAACTCCACAATTTGACTGTAAGAGAACCCCCTTCCAACCAAAAACCTCACCAGTTTTGCCCTTTTCATATAAACGTCAGGCTCCTGCTTCATACTTTTCCATTTTCTCAGAGCCAGTTCCCTGAGAGCATCCTGTACAAACACCTCCCCATTTTCCTCAAGTGCATTTCTGATAATGCTCTCTTCAATGCCAAGCATCTTGAGGTTATATTCTATCTTTACAGGCCCCCACTTAGCAAATCTTGCCTTGTCCCTCACATATGCACCGGCAAAACGGGAATCATCAACGAACCGCTCCTTAACCAAAGACGAAACAATATCGTCCATCTGAATTGCAGAAAACCCCGGTCTTCCCTGCATACGCTCCTTCGCATCCCAACGTTTAAGCCTGCTCCTCACCTGCCCCGTTGAATGCTCACTCCTGCTGCACTGCTGCTGCAGCCTTGCCAAAGCCTGCTCAGGTGTCATAAGAAATCAGAAATAATGTCCAAGGCTCACATATGCTCCAACCCTATGCTCGTAATCAGACCAATGGATATTGAATGACAAAGGACCTATAGGGGAATTATATGAATACTTGAATCCAACTCCCCAAGTACCTTCCCCATTGTCTGAAAATATATCATCCAGACTGTGTGCACTACGCATATAGTTTGCTATACCATATATATAATGGTTGGATGCTATCTTTTGTCTGAGGTCAATTCTCCCTATCATTACGGCATTCTCCACCGGATTGGCATAATTTATCCCAATGAACGGAAGTTGCTGGCTGAAATACCTCCCGGGCTCTGATCCTCCCACATAATTTATAAAAGGAATCTCAGTACAATCCCCAATGATGACCCTACCGTAAAGATGCGGTATCACGGCAAAGCTCTGCCCCATACCTATTGCCCCTTCCATCATCAGCTTAATGGCACCAAAAGATTGGAACCCCTTTCTGAAGTTTGTCTGCCAGATGGTTCCCTCAGCATCAAAATACATACCTTCAGTGGCAAAATAACTGTCATCCCTGGTATCCATCTCCCCCTTGAAATAATAACTCTCATATCCGCTGTCCTCAATAATGTACTCCTGATAACTGTCGGGAATATTCTGTTTCAGATATCTGCTGAAATCAAAATGTTCATACCTTGCCCCCAACTTGAAGTTGAAATTCCTCAGATATATATTTGAGAGATTTATCTCACCCCTATGGTATACAAAAGAGAGGTTATTCTGGTTCTCGGTAGACTTGTAGATATTCATATCCATACCTCCTACCCTGTAGTTGAACTCAATTTTAGGAAAATCCTTGGAATTGAACGAATACTCCATCTCTCCGTAAGGGTTATAACTGAGCCTTCCGGTAAATCCCAGTTTTGAACCCAGAAGTCCATACTCGTTCACCCCCACATGTACAAGGATACCTGCAGCCTCCTCCGAATCATACCTTGCGCCCAGTGCAAGCACATTGGTAGGCCCCTCAACAATGTTCACTACCAGCCTCTCATTGGCAGTACCTTTTTCCAGAACTGTGTAAGTAACAGATGAAAATGCCCTGGTACCCATAAGAATGGAAATTCCCCTGTTGATATCATTTCCTGTAAGAAGGATATCCGGCTTCAATCCCGACATTCTTCTCAGCCAGTGTTCATTCTTCTTGGGGACACCCCTTATCTCTACACTTTTGAAACAGAATGTATCCCTTACAACATCTGTAGCCTTCCTGGTACTCTGCACCTGCGAACCGGCAGAAATGCTGTTGAGTTTCCTTGCAAGATTCTCAAGTTCCGGATACTTTTCCCTGGCAGCAGCATAACCGTTGATTACCAGTTGCTCAATTGCAGGCTTGTTGAAACTGTATGTGCCATAATCAGAGACATCCGGCTTTATGAGGATATCCACATCCTTGAGATTTCTCTGGTACGATTCATTCCCCATAAGTGCAATCATCTGCGCAAGAACCTGCGGTATTGATTTAAGGTTTTCTGCGCCGGGGTAATCGTTCTTTATATCTACACCTATTATTATGTCTGCCCCCATCTCCTTTGCCACATCCACAGGAAAGTTGTTTATGATACCTCCATCCACAAGCACTTTTCCATCCATTTCTACAGGAGCAAACACCCCAGGGATAGCCATTGTTGCCCTCATGCACAAAGGGAGTTCCCCCTTGTCAAGCACTATCTGCTTTCCATTTGAAAGGTCCGCAGCAACACACGCAAACGGTATTGGAAGATCATTGAAGTTCATCTGCTCCTGATACCCCATTGACACACCATTCAGGAAGTTAAGAACATTCTGTCCGCTTATCAGACCGGCAGGCAATCTCGAAACCGGAGAATCCTTCACATCTGGATTCATGCTGTAAAAAGGTATCTTAAGAAGATATCTGGCATCCAGCACCTTGCCGGTAAAAGACTCATCCCTCCTTGAATATGCATTGTCACTCAAAAGATATTTCCAGTCACACCCTGCCACAATGGAATCAAGTTCAGCAGCATTGTATCCCATAGCATACATACCACCAACAAGACCTCCAATACTTGTACCCACAACCATATCAATAGGCATCCCCACCTCTTCAAGCACCTTCAGGGCCCCTATATGGGCTGCACCTTTTGCCCCTCCGCCACACAATACCAGCGCAACTTTGGGGCGCTTGCCACCCACTCTCTGAGCAGACTCCCCTAAGGCTGTACCGGAACACATAGCCAGTACAGCAATCATCAGAAATATTTTTCCTATGTACAAACCGTTCTTTCTCATCCCTTCATCCAATTTATTGCAATATCATTTCTTTCCTGCCAACATTCCGCATGCAGCATAGATATCCTCACCCCTGCTGGCACGCAAAGTGGTCATAAGCCCTGCCCCGTTGAGTCTCTCCTTAAAGTTTTCTATAACAGGCATCGGGGAAGGAGCCAACGGAGAATCGGGAATGGCATGGAACCTTATGAGGTTCATCCTGCACTCCAGCCCCTTGAGCATCCTTACAAGCGCATCCGCATGCCTCTTGCTGTCATTCACCCGGTCAAACATAATGTACTCAAAACTCACCGTGCGCTGCCCTGTAAAATCATACTCCCTTATAAGATCCAGGGTATCCTCCAGCGGGAACCCCTTCTCCATAGGCATCAGTTCCACCCTCTCCCCGGGGAACGGGTTATGCAGGCTTATTGCCAGATGGCATTTTGTAAGATCCAGAAATGCCTTCAACGGATTCACAGCCCTGTACACCCCACGGTTCTTCTCATCTTCCCGATAGTCGGGAAGCTCAATCAGTTGGGGAGACATTGTAACTCCAATACTGCTGAGGGTTATCCTCTTGGGACTCCATGCAAATCCCCAATCTGCAGTGAGTATCTCTATGGTCTTGAGCACATTTGCAAGATTGTCCAGAGGCTCTCCCATACCCATGAATACCGCATTGGTAAGTTCCTCGGCCTCATCTATCCCCATAAACTGGGAAATGATCTCGTTTACCTGCAGGTTCCCGCTGAACCCCTGCCTTCCGGTCATGCAGAAACGGCACCCCATCTTGCACCCCGCCTGAGATGAAACACAAATAGTGGCTCTTGGTTCATCGGGAATCATGACTGCTTCAATGCTTGTACCTGTATGGCATGGGAAAAGGTACTTCCTGGTACCGTCCACCGATGCCTGTACCTGGGTATATGCAACCCTTCCAACCTCGCACTCCTGCTGCAGCATCTCCCTTGCCGCCTTGGAGAGGTTTGTCATCTGGTCTATGGATGTAACCCTCTTCTTATAAAGCCAATCCGCTATCTGTTTTCCGGTAAATGCCGGAAGTTTATACTCTACGGCAAGCTGCTTCAATTCCTGCAGCGACATGCCCAACAAAATTTTCTTCATACTTGGCAAAGTTACGATTTTTTGAGTATATTTGTTGGGATAATAACTAACAATTTAATTCTGAAAAAACATGGCTAAAGAAAGTGTAGAAACTCCAAATGCAGCGGAAGTGAATGCAGCCAAACTCAAAGCATTGCAGGCTACTTTGGACAAGATTGAGAAGGATTTTGGAAAGGGGACAATAATGAAGCTGGGGGATCAGCCAAAATGGGATGTATCCGTTGTACCAAGCGGTTCAATAGCATTGGACTGTGCATTGGGTATAGGGGGATATCCAAAAGGAAGAGTTATTGAAATTTACGGACCTGAGAGCAGTGGTAAAACCACTCTTGCAATACATGCAATTGCCGAGGCACAGAAAACAGGCGGCATTGCCGCAATAATTGACGCAGAACACGCATTTGACCGTACATACGCCAAGAAACTTGGTGTAAATGTAGACACATTGCTCATCTCGCAGCCGGACAACGGCGAACAGGCCCTTGAAATTGCAGACAGCCTTATCCGCTCAGGTGCAATTGACATAATTGTAATAGACTCAGTAGCAGCCCTTACCCCTAAAGCAGAGATTGAAGGAGAAATGGGAGACTCAAAGATGAGCCTTCAGGCACGCCTTATGAGCCAGGCATTGAGGAAACTTACTGCCAACATAAGCAAGACCAACACCTGCTGCATCTTCATAAACCAGTTGAGGGAGAAAATTGGTGTAATGTTCGGCAATCCTGAAACCACAACCGGAGGTAACGCCCTTAAATTCTACGCATCTGTAAGACTGGATGTTAGAAGAACCACCCAACTCAAGGACGGTGAGGATGCTACCGGTAACCGCACAAGGGTAAAAGTTGTAAAGAACAAGATGGCTCCTCCGTTCAAAAAGGCTGAGTTTGACATCCTCTACGGTGAGGGTATCTCAAAAGTTGGTGAAATACTTGACCTTGGCGTTGAATTTGACATCATAAAGAAGAGCGGAAGCTGGTTCAGCTATGGCGACAGCAAAATTGGCCAGGGGCGCGAGGCAGTAAGGCAACTCCTCATTGACAACCCTGAATTTGCAGAAGAAGTTGAGGCAAAAGTCCGCGAGGCATTGGCAAGCGCCGGCGAGCAGGACTAGAAACTATATGCCAACACTATACAGTGGGGGACCCGAAAAGGTCTCCCTTGTTTTTTATAGGAATTGCTGCAAAAACAGCCTCTTTTGATGCAGATATTACTTATTTGTATATAAAACTACCTATAGGATGAATGTGTAACCATCTATGGTAACTTTCTGTTTCTTACCTTTCCTAAATGCTCTGGGTATTTTCATTATATCACAGTAAGTTTTCTTAAATTTTGTGTAATTACCTGGTATAAAATAATATTGCCAATTTTTCACGCCATCTTTTAGCGACCAGCCCCAACCAAGTAGCCATTCTTGAGATGGAACATCAACATGCTTTATATTATCATATTCAACTAATTTTTTATAGGTATCTTCATCTAAAATAAAGTAAGGGTTAACGGTCTGCCAGAAGAATAGTTTCTTATTTATCTCTATATAATTAATTTCAGTATAGTAAGGTTTGCCTACTCCATCTGCATTGCTTAAAAAATATTTACACTCGTCCTCAGGAAAGATACTTACTTTATATAATGCTATATTTTCCAAATTCACTTGTTCGAAGAATATTGAAAATTTATCAGATCTCTTTATATCTCTCGTTTTGAAGAAGTCAGATATTGCAGTTAAATAATACAACTCTAAACTGTCTGATTGTGAATATAATATATTTGATAAGCAAACAAATATTAAAAGTAAGCTGATTTTTCTCATATCTAAAAATGATGCTTCATTTTAAAATCTTTATCTTTTTTTGACCAAACTCATCAGCAGTAAATATCTGGTCTTTGATATCTAATTTGTGGAATTTCTATACAAATTTTGTGTGTCATTCTAAGTATTTTGGTTCAGATGGGAATCTTCCATGAATAATTCTATGAAGCACACGGACCGGTTGATACACAGAACCCAAATATGCAGATTTCCATTCTTGCGGCATTTTTCCTTTTAAAAGAATACCATTGTCGATTTTCTCGTCAAAAGTCCATAAATGCCACTCATTATAGAAGTCTAATTTTACACCTCTAGGAGGAAGATCCTGCGCAGTCCTAAATTTAATTCCATTAGTATCTCCAACATCTTTGCATCGATATACTAAACTCCATACCCCATCCTTTATACCAGCAGAAGCAAAACTATGAACATAAAAGTCCGGAATATCACTAAGAATTTCTTCAAGCGAAGGCGTGGCATCTATAGGGTAGACTTTTTTATATACTCTGAATGTATCACTATTCAACTGATTCCAGTCTAAACCAATAAACTGCATGTATCTCTTTGTGGTATCATCAATTTTAATTTCATAGACATCCCCTTTTTTCGTGTAAACTCTTTTTGTCATAACTTTATTGTGTTAGGATATTATTTTCTGGCCATTTATTAGGTGAGATGGAATTAATCTTATTATATAATTGGCCTCCATCTTTCTCTAAACCATACTGATTTATCAATAATTGCTCTTGTCTCCTCGCCTCTGATTTAGTCAAACCTGTTTTACCCTCTGAAACTTTATAATTTAATGTAGCCCTATTTGTCCCAGAATTTATATGCTCATTAAATCGAACTTCAGGATCTCTACGTGTGATACCAAAAAGGGGAAGGCGACAACCCTCTTCATGTTATTTTGCCACAGTCTCATTTAAATGGTAGATTACCACCCCAGACCTTCTATGTCATTTACATTGAATATTCCTTGCCTTATCTTATCTAAATCTATTTCAAATGCTGGCTTTGATATAAAATCCAAAATGGTCAACTTATTATTATCAATCATTATCTTTTTAAAGGATTTTGCAAAACATAGTTCATCAGGGGATGTCTCTTTTATAATACCCGATGATATCAATGCCTTTGTCTTGATATCGTAAGCTTCTAATTCGAGACGAAATTCAGATGTTGTAAAATAACACTTGAAATATAAAACCATATTGTATGGTGTAATCCTCACTTTTTTAAACAGCCATTCATTTTTATATCCCTGTTCTCTAAATTGTTGATGAATCTCCAATAACTCATTAATAGGTAAGGGCTTAAAAGTCTTTGCTTGTCGGTATCCTCTTTCCAATAACGACAGATAATACTCGTACTTGGCTACCGGATCAGTCATTTTTAAATACTTTTCTACTTCATCAGGCAATACTACTAATCTTATATCTAAGGTAGAAAAAACTTTCAGTATCTTGCACCCTCCATCCCCTGTACATAAATTTACAAGTAACATATTAAATGTGCCATCGGTCTCATAATGATATTTTCGAATCGCTTTTGATATATAATTTCTAATGAATTCGGTATTTTTATTGAATTCAAAAATAAATTGCTCATCCGTAAAGCCAGAATATATCGGATGATCAATATTAAGCGCAACATAGCGTAATTTCATAATTAAGGCCTCTTATGCTTAGTTTTATCTAATTCTCCTTTATCGTGAAGTTCTTTAGCTCTCTTTTTTTCATAGTCTAAAATTGTATTTCTAGCACCTTCTCCTTCTTCTTTATTCCATGCTCGAACTTGCTGCTCCGCCCGTATAGACTTCTGCTTGCCATCTCTTATTCTTACACCACCTCCGCTGACACCTGTTTTTGCAACCTTACCTGTTTTTTTATCAATAATGTCGTATGCATGCTGTGCTTTTGTACTAGCCTTAGAATTTCCATGAATCTTTTTAACAAAACCCACTGCATCAGAAACATCACTTATGCTTACTGGCAAAAATTCAGAAGCAAGACTTAAAACAGCACCTGTCTTTTCCCAGCCGGAAGAATTCTCATCAGTTAGGGTAGTGAGATTGTTTACTATATCCGAAAAGGCATCAAAATAGGCCCTCTTATCCAAAAGTGCCTTCACACCTTTCTTAGAAACAGTCTTACCTAACTTTATTGTAGCCTTTCCTATTTTATAATATATGTTTGTTCCATCCGGATCTACATATATCATAGGGTTAGCCGCACAATAGTTATATGGCGTAAGGTCGTAATACTTCTCAGCCAACGGATCCTGGGTTGTCCATCTTGCAATGGCAGGGTCGTAGTGGCGGGCACCGTAGTCGTACCAGTTAAGACTGGCGTGGGTGTCGTACTCTTTGCCGTTGTATCTGTATGGCTGGCCGGTTGAGGTGCTGGCGAATGTTCCTCCATACGGGTAATAGTGGTTGGTTTGCTGTACTGCTCCGCTCTGGTTTATTACAACGCGGTTGTTCCCCAGATGGTCTTTCAGGTAATAATGGTATCCACCGCTGGCAAGGTCATAGTATCCCTCATCATTAAGGAGGTATTTCTGATTGTTGTTTTCATATACCACGTTTGCACAATAGCATGTATTTGTTGTTGTGCCGCCAATGACATATTCCACCTTCAATTTCTCCCCTTCAGCACTGTAAAAGAACTTTATGGAGTTGCCGTTGGTAAAGGTCACCTCCTCTGGCAAATTTAACAAATTGTAGCGGATATTGCCAATGCATTTACCCCTCTCTTCCCGATAAAGACTCCCAAAATTACCTTATTTGATAGCCTACACATATAAAACAACAACAAATCACTTCGGGGGACGACCTATATCTACTGCTCACGCAGAGTGCGGCTCCCGGACTTCGTTCCACACGGCCTCCGCCGGGCATCTGATGATGCCTTATTACGTCATTGCTTCGCAATAACTCGCAACCGTCTAATGAGGTCCCCCTACGTGATTTGTTGCTTGCCATATATATTATATTCTCATAAAGAGGAGGGCTACAGGTAATCCTGTAACCCTAAGTATTGTCATTGTAAAACTATCCCATCAACGCTGCGGTGCTGATTTTAGTGCTTTAAGCAACTCATATTTAATTTTATCATATCCTTTTTGCTGGTGAATATAATAATATACGCTATCATTCTTCGTTTCATATACTGGGAGTATGTCACTCACAACCATTTCCAATATTTCAGTTTTCTCACTCAGTATCTTCAATAGTAAATTCAAGTTATCTGGTGACAATAAAACTGAATTAATAGCATCTGTTCGAAGTTCGCCTAATTCAACATTATTTTTCCATTGTGGATTCTTGTATGATTCAAGTATCACACACATTTCATCATATTTTAGAGATTTTCTATTATCTGCTTTAAGCAGTACATTATTTATGTACATTAAGGAATCTGTTTGAGCATATAAAGGTTCTCCCACATAAGTGGATAATAGTATAAACCCTAAAATGTTAAAAAAAAGTTTCATATTCTTCTGGATTTCTAGATATAATTATTTTTCCTGTTGAATAACCTGTATTTTGATTTTCTTTGTTCCATTTAAAGTGAGAGAAGAATGCCACAGCATCGTCTGGGTGAATGGTTATACAACCTTCAGACCCCCTACTCTTAGGGCCTTTAACGGTACTGAAACCACTATGAACATTAACGACTGACATTTGCACTTCTTCTCCTTTAGGATTGTATCCTGGAACCTTACGTTCACCCTGTTCATTTACTAAGTTTAACCCTTTTTGTGAACCAGCTTTATGTCCATACATATTGTTATACGGATATTCACCTTCTTTTATAGTATTATATACAGTACCATTATCTTTTTCTGATTTAGAGTTAGGGTATGAACTACCCCTATATTTTCCATTTACTTTACCATTTTGATAAACAATAATAGTAGCTGTATAGTTCTCATCCCTATAGTTATCATTTGGGCGTGTTGCTTGATCCAGTACAAATACCGTATCCATACCATTAATGTCTATAAATTTTAGAGGATTATTAACACAATATCCATACTGATTCCACCCGTAATACTTCTCAGCCAACGGATCCTGGGTTGTCCATCTTGCAATGGCAGGGTCATAGTGGCGGGCGCCGTAGTCGTACCAGTTAAGACTGGCGTGGGTGTCGTACTCTTTGCCGTTGTATCTGTATGGCTGGCCGGTTGAAGTGCTGGCAAACATACCTCCGTACGGGTAGTAGTGGTTGGTCTGCTCTACTGTTCCACTCTGGTTTATTACAACGCGGTTGTTCCCCAGATGGTCTTTCAGGTAATAGTGGTAGCCACCGCTGGCAAGGTCATAGTATCCCTCATCATTGAGGAGGTATTTCTGTACTCCAGATTCATATACGATATTGCCGCAGTAATCCTTTTGGCTTATTGCACCGGATATTGTATATACTGTCCTGAGTTTCTCCCCTTCAGCACTGTAAAAGAACTTGATGGAGCTGCCGTTGGTAAAGGTCACCTCCTCTGGCAAATTTAACAAATTGTAGCGGATATTGCTAATGCATTTACCCCTCTCTTCCCGACAAAGACTCCCAAAATTACCTTATCTGATAGCCTACACATATAAAACAACAACAAATCACTTCGGGGGACGACACAGTCTCCTCTGCTTCGTCATTGCTTCGCAATAACTCGCAACCGTCGAATGAGGTCCCCCTATGTGATTTATTGGTATTGCTATCTGGAATATAATTATAAAAAAAAGGGCGCAGAATAATCTGCAACCCCTAAATGGCTCAATATATCTGATATCCCCAACAGTAATCATCACTAAGTTCCATAAAATAAACCCTAAATTGTCCTTTCTGCAAGAAATATATGAGATTATTCAATATGTGTAGTTTTTCTTTATCGCCAGCAATTGGAATAGTCCCAACATCCAAATCTCTGGGCCATTTATATCCTTTAATCCATCCTTCTTCAATATAATATTGATATCCATTTTTACTGAATTCTTCTTGAAGTTCTTTATCAATATCAAATCTATATATACAATCTTCTTTAAGTTCATCAAATAGCCTTGAAGATATATTCATAGGCTTGTCATTAGATATGCAATCTTTTAACTTTTTAATAAATTGATTATGAACTTTAATTCTATTCATATCAAGTGACTCATCAGAACATATACTATCAAAAAGTCCAAATGTTGAAATAATTAAATCCAATGTGTCATCACAATATCCAGAACACGTTACTTGAATATATACTTCATGGTTCCATGATATACCTATACGCATCATATGCTCCGTTGAGTTATACGGGAATAGATCTGCAAACACTCGGATTATCAGTATTGAAAGAATCAACAAAACAATACTAAATATCAATTTATTTCTTTTTATAGTAATCATATGATCGTTCTGGATGATTAGTCAGTCTACGTATAATATTCTCTAGTTTTATGGAATAGCGCTCGTCAGCATTCCCAAGATCTACATTTTTCCCATCTCCTTGATTCGCTTTTTCAGTGTCGTATTCTATAGCCTTTCCCGCAATTGAGCGTAATGCATGTCCTAATTCATGAGCTAGTCCTATAATAGGATCTCTTTCATTTCCTTGATTAGTAATTCTATTTTGAGGATCATAATACAAAGTTCCACCACCGTGTGCCAAATATGTTATGCCATCCTGTTTGCTATCTTGTTTATTTTTATTACTAGGAATGAATGCATTACCTTTAGTTTTTTTACCATCTTCATCTGCTGGTTTATAATCAGTATGCTTGACGTATATTTTACGCCAATGTTTCTCCAATCCACTTATCACATCCTCCAACTCTCCATCCATTTGTCTTAGTTTCTGTAAATCATCTTGAACCTGCTTTTCATAAGTATTAAAGCCTAATGCAGCTCCTATTCTACCCCAAAAAGAGCCTATAACAATTTCTGTACCATGCGGATCAATGTACTTAATCGGATTGGCTCCACAATAATTATACGGATTCCACCCATAATACTTCTCCGCAAGCGGGTCCTGGGCCGTCCAGCGGGCAATTGCAGGGTCGTAGTGGCGTGCTCCGTAGTCGTACCAGTTGAGGCCGTTGTGAGTGTTGTACTCTTTGCCGTTGTATTTGTACGGCTGGCCGGTTGTGGTGCTGGCGAATGTTCCGCCGTACGGGTAGTAGTGGGTAGTCTGCTCTACTGATCCGTTCTGGCTTATTACAACGCGGTTGTTGCCCAGATGGTCTTTGAGGTAGTAATGGTAGCTGCCGCCTGCAAGGTCATAGTAGCCCTCATCATGGAGTAGGTATTTCTGGACACCTGCTTCGTATACTATGTTGCCGCAGTAGTCCACCTGGGTGGTTGTGCCACCTGTTGTGTGTACTGCCCTCCGCTTTTCCCCTTCAGCACTGTAAAAGAACTTGGTGGAGTTGCCGTTTGTAAAGGTCACCTCCTCAGGCAAATTTAACAAATTGTATTGGATATTGCCAATGCCTTTATTTTAATCCCGATAGAGATTGCAAAGATTAATTTTTTTGAAAGTCAAATGCGTATAACAAAGACCAAATCACTTCAGGGGACGACACAGTCTCCTCGTATTCCACTGCTCACGCAGGGTGCGGCTCTCGGCCTTCCGTTTCACACGGCCTCCGCCGGGCATCTGATGATGCCTTAATACGTCATAGCTTCACAATAACTTGCAACCGTCGAATGAGGTCCCCTTGCGTGATTTGGCCTTTGATTTTCATCTCTTAATTTCATTATAGGGAGGGGGACAACTATTATTTTTATTCATTAGCAGTTTTTTCTTCATTCATAAACTTTTCTTCTACTAACTCATTATACTTTAGCAAATTCTTGTATGAAAAATATGGGAGAACATATGCTCTAAAATTATCCTGATATCCTATAGTATTTACAACATCATCATTGATTTTATATATGGGGTCTTGTTGCAGAATACAAATAAACCCCTTAGGATTTATTAAAAATTTATAAACTTCAACGGTGTCATTTTTATATTTTGGATCAAGTGAGTATCTTGAATAAAATTCATTCACTAAACTCTTTGTACTATTAGTGACCTTTTTCCAATTATAAAGTTCACATCTAATATTCTCTACTGAATTATAAGGAGCTATTTCAAATACATCTTGCCTTTTAATAAAATTTTTTGGATCTTCTATACATTTATGTAAAATAGAATCTGAAAA
>JAZNUM010000016.1:0-18091 GCA_045592325.1 Candidatus Egerieisoma sp.
TTGAGTGACAGGCCTTCAACCTGCCGGGTTGTCCCATTCGGATACGTGCGGATCAAATCCCGTTTGCAGATCCCCGCACATTTTCGTAGCTTACCACGTCCTTCGTCGCCGCCAGAAGCCAAGGCATCCTCCGTTCGCCCTTTGTAACTTCTCTTGTTGTGAATCATATCTACTGACTATCGTCCGCAGATACGTTTTGTTTTTGCTCTATGAAAAAGTAGTCCCTAATTTCTTACAGACTATCTTTTCTGATTTTTTACCTCTATCTTTTCTCTCTCAATACTTCAATGAACTACCGTTGTTTCTCAAACGGGTTGCAAAGGTAAGGACTTTTTTTGAAGTTCCAAATTTTTCTGCAAAATTTTTCAAAAAAAATCACTTTTCTTCAAAATTTCGCCCAAAATTGGGGCAAATACCCCGTCTCAGGGTAAAAATCCCCCTCCAAATCCATAAAAAGGGAGTATATTTGGAGAAAATACACCCATCCTAAAAAAGATACATAACATGAAAAAAATTTTCACTTTTGCCCTGCTCCTTATAATATGTACAGGTGCAGCCGCCCAAAAAACTCAGGTTGTAGCCCACAGAGGTTATTGGGACACTCCAAACAATGCCCAGAATTCCTTAACCGCACTCAAAGCAGCCCAGGCAATCCCAGTTTATGGAAGTGAATTTGATGTAAACATGACCTCAGACGGAGTTATGGTTGTAAGTCACGGTCCAAAACTGGAAGAGATTCCGGATGTACAGAAGGCTACATATAAAGAGGTAAAAAGGGTGAGGCTAAAAAACGGTGAGAAGGTCCCTACCCTCAAACAATATCTCAAACAGGGTAAAAAAGGAAATATAAAATTGATTTTTGAACTTAAAGTACACCCGTCGGGAAGAGTGGAAGATGAGGCGGTAAGGAAATCCGTAGAGATGGTAAAGAAACTCAATCTCAAGAACAGTGAAGTGGAATTTATCTCATTCAGTCTTGAGGCGTGCCGGCAACTGACTAAACTTATGCCCGGCTATATGGTACAGTACCTCAACGGCAAAATACCTCCAAAGGAACTTAAGGAGATGGGCATTATGGGGCTGGATTACCACTACAGCAACTTTGTACAGCATCCGGAATGGGTAAAACAGGCCCACGACCTTGGGATGATTGTAAATGTGTGGACCGTAAACAAGGAGGAGATGATGCAACAGATGATTGATCTTGGAGTAGATTACATCACCACAGACAAACCTGAACTCTGCATCAGACTTATTGAATCTTCTTCCCGATAGAATATATATTTATAACAATATATAAGCAGAATTGCAGATATATTTGAAAGCACCTGCTCGAAGTCCCTACTCCAAAAGTTTGTTGGCAATATTGAAGGAAACAAGAGATAGAAAAGGAAAATATACCTTGAAAACCGTGACCGCCCGTGGTCTCGTGAACGGGAGGGGCCCACGAAGTGGGAGGGATTCAGTTTTCAAGGTATATTTTCCTTTCCTCTTTATTGTTCAGCGTAGAGTCTGATTATGTTGAGTACAACCTCAGAGGCCTTCTCCATGCTCTGCAATGGAAGATACTCCAATTTGCCATGGAAATTGTGTCCGCCGGCAAAGATGTTAGGACAAGGCAATCCCATGAAAGAGAGGCGTGCGCCGTCTGTACCGCCACGGATAGGCTGCACCTGAGGCTTGATTCCCGCCATCTCCATAGCCTTCATGGCTTTCTCCACAATATGGTAATGAGGCTCCACCTGCTCACGCATATTATAATACTGGTCCTTCATCTCCAAAGTTGCAGTCCCCTGGCCATATTTTGCATTTATAAATGCCACTACATCCTTCATAAGGGCCTTCTTCTGCTCAAACTTCTCCATTGAATGGTCCCTTATAATATATGATATGGTAGCCTGCTCAACTGCGCCATTGATTCCAGTCACATGGAAGAATCCCTCATAACCTGTAGTGAACTCAGGTCTCTGCTGTACAGGAAGCATGCCGTTGAGTTCCATGGCAATGATTATTGCATTTATCATTTTATCCTTGGCGTAACCCGGATGCACATTCCTTCCCTGGATATGTATTTTTGCACCGGCTGCATTGAAGTTCTCATACTCAAGTTCCCCTATCTGGCCGCCATCCATTGTATATGCATATTTTGCACCGAATTTCTCCACATCAAACTTGTCAACTCCGCGTCCTATCTCCTCGTCGGGAGTAAAACCAATCTTAATCTCACCGTGCTTGAACTCCGGATGCTCCACAATGTACTCCACAGCACTCATAATCTCGGCAACACCGGCCTTGTCATCTGCGCCAAGAAGGGTTGTTCCATCTGTGGTAATGAGGGTCTGCCCAACATATTGTTTAATCTCAGGGAAATCTGCCACAGGCAGTTTTATACCAAGAGATGCATTCAACACAATGTCCTCCCCATTGTAGTTCTCAATTATCTGTGGCTTTATATCCTTGCCGCTTGCATCCGGTGCTGTATCAACGTGGGCAATGAAACCCACTGCTGGTACATCCTTATCTATATTTGAAGGGATTGTTGCCATAACATAACCCCACTCATCCAAGGTGGCCTTTACACCCATTGCATTAAGTTCAGCGGCCAGCATCCTAAGGAGGTCCAACTGGCAGGCAGAACTTGGCTGGCTGTCACTCTCATCATTTGAAGTGGTCTCAACAGCCACATATCTCAAAAATTTATCAAGTATCTTTTCCATATTATTAGAATAAAAGTAATCCGAAACTCATGAATACCATTCCCGATATCACCCCCCCTATTGCATAATGGTGCTGTCCGTAACTCTCTGCAGTAGGGAGCAGTTCATCCAGTGATATATAAACCATAATTCCTGCAACAACTGCCAGCACACATGCCAGCAGAGACGGTGTAAGTACGGAGCGGAGTATCAGATACCCCACAACACCTCCCAGAGGTTCCGCTATTCCACTCAATGTTGCCATCCCAACTGCCTTCCCCCTCTTCTGGGTTGCATAATATATAGGTATGGCCACCGCAATACCTTCGGGAATATTATGTAGGGCTATGGCAAAGGCAATGCTTGCACCCAACTCCGCATTCTCCATTGCACTTATGAAGGTTGCCAACCCCTCAGGGAAATTGTGTACCGCTATTACCAGTGCAGAGAAAATTCCCAGACGTAGCAGTTTGCCACCCTTCTTCTCCTGTGGAGGGGTCCTATGCTCTTCCTTTACAAAAGTCTCCTCCTCATCAGCAAATGAGAGAACCGCCTTACTCCCCCCTACAGCCTCATCATGAACCTGTATTGTCATGGAATTAACCTCGTGGGGGTTGCTCTCCTTGGGAACAAGATTATCTATTAGGGCTATTATTGCCATACCTGCAAAAAACGCCAGCAGGGTATAGAAAAGCCCCATCTTCTCTCCAAACTCCAGGGCAAGTGACACCCGTGCCTCCTGGAACAGTTCCACCAGCGAAATGAGTATCATTACTCCGGCAGAAAATCCCAGCGTTGCACAAAGCATTTTAGGATTGAATCTCTTTACAAACATAATGATTGCACCCCCAATGCCGGTAGCGATACCGGCACCAAGGGTAAGCAACAATGCTATAATGAAATTGCCTTCCAACATAAAATCCGTTATTTCTTATCCTCCTTCATTGAAGCATAAATCAGATAGGCAATGATTGCAACATAAGCAAGAATTGCAACATACTGCGCACCGGCAGCCTCCTGCCATCCGCTTGCCATAAGGTTCACGCCACAGAATCTCATAATTGCACTTACAACACCCATAAGGGCACCGCCTGCAATGAAACCGCTGGCAAGAAGGGTACCTTTATCAACCCTCTCCTTATTAACCTTCTCATCTTTGCTTCTGCTTCCAACATACCATGCTATACCACCACCAACAAGAAGCGGCAAGTTAAGTTCAAGCGGAATGAACATACCAAGTGCAAAAGCCAACGCAGGAACCTTAAATGCAGTAAGCACTATAGCAAGAATTGCACCCACGCCATAAAGGAACCAAGGGGCATTTCCACCGCTCATCAAAGGCTCAATAACAGCAGCCATGGCATTGGCCTGGGGAGCCACAAGGGCATCCGGGCCTGTAAATCCGTAAGTATCGTTAAGCACCATCATAACACCGCCAACTGTAGCGGCAGCCACAAGGGTACCCAGGAATTTCCAACTCTCCTGCTTTGCAGGGGTAGTACCAATCCAGTAACCTATCTTAAGGTCTGTAATGAAGGCTCCGGAAACGGAGAGTGCAGTACAAACCACACCTCCAATGATAAGTGCTGCTGTCATACCTGCTGTACCTGTAAGGCCGCTGGCAACAAGAATTACAGAACCAAGGATCAGGGTCATCAAGGTCATACCGCTAACAGGGTTTGTACCTACAATTGCAATTGCATTTGCTGCAACAGTAGTGAACAGGAATGCAATGATGCCAACAGTAAGAAGTGCAATAACCGCATGTTTAAGGTTGCTCACAACACCCAACTGGAAGAACAGGAATGTAACCGCAAGGGTGAGGAGAATACCGAACACCACAATCTTCATTGAAATGTCCTTCTGGGTCCTCACTGTCTTTGCAGCATCACCCTTCTTGCCGCCAAACTCCTGTACTGCCAACCCAAATGCACTCTTTATTATTCCCGACGATTTTATGATACCAATCACACCTGCAGCAGCAATACCTCCAATACCTATATGGCGTGCATAATTTGAGAAAATGGTCTCAGCACTCATTGCACCCATATTTGCAAACTCGGTACCCATAATGGTAACACCCTCTGCACCAAAACAGAGATTGAGCACCGGAACAATGAAGAACCATACAAGGAACGAACCGCAGCAGATTATGAACGCATATTTTAGGCCAATGATATAACCCAGGCCAAGTACAGCAGCACCCACATTCAGTTTGAGTACAACCTTGGCCTTGTCTGCTATAGCCTCACCAAACGGAAGCACCCTTGAGGTGAAGGTCTCTGCCCACCATCCGAAAGTGGAAACAATAAAATCGTAGATACCTCCAATAAGGCCGCTCACAAGAAGCAGTTTGGCACCGTTGCCACCAGTCTCTCCGCTCACAAGCACCTGAGTGGTTGCAGTAGCCTCAGGGAAAGGATACTTGCCGTGCATATCGCTCACAAAATACTTCCTGAACGGAATAAGGAACAGGATACCCAGCACACCACCAAGCAAAGAACTCATGAACACCTTAAAGAAATCCACTGTAAGTTCAGGGTATTTTGCCTGAAGGATATAAAGTGCAGGGAGGGTAAAGATTGCACCTGCCACAATTGCACCCGAACATGCTCCAATAGACTGGATAATCACGTTCTCACCAAGAGCATTTTTCCTCTTCAATGCTCCCGACAAACCCACTGCAATAATGGCAATTGGAATTGCCGCCTCAAACACCTGCCCCACCTTAAGGCCAAGATAAGCCGCAGCAGCAGAGAAGATGATTGTCATTACAAGGCCCAAAGAGACACTCCAGGCATTAACCTCGGGGTAAACCTTTGTTGGAGAGAGTATAGGCTCATACTTCTCGCCCGGCTTGAGTTCCCTTGCCGCATTCTCCGGCAGACCGGTTGTTTTAATCTCAGTATTTTCCATATTATAATTTTTTAAGTAATTTCGTACTTGCAAAGATAATAAAATCCTTTAACCCATATATAATGGAACAACAACCTCAAATAAACGACCACAACAAAAAGGAGTATCCTCCTATGCATACGGCGGAACATATCCTCAATGCCACTATGGTAAAGATGTTCGGATGCCCCCGCTCAAGGAATGCCCACATTGAGAGAAAAAAGAGCAAATGCGATTATGAACTCGCCGCTGAGCCTACTGCAGAACAGATTGCCGCAATAGAGGGGAAAGTGAATGAAGTTATCGGGATGAACCTTCCTGTTACAGTGGAATACATGACCCAGGCGCAGGCGGCAGAGATAGTGGATTTGAGCAAACTGCCTCAAAATGCCACAGATACCCTCAGGATTGTAAGGGTTGGAGACTACGATGCGTGTGCCTGCGCAGGTGACCACGTGCAGAACACATCAGAAATTGCACCATTCAAAATAATTAGTGCAGACTTTACCCCTGCTGCAGAACAGGGACAGCCCGGCCGCTGGCGAATGAGATTCAAATTGCTGGAGGGGTAGCCACTCCAAATACATAGTCTTCAATGATATTGAGGTCTGTGACGTATTTCTCGCCAAGGAATCCGCACAGATCTTTTTCTGTTACAAGTTCCCTGTATTTCTGCATGTATATGTTGGCCAACGGAAAATAGCTCCAGTGCCATTTCTCCTCATTGTAGCCGTGTTCCCTCAAGCCGCTGCCGGGAGCTCCTTTCTCTGTATATGGCTGGTAGAACCCGTATTTGTGGGCATTCTCACATAGCCAGCGGTAAGTTTTTATGCCGTCGGGAGTATTCCAGTATTCAAGTTTGGGAGAGTTGAAATCCAGTTCTGTGCCCCAATGGTGGCGGGATGTACCGCACATGGAGTTGTATTTGAGAATCGTCCTTGCCCTACCCGGGCCGGCTGCCACACTGCTTTTCTGCCATTTCTGCTCCCATATATATCTCTGCACCCAAAAATTTCTTGAAGCGGAAGTTGCGGTAAGTTTCACCCCATCCTCCAATGCGGCCTCCCTCATCAGCAGGAACGCCTCCAGGGTCCTCTTCTGAATAAAATTGTTGGGTCTGCGCAAAACAGTATATGCCGGAGCAATCTCCACAAAATTAGTATCCTTCTCAAAATGGGTCTTGCCCAACAGGAACTCCTTTGTAGGTTGTGCCCCGCCTATAATATCTTGTGCTACCATTACTGCCGGCAACAGGAACAGCACTGCAACTGCAATTGTAAATCTTTTCATTGAGGCAAAGATAATGAACTTCCTTCTGAAAACATTTTTAATTATTTTTGTATTGGAAGTATTTTGGACAATTATGAACGCAGCAAAGATTTTCAAATGGGTGGGCATAGGGGGTGCCTCCATTTTTACAATAGTAGTTTTGGGATTGGTAGCACTTGAGTTTTTCATAAATGACAGCTATGTTGCCAGAACAGTTACAAGGATTGCCGAGAAATCTCTCAATGCAGAACTCTCTGTTAAGGAGATTGACTTTACCGCATTCTCCCATTTCCCGCATGTGGGGGTGAGACTTACAGAGGGAAGTATTGTGTCCAGAACCCATCTGAGGGATTCTGTAAAGTATTCCCGCACACCTGCCCAGGCAGATTCTCTTGTATCATTCAAGGAATTTACTTTACTGTTCAGTCCACTTAAACTCCTCACCGGAAGGGTACAGATTCAGGGAATAATATTTGATTCTCCCCGTGCATACGCTTATATTTCCCCTACCGGTGCGGCCAACTGGGACATAGTAGCCTCTGACTCCACACAAGTGTCCGTAGCAGAGGATTCCCTGCAGGAGAGCCTTCCGTTGAAAATAAATATCCGCAATATCTCCATCCTTGGCGGTGGCCGTTTTGTATTTGACAACAGGGCTGACGGATTGCGTGCCTCAGCCTCAATGAGGGAGGTTAAACTGAGTGGCAACATTACAGATGACCTCTCCCGCATGAGGGTAAGGAGAGGTAATTTCTCCCACCTGAACATGGCATTGTTCCAGATGGCCAACCGCACCAGCGTACGCTTTTCCATAGATACCCTCAACATTGAGGCTGCCGGAAAAAGGGCCCTTGCCGTAGAGGCTAAAACCCGCACAAACGCCAGAATTGCCAGAAGTTCCATGGCAGAAAACCTTCCGTTGGACATTAAAGGTAAAATCTCCCTTGGGGAAAGGAGGGAGAAGGCAATTGCATTGGAAGAGTTCAAGGTTTCCCTTGCCGGAATCCCAATCCTGCTGAACGGAAAAATAGGATATGGGGAGGATTCCCTGCATACACAGGCATTGTACGCAAATATTGAGGAATTCCCACTTGAGGAGGTCCTCAAATATGTTCCAAAATCCATTCTTCCCGACATTAAAAAACTGAAGACAGACACCCGTCTGAGCGTTGAGTCAAAAATTGTCGGGAGTTACAATTTCCTTACCGGTAGCCTTCCTTCTGCTGACATTGCATTCAACATACCTGTAAGCAGCATCTCCATAGAGGGAAGAAAGGAGAAGATAAAGGAACTGGCATTCAAAGGGAATGTTTACTACCGCCCCCAGAATCCGGATTCCACAATGATTACAATAGAGAGGCTTCTGGTAGATGGAGACGGTATTGCCATTGACGGTAAAGGAACAGCGACAGACCTGGAGCGTGATCCTTTCATTAACGCCAATGTGGAAGGTAGAGTTAATCTTGATTCCCTCATTAAGATGCTTCCTCCAGAGAGTGACATTTATGGGAAAGGGCTTATAGCAGGCAAGATAAACCTTAAGTCCCGCTTGAGCAATCTCTCGCTGTACAACCTTGCAAAAACAGGTATTAAAGGTGAAGCCATTGCCCGGGATGTTGAGTTTGGGATCCCGTCCCGGAACATTTTCTGTAACATCTATGGAGGGGAGATGAACATAGGTTCCTGGGCCAATACGGCTGATACCGCTGTAGCAAAAGGGACAAAGATGATTGGAGTGCATCTGAAAGTTGATTCCACATATATAAGGTATGCAGATTCCCTGCAGGTAAAGGGTAAAGAGATAGTATTGTCGGGAAGCAACGGTGCATCCGTATTTGACACAACAGCAAAGGTGGTGCATCCGTTCAACGGCAAACTCTCTGCAAAAAGGTTTGAACTCTTTGGTGCAGACTCAGTAAGTTTGAGGATTAGGGATTCGTACGGCAATTTCAGGATTCTCCCGTACAATGGAGACCAGTCTGTTCCGGCACTCTACCTCACCACCAACTGCATGAGGATTGCCTTGCGCCAGGGGCTCCATTTTGCATCTATATCCAATGGAGAATTTAATGTAGATGCACACAAGAACGATGCGGAACTTAAGATGAGAGAGCAGAGGCTTGCCCGCCTTACAGACTCCCTACAGGTGGTTTACCCTCAGGTTGAGAGGGATTCCCTCCTGGGGCACTGGTTCAGGGAGAGGGGTGGCACCCGCAGAGCAGCACAGGGAGCAGATGATTTTGCCCAGGAAGATTACAACTTCCGCCTCACCGACAAAGGTCTGCTGCACATCCTCAACAGATGGACCCTGCAGGGAGAAATGGCTGCAGGGGCAATAAGGGTATCTACCCCTGCCTTCCCGCTAAGGAGCAGGGCCGAAAACGCATCTGCATCCTTCAACTTCAATGAGGTAAAGATAAATGACATTAAAGTGAAGTCGGGGCAGTCAACATTCAAGGCCAATGGAAACATAACCGGAATAAGAGGGGCCCTCACCAGGGGAGGCCGCATCAGGGCAAAACTCAACATAGATGCAGACACCCTCAACTTCAATGAACTGGCAAAAGCCGCTTACGCCGGAAGTGAATACATGGAGAAGAGCGGTGAGTTTCTCGACAGCCTGAAACGCATTTCTGATGCAGAATCCCTTGAAGCCGCAGTTGCACTGGAGGGAAGTGATACCATAGAGAAAATGTCACTAATAATAGTTCCCCGGAACATTGAGGCAGAACTGGAGATGAAAGTAGGATACGGCATCTACTCATCCATTGTACTCAACAGTGCCAAAGGTACAGTAAGGGCCAAGGACAGATGCCTGCAGATAACAGAATTCAATGCCAACACCTCTGCCGGAGCCATGGACCTGAACGCCTTCTACCGCACCCGCAGTCGCACAGACCTGAGTGTGGGATTTGATATGCAACTTAAGGATATAGATGTGGCAGAATTCATAAAACTCTACCCTGGAATAGACTCCCTGCTCCCTATGATAAGGTCTTTTGAGGGGATCATAAACAGCCAGATGGCTGCCACCGCCCAGATAGATACCAACATGAACTTCCGCCTCTCAACAGTAGAGGGTGTTGCCAGAATAAAAGGGGATTCCCTTGTACTTATGGACGGAGAGACTTTTGCAGAAATTGCCAAGATGATGAAGTTCAAGAACCGCGAGCGCAACCTTGTAGACAGCATTGCTGTGGAGGTCTCCATAAAGGACAACACCATTGAGGTATATCCTTTCATAATGAAAATGGACCGCTACACCACCGCAATAAGCGGCCGCCAGGATATGGACATGAACATAGATTACCACATCTCAGTCCTCAAGTCCCCTATTCCAATGCGCCTTGGAATAGACATCACCGGCAACATGGATGACTTCAAGATAAGGGTTGGCAAGGCCAAATACAAAAGCACTGCCCTCCCGGTATACACCAAGCAGATTGACAGCACCCGCATCAACCTGCGGGAACAGATAAGGAATATTTATAAATAATGGCCGAAATCTTCTGTCGGGAAGGAGATGACGAGTTCCTGCAATTCACCGGGCACAGGAACACAAGTCACCGGGCACAGGCACGCAAGAAGGCAGGAAGTCCGCACCCGCAACCAGCATCCTACAACAAAAAAGGCAACCCATCAAATGCGGATTGCCCTTTTTGGTCATATACTGTTCCCGGAGGAATTATTTGTATAAGTGGTATTTTGCAGATTTCTGCCTGAAACTTTCAACATCCTTGTTCCAATATGCCTCAATATCCTTGTACTGTTTGGTCTCAGTGAATTTCTCTCTGATGAAGTTTGTACCGGATACAAGGTCAAACATTCTGAATCTGCCGGTGTTGGCATTTGCCATAACCTCGTGCTCAGGATACATCCTGGCAACCTCCTGCATAATGTAGAACTGGATTGAAGTCAGGTGTGCCTTCTCATAGTCTGTAATGTAGATCTGTACACCACCCATGTTCTCACCCTTGCCTACTGAGTAGAAAGGTTTCACATTTATAGGACGGAATGTTACACCTGGAAGGTTCAGTGCGTTGAGTGCATCTGCAAAATCTGCGGCATTGATCCACGGTGCAGCCACCATCTGGAAAGGAAGTGTGTAACCTACGCCTATTGACATATATCCCAACTCTCCAAGGATACCTGTTGCAGGATAGTAGTATGAGGTCTCAGCCTGCGGCATGTGAGGTGAAGGGAGAACCCAAGGGAGTCTGGTGTCTGTATAAACCATATCCCTGCTCCAGCCCTCCATAGGAACTACAGTAAGGTTACATTTTACAATAGTATCGTTTGTACCTTTCTCACCTTTGAGCATACCCTCTTCATTAAGCATCTGAGCCAACTCACCTACGGTAAGGCCGTACAGGTAAGGGATCTCAAACTGGCTTACAAAAGAGAAATTGCCAGCCTCAACAATATTACCCTCAACTTTGTTTCCGCCAAGCGGGTTAGGACGGTCAAGTACTATAACCTCCTTGCCGTTCTCGGCAGCAGCCTCCATAAGGAGACCAAGGGTACTGATGAATGTGAATGAACGGCAGCCGTTGTCCTGGATATCATACACAATGGCATCAATATCCTTCAACATCTCTGGGGTAGGCTTTCTGGTTTTACCGTACAAAGAATATACAGGGACACCTGTTTTTGGGTCAACCTCGTCACTTACCTTGTCACCTGCGTGTATGTCTCCCCTCACACCATGCTCAGGGCCATACAATGCCACAAGTTCTACACCCGGAGCATTTGCAAGGATATCTACAGTTGAAACAAGTTTATTGTTTACTCCCGACGGGTTTGTAACAAGACCCACCTTTTTGCCCTGCAACTGCTTGAAGCCGTTTGACTCCAGAACATCTATACCTGTCTTTACAACTTTATTTGATTTCTCCTGCTGTACTTCTGCAGTGCAAGATGGCAATAGCACTGCAAAAGCAACAAGAGCAACAACTATATTCAAAACTCTTTTCATATAGAAATTACTTTTTACCGTATGTAGGGTCAATTTTCTTGTCAACGAAGAATGTGACAACCAAAGTTGCAATACAACATACCATTACCATCCAGAAGAAGTTTACATAACCTATTGCCTCCTGAATATAACCTGCAACCATACCTGGCAACAACATGCTGGCAGCCATGAATGCTGTACATATTGCATAGTGTGAAGTCTTGAACTCTCCGTCTGAGAAGTACATCATATAAAGCATATATGCTGTAAAGCCAAAACCGTAACCGAACTGCTCAATTGCAATTGCAGTTGAGATAAGTGCAAGGTTGGTTGGCTGGCATATTGCAAGATATACGAATGTGATACAAGGCAATGTCATACATGCTGCCATAACCCACAATGATTTCTTCAGACCTACTCTTGAAGCGTAGATACCTCCAAGGATACCGCCAATTGTAAGGAACAATACACCAATTGTACCGTATGCGATACCTACACTGGCTGTACTCATTCCCAAGCCTCCCAACTCCTGTTTTGCAACAAGGAATGGCATACAAAGTTTAATGAGGAATGCCTCTGGCAGACGGTAAAGCAACATGAAGATGATTGCCAACCATACACCTTTCTTCATGAAATATGTCTTGAAGGTACGGCCGAACTCAGCAAAGATTGCACCTGCAGTAGCCTTCTGCTCACCCAAAGTTGATTTGTCGGCAGCAGGTTTAGGGATAATGAAAGTGTGGTAAAGTGCAACCAATGTGAATACAACTGCCGATACAAGCATTGTAATTCTCCACGACATAGGGATATTGCCCGATTTTGCCTCAATCATACCTGCAATTGCAACAAGTACACCCTGTCCGAAGATTGAAGACAAACGGTAGAATGTAGAACGGATACCTACAAACTGTGCCTGGTCACCTGTAGAAAGGGCAAGCATATAAAAACCGTCGGCTGCAATATCATGGGTTGCAGAAGCAAACGCTGTAATGATGAAAAGGATGAGCGTAATGTAGAACATGCTCATAGGGGTTGTACCCGAAGCAATCATCTCAGGCTCTGGAACAGGCAAAGTAAGGGTAAGGAGGATAAACGCTGCAGCCATAAGCAACTGCATTGTAACTGTCCACCATCTCTTTGTCTTGAAAATATCTACAAACGGGCTCCAGAATGGTTTGATCATCCAAGGAAGATAAAGCAAACTGGTAAAGAATGCCATCTCACCGTTTGGAACGCCCAATTTTGTGAACATCATAACCGAAACGGTGTTCACAATGAAATAAGGGATACCCTGGGCAAAGTACAATGTTGGGATCCAAGCCCAAGGTGATATTGATTTTGAACTCATTTTATTTGTGTTTAAGTTAGTCTGTTAATATCTGCTCTCAATTGAGGCACCTACAAAGTAATGGAGAAGAATCTCTTTGTACTTGTAACCCTGCTCACCCATAACCGCAGCACCAATCTGGCAAAGGCCTACGCCGTGGCCCCAACCTGCACCGTGAAGGATGAATTTTGCAGGAACACCGTTCTCCTCTCCTACCTTCTCAACAACAAATGCCGAACTGTAAAGGTGCGAAGGTGAAAGTGTACGTCTTATCTCCAACTCCTTGCCAATTGTCATGGTCTTCTTTGTCCCGACAATCTTGAGTTTGATAAGGCGGGCACTTGTACCTCTCTCTACAGGAACAAGATCTATGATATCGCCGTAATCTACGCCGCTGCGTTTAAGGATAAGTTCAGAAAGTTCCTTCTGGCTGTACTCCTCTTTCCAACGGTAGAAGTTTACAGTCTCCTGGTCATAGTTATTGAGTACCTGGCTGAGGATCTTCTGGTCTGTAGTGTTGCAGAAAGCCTCAGGGCTTGTCATAATCCACTCACGTGCATTCTCCTCAACTGTAAGATCCGGAATATCCTGAGGGTTCTTGCCGTCCCTTACCTTTACAAGGTATGAATATTTTACAGGCTCCCAGCAGTTCTGGAACTCCTCAAATACACCGCCGCAACATTTTGAGAAACGGGCATCACAAATCTTGCTGCCATCCATAAGGAGTTCGCCCCAAGTGGCATCAATTGCCTTTCTTACAATTGCAGTAGAAGCCCTTGTAAGACCCTGGTAACGCTGGCAGTGGTCATCTGCACAAACATCAAAGTTTATGTGGTCCTCACGGTCGTACCATTTGATAAGTTCATCCTCTGTCTGGGTTGTAGCGCAATAATCTGCATTTGCTGCCACAATCTCCTTGTTCTTCTCAATCTGTGCCAAAAGCCAACTTCTTGAGATTACAGCATGAGCCTTAAGCAACTCCTCACTTGCAGTTGCACTCATTTCGCTTGAGATTACACTTGTAAGGTAATCCTCCACGCCAATGATATTTACAGCAGTAAGTTTGCCGTTCTCAACAATAATTCTCAATGCAGAACCGAACTTCTGGTCCTCTTTTCTCTCCCAATGGAAGTTTACACCAATGGTAACACCTCTTAGCCAGAATGTACCAATTCCTTTAGGGGTAAACATCAGTTCTGAGTACTCCTTGCCGTTCCAAAGGACCTTGCCGTTCTGCTCAACAGCAGTCTGAGGGCCTTTTACCTCGCAAGTGCAGTCACAACCTGGGGTAGAGAATGTATATACATTATTGAGTTCAAAAGAGATCTCCTTCTCACTCATTATACCCACACTTACAGTAGGCTGCTCCCTGAGGGCGTTCTTAACCATACCGAACGCCTCGCTGCTTATCTGAAGTTCATCTGTAATCTCAACAAGTTCCTTCTCTGTAATCTTGTTGAAATCCTTCTCAAGTGGGGTAATGAACACGCCACCCATATCTACAGAAGCAGGGCTAAGAAGGATATTTGCATCACCCTCTGCAAAATAGTGCGAAGGACGGTGTTTCTCCCTCAAATACACAAGGGCAACATATTTTGTTGCATCACCCTCCTTAACGGTCCATGCAAGCAAGTTGAGCATAGGCTCCCACTCACCATCCTTAACCTCAAGGGTATTGTAAATTCTTCTGAACTGAGCCACTGCAGCAGCCTTGTCGGTAGCCTCAATAGCCATGATACCTCTCATGTAGTTCTCAACAGAGAAAACCTTAACACCCTCCTTGTTTACAAGAAGAGTCTTCTCCAAAGCATTGTAGTTGTACTCTACAGGGAGGAAACCTTTGTTGCCACCCTGGAAATGCATATGGTCAGGTGCAGAAGCACCGCATTTAGGGCCGTTATAGAAGAAAAGGAAATCATCCAATGTCTCTGCAAGGGAAAGCATATCCTCAAATCTCTCCCACTCGCCCTCAATTGTCTGGTTCACGTGGTTAATGTCGGAAACAGTAAGGTGCTTAGGGAAAATTGGGAAAGGATTTATAAGCACAGAGTACTCTGCCTTCTTCCCGAAGAATGGCAGCCCCTCCTGAATTGCAGGACGGTTTGCACCGCAGAGGAAACATTTTCTCTCCTTTATGGTCTTTGGATCTACCTTTGCTGCAGAAGAAACTATTCTTGCAGGATTGAACTGTACTTTCACTGGGAAACCACCAACTGTGATCTCCTTAACGCCTACATTGGCAAGAGCCGCAAAATTATCTGAGGCCTGTTGCCAAACGGCAAGCTGCCTATTGAATAAATCATAGACAGCTTGGTTAGTTAATGTATTGTTATTCATCTGATTATTTCTTTAGAGCAACGCGAGCCTGCAACTCCCAAGTCCTGATTCTATCCTTGTACAAGTTGTGGTTGTTCATCTTAACAATATCCAATGATGCATCAGAGTTGTCCTCCCATCTGCGGCAGTTGTAAACTACATCGTAGATACGGCCAATCTGATATTTTCTTGAGAACTTGAGGCCAAGTGCATAATCCTCACCGTAACTTGTGTTAGGAACCTTAATCTCTCTAAGAACTGGTGTATAGAATGCTCTTGGAGCACCAAGACCGTTAATTCTTAGGGCGTTGTTCCTTCCGTTCTCTGGAGTCCACTCTTTATGGTCAATGATACCAGGAGCAATCATCTCCATGTTGAAGTTGGTCATCATGTAGGTACCAACTACCATTGCACAGTTCTGCTCATAGAAAGCGTTAACAATTTTCTGAAGTGTATCAGGACCTGAGTAAACATCATCTGAATCCAACTGAACAGCAAATTTACCGCATTTAGGGTGGTGTACACCTGCATTCCAGCAACCGCCGATACCAAGATCCTTGCGCTCAGGGATAAGGTGAATAAGTCTGTCATCACATGCAAACTCCTTGATAGCCTCAGTGGTACCGTCTGTAGAGTGGTTGTCAATGATGATAAGGTTGAATTTGAAATTGGTCTCCTGAGCAAGGACAGATTTGATTGCATCCCTTACAGTCTTAACCCTGTTGAATACAGGAATAATTACAGAAGCCTCAAACTCAAAGTTGTTCTCACTGAACTCAATGTGCTCAAATTTTGGCTCAAGATAACCGCCAATCTCTTTAAGATGCTCAGTACAAGCCTGCTCCATCTCAATCTGTACGCCACGGTTCTTAGGATCTACATAATCAAAGATTTTAGCACCGCTCTTACGGTTGTCATGCTCAATCTCTGTATAAAGATACTCGTTGATATGGCAAAGTTCGCCTTTCTGAGCCACTTTAAGTCTCAAATCATAAAGACCGGCAAATTTGTAATCCTGTTTCATTCTGCTTGCACCGCATTTCAAGGCTGCAGCATTATAGAAAAGAACTGAACCGAAATTGAAATCATCTCTCAAACTTCCGAACTGGTAATCGATAACAGGGCTTGCTTTCTTAACGCCGTCTGTAATCTGGTAGTGGTCTGCATATAGCATAGAAGCAGCAGAATCCTGTGCCAAATTCACAAATCTCTCAATTGCAAAATAACCCAACTCCAAAGTGGTGTATTTTGTGTAAATTAGAGAGTACTCGGCATCTGAAAGTTCAGCAATCTTTTTAACGGTTGCACTGCTCTGCAAAGAGTCAATCTTTACAATCTCACAACCCTCAATAGCCTCACTGTAATCCTCAGTAGCCAATAGATAAATCTTAGAAACGAGGTCGCTTGCCTTTAAACCGTTAACGGTTGCAATTACCTGATTCTTCTCCTGAACAGGAATAAAACAATTAATTTTTGCCATCTTAGTTAATATGTTAAAGTTGTTATATAGTCATTCGTGCAAATATAACAATTAAAATGGCTTAGTCAAAAAAAAGCCCTAAGGTTTAACACCTTAAGGCTTATAATCCAATTAAAAAATTTACGTGGAGAGCAAGGGAGTCGAACCCTTGACCCCTAGCTTGCAAAGCTAGTGCTCTAGCCAACTGAGCTAGCCCCCCGTTTATTATGGGCAAAACCCTTTTAAAAAGAACTAAAAAAAGGAGTCTAAGACTCCTTGGTGGAGAGCAAGGGAGTCGAACCCTTGACCCCTAGCTTGCAAAGCTAGTGCTCTAGCCAACTGAGCTAGCCCCCCGAGTTGTAGTCCCGCGCGGATTTGAACCGCGGACCCCCACATTATCAGTGTGGTGCTCTAACCAACTGAGCTACGAGACTATATATAATAATGAAAAAACAAGCATGCGTAAACTCTTACTCATTACATAAGCTCCAAAAAGGAGGTGTTCCAGCCACACCTTCCGGTACGGCTACCTTGTTACGACTTAGCCCCAGTTACCAGTTTTGCCCTAGGTCGCTCCTCGCGGTCACGAACTTCAGGCACCCCCAGCTTCCATGGCTTGACGGGCGGTGTGTACAAGGCCCGGGAACGTATTCACCGCGCCATGGCTGATGCGCGATTACTAGCGAATCCAACTTCATGGAGTCGAGTTGCAGACTCCAATCCGAACTGAGACAGGCTTTCGAGATTTGCGCGGCATCGCTGCCTGGCCGCCCTCTGTACCTGCCATTGTAACACGTGTGTCGCCCCGGACGTAAGGGCCGTGCTGATTTGACGTCATCCCCCCCTTCCTCTCACCTTACGGCGGCAGTCCTGATAGAGTCCCCAGCATTACCTGATGGTAACTATCAGCAAGGGTTGCGCTCGTTATGGCACTTAAGCCGACACCTCACGGCACGAGCTGACGACAACCATGCAGCACCTCGATCAGCGTCCCGAAGGACCTTGGTATCTCTACCGCGTTCACTGACCGTTCGAGCCCGGGTAAGGTTCCTCGCGTATCATCGAATTAAACCACATGTTCCTCCGCTTGTGCGGGCCCCCGTCAATTCCTTTGAGTTTCAACCTTGCGGTCGTACTCCCCAGGTGGATAACTTATCGATTTCTCTTGGCCACCG
>JAZNUM010000017.1:0-22767 GCA_045592325.1 Candidatus Egerieisoma sp.
GCCAGTGTTTGACACAAATCCAAATTGAATCAATTGCTTAATTTTTAAAATTTAGAAGTTTATGGCTCACAAGAAAGGTGTCGGTAGTTCAAAGAACGGCCGTGAATCACAAAGCAAACGACTAGGTCTTAAAATTTTCGGAGGAGAGAATTGCAAGGCAGGCAACATCATCGTTCGCCAGAGAGGTACAGTACACAACCCAGGTTTGAACGTTGGAATGGGTAAAGACCACACTCTATACGCACTAATTGACGGTGTTGTAGTTTTCAAAAAGAAAGCAGAGGGTAAGTCTTATGTTTCGGTAATGCCTTATCAGAACTAAGGATTGCCCTAACTAATGCAATAGAAAGGCATCCTTTTACAAGGGTGCCTTTTCTCATTTTATGACGCTTAAAAATACACAATATGTTAACTCTGAAACTATTAAGGGAACAGCCTGATTTTGTGATAGAGAGACTGGCTGTAAAAAATTTTGATGCTGCCCAGACTGTAAAGGATATCCTTGAGGCAGATTCACAAAGACGTGCAACCCAGACAATGCTTGATTCTGTACTTGCACAGCAGAATGCTAAAGCCAAGGAGATTGGCATGCTCATGAAACAGGGCAAGAAGGAGGAGGCTGAGGAGGTTAAGAAACTTGTAGCATCCCTTAAGGAGCAATCCAAAGAGTTGGAAGTTAAGATGGAGGAATATACCCAGCAGATGAATGATCTGCTTGTATTGCTTCCAAATATTCCTTGCGCAGAAGTTCCTGCTGGAAAGACTGCAGAGGATAATGTGATTGTAAGGGAGGGTGGAGTAAAGACAGAACTTCCTGAAAATGCAAAACCTCATTGGGAGTTGGCAAAATCACTTGATATCATTGATTTTGATTTGGGAGTGAAACTTACCGGAGCAGGATTCCCCGTTTATAAGGGGAAGGGTGCAAGAATCCAGAGGGCTCTCATCTCATTTTTCCTTGACCGTAATACCAGAGCAGGCTACCTTGAGGTTCAGCCACCGCTTGTTGTAAATGAGGCTTCGGCATACGCAACAGGTCAGCTTCCCGACAAAGAGGGACAGATGTACCATGTAGGATTGGATAATTTCTACATGATTCCTACAGCAGAGGTTCCTGTAACCAACATATATAGGGATTGTATAGTAAATAAGGCTGATTTCCCTATTAAGATGACTGCATATACACAATGTTTCCGCAGGGAGGCAGGTTCTTACGGTAAGGATGTAAGGGGCTTGAACCGCCTTCACCAGTTTGACAAAGTTGAGATAGTACAGTTGTCATTGCCTGAGAATTCTTATGAGGCATTGGACGGTATGGTAAAGCATGTTGAGGGAATACTCCAGGAACTTGAACTTCCATACAGGATTGTAAGGCTTTGCGGAGGAGACATGAGTTTTACATCAGCCCTTACATATGACTTTGAGGTATATTCAGAGGCTCAGCAGCGCTGGCTTGAGGTAAGTTCTGTTTCCAACTTTGAGTCGTTCCAGGCAAACCGCTTGAAACTCAGATATAAGGATGATGAAGGCAAGACCCAGTTGGCCCATACCCTTAACGGAAGTTCTCTTGCACTTCCTAGAATCCTTGCAGCACTTCTGGAGAACAATCAGGATGCCCAGGGCAGAATACATATTCCTGCGGCACTTAGGGAGTATACAGGATTTGAGTGGATTGACTGATAATGTCGGCGAAGAGGATTACAGATAAAGTGATACTTGGAATAGACCCCGGAACCCGTATTTTGGGTTTTGGGGTTATCCGTGTTGTGGAAAGGGGAGTAGAATATCTGGAAATGGGAGTTGTCAACCTTAAGGCAACCAAGGATCATTTTGTAACCTTGAGAGTTATATATGAGGAAGTTACAAAGATTATTGAGAAGTATAATCCCGACGAACTTGCCATTGAGGCTCCTTTTTATGGAAAAAATGTCCAGGTTATGCTGAAATTGGGGAGAGCCCAGGGGGCAGCAATTGCAGCAGCAATCAGAAAGGATATACCAATATTTGAATATGCCCCCAGGAGTATCAAACTGGCAGTTACGGGAAAAGGTGCCGCTTCCAAGGAGCAGGTTGCAATGATGGCCCAGAGATTGTTGGGGATAGACATTCCTCAGGAGTACTTGGATGCTACAGATGCTTTGGCCATAGCACTGTGTCACCATTATCACGTTTCCAATCCTGTACTGGCTGCAGCTTCGGGAAGCCGCAAAAGTGGAAAAAAATCGTCGGGAAGTTGGGAACAGTTTGTAGAATCCAATCCGGGGAGAGTTAAATAACTTTTTTTTATATTCTGAATTTAACTTTCGGGAGGAAAAGTAGTCAAATACGCAGTGAAAAAATATTATAGAGATGTTGAAAAAGTTTTTGTTGATTTCGGTGTGGGCCTTGGGCCTGATGAGCTTGTGTAATGTTGCCTATGCAGAAGATGATCCACAGGTAGGTACACAGGCAAAAGGGACTTATTTCAGGGCTACAGTTCTTGATAGCCTTACCAGGGAGCCTATAGAATTTGCCACATTGCACGCAAAGTATATTGGAGACAAGACTCCACGTAAATATGCCCTTACAGATGAAAAGGGTGTGGTGGTGCTTCAGGGATTGCCAATAGGAAGGGCAACCATCACCTTTGAATATATGGGATATAAAGAGAAACATTTCACTTTTGATATAAGGAGGGGAGCAAATGAATATGGAGAGCTTCTTGTTTCAGAGGATAACCAGATGCTGGATGCCGTAGTGGTTACAGACAAGGCCAACCAGATGGTGATTAAGAAGGATACCATTGAGTACAATGCCTCGTCGTTCAAGATTTCAGATACCGATATGCTTGAGGAACTTATTAAGAAACTCCCTGGCGTAGAGGTTGATGCAGAAGGTAATATTACAGCAAACGGCAAGACCATAACCAAGATTATGATTGACGGCAAGGAATTTTTCCTTGACGATCCTAATCTTGCAACCAAAAATATCCCTGCCAAGATTGTGGATAAAGTTAGGGTAGTGGAGAGGAAATCTGAGCAGGCCCAGTTTACAGGAATTGATGACGGAGATGAGGAGACAGTTCTTGACCTGGGCATTAAGGCCGGCATGATGAAGGGTTGGTTCGGTAATGTTGGAGGAGGTTTGGGTAATCCTCTTACTGCCAGTGGTGACATGAAGTATGAGGGGGCCGCAATGATAGGACGCTTCACAGACAAAAACCAGATAAGCATCATTGCCAATGGAAACAACACCAATAACCGTGGATTCACCGATGTTGCAGGAAACATGATGGGTGGAATGCGTGGCGGTGGCGGCGGAGGCTGGATGGGCCGCGGTATTACCACATCCTGGATGGGTGGTATCAATGCCAATAAGAATTTTGAGAGGGAAGATTCCGATATACAGGGTAACCTCATGTACAGCGGCAGGGACCGTCTCATAGAGGAGACCAAAGACAGGATGACAATGCTTTCTCCCGACAGGACACTCTATAACCATGAGAGCGGTTATGATAAGACCTATTCTGACGGTATCCGTTTTGGAGGTGAGTTTGACTACAAATTGACAGACAAGTCTTCATTCATGATAAGGCCTTCCTTTAATTTGGGACGAGGAGACTTTGAGTCGTTCAATGAGTTCAATACCCGTACAAATCTTGACTCTACCAACAAAGGTTACAGCAGGAACTTTGGAGACAATGACAACCAGACTGTAGGGACAAGATTCTTGTGGAGACAGAAATTCAACCGTCCCGGACGTACAATGTCATTGAGCGTGAACCTCAATTACTCAAACAATGAGTCTGACGGATTCAACTATTCAAGGACAGATTTCTTCAAGAACAATCTTGTAGATTCAACAGCAATAGTTGACCAGCACTTCATGAGCAGGAACAGGACAATGACATATGCAGCAAGACTTTCTTACATTGAACCTTTAGGAAAGAACTTCTTTGTAGAGGGTGCGTACAGATTCACCAACAAAACTACAGAATCTGAGAAAAATACCTACAACAGGGATGCTTCCGGCAAATATTCAGTATTGGATGAGGAGTATTCTACAAATTATGAGAACACATTTTTTACCCAGCAGGCAGAGTTGAACTTCATGAAGCAGGAGGAGAAATACAACATCTCCATTGGAGCATCTGTACAGCCTGCCAGGACTGAGAGTGTAGGAAGAGGACAGGATACATCCTATACAGTTACAAACTTTACTCCAATTGCCAGGATCGATTACCGTTTCTCAGACAGCAAGCAGTTGAGAGTAAGATATAGAGGAAGGACAAACCAGCCTTCAATAAACCAGTTGATGCCTGTGAATGACAACTCGGACCCATTGTACAGGGTAGAGGGTAATCCGGACCTTAAACCGGAATTTACACACTCGTTGAGCACAAACTATCAGGTGAACAACAGAATGAAGTTCAGTTGGTTCAATGTAGGTTTGGACTTCTCATATACTCAGGATGACATTGTTTCAAAGAAGTATTATACAGATGAAGGTGTGCAGATATCAACATACGAGAATACCAATAAGGCTGTATATTCCTTCGGTGGAAGAATCATGTACAATGCCCCTATAGGAAACTCCAACTTCACGTTCAATACATTTACAAGAGCAAGTTACAATAATGGAATAAGTTATGTGAGGGAGCAGAAATCATTCATTGAGAATGAGACCAAGAACCTCAATATTTTCCAGATGTTGAGACTTACCTACAGAAATGATTGGGCAGAGATCATTGCTGGAGGAAGGGTGAACTACCGCAACGCAAAATACTCTGTAGGCTCAATGGAGGATGTAGAGAGATGGACCAATGCAATTACAGGTTCAATCAACCTTACAATTCCAGGTGGAATAAACCTTAAATCTGATATAGACCATACATTCTACAGGGGATTTGATGAGGGATATGACGAGCCTGTAACAGTTTGGAATGCAGAGGTATCCAAAACATTGTTCAAGAATGCAGCAACCTTGAAATTCAAGATCTACGACATCTTGAAACAAAGCAGGAACACCTCTATTACAACAAACGAGAACTACATTCAGAACGTTACCAACAATACACTTGGCCAATACTTTATGGCTACCCTAACCTGGAGATTCGGTAACTTTGGAGATATGAAGAAGGGTGGAATGAGAATGGGTGGCATGGGTAGAGGCCCAATGGGAGGCTTTGGAGGCCCAGGCAGAAGGTAATTCCTTTCCCAACGCATACAAGGCTGGTTCATGAGACATGGACCAGCCTTTTTTATTGTTCAAAGGGACTGGAGGCTGCCCTTTACTCCTGAAATTCGTTATCCTTGCAAAACTTGCTGTAGGTATTCTCAACGGCTGGAGATAAGGATAATGGCCCCATATCGGCCCGTTGTCCTTAATAGATTTTTGAATACCCTTTGAAATACACCTGTAGATTACTTTTAATAAATTTGATAAGGACAACGAAATGCAGAAATGGCAAATGGGGGAAATTTTATATCTTTGTAAGATATAATGGTGTAATGGGCACTTGCCCTAATGTATTAGATAATGGCAACAAAAAAGAGACTTGAAAAGTGGTATTGGAATTGGCTTTCCAAACATGTATATATGGCTGTGGGGGCCGTATGTATTGTAGTTTTCGCCCTGTTTTCAATGCTTGATATAATTACAAGGCATAATCAGGAGATGGAGGTCCCTTCCTTTGCCGGAATGGATATGGAGCAGGCTCAGAAGATAGCTGATGAACTGCAGTTGAGGTTGGAGATTACAGATTCTGTTCATATTGTACGAATGGCGCCAGGTGCCATCTATAAGCAGAACCCCTTGGAGGGCAGCCATGTGAAGAAGAACAGACGAATTCTCCTTACCATTAACGCCAAAAGTCCCAAGATGGTTAAGATGCCTTCTTTGGTGGGGTATTCGTTGAGGCAGGCACAGTCTGAACTGTCATCATCGCAGCTAAAGATTGGCAAACTTATATATGAACCAGATATTGCAACAAACAATGTTCTTGAACAATTGTATGAGGGGAAACCTGTTGAGCCTGGTGTTGAACTTAGAAGTGAGAGCTTGATTGATCTTAAACTTGGACTTAATGAGGCGGACAGTATTGCCCTTGTGCCAAGTGTTATAGGCAAGCCTTATCCAATTATCAAGGATTATCTGTTGGACAATTCCCTCAATATGGGGAAGGCCCATTTTGACAATACGGTTTCCACTATGCAGGATTCTCTTGCTGCATTTGCCTATAAGCAGGAACTGATGTTGCCTGAGGGGGATTCTATTCCAAGATATGGGACAGCAGTTTCTGTATATTTTACATTAGACAAATCATTGATACCGGTGAATGAAGATGAGCAGGAAGAAGCGAGATAATATATTTGACAATTTTTCAAATATTGATGAGTATATAGCCAGGAGGGATGCCGCAAATGATGCGGTTGCGGGTGTTTCAGAGGCGGTTGCTGCAGGTGTCGGGTTTGGGGATACCGCAAATGTAATGGGGAAAAGCACATCAGAGGTAAATGATGAGGATGCTGCGGGTGTTGTGATTGGGAATACCGCGTGCGTGGATCCTGATTGTGTGGATTTTGAAGGCGATGGAGAGGGGGAGATTGACTCAATGTTTGAGCATTACAGGTTTCCCGTTGATAAGGGGCAGAAGATGCTCAGGGTGGACAAGTATCTCACCCAGCATATGGAGAAGACTTCACGTCACAGGATACAGCTTGCAATAGATGCCGGATATGTGAGAGTGAATGACAAGATTGTGAAGGCTAATTATAAGGTTAAGCCCAATGATCTGATTACCATTGTTATGCCATACCAGAGAAGGGGTATGGAGATAAGGCCGGAGAATATTCCGTTGGATATTGCGTATGAGGATGATGATTTGCTGGTAGTTAACAAGCCTGCAGGGCTTGTGGTGCATCCTGGCCATGGCCATTTCAGCGGTACGCTTATCAATGCCCTTGCGTTTCATCTTGGTGTCAGCCAGGGGCCAGATGCTACCGATGAGAGGATGGGTATTCTTGTGCACAGGATTGATAAGAATACGTCGGGATTATTGGTGGTTGCAAAGAATGACCAGGCGCAGATGGGGCTTGCAAAGCAGTTTTTTGACCATACTATTGAGAGGAAGTATATTGCAATTGTGTGGGGAAATGTGAAGGAGGATCAGGGGACAATTAATGCAAATATCGGGAGGGATCCCAATGACAGGTTGAGGTTCAAGGCGTTTTCTCCCGACAGTGAGATTGGAAAGCATGCTGTTACCCATTATAGGGTGCTGGAGAGGTTTGGGTATGTTACCCTTATTGAGTGCCAGTTGGAGACAGGAAGGACACACCAGATTAGGGTGCATATGAATTCTATAGGCCATCCTCTTTTCAATGATGACCGTTATGGTGGTGACAGGATTCTCAACGGTACAATATACAGCAAGTACAAGCAGTTTATAGACAATTGTTTCAGGTTGCTTCCGCGTCATGCTCTCCATGCAAAGACTCTCGGGTTTGAGCATCCTGTAACAGGGAAGCACATTTTTCTTGAGAATGAGATTCCCGCCGATATGGTTGCCCTTATAGAGAAGTGGCGGAATTACTCAATGAGCAAAGTTTTGGAGGAAGAATAATGGTTTTTGAATACTTTAAGGATCTTACACAGCAGCAGAGGGAGCAGATAGAGATGCTTACTCCTTTATATGAAGATTGGAACAGCAAGATAAATGTTGTAAGCCGCAAGGATATTGACAAACTTCAGTTGCATCATGTGCTCCATTCTCTGGCCATTGCAAAGTTTGCGCAGATGGAGGGAATCTTCACTCCAGGTACAAAGGTGATTGATGTGGGGACGGGGGGAGGTTTCCCGGGAATTCCATTGGCAATAATGTATCCTGAGGTGGATTTCCTTCTTGTAGATTCAATTGGCAAGAAGATAAAGGTTGTAACTGAGGTTGCTGCCGCTCTTGGCCTTAAGAATGTAAGGGCTGTAAAGTCGAGAGTGGAAGAGATTGATGGGCAGTTTGATTATGTGGTTTCCAGAGCCGTTACCGACTTGGGTAATTTCCTCCCTTGGGTAAAGGGGAAATACAACAAAGGGGTAATTTATCTCAAAGGTGGAGACCTGAATCCTGGAGGAGCATTATACAAAGAACTGGAGAATGCTGCACAGAAATGTAAAATAAACAAGAAGTCAATGACATTCTGCTCCATTGATATGTGGTTTGCAGATGAGTTCTTTAAGGAGAAGTACGTTATTTACATTCCCAAATAAAAAAAGTTTGGTATTTACAATTTTAAAACGTACTTTTGCACTCCCATTTGGAAAATTATAAAATTGTCATAATATGAAACGCACATTCCAACCATCACAGCGCAAACGCCGTAACAAACACGGATTCCGTGAGCGTATGTCAACTCCTAACGGCCGCAGAGTATTGGCTGCAAGACGCCGTAGAGGTAGAAAAAAATTGACTGTATCTTCTGAGGACAGATTCTAATCCTTAAAGAGATAGAGTGATAAAAATGCCGTTCTGAAAGGAATGGCATTTTTATTTGTTATATTTGTTCCAACAAAAAACAAATTATTATGAGAATATTGGTATCGTTACTATTGTGTATGGCCATTGCGTTTGGCTGTACTCCCGACAAAAAGAAAGGTGCAACAGCAGTAGGTGGAGGGGCTGGAGAGTCTGAAAGGGCTCCGGAGCAGGTTACCAAGGCTGCCGTTGAGGCTGACAGTGTGGGTTATATTGTAAAACTTGGTGATATTGCACCAGATTTTAAATGTACCCTTACAGACGGAAGTGAAGTTATGCTTTCTTCCCTTAGAGGAAAGGTAGTAATGCTTCAGTTTACTGCAAGTTGGTGCGGTGTGTGCAGAAAAGAGATGCCTTTCATTGAGAAGGATATATGGCTCAGGCATAAGGATAATCCCAAATTTGCCCTTATTGGCATAGACAGGGATGAGCCAGTGGAGACAGTCATTGATTTTGGCAAAAAGACTGGTGTAACTTATCCGTTGGCTTTGGATCCCGGTGCCGATATCTTTGCAAAATATGCCTTGAGAGATGCAGGTATCACGCGCAATGTACTTATAGATGAGCAGGGAAAGATAGTAATGCTTACAAGGCTTTACAATGAAGATGAGTTTGCTTCATTGGTGACAAAGATTGACCAGATGCTGCAGTAAGAGTCAGGCAAGCATCTTTATGAGCATCTCCTTGGCCCTTTTGAGCCTGGTTTTTACAGTATTTAGCCCGAGATTGAGTTCTTGGGCTATTTCGTTATATTCATACTCCTTTATGAATCTGAGAATTGCAGGTTCACGGTATTTGGGGTCGAGGGAGTTTATCATCTTTATGAGGGTCCTGTACTCCTGGGAACTTATGAGTTTGTCCTCAGGGGAGTTCTTTATGCCGCTTCCAATATTTGCAAGGGTGTGGATATTGTCGGGAGTTAGAGATGCCCCAATGGTAATTTTCCTTTTGCGGGCATAATCTATGGCAATATTTCTGGCAATGTTGAACAGCCAGGTTGAGAATTTGTATTGGGGCATGTAAGTGTCAAGGGCCTGGAATGCCTTGTGGAAAGCCTCCTGGACTATGTCCTGTGGCTCTTCTGCCAGTTCAATAATTCCCTCTGCGTTTTTCAGATTGCCTACAAATTCATTTACATAAAGGGTAAGCCCCTCCCTGTATCTCTGTACCAGAAGGGCATAGGCAGTCTGGTCCCCGTGAAGGGCGGAGTCTATGAGAAGGTTGTCGGGAAGATCTCCCTTAAATTGTTCTTTATGTGCTTTATCCTGCATATTTTAGTGTGCCTCAAGCCATGAGTTTCCCTTGCCGCACTCTGCTACAAGGGGGATGCTCAGTTTTATTACGTTTTCCATCTCCTCCGTTACAATGGAAGCAATCTTTTCTGCTTCAGAGGCAACCGCGTCAAACACAAGTTCGTCGTGTACCTGAAGCACCATCCTGCTCTGTAACCCTTCACAGGCAAGGCGGCGGCTGATTTTTATCATTGCAACCTTTATTATATCTGCGGCGCTCCCCTGGAGAGGGGCATTTATGGCATTCCTTTCGCTGAAACTCCTTACAACGGCGTTGCGGGAGTTGATGTCGGGAAGAAACCTTTTGCGGCCGTATATGGTTTGTACATATCCGTTCTCCTTTGCCATGGCAATCATACGGTTCATGTACTCCTTAACCTTAGGATAATTTGCAAAGTACTCCTCTATGAGAGCTTTGGAATCGGTTCTGGTCATTCCCAGCCTTTGGGAGAGACCAAATGCGGAGATGCCGTATATGATACCGAAGTTGGCAGTCTTGGCCCTGCTCCTCTGCTCCTTTGTGACTTCTTCTTCTGGAACCTTGAATACCTTGGCTGCGGTAGCAGTGTGGATGTCCATACCTCTGTTGAATGCATCAATAAGGTGCGGGTCTCCGCTCATATGTGCCATAAGGCGGAGTTCAATCTGTGAGTAGTCTGCAGAGATTATCACCCCCTGTGGTGTTGAAGGGATAAAGGCTTTCCTTATCTCCCTTCCCCTCTGGGTGCGGATTGGGATATTCTGCAGATTAGGGTTGGTTGAACTCAATCTGCCGGTTGCCGTAAGTGACTGGTTGAAGGTTGTATGTATTTTCCCTGTCTTGGGGTTTATAAGCATTGGAAGGGCATCTGTATATGTGGAGATGAGTTTCTTTATCCCTCTGTATTCCAATATTTTCCCTACAATGGGGTGGAGGTGGAGCATTTCATTCAAAGTCTCTTCATCTGTAGGATAACTTCCTTTGGCGCTTTTCTTTACTTTTGGGTTAAGGTGGAGTTTTTCATACAGCAGTATCCCCACCTGTTTTGGGGAAGAGAGGTTTATTGTGCTATCGCCAGCCAGTTCAACAGCCTGGGCCTCTATCTGAGCCAGTTCTCCAGCCAGTAGGGTGCTGTACTCCTTTAGTTGGGCGGTGTCTATCTTTACACCGGTATATTCCATATTTGCAAGGACTTCTACCAGAGGGGCCTCAATATCCATATAGAGTTTGTCCTGTCCGGCAAAAGAGAGTTCCTGCATAAGTTTTTCCCCCAACTGGAGCAGCAATGCGCATTTTATTCCCGACAGTTCCTTTTCCTGTTGTGATACCCAATTTTCTTCCTCCGGCTCCGCAAGTGCGGAGAAAAGATCGGGCTCTGTGCAGGAGAAAAGATCCTGTTCATGTTCATCCTTCTCCTGAACGGCATCTGAAACTGCAGAGGCAGCAATTTCCCCAATGTCAATATTCAGATAACTCTTCAGGAGCATCTCCTCCTTATGGCTCCTCTCAGGGTTGAGGATATAGTGCATAAGTTCCATGTCAAAAATCCTTCCCTTCAATTGTATTCCATTGTCCCACAACTGCTTGTATAACTGTTTGAAGCCGTATCCACTCTTCTCTATGTTGGCGTCTTCCAGAATTCCTTTCAATGATGACACTCCATTTCCAGAAACATATGTATAATTGGCACTGCAGCCTGCTGTAACCCCTTTTGCTGTGTATTCTAAGGCCACTTTGCCCTCTTTTGCCGCTATTGCAGCAAATTCTTCTGCCGTAACCTCCTTCATCTCTGGAATCCTGGCAACTTCCGTCTCTTGCAGCGGAATCTCCTCTGCTGCTGCAATGTTTGCATAATCATGGGAATCATCATTTACAAACCATTGTGGAAGGAGTTTTTTCAGAGAATTGAATTCGTAACGGTTGAATATTCCCGATATCTGTGAAGCGGTTGCCCCTTTAACCTTAATGTCATTAAGGGTAAGCGGGAGTTCAATGTCCCTCTTTATTGTTACCAGAAAACGGCTCATCTGAATCTGTTCCAGAGAACTGTTTATGGATTCCTGCTGTTTTGCAGGGAGTTCTGCGGCATGGGCAATTATATTTTCAAGGGAACCGTATTTTGCAATGAGTTTCTTTGCTCCAACCTCTCCAATACCCCTTATTCCCGGTACATTGTCGGAAGAATCACCCCATATGGTAAGGATGTCAATTACCTGTTGTGGGTCGCATATCCCATAGTGTTCACATACCTGTTCCTTCCCGATGATTTCCACTTCATTTCCACCTTTTCCCGGTTTGTACTGGAATACATTTGGGGAGATGAGCTGACCGTAATCTTTGTCGGGAGTAACCATATATATCTGTGAATCTTTCCCTTCCCACTGGGTTGCCATTGAACCTATGACATCATCGGCCTCGTAGCCCGGCATCATTACAACCGGAATGTTGAATGCTGCAAGAATTTCCTGCAGTGGGTCCAATGCTGCCTTTACCAGTTCCGGTGCAGCGCTGCGGTTTGCCTTGTACTGTGGATATGCCTCATGGCGGAAAGTTTTTGCCGGGGGGTCAAATGCTACTGCCAGATGTGTGGGCTGCTCTTTGGATATGAGTTCCAGGAGCATTTTTGTAAATCCGTACAGAATGGATGTATCCTCTCCTTTGGAGTTTACCATGGGGCGCCTCATAAAGGCATAATACATACGGAAAATCTGCGAGTGTCCGTCTATAAGGAAAATTTTTTGCATCTGTTGGGCTTATTTGTTGTCTGAAGCATACCATTCTACAAATGAACCGGCAGTCTCATGCAGTTTCAGACTGTAGAGTTCCACATGTTGTGGAAGTGCCTTTGAGATGACATCTGCAAAATGGGATATCAGGTTTTCTGTGGTAGGTTGGAAATCCACCGTTACCACGTTGCTGTATTCATGTGAGAGTTCTTTTGCCAGGGGTGCGTTTTTGCGCAGTACAAGTGCGTGGTCATAGATATCTATGATATTGTCATTTACAATGGCCTTCAACTGTTTGAAATCCATTATCATTCCCTCTTTTGGAGAGTTGGTGCCGTTTAGCGGTTCCCCTTTTATGGTTACATACATTATGTAGGAGTGCCCGTGCAGATTCCGGCATCTTCCATCATATCCGGGAAGGGCATGTGCCCCTTCAAATCTGAACTCTTTTGTTATTCTAAGTACTGGCATAATGAATATGGTTTAACTACAAATTTACAAAAAAAACAATCAAATGGTAAGAGTGGTATAAAAATACCTGATATTGGCTTGTGGGTGTAATATCTGTAATAAATTCCATATATTTTTACTTATAATTTAATAGAATCAATTTGCTATATTTTTAAATTTATTATATTTGTATAGAATTTGGTTGAAACTTTAAAAACTACAGATATGAAAGTGGATTTTGGTGAATTTCTTTCGGAAAGCGCAAAATGTATGAAGCCATCACCAATTAGGGCGTTGTTGAATGTTGTGAATCAGCCTGGTATCATCTCTTTTGCAGGCGGTTTTCCAAATCCTGATACTTTTCCTATTGAGGATTTGAAAACCATTATGATGGAGGTTCTGGAAGAAGAGGGGGTAAAGGCGTTGCAGTATGGCGGTACAGACGGCAACTGGGAATTGAGGGAGGAACTGGCAAAAAGATATGTGAGGGATGGTTTGGATATCGACAAAGACAATATTATCATAACTACTGCTTCACAACAGGCTATAGATCTTACAGCCAAGGTGCTGTTGGATCCGGGTGACATTGTAATATGCGGTCTTCCTTCTTACCTTGGAGCACTTCAGGCATTTACAACATATCAGGCGAAACTTGTGGGAGCAGAGAAGGATGAGGAACTTGAGGCTGTGGTAAGGGCAATGTGCCTTGCGGGAAAAAAACCTAAGTTCATTTATGCAATCCCTGATTTCCAAAACCCTACAGGCCTTACAATGACAATGGAGCAGAGGGAATATATGGTAAGGATTGCAAGAAAATATGATATACTGATACTTGAGGACAGCCCTTACAAGGAGATCCGTTTTGAGGGTGAACACATGCCATATATCTATTCTATGGCCCCTGAACGTACAATACTTTTGGGTACATTCTCAAAGACATTTGCACCGGGCTTCCGCCTTGGCTGGATTGTTGCCCCTAAGGAGTTCATACACAGAATAAACCTTGCAAAACAGTCTGCAGACCTGTGCTCGCCAATTTTTGACCAGTATGTGGCTGCAAGGTATCTTAAGAAGGGGTTGTTTGAAAAGAACATTGCTGGTACAGTAGAGATGTACAAACACAAGAGGGATCTTATACTCAAGGCATTTGAGGAGTATATGCCGGAGGGGGTAACCTGGACAAAACCGGATGGAGGCCTGTTCCTGCTTGTGAAGTTGCCTGAGTGGTATGATGCCAAGGAACTGTTTGAAATTGCCCTCAAGAAGAATGTGGCATTTGTAATTGGAGAGGCGTTCTTCTGCGACGGCAGCGGAAAGAACACTTTCAGGGTGAACTACTCATTCATGGATGACGAGAAACTTGTGGAGGGAGTAAGACGTCTTGCTTCGGCAATTGAGGAGTTTTTGAGGAAATAGTTTGCATTTTAAATATGGAGTATCCCGACAAGGCACGTTGCTTTATCGGGATACTTTTATTATTTTTGCACCCGGTTTTAAAGAAATGACAAATAACAAGAAATAAAGAGATTATGAGAAAGAAAATTGTTGCAGGAAACTGGAAGATGAACACCACAGTTGCAGAGGGTGTCCAGTTGGCTAAAGATGTGTTGGCAAAAGTATCAGAGGTGCCTGCTGATGTAAAATTGGTAGTTGCTCCGCCATTCGTACACATTTCTTCAGTTGGTGCAGTACTTGAGGGTTCTGCAGTTGGCCTTTCAGCACAGAACTGTGCAGATGAGGTAAAAGGTGCTTACACAGGTGAGGTTTCTGCAAAGATGCTTGCTTCTGTTGGCGTGCAGTATGTAATTCTTGGCCACTCAGAGAGAAGGGAGTACTACGGTGAGACCAATGCAAAATTGGTCAAGAAAATTGGCCTTGCACTTGGAGAGGGGCTTGCTCCAATCTACTGTGTAGGTGAAAAACTTGAGGAGAGAGAGGCAGGCAAACACTTTGAAGTTGTAGGTTCACAGATTAAAGAGGTGCTGTTTACCCTTTCCGCAGAGCAGATGAAGAATGTTGTAATTGCCTATGAGCCGGTTTGGGCTATTGGTACCGGCAAGACCGCTACAAGTGAGCAGGCTCAGGAGATCCACGCATTCATCCGCGCAACCTTGGCTGAGCAGTTCGGTGCTTTGGCAGAGGAGATTACTATCCTTTACGGCGGAAGCTGCAAACCTTCAAATGCAAAAGAACTGTTTGCACAGAAAGATATTGACGGAGGCCTTATTGGCGGTGCCGCTTTGGTTGCAGATGATTTTGTAGCAATTGCAAAAAGTTTCTAAGAAATGAATTACATAGAGGTTGCAATAGAGATTACTCCGTATACAGAGGAGTACGCAGAGATTGTAATGGCTATGTTGGATGATATCCCTTTTGAGAGCTTCTCTACGGAGGAGCCTCTCTTGAAGGGTTATATTGGGCAGGATAATTTCAATCAGCAGAACCTGAAGACCGTGTTGAGCTTCTTTGATAACGGCGCTTCTGAGTTTTCTGTTTCATATACCACATCATTCATTCAGGAGGAGAACTGGAACAAGACCTGGGAATCAGATTTTGAGCCTATTTTTATAGACGGGCTGGTTACAGTAAAGGCTCCGTTCCACCGCAATTTGCCGTTGACCAAATATAACATCCGTATTGAACCAAAGATGGCTTTTGGAACAGGGCATCACCAGACTACCACTATGATGGTTAAGGCAATGTTGGACTTGAATGGAGAGGGGGAGGCAAGCGGTATCCTGTGCGGTGCATCAGGCGCATTGGGAGGCAAATGGAGAAGTTTGCGCAACAAACAGGTGCTGGATATGGGAACCGGTACAGGAGTGTTGGCCATACTTGCTGCAAAAATGAAGGCAAAAAGGGCTGTACATGCAATTGATGTAGATATAGTTGCAGTAAACTCAGCAAAGGAGAATGCCTGGAAGAACCGTTTGGCAGAGGCGGTGCATACACTCTACGGAGACGGCTCTCTAATTCAGGCCAACAAATATGATCTTATCCTTGCCAATATAAACAGAAATATCCTGTTGCAGGATATGGATACTTACTACAGGGGAATGCGCAGCGGTGGAGTGCTGGTATTGAGCGGATTTTATACAGAAGATATTCCTGTACTTGAGCAATGCGCCATTGAAAAAGGTTTCAGGATGGTTTTCAGCAGGGATATTGACAACTGGGCCAGCATGATACTTTACAAGGAATAAAATTCCTGAATAAAAATTTGCAATTGTAAAAAATATTCCTACCTTTGCAGTCCCAATCACGGAACGCGGGCGTGGCGTAATTGGTAGCCGCGCTAGACTTAGGATCTAGTGTCTGACGACGTGGGGGTTCGAGTCCCTTCGCCCGCACGAGTCCCCAGCAGAAATGCTGGGGATTTTGTCATTTTATGCAAGGGGTTATACCTATAAAGAACTCAAAATTTACTCCGGGCATAGGTCTGGACAATACAGAGAGATAGTCTTCATCAAATATATTGTTGGCACACCCTTTAAGGGAGATGTCTGCCCATTTGAAATGCAGCACCTTCTCCACAACAATATTGCTCATATAATACCGTGGCAGTCTTCCCGACAATGAAATGTCATTGCTGGACATTGTGTAGCGGGGACTGTAATAGCACCATTTATAGAGGAACGACCAAGATTTCCAGGAAAGGCGTCCGCTTGCTGTAGCGGAATATTCCGGCACATAGGGCAACTGTTTCCCAACTGATTTGTCTGCCGGGCTCATGGGATCCCCTTCGTTTATGGATGGTGTCCATGAGAATGTCCCCTGCATTGAGAGATTCATTTTCTGCGATAACGCCACCGAAAGGTCCGCATTTCCCTCAACCCCATACGCATGTACCTGCTTTATATTCCTTGGAGAAAAGAATCCTTTTGTTGTAGGGAGCCATATTATCCAGTCATCTATGTATGAGTCAAACCATGAAATACCCCCTTTGAGGTTATATTTTTCCTCCTTTCCCACATCAAATGAGACTCCGGCGTCGTAGGTGAACCCCTCCTCGCTCTTTAAATCCGGATTTCCTCCGGGCAGGAAGTACATGTCATTAAGAGTAGGGAAACGGTAATTCCTGGAAACTGAAGCCTTTGCTACCAGATTCCACTTGCCGTACAGGACAATGTCTGCAAACAGGGCCGGTATCACAGGGGTACACTCATTCCCAAAACTCTCTCCCCTCAATACGGCAGAAATTCCAAAATTTTCTGTAGGGCGCCATTTTGCAGATATGCTTCCCGACAGTTCCATCCTTGCCTTTTCGTACCCCACAACTGCCTTGTTTCCCTCCTGCAGAATGATATTTTTGTCGGAACTCTCCACAAGATGCTGGTATGAAGAGAGATTTGCCGTAAAATACCACTTCCCGGAGGGGGTGAACTCCGCATTGGCCTGCCCGTAGAAAGTATCCACATAACTTCTGGAACGGGTCATTGGGGTCATTGTCCCATTCCCCGGATCCCTTTTGTAATCATATGCCATCCAGGTGTGGATATACCCGGCCTTGGCACCCGTCTTCCATTTGCCGCCAAAACGGTCCCATGAAACAATTCCCCTTAAGGTCTCTTCCCTCTGCCGGTTTTCAAAACTGGCATCATTGCTGTAATCTGTTGTGAGGACAGGAAGTTCCCGGTTAGAGTTTATGTACCACACATTCATCCCCAGACGGTTCCCTTTGCCGGCATTATAATACACCTCTTGCAACAGATGCAGATCCCTGAACGCGCCGCTCCTGTTCCTCTCCAAAGGGTAATACTGCCCTATGATTTTATGGCTGTCATCATAGATGTTCTCCTTTTTATCCCTGTTGCGGTATTCATAGTCATTCTCAGATGATGAATATACAGCCCTTGTGGAACTCTGCCATCTTTCGTTTCCCCAGGTTAGCCTCATAAACTCTTCATAAGTTGAGAAGGAGCCTATTCCCTGTATATACTGCAATCCAAAACCCTCTTCCCGGGCCGGTTTGGTGGAGAGTTTTACTGCTCCGCCCAATCCGCCACCGGTTTCATTTACAGAGGAGGTGCCATGCAAAAGGGAGGCGTCATCTATGAAATATGCCGGAATTGTGGAGAAATCTGTCATCCCCAACATGGGGTTGTTTATCTTCATATCATTCCAGGTAACCTGGGTATGGGAGGCAGATGTCCCCCTGAAAGAGATTGTGGAGAGGGTAGCCCTGCCGTAACTCTTTACAAATACAGGAGCGTTGTATGTAAGGATATCTGCCATGGATAGGGAGATGTTCTCCTTCAACTGCAGGGAGTCAAAATTGGTTTTCTGTACCCCAATCTCCTTCATGGGCCTTTTGGCCACAATCCGGGCCTCCTTTATCCTAAGATGCCAGTAATGGGTTGTATCTCTCGAACTCTGGGAAAAACCACCCACAGAAAGCAACATCAATATGCTTAAAAAAGAAATATATTTCATAATCTTATTTCCAACAAAATGCACCGGGAATAATCCCTACATAAAACTTGTCCAGTTCCGCTCCCTCAGATGAATACCTCAATATCATCCCCTGCTGCTGGTAATCTATGGCATCAGCAACATAAACATCTCCGCTTGCAGGATCAATGGTGAGTCCGTAGTAGATTGTCCCTCTGGAATCCAGGAACGGGTTGCTGGGAAGAACATCTGCTGTTACATCCATCTCCCAGATATCATCATTTATCCAGTAGATTTTATCTTTTGTCCCATTCAGCTGCACTTCTGAAGGGGCATCTCCAAAATTGAACCTGAACTCCTTTTCTATGGTAAAGGTTTCAGCATCAATTCTGTAAAGGGAAGGGGCCTCATATCCGTAAGGACTCCCCTCATAGCCGCCATCTGTAACACTCCAGATTTTGTTGTTCTTGTCCAGCACCAGGGAGGTGGGCTGGATGCCTACAACCAGTTCATCCACTACATAATCTGTCTCTGTGTCAATTTTAAGGATACGGTTCTGGTAAGACCAGCAGTTGACAAATACATACTTTCCGTATTGTACCATCTGCTCGGTGGAGCCCTGCTCCATTGTCATGCGTGGAACAGGGATATACCCTGTAATCTCAAATGTGGAAGGGTTTACAATAAAGATCCTGTTGTCCCAAATCTGGGTAACATAAGCCTTCTCTTTGGAAAGGAAATGGATATAACGGGGAGAGGTGAGATTGGTAATGCGCCCAATCTCCTTTCCGGTTTCAATGTCAATTGCAAAAATCACATGGGAATTGTTCACTACAATCCATCCTATGCCGTCCCGTATTGTCATGGACTGGGCCACATCCCCAAGTTTCATGGCATTTGCCCTGTAGAAGAGTTCGTTCTCAACAGATTTCTCCAAAGGGTCATAAAAGGAGAGGGAGGCATTCCCATACTGGAAATTCCCCTCATTGGTAATGAACAGGCCATGCCCGGGCAAACTGAACTGCTCCTGATTGCCGTAATCCCATTCCATGCAAGCAGTTGCCCCCGCCAAAAGGAGCAACTGCAGGACATACTTAAAAATAACATCAATTTTATGCATCAATTGGCTTGATTTAGCATGGAATAATCATAAAACCCGAATACTTCGGTTGAGTTTTCCCCCAACCATCCGCTTTTTGTGTTGCATCCGGTCTGCACTTTAATGAAATCTATGAATTTCAGTTCCTTCACAGAACCGTCGGGAGCAATTGCATTGGAGATGTCAAGCAAATTGCAGGCTTTCAGCGGTGCATCATTGCAGAAATCTGTAGGACTGAAGTTGTCTGCATAGCCCCAGTCGTACTCCTGCTGTACCCAATAGGATCCGTTGCCGCTCTGGTCATAGTTCTTCGGCTTGAGGAATGTCCCCTGCAAAGTATAACTGTTCTCCTTTATCCACGCAGGATAATAGAACGGCTGGGAATGATATGCACGCAGGTAATCTATCTCCCCCTCATTCCCCTCGCTGTCTTTCCACTTCACAGGTTCCTGTTCCCCTTCCGGGCGGTAATATGTTACCGAGTAGTTCTGTATTGTGGTGGACTTGCCGGTTTCGCACCCTTTGAGTTCATACCAGGTGTCGTCGGGAAGAGAATTTCCGTTCTCATCCTGCATTACCCATACAATTCCCGGCTCGGAAGAGCCTTTGAAGGCGTTCCCTTTAATTGCAAAGTCATACCCTGCAATATTGTCTATGCTGTGGTCAAACCCAACCACAATATAACCGCCAAAACCTCCAAGAGAGACAAAAAGATTATCCCTCATCCGCTGCTCTGCGTATCTTACTGCCGCCTCAGGTGTGGTCTGAGTGCCGTCAAACCCTCCTGTTTTTGTCTCATTAATGAACTGCCCCGGAGCCGGTGTATATTCAAAAACTTTGGAGAAATCACTCTTTGAACTCTCAGTTCTGGCCCTGTAAAAATCATCTACAGTGGTAGTGATCACCTCATCCTTGTTACAGGATGAGGCAACCAATACAACCGCCATCATATATAAAAATTGTTTCTTCATTTTCCCGACAGATTACTCATTCACACTGAAACGTACAGCCACATCATCGTAGGCGAAATAGGCCGGGCAATTTAATCCATAACTTCCACTCTGATCTTCAGATGCACTAAAATTGAATGAAATCTTTGCAACCTTGCCAAGGGCGGAAAGATCCCACTTGGTCCAATTACCTATGAGATCTGTGCCTTTACACAAAGAAAATTCCGAAGAACCTGTCAATTCATCATTTGAATTATAGCCATAGACCATAATTTTCACATATGTACCTTCCGTTGCTGGAGAGTTGAATCCATCACCATATGTGAGCGAATTGAGAACATAGTTAGTGTTCATAACATATATATGATCTATAATATGTTCTTCACCATCTGGAAATGTCAAGCATTGAAGAGAAGCATCGTAGAGTTGGGAGTTGAAGAAATCGCTATAGCCGTTATGCACTGCGAAGTTGGATCCGCTATGAGCAGGAACTGGGATTTCCATCTGAAGTTCGTACCATCCATACTTGCCGTCTGGAAGAGTTGTGTAATTGTCATTTACATAATTTGATATCACATGTCCTCCGCCCCAATATGGAGTGGTAAAACTATGCTGTAGACCGGTATTGTTATTGTCTGACCATGTATAAGCAATTCCCTCCTGGTTATAAGTAATGGTTCCTCCATATTGAGCATCATCTATAAGATCACTCCATTTTGTTATTTGTGTACCATTATCCAGATAATAGTGAGCAAACTTGGCATCTGCATCCTCAAAAGTAAGGGTTCTCAACTGATACAGGTCTGCAGCCTTTATCTCCTGGGTTATTCTGTATGTAGTGCCTGCCGCAAGGGTTTTGGAAGGATAGTTATATGAAGCACAGGTGCCGTCCTCAAATTCGTAGTCAATTCTGAGCGTACCTGTTGTAACAGGCAATGTAACTGCCACTGCCCAAATCTCCTCATCAGAAGATGCTGCAAGCAGCTGTTTTGGAGTAGGAGTGTAGTTATTCTCCTTATCCTGGAATTCCATGACAATTGATTTGGTTTGGGCGAGAATTTCTTCATCAGGCCCAGTTACCTCTTCTGCTGGAATCATAGACGATACAGGACCCACAAATTTTCTTGTATCCTCATCAAATTCATACCACCCTACAATATCATTTTGTGCTGTAATTGTCACTTTTGCAACCTTCTTTGTTACCTCTTGTGAGTAGGTATTCAACCATAAATATGATGAATAATGCTCAAGGACAAATGAATTGTCTGCTCCCACAATAGCGTATCCGAATTCGCAATTGTAAGACAGGTCTTTACTGTCGCCATCCTGCCATGGACATGCAAGTACCATACACTTGCCTGGTTCTTTTTCCAAATCCACACCTCCAAAATATACCGCATCACCAGCCTTTACAGAACCTTCAGTAAAGATGAACTCAGCAGTTGTACCACCCTCCTGCAGAGGTTCACTATTAACTCCATTTACATATATGCAGTCCCCGGCTTTCCATAAGAAAGGAATCTTGCCTGATTCCGGTGTGCCAAAAGAGGTCTTTGTGCCAATTGAGCTGTTGCCTATAAGTGTAAAGCCCTCTCCGCTAATTTTGCTTGTACCCATCTCATCTTGCTCACAAGAGGCAAGCGCCAATAATGAGCATAACATTATATAAAAGCCAAATCTTTTCATTTCCATAATTTTAATAATGATTAATTGCCTAATAGTTTTCCCAAGGTGAATCACCGGCTCCATTGCTCGTAGCAAAGCCTTTTTCAACTTCAACTTCAAGAACCTCCACCTGAGGTTGCTCATAAATAGAATTTTCCATAAAAAAACACGTTTTAAGTTAGTACTGCACCTGTATGGTGTACAAGTAAAACTCAAAACGTGTTTCTATCGGGAGTAATCCCATACAATATGGTAGAGGTATTCTTTGATGCTCCAATATGCAATTATGGATACAACTGAATATAAGCCGGCCTGCTCTACCTTACTTTATGTAAATACGGATAAAAACTGTTTTGATTCTCACCCGTAACCTGCAGGCCAAAATCTTTAATGCAAAGTGGCAGGTCTTCTGACTTGTTCCTTCTACCGAGCCTTCCCAGCGCATCCCGCGCCAGTGGCAAAGAGTTCGGTAAATTCGTATTCCTTGCGGAATGGAACTCACAGCAACAGGTATTGTCCCGGATTCTCACCGGATTCCCTATTCTCCCGACAAGCAGTAACGCCCATCTGGGAACCATTTGCACTACAAAGGTAAAATATTTTTTTCTGAAAAAACAAGCGATATTAAAATTTTTCTCTACTCCCGACGGGTTCCTGCAATTCACCGTGGGCAGACAAGTGCTCTGGAGGCCACTTAGAAGGGCA